>CAVWWE010000031.1:0-13950 GCA_963758575.1 uncultured Actinomycetes bacterium
CCCCACCGACTTCGTCTATTTCGCGTTCGGCGCGCTCATCTTCATCGCGGGCGTGGGCATGGGGCTGTTCTCCTCCCCAACGCGGCGGCCATCATGAACAGCGTCCCGGCCCGGCAGCGCGGCGCCGCGTCCGGCATGCTGGCCACGTTCCAGAACTCCGGGTTCGTGCTGTCCATCGGCATCTTCTTCTCGCTGATGATCGCTGGCCTGGCCAGCACGCTGCCGAGCACGATGGCCAAGGGCCTGATGTCCCAGGGCGTGCCGGCCGGCCTCGCCCACCAGGTCGCCGCCACTCCCCCGGTGGCCAGCCTGTTCGCCACGTTCCTGGGCTACAACCCGATCAAGGAACTGCTCGGCCCGACCGGCATCCTGAACCACCTGCCACCGCACAACGTGGCCGTGCTGACCGGCAAGCGGTTCTTCCCGAACCTGATCTCCGGCCCGTTCCACCACGGCCTGGTCCTCGTGTTCAGCATGGCGATCATCCTGCTGGTGATCGCGGCCATCGCGTCGCTGCTGCGCGGCAAGCGCTACGTGTACGACGAGCACGCACTGGCCGGCCCGGCGGCCAGCGAGGAGGCCGAGCTGACCGCGGAGACGGCCATCGGCGCCTCGCCCGAGATGGGCATCGAAGTCGCCGCCGAGGTGGCCGCGGACTCCGACCCGGCAGCTCGCAAGCCCGGCCGCTGACCAGTTTCCGTAGCGTTTACTGCGCGCGCGTGGCCCTATATAGTTAGCTCTGTGCAAGATATTTCTGCTGCTCGGGGCGTCCCGGCGGCTGAACGGGCCGAGGCGGCAGAGCTGCTAGCGGCGATCAGCGCGGTCCGGCGCAGCGCCCGGCGGGCCGTCCGGCACGCCTGGGCCAGCGAGCCACTGCCCCCGGCGCGGGGTGAGCTGCTCCGCCTGGTCGCGGCCCGGCCCGGCCTCGGCGTGGCCGAGGCGGCCCAGGAACTGCACCTGGCGGCGAACACGGTCAGCACCCTGGTCGGCAAGCTGGCCGACCAGGGTCTGCTCAGCCGGAACCGGGCCCAGCCCGACGGCCGTTCGGTCCAGCTCGAAGTCACCGACAAGGGCCGGGCCCGGATCGAGGAGTTCCGCGACCTGCGCGCCGAGCTGGCCGCCCGGGCGCTGGCCCAGCTGACCTGGACCGACCGCCGGGCGCTGGCCCACGCGGTGCCCGCCCTCATCTGCCTGGCCGAGACGATGCAGGAGGCCCCATGAGCCTGGAAACCGGCAGCGCCGCGCTGAGCGAGCCAGTCCCGACCGGACCTGCTGTGCAGGCCGCGGTCATCGTCAACGACGTGACGTACCGGTTCGCTGAGCACACCGCGGTCGATCACGTGAGCCTGTTCATCCGGCCCGGTGAGACGTTCGGCCTGCTCGGGCCCAACGGGGCGGGCAAGACCACCACCATCCGGATGCTGACCACGCTGCTCAAGCCGGCCACCGGGCGGATCATCGTGTTCGGCACCGACACCACCGCCCAGCCGATGCGGGTCCGCCGCACGATCGGTTACGTGCCGCAGTTGCTGTCCGCGGACGCCAGCCTGACCGGCCAGGAGAACGTCGAGCTGTTCGCCCGGCTGTTCGACGTGCCGCGCGCGGTCCGCCACCAGCGGGTCGACGAGGCGCTGACCGCGATGGGCCTGACCGAGCCCGCGCTGCGCCTGGTCAAGACGTACTCCGGCGGCATGGTGCGGCGGCTGGAACTGGCCCAGGCGCTGGTCAACGCGCCCCGGCTGCTGGTCCTGGACGAGCCCACGGTGGGCCTGGACCCGATCGCCCGGGCCGATGTCTGGGAGCACATCAGCCGGCTGCGGGAACGCGCCGGGATGACCGTGCTGATGACCACGCACCACATGGAAGAGGCCGACCTGCACTGCGACCGGGTGGCGCTGATGCACCGCGGCACGGTGCGGGCCACCGGCTCACCCGCGGACCTGAAGGCCACGCTGGGGCCGGACGCCACGCTGGATGACGTGTTCCGCCACTTCACCGGCGGGACGCTGGACGAGGAGACCGGAAAGGGAGGCATCCGTGACGTCCGTCGCGCCCGGCGCACCGCCCGCCGTCTGGGCTGATCAGGACCCCGGCAGCGGCCGGGTCACCATCCGCCAGCTGCTCAGCCGGATGGGCACGCTGTGCTGGGTGGAGCTGCGCAAGCTGCGGCACGACCGCACCGAGCTCTACACCCGAGCCATCCAGCCCGCGCTGTGGCTGATCATCTTCGGCGAGACGTTCAACCGGATCCACGCCATCCGCACCCCGCACGGCATCTCCATCGGCCAGGCCATCACGATGCCGCTGTTCTTCAGCTCCAACGCGCTGTACCCGACCGCGCTGATGCCCGGCTGGCTGCAGGCGATCAGCCGGGTCAACCCGCTGTCCTACGAGGTGGACGCGCTGCGCAACCTGCTCATCGGGGTGCCCAGCAACCTGGCCCTGGACATCGCGGTGCTGATCGGGTCGGCGGTGGCCGCCATCATCGTCGCCTCGGCGCTGCTCCCCCGGCTGGCCAAGTAGCGCCGCGCCGCCGGTCAGTCCGGGTCGCTGATGGACGCGGCCTCGCCCAGCACCGAGCGGAGCAGCGTCTCGGCCGCGTCGGCCGCGGCCCGCGCGGTGATCGCGTTCGTGTGCGCCCGGTCCAGGTTGCCCAGCGCGATGCAGTCGTAGGCCACCTGCGCATCGTGCACGGCCAGCTCGAGCTGCCGGGAAGCCTCATCGAGGCTGATCGCCTGCTCGTCGCCGGTTGGCATGCTCACGGTCGTCTCCCTCCTGGCCCGGACCCGCTCACAGCTCTCCCCGTCCGGGATGGCCAACCCTTACCCGGCCGGCCGCCCACCATGCAAGCGCTTCCGCAGCCCGGCCGCGGATCTACCATGAATCCGGTCCCACATCCACCACGAGGACGTGCCGCACATGCCCGAGTTCCAGTACACCGACCTGCTGCCGCTAGGCGCCGACGCCACCGAGTACCGCCTGCTCAGCGCGGACGGCATCAGCACCCAGCTGGCGTTCGGCAAAGAATTCCTGCAGGTGGACCCGGCGGTGCTCACGATGCTGGCCCGGGAGGGGATGCGGGATATCGCCCACCTGCTGCGGCCTGGGCACCTGCGCCAGCTACGGTCCATCCTGGACGACCCGGAGGCCTCTCCAAACGACCGGTACGTGGCCCGTGACCTGCTGCAGAACGCGTGCATCGCGGCCGGTGGCGTGCTGCCCATGTGCCAGGACACCGGCACCGCGATCGTGATGGGCAAGCGGGGCGGCGAGGTGCTCACCGACGGCCGGGATGAGGAGCACCTGGCCCGTGGCATCTTCGACGCGTACACCCAGCTCAACCTGCGCTACTCGCAGCTCGCCCCGGCCGCCATGTACGAGGAGCGCAACACCGGCAGCAACCTGCCGGCCCAGATCGAGATCTACGCCACGCCGGGCCGGGAGTACAAGTTTCTGTTCATGGCCAAGGGCGGTGGCTCGGCCAACAAGTCGTTCCTGTACCAGCAGACCAAGGCGGTGCTGAACCCGGCCGCGATGCAGGCGTTCCTGGAGGAGAAGATCCGCTCCCTGGGCACCGCCGCCTGCCCGCCGTACCACCTGGCCATCGTGGTCGGCGGGACCAGCGCCGAGTACGCGCTGAAGACGGCCAAGTACGCCTCGGCCCGGTACCTGGACACGCTGCCCGGGGCCGGCTCCCCGAGCGGGCACGGGTTCCGGGACCGCGAACTCGAGCAGCAGGTGCTGGAGATCACCCGGAAGATCGGCATCGGCGCACAGTTCGGCGGCAAGTACTTCTGCCACGACGTACGGGTGATCCGGCTGCCCCGGCACGGCGCGTCCTGCCCGGTGGCCATCGCGGTGTCCTGCTCCGCGGACCGGCAGGCGCTGGCCAAGATCACCCCGGACGGCGTGTTCCTGGAGCGGCTGGAGACCGACCCGGCGCAGTACCTGCCGGAGGTCGCCGACGATGAACTGGCCGACGACGTGGTCCGCATCGACCTGAACCGGCCGATGTCCGAGATCCGCGCCGAGCTGAGCAAGTATCCGGTGGCGACCCGCCTGTCGCTGACCGGCCCGCTGGTGGTGGCGCGCGATATCGCACACGCCAAAATTGCTGAACGCCTGTCGGCGGGTGATGGGATGCCGCGGTATCTGGCCGACCATGCGGTGTACTACGCCGGCCCGGCTAAGACGCCGGAGGGATATGCGTCGGGGTCGTTCGGCCCGACGACGGCCGGGCGGATGGATTCGTACGTGGCGCAGTTCCAGGCGGCGGGCGGGTCGTTCGTGATGCTGGCCAAGGGCAACCGGTCGCCCGCGGTCACCGCGGCCTGCCAGCAGTACGGCGGCTTCTACCTGGGCTCGATCGGCGGCGCGGCGGCCAAGCTGGCCAAAGACCACATCACCAAGGTCGAGGTGCTGGAGTACCCGGAACTGGGCATGGAAGCGGTCTGGCGGATCGAGGTGCGCGACTTCCCGGCGTTCATCATCACCGACGACAAGGGAAACGACTTCTTTACCCGAGAGCCAGAACCTCCGCTGGTCAGCATCGGCCCGCGGCCCTAGCTGAAATTCTGATAACGACACGCATTACTCTCACCCGCTTCCCAGGAAACTCGGGAGAAAGCGCGTGTATCGTCCGGTGTCATGCACGTTGCGGCCAGCACGGGGCGGGTGGTCGCGGGGCGCTACCTCCTGCGGCACCCCATCGGCCGTGGCGCGATGGGCACCGTCTGGCGAGCCCAGGATTCCCTGCTGGCCCGGGACGTCGCGGTCAAGGAGGTCCGGCTCCGCAGCCCGCTGCCGGATGCGCCCGGGTCACCGGGCAACGGCCCGGTCACCGAGGAGACCCGGGTTCTGTACGAGCGCACGCTGCGCGAAGCGCGCACCGCGGCCCGGCTGAACCATCCCGCGGTGATCACCGTCTACGACGTGATCGAGGAGGCGGACGGCTGCCCGTGGATCGTGATGGAGCTGATCCAGGGCCGCTCGCTGGAGCAGATCGTGGCCGAGGACGGCCCACTGCCCCCGCAGCATGCCGCGGACTTGGGCGGCCGACTGCTCGGCGCGCTGCGCTGCGCGCACGCGGCCGGCATCCTGCATCGTGACGTCAAGCCGAGCAACGTGCTGCTCGGCGCGGACGGCCGGGCCGTGCTGACCGACTTCGGCATCGCCACCCTGGAGGGTGACACCGGGCTCACCCAGGCCGGGATGGTGATGGGCACCCCCGGGTTCACCGCGCCAGAACGGGTCCGCGGCGAGCCGGCCAGCCCGGCCTCCGACCTGTGGTCGCTGGGCGCCACCCTGTTCGCGGCGGTGGAAGGACACGGCCCGTTCGACAACCGGAACACCTCGCTGGCCATCCTGGCCGCGATCGCGAACGAGGACCCGCCCCAGCCCCGGCGGGCCGGGCCGCTGCGCCCAGCGATCGAGGCGATGCTGCGCCGCGACCCGTGGGCCCGGCCGGACCCGGCCAGGGCGGCCTGGATGCTGGCCGCGTCCCAGGATGGCAGCAGCCCAGCCGACCTGGTGCCGCCGGAGCCGGACGGCGCGGCCACCACCCAGGTCCCGCTGGCTTACCAGGTCGACCAGCCTGAGCCGCGCCTGCTCAGCCCGGCGGACGAGCCGGACGGGACGCTGGCCAGTCCAGCGCAGCCCTGGGACGAGGACGAGCCGGACTGGGGCGACGGCCAGCCGGGCTGGGGAGCGACCACGCCGGAGTGGGCCGGCCGGCGGGCGGCCGACCGGAGACCAGCCGCCCGGCACGGGGCGGCGGCCGGCCCGGGCCTCGCCCAGCACCTGCCCGCCGGCCTGCGTGACTGGCTGGCCAGCACGCCGCGCTGGCTGCTGGCCACCCTGGCCGCCTTGCTGATCGTGGCGGCCGGGCTGCTGGTTGGGCTGGCCTTCGCGGGCGGCGGCGGCAGCGCCGGTGCGGCCGCTGGCCGCCCGGCGGCCAGCGGCGCGGCGCAGGCCACGTCATACCGCACGTACACCGTGGCCGCCACCGCGGCCACGGCCGGGTACACGCTGCGGCTGCCGGCGGGCTGGCAGAGTTCGCTGCACGGCCGCAGCACCTACTTCGTCAACCCGGGCCGCACCGAGTCCGTGGTGGTGGACCCGGTGCCGGCCGACGCCACCACACTGCTGGCCGAGGCGCAGATCCTCCGGCAGACCATGGTCAAGCGGCACGCCTTCCCCGGTTTCCAGGGGCTGCCGGCCGCGCTGCGTGCGGAGCACCTGGCCAGCGGCTCCGGGATGAGCTGGACATTCGCCTGGCAGCCGGCCGGCGGCCGCCGCCGGGAGGTGGTGGAGACGCTGCTCCACCCGCTCGGCGCGCCGGTGCTGCAGCGGTTCGTGATCCAGGAGATCGCGCCCGCCGCGACGTTCCACGCCGCCGGGCCCGCGTTCGCCGCCGCGCTGCGCACGTTCCGCATCCAGCCATGACGCCACCCGGCGGCCTCCCGGCCTCAGGGCAGGCCGCCTGGCTGGGCGGATACCAGGTCAGTAGCCGACGTAGGATCCGCCCTGGCTGCGGGGGTTGTCAGCTCATCGGGCACGCCGGGGTGCTTTCGGACATCCACCATGCCCAATACGGACAATTAGTTCTGCCCGAAACTCACAAATCGAAGCCGTGAACTGGTTCACAATCCACACTTCCAGGTTCGAATAAAGTTTCGCTTTGTTGCTTTTATCACGTATATTGACGAGACTGATTGGCGGCCAGTTGTCTTATGTGAAACACATCACAATTTAACAATACGAACAGGTCCTCTTACCCAGAGAAGTGAAATTCGAACCGGCAAAGAAGAAACCCGGCCGCCCCGAAACAGGACAGCCGGACCGGAACAGTAGTGACTCAGTAACAACAGGTTACCGGTGGGGAGCTGTGATTAGCTGCTGGCGAAGTCAACGATCGTGACGCCACGTAGTTTAGTAGTAGCCGTGGGCTTCCCAGAAGGACCAGGCGCTGCACGGATTGCCATACCTGCCCTGGATATAACCGAGGCCCCAGATGATCTGCGTTTTGGGGTCGGTCAGATAGTCGGCTCCAGCGCTGGCCATGTTGCTGGCCGGCAGCGCCTGCGGAATCCCATACGCGCCGCTGGCGTTCTCCGCCTGGTAGTTCCAGCCGCTTTCCCGGGTCCAGATGTTGTTCAGGCAGCTGAAATACGTGCTCGGGCTCCAGCCATAGGAAGACAGCAGGTCGTACGCGATGCGCTGCGCCGTCCCCGGGTCAGGCGGTGGCAGGGTCACCGTGGAGCCGGACCCCCCGCCCGCGCTGTCCTGCAGCGGCTGAGCTGCGACTTTGGGGGCTCCGATGAGGTGCACCGAGTGCGTGGCCGCGGACAGGACGATCTCCTGCTGGCGCTGCTCTTCGAGCACCGCCATGGCCCGGCTGCTGGACACGGCGGCGGCGGCGATAGCCGCGCCGGTGTCCGGCACTTGGCCGGGACGGAAAACCACGATGTAGCCCGCGATCGCGATCCCGGCCACCGCGGTAACCGCAGTAGCTGCCATTGGCAACAAAACGCCATTACGGCGGCCGCCCGTCGTTTTCCGGGGCTTCGCCTCCGGTGCTCTGACAAGGCTGTCCTTCCGTCGGCCGAACTCATGAGCAGGTGCTCAGGAGCGGACCGCTGCGCCATCGGGCAGCGCATGGTCCGGTACTCCTGTCAATACCGGCCGCAGAAACTCAATCGCCCTGGAACCGCTTGGCAGTAAAGCCTTGGACCATCGGCGCTACCTTGCCAGAGACGAGGGAGGGGTCTGCAACCACTTCTGCTGAAAAAGTTGTGTCGGCAGAGCAGCCAGCGATGTGGGCTAGATCACAAACCCACAACACGTACCGTCACAATTACCAGCTGTAAGGACCGGCCAAGCTGGGATCACTGCCTTCGCCGCGCCATAACGCGCGACACGCTGATGACGCACGAAAGCACACCTCCGCAGCCTGTTTGTTCCCTGGGGAAGAACCGGCGGCCCGGCGGGCCACGCCACTGCGGGCCAGCCCGGCTGACGGCCGGGCCGGCTCGGCTGTTCCCCGCGGCCAGCACGCGTCACACGCCCCTCAGGGCCACGGAGCGGCCCATACTGACCCGGGCGCACCTGGCGACGGCCGGCGACTCCGGCCAGGTCCCGGGCGCACGCTGCGCACGCAGCTCATGTTCGTCGCCGTCGCGGTGGGGGGTGGGCGTGACGGTGGCCGCCGCCGTCGGTGACGGGGTCGCGCTGGGGCTGGCCGCCGGGGGCGAGGTGGCGGGCGAGGCCGGTGTGGAGTTGGCCGTGCCCTGGCCGTTGTTGGACAGCCGGAGCGTCGCGTCCTTCTCACTGACCAGCCTGATGCCCACGATCAGGCCAACGGCCATGGTGACGATCAGGGGAAGAGCGATCAGCATGATCCGGTTCCTCGGGCGCCGGTCCCCGGACCAACCGCTGTCGCGCATGATGTCACCTCCAAGGCGGCCGATTGACGCACTCAGACGGTCACGCTAGTCCCCGATCCGGGCGCTAGTTGGCGAAATAGCGAAATAACTGGCGATAGCTTGCGCTAATTCGCACCATGACCCGGACAGGCTTAAATATTGCGTAATTCTTACGTCGCAGGTGGTAGGCCCTTTCTGGGCTTCCGACCAGGTCACGGGCGCGCTAGGACCTTTCCGGAATGCCGACCGGCCGTTTAGTGCGCGGCCCGGGACTGGAGTTCCTTGGCCACCGTCAGGGCCCGGTTGACCGGGATGGCGAGCCCCTTGGCATGCAGCCCGCTGCCGGCGCCGCCTACGTCGATGCCGACGACCTGGCCGGACAGGTTGACCAACGGGCCGCCGGTTCCTTGCCGGGGCAGCACCTGCAGGCTCGACTGGAGCAGGCCGGTCAGTTGCTGCCCGGCCACGGTCAGCGTGCCCTGGTGGGTGTCCAGGTTGCCCAGATCGAGTGTGAACGTCCGGGCCACCCCCTCGCTGCCCAGGGCGGTGACCGCAGCACCGATCGCGAAATACCGGGAGTTCCCGACCGCCACCGGCTTGAACGGGGTGACCGCGCCCTCGATCTGGATCAGGGCCAGATCGTCGGCCGCGCTGGTGCCCACTACCCGGGCCCTGAACGAGCGGCCAGCCAGCACGGTGCGCACCGACAGCTTGCCCGCGCCACGCGCTACCTGGTCGCTGGTCAGCACCAGGCCGGAGGGAGTGAGGATGACGCCGACCCCGGCCGACTCGCCGCGGGCGGCCAGGACGTGCACCAGCCCGGGCGCCACCGAGTCCAGGATGTTGGCCTGGCTGTCCGCCCCGGTCCCGTTGTCATCCTCGATGAACATCTTGTTCTTCGACGGCGGGCTGGGGATCACCGACGAGGCCGAGGCCGAGCCGGACAATCCGCCGACCGCCGCGATCATGCCGAACGCCGCCAGCGCGACGGCCGCCGCCGCCCCGATCCCGGCCGTGAGCCTGCGCCGCCGCCGCCACCAGCCGTGGCCCGGCTCCGTCCCGGTGGGCCGTTCGGCCGCCGTGGCCTGCCCGGCCGCGGTGGGCTCGCCGGGCGCCGGTGCGACGTCCCCGGCCTGGATCCCGGGTTCGCTGAGCTGAGGCTGATCTGGCTCGCTGCTGCCGGCCGGCATGTCGCGCTCCCTGGGATATGGACGGGTGCGGTGGCCCCCAGCTGTTCCTGGAGGCCACCGCACCCGGGGGGACTACCCGATTACCCTGCGGACTTCGTTACTGACCGGACGGGTTGTCCAGGTGGCGCCGGCCGGTGCCCGGACCGTGACCACCACGCCCGAACCGGTGCGGGTCGGCGGCATCTTGGTGCCGGTCGTGCCCGTTCCCGCGCCGGTGGTGGTGTTGGTGGCCGTCTGCTGGGCGGTGTTGAACGTGGCGGCGGTCGCCACGCCGTTCCCGTCCAGGGTGACCGTCACCGGGTTGGTCAAGCCGAAGTTCTGGCAGTTGAGGTTGGTGAAGGACATGTTCAGCCGGTTGGCCAAGAAGGTCAGCAGGTTGTTCCCCACCGTGGGCACCGGCGACATGCCCGTAGCCAGCAGCGCCTGGTTGGCGCTGAGGAACGGGGTCTGGATGTTGACCATGTTCTGGCAGTAGTTAGCCGGGCTGTCCGCCGCGTCATTGGCCGCCGAGATCGGGGCCTGGCCGACCTGGGCCCGGTACAGGTTGGTCTTGGTCACGCTGAACGCGTTGTTGACCAAGGTCATCTCGTCGTTCTCCGGCACCAGCGCGATGGGCGCGGTCGCGTTCTTGGCCGCGGACAGCTCGTTGAGCGCCTGTGAGGTGGACGGGGTGCCAGCCTGGCTCAGGTCGGGCGCAGTGAACGCCGGGCAGCCGAGCACCGGGTCCAGGAAGTCGGAGATCAGCGCGTTGTCACTGCCGTTGACCAGCTTGGTGGCACCGGCCAGCGCAGCCTGGTTGGCCGCGTTGAACTGCGCGGTCTGGCCATTGCCGTTGAGCAGGTAGATCGACGTGACGTTGTCGCTCTGGTCCTGGTCGATCATCGTGAAGTCGCGCACGGTCGGGCAGGCCACGCCAGCTGCGTTGGTTGCCGTACCCGTGGCCGGCACGACCAGCGTGCCCGCAGCCTCGGCGCGGAACGCGGCCGCGAAGAAGGCCGGCCCGTTGCAGAACGACACCTGGCCGAAGTCCGACCCGTTGAGGCCGTTCACGCAGTGACCCTGGGCCAGCGCGGTCGGGGTCGCGCCCACCTGGGTCAGGTCGGTGCCGTTGAAGCCGACGTCGATGGTGACGATGGCACCAGCGGGCAGCGTGGGCACCACGGGCGCCGCCGCCGGGGTCGTGCCCTGGGTGATCACCAGCGGCTCGTACACCGACAGCGCGCCGGTGGCCGGGTCCAGGATGGTCGCCTGGACGAACGCACCGAGGGCAGCCGCGTTGGCCATGGTGCAGCCGGACTGCGCGGGCGTCATCCCCGCCGGGCCTTCCAGCTGCCACGGCGTGGACAGGCCGGTCGCGCTCAGCGGGTTGGCCGGCACGATGATGCGGCAGTTCACGTTCGCGACTGCGGCCGCGGCCGTGGCGGTCGCCGATGCGGTGGCCGACGCCGTGGTACATGGCGTGGCGGCAGTGGTCGCCGCCGTCGTCGCTGCGGTAGTAGCCGCAGTCGTCGCCGCAGTGGTGGCCGCCGCGGTGGCAGCCGCAGTCAACGCGGCGGTCGGGGCGGCGGCCGTCGGCGTAGTCACGGCCCCGGTCGGGGTCGGCGCCACGGTGGGGGTCGTCGCGGCAGCATTAGCGGCAGCCGTGGTAGCGGCGGCAGCAGCAGCGGTCCCGGCTGCGGTGCTGGCCGCCGACGGCGTGGCGCAAGCAGCTACGTTCGCGCTGGTGCTGAACACGCTACTGACGCCTGGCACCAGCAGCGCCACGCCGACCCCGGCCACCACGGCCACGGTTCCTCCGATCGCGAGGAGCCGCGTCCGTGACCGCGGATCGAACTCGCGATCATGGTTAAAGACTCTACTTCGGTACGACACGACACCGTTCCCTTTTAATCGGGTATCGCTCCCGGCCGTGACATTAGTCCCGCAGCCGAGCCGGATGCCACTGGAACCAAGATTTTCGACAGCCGGTCCGTAACCCGGGTTACGGACAAATAATCGATCACGCAAGCTGGGATGTAGCGAAGTATTACCAGTTCAGGACGCATGTTGCCGCCGACTCACGAACCGTCCAGGCCGACTAGTAGCGGCTGTCCGTAATACCATCGTAAGAGCTGGCAGGCAGTCGGCGCGGGGGCGATAAAGTACCGAATTAGCGCTCCAGGAATGGCAATTCCTGGTCACGAGCAGGTTAATAACGGCTCTGGCGCACTGCTACAGGCCGCGCTGCGCGATGATCCGGCCGGTCGCGGCGGCCTTGGCCAGCGCCGGTGGTCCGCTCGGTCTGGTCCGCGTATGAGCCGGCGAACTGGGCGATGGCCTGTTCGAACACGTCCGAGCTGCCCAGGTAGGCGGCGATCCCGACGGAGTCCCCGGACCGGGCGTGCGACCGGGCCAGCGTCCACGCGCACAGCTCGCCATAGATCTCCATGCCGGACGGATGCATGCGGTCGATGTCCATGGAGAATTTCCAGTCCCGCAACTGGCGTACATAGAAGTCGTGCGTTCTGCCGTCCCGGGCCGGCGCGCTGCGCTGCCAGCCCAGGAAGATATCGCTGACCGGCTGGATCAGCCACTGGCCCTCGACCACCCGCTGGCCCTGGTTGTCGTATTTGCTGGGTCCGGCGTAGGCGGCCAGCACGGACGGCTGCGCCTCCTTGACCTGGAGCAGCAGCGGCTCTTCGCCGTCCCGGGCGGTGAACAGGAAGATCCAGCAGCGGGTGCCGACGCTGCCCACGCCGACCACCTTCCGGGCCAGGTCGACGAGCTGGTAGCGGCGGAACAGGATCCGGTGCGCGCCGTTCAGCGTGCCGCCGTACCGGGCCAGCATCTCGTCCAGCTGCGCCTCGAAGCCGAGCTCGTCGCGCTCCTCCGGGCGCAGATGGGACACCGGCATGATGAGCGGCGGGTCGGCGATGATCCGGGTCTGCCCGTCCACCACGCCAGCCAGCTTGCTGAACGCCTGCATGCTGTCCCGGGTCCGGGCCTTGGCCAGGTTCTTGGCCATGAACTTGCGGTCCTTCCGGCCATCCGGGGCGAGAACATCTTCTCCACCAGGTCGAGGTCAACCCGGGCGTACCAGACGTCGATGTTGCTCATGCCAGCGAACGTGCGCATCGTCTCCCGGTACATCCGGGTGCTCGCGGTCACGATCCGGCGGCGCTGCTTGCGCGAGAAGCCGTTGCCGCGGGCCGCCACCTCCAGGCTGGCCGCCAGCCGCTTCACGTCCCATTCCCACGGCCCGGGCAGCGTCTCGTCGAAGTCGTTGACGTCGAACAGGAACTTCCGTTCTGGGGAGGCGAAGATACCGAAGTTGGACAGGTGCGCGTCCCCGCAGGCCTGCACGACCAGGCCGGTGCACGGCGTATCGGCCAGGTCGCTGGCCATCGGCAGGGCCGCGCCGCGGAAGTAGGCGAACGGGGAGACCAGCATCCGGCCGTAGCGGATCGGCACCAGTTCCGGCACCGCGACTCGGCCTGCTGCTCCAGCTGGGCGACCGGGTCGGGCCGGTCCGCGGGCGGGTCGAACGTCGCGTGGCTTTCCCGGGGCACCTTCGTCCGGCGGCCTTGCCCCGGGCCACCCGGTCGGCCATGGTCAGCCGGCCCAGGTCCGGATCCAGCACCCCGCCGACCACCCGGCCGGGCGCGGTCCGCACTGGCGCATCTGTCATCGCAGCACCCCCAAGCCCGCGGTGGAAGGCGGACCGGGCCTCCGCTTGGACCCTCCTACCCGGCTGGGCAGGCTCTTCACCCGTCACGGGTGAGCAGGCAGCGGCCGCGGGTCAGACGAAGACGCGCCGGGTGACCACCCGCGGCCGATGTCGCCGCCCCGCCACAAGGTGAAATCGCTGCCCGCGGCCAGGCATTCGGCCGCACCATCACCCAGCACGGTCACGGTCAGCACCACGTGCCGCTCATCGCCCGGCACGGTGTCCTGGCCGGGACCGACCAGGGCGCTGAACAGCCGGCTGGCGTCCGAGCCGGGCTGGGCGGCCCGGACCACCAGCCGGCAGACCGGTTCCGGCAGCACCGCCGACACAGAGGTACCCGGCGGCGGCAGGAGAGTAACTGCGGCCTGGAACTTGTAAGGCTTGATCACGGCGCACATCCTGACTGGCAGCCTGGCTTCCCCGAATGAGCTGGCAACGGGGAAGCCAGGCCCGGCTGGCGACCATTTATATCGTAGCACGACATAAGATGCCGATGCTGGCCCGGGTGACAGGCCGCCGCTTGCTGGCCGCCGCCGCCCGGTTCTTGGTTAACCGGGACCATGCCCGCCGTCCGGTTGCGGGTAACCGGCCGCAGTCCCGCCCGGCCCGGATGGCGGGTAAAACTTCGGTC
>CAVWWE010000032.1:0-41902 GCA_963758575.1 uncultured Actinomycetes bacterium
CTGCAGTTGCTGGAACGTCTGGGACACCACGTCCGGGTCGAGCAGCCGCATCCCTGCAGCCCGCTGACCTCGCTGGCCAGCTGGAATGAGTTCGAGGTGCGGCGGTGGCCGGGTACCCGTGCACGCTGACCGTGGCCGAGGTGATCCCGTAGGCCTGCCTGGTGCTGTCGATCTCACGCTGGATGTATGGGGTCTCCTTGGCCAGTTCGTTCGGCTTGACCACGAACTGCTGGATGATCGCCGGGTAGCCCGCCAATCAGGATCGCGGACAGCACCAGCAGGCCGAACCCGACGGCCGGCAGCATGGCGCTGCGCCGGGCCGCCCCGGCGAAGAACAGCAGCGCGCAGATGATGGCGATCACCGCGAGCACGGTCTTCGGCAGGCAGCACCGCGTTCACGTCGGTGTAGGACGCCCCGGTGGTCACCGCCCCGCGCTGGGAGAAATCGATCCCGTACCGGTCAAACCAGTACGCGACGGCCTTGAGCAGGACGAACGACCCGAACAGCACGAACAGGTGGGCCTGGGTGGCCACCGTCACCCGGGATGCCGGCCCTGCATGCGCAGCCCGCCGTACAGGTAGTGCACCAGCGCGGCCAGCACCAGCGACAGCAGCACGGCCCAGAACAGGTAGCTCAGCACCAGCCGGATGAACGGATAGGTGAAGACGAAGAACGACAGGTCCAGGTGGAACTGGGGATCCCTGACGTGGAACGGGACCTGGTTGATGAACAGCAGCCAGGTCCGCCAGGAGCCAGCCGCAGTGACGCCGGAGATCACCCCGATCAGCGCAAGCAGCACACCGAGCAGCAGCCGCCGGTGCGGATCGATGGCCAGCCGGTAGCTGTCCCCGCCCGGCCCGGGCCGCCCGGCGTGGGCACCGGCCGGTAGATCGGCCGCAGCCGGTAAGCGAGCACCGCGTTGGCCCCGGTGACCAGGGCCATGAACAGCCCGGCGATGAAGAACATCGCCCATCGGGTGCCGTAGGTGGTGCCGAACACCGAGGTGTAGTGCACGGCGCTGAACCACAGCCAGTCGGTCCAGATGCCGGCCACGATGGCGACCAGCACGATGAAGCCGATCACGCAGGCGATGACCGGCAGCACCAGCCGCGGCCAGCGGAGGTGGGCCAGCACAGGGCGGCCCGACGGCCTGGCCGGTCCTGGTGGCCGGAAGCTCACGCACTCCCCCTCACATCGGTCCCGCGGCGCGTCGGCCGCCCTGTCAGCAGCCTGGAACGCTGCGTCCCGCCTTGATCGCGGCGAGGTCGTTCAGTGCCTGGCGCAGCGTGGACACCTTGGCCAGGTGCATCCCAGCGGGCACCGCCCCGCTGGTGTCCGGGCAGTTCGCGGCCGGGGTAAGGAACCAGGTCGCGCCGGCTGCCCGGGCCCCTGCCATCTTCTGCTGGATACCGCCGATCGGCGAGACCGCGCCGTTGGCCGAGATCTCGCCGGTGCCCGCGATGAACCTCCCGCCGGTCAGGCTGCCCGGCGTCAGCTTGTCCACGATGCCAAGCGCGAACATCATGCCCGCGCTCGGGCCGCCGATATCGCCCACCTTGATCTTGATGGTGAACGGGAACCGGAAGTTCTCGGTCAGGTACACCCCGATCACCGAGTGCCCCTGCACGTTAGCCGTCTTCAGCGTGATGTGCTCGGTCTGGCCGTTGCGCAGCACGGTCAGCGTGACCTGGCTGCCCGGCGGGTGCTGGCGAATCAGCGTGCCGGTGTCGTGGCTGCAGCCGATCGGCGTGCCGTCCACCGCCGTGATCTGATCACCGGGCTTGAGGGCCGCGGCGGCGGGCATCCCCTTCTCGGTCTGGGTGACCGTGTCCAGCGTGGTGAAGTGGATGTTCAGCGCGCACAGCGCAGCCGCCTCGGCGTCCTGCTGCGAGCCGACCATCTGCAGCGTGTCCTGCCGCTCGACCTGCTGCTCAGACTGCCCGGAGGGGAAGAGTTCCTGCTCCGGGACGACCGCGTCGTGCGGGGTCAGCCAGGCGCGCAGCGCGGTGAACACGTTGAAGCCGTCACCCGGGCCGCCCAGGAAGGACACGGTGACCAGGTTGAGGTGCCCGGCCGTCGGATACGTCTGATGCCCGCTGATGGAGATCAGCGGGCCGTCGAGGTGTGCCCCAGCGTGTTCAGCGTCGGGCCGGGGCTGAGGATCACGTACGGAACCGGCAGCAGGGCCGCGGCGAGTGCCGCCGCCACCACCCCGATTCCAGCCACCAGCAGGGTGACGGTGCGGCGGGACATGGGGGGAAGACTACGCACTGTTGACCCATTCACTCTCGCCGTCGCCGAATACCTGGTGCTTCCAGACCGGGACGCTCTGCTTGAGCTCGTCGATCAGGGCCCGGCAGGCGGCGAACGCCTCGGCGCGGTGCGGGCTGGACACCGCTACCACCACGGCCAGGTCGCCGATGTCCAGGTCGCCGGTCCGGTGCACCGCGGCGATCGCGGTCACCGGGTGGTCCGCGGCCACCTTCTCGCACACCTGGCGCAATTGCGCGGCCGCCGACGGATGTGCGGAGTAGGACAGGTGGCGCACGTCGCGGCCCCCGTCGTGGTCCCGGACCGTGCCGGTGAACAGGGCAATTCCGCCCGCTGCGGGGTCAGCCACGGCGCTGTGCACCTCGTCCACGGACAGCGGGACATCGCGCACCTCGGCCAGCCGGATCACTGTCACGGAGCCAAGGTAGCGCCTGAACCTGGAAGCCCGGTCCGGCCGGGCCGGCTGCCGCGCTCGCGGCTCGGGATTAGCTGCCACGCTTGCGGCGGCTGGGATTAGCTGCTTGCGGCTGCGGTTAGCTGCCGCGCTTGCGGCGCCGCGCCGCGCGCACGATGGCCGCGGTGCCGATGACCGCCACCGTCGCACCGGCCGCCGCGCCGGCTGCGGTGATCGTCGCTTCCTTCCTGGGCAGCCGGCGGCCCGCCACCGCGTGATGCCCGGCCACCTGCTTGAGCAGCACCCCGAGCACGGTCGCGTTGTCGTAGGACGGCCGCCAGCCGGCCTCGCGCAGCGTCCGGCAGTCCACCACCCACGGGTACACCATGTAGCGCAGGTCGGCGACGGGCGCGGGGGTGATGCCGATCCGGTGCAGCCGCTGCACGGTGCCGAACGTCAGCCCGGCCGGCAGCTCGACCCGGCGCAGCCCGCTGAGCTCCTCCACCTCGTCCTGCTCCAGCCAGCCGTCGCAGCCGACCGCGAACGCACCGGAGATGGCGCCGGTCACCGCCAGTTCGAGCGCGGAGACCAGATCCTCGATGTGGCCGAACTGCCAGCGCGGCGCGCAGCCCTTCACGGTGGCAGCCGCGGCGCCTCGAAATGCCGGGTGATCAGGGTGTCCACCCCTTCGCCGACCAGTGCGGCGGGCCGCACCACGGTAATGGCCATGCCCGGGTGCGAGCGTGGCGAACGCCGCGCCAGGTGCTCGATCTCCAGCAGGTCGCCGGCCACACTGCCGTCGTGGTCCAGGCCCAGTGGCGCGTCCTCGGGCAGCGGCACCGGGTTGTCCGGGTCAGCCCCGTACACCATGGCGCTGGTCACCAGGATCACCCGGCCGACCCGGCCGGCCGCCGCCGCGGTCAGTACGGTCTGCGCGGCCCGCACGTTGAAAGCGCGCCGGGCCCGGTGCTCGGTGTCCGCCGACATGTCCACGTCGGTGTGCACCAGCACGTCCACACCGGTCAGCCGGCCGGCCAACGCCGGGTCGCGGACGTCGGCCAGCCGCCAGGTCACCCCGACGACGTCGCCCCGGTGGTCATCGATCGCGATTACCCGGCGGGCGGCCGGCGAGGCGGCCAGCCGCAGCGCCAGGGCATGGCCGAGCCCGCGGGCCGCGCCGGTGATGGCCACCACCGGGCCGCGCCCGGCGGGCTGGGGCCGCCCGGCGGGCGGCTGGACGTGGGCCGGCGGGCGGCCCGGGCGGGCTCGGCGGCTGGGCGGCGGGCGGGGGCGGGCTCGGCGGGCGGCTCGGCGGGCGGGGGCGGCTGGGCGGGCGGCGTGCACCGCGATCAGCCCCGGGCGCGTCGCCGCTACCAGCCCGGTTACCGCGGCCGGTACGCGGCCCCGGCTCGGTGCGCTTGCGGCGAACCTGGGCCTGTGCAGTGCTCAACGTGTGCCGCTCCCGAGATAACGTGGCGGGTGTGACCCTTCCATCCTGCCTGAGAGGTCGCGGAGATGGCTGAACCTCCCTTCGGCTTTGGCCTGCCAGATCGTTCCGGGGGCTCTGGGGACCAGGGCGGTTCCGGTGGCTCGGGCGGCTCCGGGCAGCCGCCGGGCCCGGACAACCCGTTCGGTGACCCGCAGCAGTTCGCCGACGCGTTGCGCCAGTTCGCCGACCTGATGTCCTGGCAGGGCGGCCCCGTCAACTGGGATCTGGCCAAGAACGTCGCCCGGCACACGGTCGCCGCCGAGGGCGACCCCAGCGTGCTGGACAACGACCGGCAGAAGGTCGTCGAGGCGATCCGGCTGGCCGACCTGTGGCTGGACGAGGTGACGGCGTTCCCCAGCGGGGTGCGCAGCGTGCAGGCCTGGAGCCGGTCGGAGTGGGTCGAGGCCACCCTGCCGGTCTGGTCCAAGCTGTGCGACCCGATCGCCGACAAGGCGGTCGACGCGATGGGCGGCATGCTGTCCATGGATCCGGGCGAGGGCGGTGAATTGCCCGGCGAGCTGAACCAGGCGCTGCAGGCGGTCGGGGGCATGGGTGGCCTGGGCGCGCTGGGCAGCATGGGCGGCCTGGGCGCGATGATGCGCCGGATCGGCGGCATGATGGTCGGCGGCCAGACCGGCGCCGCGGTCGGCGCGCTGGCCCGCGAGGTGGTCAGCTCCACCGATGTCGGCCTGCCGCTCGGCCCGGAGGGCGTGGCCGCGCTGCTCCCGTCGAACGTCGCCGACTTCAGCGAGGGGCTGTCGGTCGACGCGGACGAGATCCGCATCTTCCTGGCGCTCCGCGAGACCGCGCACCACCGGCTGTTCGCGCACGTCCCGTGGCTGCGTTCCCGGCTGCTGGCCGCGGTCGAGGACTATGCCCGTGGCATCACCGTGGACACCTCGGCGCTGCGCGACGCCATGCCGCAGATCGACCCGTCCAACCCGGAGGCGCTGCGCGACGCACTCGCCGACGCCACCTTGTTCCAGCCCGAGGACACGCCGCAGCAGAAGGCCGCGCTGTCCCGGCTGGAGACCCTGCTGGCACTGGTCGAGGGCTGGGTGGCCACCGTGGTCAGCGCGGCCGCCACCGGCCGCCTGCCGCAGGCCGAGGCGCTGGCCGAGGCCATCCGGCGGCGGCGCGCCACTGGCGGCCCGGCCGAGCAGACGTTCGCCACCCTGGTCGGCCTCGAACTCCGGCCGCGCCTGCTGCGCGAGGCGGCGGCGTTGTGGCAGCAGCTCACCGATGTCCGCGGCGTGGCCGGCCGGGACGCGGTGTGGTCGCATCCGGACCTGCTGCCCACCGCGGAGGACCTGGACGACCCGGCCGGATTCGTGGCCGGCCCGGCCGAACTGGACATGTCCAGCCTGGACCAGGAGATCGAGGCGGTCGAGGCCGACGCTGGCGCGGCCAAGCCGGACGACGACAAGCCGCACGACGACGGCCCCGATGCCGCCGATCCGGCAGCCCCGGCGACGACGACCCCAAGAACTGACCCAGATCCTCCGATATCCGGCCAACCGTCGTGGTAATCACCCTTCGCCACCGGCGCCGAATTCCCACCGTCCTCATATCCACAGTGGCTCTCCGCAATCTCCCCGAATTCCACAGCGTTATCCGCCATTTTCTGTCCTGGCCCAGGTCGGGCTCTAGCCTCACCAGCCCATGGTCCCCTCACCTCGGGCCGGTCCCCGGCGGGGGGGGCCGCCCCAATGGGGCTCACCACCCCCGGGGGCCGACGGCACCGCCTCTCCCGCCGGCTGCCGCGCTGCCGCGCAAGCACCCGAATTTTTCAGTCATAAGCCGCCAGCCCGGGCCCGGGAACCGCGTGGATGTTGCATTCATGCGCACCAACCCGGGCACAAACGTGATGATCAAACGTTTGGTGTCGCTGGGGCGACACCAAACGTTTGATCACGATGGCGGCGCGCCGTTCCGGCCGGAATCCGGTGAGACAAGTGGGGCTGCTGGTGATTTTGCGGCGGATGATGCGAATATGCCTGCGCCAATTAGCGTGGCCATGAGGCCAGAATGTCGGCATGTCGTGGCATGGTTCCGGCATGCGGCCAGCGATTAAGCCCGGGCTCCTGGTGGTCTGGCGGGACCGGGACACGCTGCAGATCGGCATCGACCCGAGACGGGCGGTCGCGCTGACCGGGATGGGCCGCGCGGCGGGGCTGATCGGGTTGCTGGACGGCAGCCGGGAGCACAGCCAGGTGCTGGCCGCGGCCGAGGAACTGGGCATCCCGCGGGACGCAGCCGACCAGGTGATCGGCCTGCTCGCGGCGGCGGGCGCGGTGCAGGACTTTCCGGCGGCCGAGTTGCGCGCGCTGCCGGACGGGCCGCGTGCCCGGCTGGCCCGCGAGCTGGCCACCGTGTCGCTGGCGCACGGCCACACCGATGGCGGGGCCCGGGCGCTGGCCCGCCGGCAGGCGGCGACCGTGCTGGTGTACGGCGTGGGCCCGGTCGGGGCGGAGATCGCCAGCCTGTTGACCGTCTCCGGCGTGGGCCGCGTGGTGTGCACCGGGCCGGTGGGGCAGCGGCCGGCGCGGCCCACCGTGCCCAGCCGGCCACGGACCCAGCGTCGCGGCACGCCCCGGCCGCCACCGGCCAGCCACCAGCCCACACCGCACACCGGCCGGCCGCGGCCGGCCAGCCGCCCGGGCGGGCTGGGCAGGGCCTGCGGGAATCCTGGCCCGCGCCGGCGCGCCGGCGAGCCGCCCGGGCGGGCTGGGCGAGGGGCGGCCGGGCGACGCCGCGCCGCCCGCCGGGCAGCGGGCGGCGGGGGCAGGCCGCGATCGCGGCGGGCTAATCCGCCGCGGGCTAATCCGCGGCGGACGAATTCACGGCCGCGGCCGGATCTGGCCGTGCTGACCGATGGGTACCCGGCTGAGTTACCGGCCGAGCTGGTGGCCAGCGGGGTGCTGCACCTGGCGGCATTGGCCCGGGAGGCGATCGGGGTGGTCGGCCCGCTGGTGGTGCCGGGGCAGTCCGCCTGCCTGGGCTGCGTGGAACTGGCCCGGAGCGACCGCGATCCGGCCTGGCCGTTCATCCTGGCCCAGGCAGCCGGGCAGGCGGCTCAGCCGGCGGCCTGCGCGGCCACGCTGGCCACCGCGGTCGCCGCGCAGGCGGTCAGCCAGGTGCTGAGCTGTCTCGACCTAGCTCAGCCGGCCGTGGCCGTGACCAACGCCACGTTGGAGCTCGTTGCACCGGGCTGGCAGTGGCGGCGGCGTAGCTGGCCGCGACACGGGCAGTGCCGCTGTAGCACCCGGTTGGTGACGTGACCGAGAATGAATGAGTGAACGATCTACCTCGACGAGCCGTGACCCGGACCGCAAAACTGGCTACCCTCCCCGCTGGCCTGATGGGCCGGACCGCCCTTGGGCTGGGCAAGCGCATCGGCGGGAAGCCCGCTGAGAGGGTCGCGGCGGAGATCCAGCAGCGCACCGCGGAGCAGATCTTCCGCGTGCTCGGCGAGCTCAAGGGCGGCGCGATGAAGCTCGGCCAGGCGCTGTCCATCTTCGAGGCCGCGCTGCCGCCGGAGATCGCCAGACCCTACCGGGCCACCCTGACCAAGCTGCAGGAATCGGCCCCGCCGCTGCCCGCCAAGACCGTGCACGAGGTACTGGCCGGCGATCTCGGCCCGGACTGGCGGGACATCTTCCGCGAGTTCGACGACCAGCCCAAGGCGGCCGCGTCCATCGGCCAGGTGCACCGCGCGATCTGGCGGGACGGCCGCCAGGTTGCGGTGAAGATCCAGTATCCGGGAGCCGGGCGGGCGCTGCTCAGCGACTTCAACCAGATCAGCCGGCTCGGGCGGCTGTTCGGCGTGCTGATGCCCGGGCTGGAAGTCAAACCCCTGCTGGATGAGCTGCGGTCCCGGATCGCGGAGGAGATCGACTACCGGCTGGAGGCCACCTCACAGCAGGCCTTCGCGACCGCCTACGCCGATGACCCGGACATCTACGTGCCGCAGGTCGTGCAGGCCACCGACCACGTGCTCATCACCGAGTGGATGGACGGCACGCCGCTGGCCCGGATCATCGAGGACGGCAGCCAGGAGGAACGTAACCGGGCCGGGATACTTTTCACCCGGTTCCTGTTCTCCGGCCCGGCTCGCGCCGGGCTGCTCCATGCTGACCCGCATCCGGGCAACTTCCGGATGCTCGCCGACGGCCGGCTGGGCGTGCTCGACTTCGGTGCGGTGGACCGGCTGCCCGATGGCCTGCCGCCGTTCATCGGCAAACTGCTCCGGATCATCCACACTGACGGCGACATCCGCGAGGCCGAAGATGAGCTTCGCGAGCAGGGTTTCGTCCGGCCGGGCATCGACGTTGACCTGGACGCGCTGTACGCCTTCCTGGCCCCGCTGGCGGAGCCGTCGCGGCTGGACACGTTCAAGTTCAGCCGGGAATGGCTGCGTTCCGAGGCGGCCCGGGTCACCGACCCGCGCTCGTCCAACCTGGGCCGGCGGCTCAACCTGCCGCCCTCTTACGTGCTCATCCACCGGGTGTCTACCGAGGGCATCGGGGTGCTCTGCCAGCTCGGGTCCGAAGGGCCGTTCCGGGCCGAGCTGATCCGGTGGATGCCGGGCTACGCGACGGATGCGACGGCCGCAGGCCAGCCCGGCCCGGACGGCACCGGCCCGGACAGCACCAGCCCCGACAGCACGAGCCTCGACAGCCCTGCCCCCGATGGCACCGGCCTCGACGGCGCTGCCCTCGACGGCGCTGCCCTCGACGGCGCTGCCCTCGACGGCGCGGGCCTAGCCGACACCGGCCTCGACGGCACCGGCCTGGCCGACGGCGCAGCCCTCGACGGCACCGGCCTCGACGGCACCGGCCTCGACGGCACTGCGTTTGACCCCGGCCCGGAGGACCGGGACGCCCGCCCCGGCGACCTGGCCCCCCGCTGAAGACGCGACGCGGGGGCGGCCGGTACCGGCCGCCCCCGCTCCCCCGCTGGTTGGTCAGGACACTTGCCGCAGACCGCGCAGTTGCCGCGCGGCATGCTGTGCCCGCTCCAGCCGGCGGGCGGCCCGGTCTACCCGGCGTGCCGCCCGGCGCACCGCTCGCAGGTGCGCTACCTGACCATCCCGGCGGGCCTCGGCCAGCAGTTCGCGATGGCGCACTGCTGGATAGTTGGTTGAGTACATCTCACTCCACCGCCCGTCTTGCTGACTGATTCGCTGGCTGACGACTGGGTCAGGCCGCCACGTCGTGCTTCCGCGGTCGTCCGCGCGGCCTCTTCCGCGGCACGATCTGGCCGCGCAGGAAGAGCTCGCCGCCCCAGACACCCCAGGGCTCACGGCGCTCCATGGCCCCGGACAGGCACGCCATCCGGGCGGCGCAACCGACACAGAGCGCCTTAGCCGTCTCCACATCCTGCGGAGACTCGGCGAAGAACAGCTCTGGGTCGTCCGTGCAGGGCAATTCCGCACTGCGCGCCGCCGGCACCACAGTGGGAGTCACCCCAGCCAGCCCGCTGCGCGGCTGGCCTTCCCGTATGGACTCTGGTGCCGAGACTGCCTCGAACCCCACCGTGCCCGCTGCTACGGCGGCGGTACCGGGCCCGTACATTGTCCAACCCCTCTCGTCCTGCTCTTACCGTCTCTCATGGGTCTGACAAAACGGCGGGACCGCATGACTAAGGCCGCGGACCCGGTGCGGGTCCGCGGCCTTTGAGGGATCCAGGCCGGCCTTTCTAGACCGGATCCCAGGCTGGGAGCGAACCCGTTTGGCTGCCACCGTTAGCGGCAGCGCTCATCGCGTGGGTGTACGTCTTGACGGAGGTGCCCGGCTGGCCGGTGCCCGGCGTGGCCTGGACAGACTTCTGGCCACGCCGCTGCGCGAGCCCACCGGCGATGACGCGCGGTCGCGCCGTCAGCGGAAGCTCGGCTGTGCCGAGGAGAGCCGGCATGCCGGTGGGCAGGCAGGCACCTGGTGCGGCAGCAAAAGCCCCGGCCTGCGGAAGATCCACGACCGGAACCGGAAGCATGTTGTTATTCACCAGGACACCTCCCTTCCTATGGCGTCGTCAGCTCGCCCTGGACATGTCAGCAGCCTAAAGAACCCGGCCGGGGCGGGGCAACTCTTTTTCTGACAGCTAATGCAGCTGCCGGATGAGTCCTTCCTGCACCACGGACACGACGAGCTCGCCCTGGTCAGTAAAGACTTGCCCGCGGGCAAGGCCCCGGGCGCCCGACGCGGACGGTGATTCCTGGTCATAGAGCAGCCACCGATCGGCCCGGAACGGCCGGTGAAACCACATCGCATGGTCCAGGCTGGCCCCACTGATCCCGCCGTCGGCCCAGGCGATGCCGTGCCGGCGCAGCACGGTGTCGAGCAGCGTCAGATCCGATACGTACGTCATCAGGCAGACGTGCAGCAGCGGGTCGTCGGGCAGTTCGCCGTCGGCGCGCAGCCAGACCAGGCTGTGCTCGGTCACCTCGGTTGGCGCGGTGAACACCGGCGAGCCCACGAAGCGCAGGTCGATCGGGTTGCCGGCGAAGAACTCGTGACGGGCCGGCGGGATCGACTCGGCCGGCGGCACCTCGGGCATCGGCGACCCGTGCGACAGGCCGGGCTCGTCATGGTGGAACGACGCGGACAGGGTGAAGATCGTCTTGCCGTGCTGGATGGCGGACACCCGCCGGGTGGTGAACGACCGGCCGTCGCGCACCCGGTCCACCAGGTACACGATGGGCACCGCCGGATCGCCGGGGCGGATGAAGTACGCGTGCAGCGAGTGCACCGGCCGGTCGGCGGGCACGGTCCGGCCCGCCGCGACCAGCGCCTGCCCGGCCACCTGCCCGCCGAATACCCGCTGCCGCCAGTCGCTGGGGCTGCGGCCGCGGAAGATATTCGCCTCGATCTGCTCCAGGTCGAGCAGCTCGACCAGGCTGTCCAGGGCCTTGCTCACCGTGGCACCGTACCGGTCAGGCCAGCGCGGCGGCCCGGCGGGTAGCTGGCTGCAGCCCGGCCAGGAACCGGGACGGCTGGCGGGTCCGGCGCCCGCCGCCAGACCAGGCCAGCGGCCAGGACAGGAACAGTTGCTCCCGGGCCCTGGTCACGCCCACGTAGAGCAGCCGCCGCTCCTCCTCGATCGCCTCGTCGGTCTGCGCGTGCACGATGGGCAGGGTGCCCTCGGCCAGCCCGGCCAGGAAGACCACGTCCCACTCCAGGCCCTTGGCCGCGTGCAGCGAGGCCAGCGTCACCCCGTTCATGGCCGGGGCATGCTCGATCTGCGACCGGTGCGCCAGTTCGGCCGCGAAGCCGCGCAGCCCGCCGTCACCACCACCATCGCCGTCGGCGGCGGCGAAGTAGTCCTCGGCCAGCTGGGCCAGCGCGGCCAGCGACTCCCACCGCTCCCGGGCCGCCCCACGCCCGGCCGGCGGCTCCGGGGTCAGGCCGAGCCCGGCCAGGATGTGCCGCACCTCCGCGGCCAGCCCGCCCGCCGCCGCGTCGGCGTCGGCGTCCGCGGACTTGCCCGCCGCCCGGAGCAAACCGACCGCCTGGCGCACCTCGGGGCGGTCGAAGAACCGTTCCGTGCCGCGCAGCTGGCACGGCAGGCCCAGCCCGGCGAAGGCCTGCTCCAGCGGCAGCGTCTGCGCGTTGGTCCGGACCAGCACCGCGACCTGGCTGAGCGGCGCCCCGGCGGCGTGCAGCGCGGCCACCCGGGTCGCGATGGCCGACGCTTCCTGCTGCTCGTCGGGGTACCCGGCGAACTCCACCTCGGGCCCGCCCGGCCGCTGCGCGAGCAGGGCGGCCGTGCCGCCCCCCGCAGCCCCCGCCGCGGTGGCACCTCGGCCCGCACCACTGGCGCCCGCACCCCGGGCCGCGCGCAGCTGAGCGGCCAGCGGCTGCCGCCCGGCCAGCCCGGTCAGCTGGTTGGCCAGCGCGACCACCTGCGGCGTAGACCGGTAGTTACGGACCAGCCGGAGCACGGTCGCAGCCGGGAAATCGGCGCTGAACCCGGTCAGATAGCCAGCCGTCGCGCCCGCGAACGAGTAGATGGTCTGCCGCGGGTCGCCGACCACGCAGACGTCATCCCGGTCCCCGGCCCAGCTGTCCAGCAGCAACTTCTGCAGCGGGTTGACGTCCTGGTACTCGTTGACCACGAAATACCGGTACCGGTCCCGGATCACGGCGGCCGCTTCCGGGTGCTCGGCCAGGATGGCGGCGGTCAGCTCCAGCACCGACTCGAAATCCACCAGGTGGCGCTCCCGGCGCAGCTCCTCATAGCTGGCGTAGAGCCGGGCCACGGTGGCCGGCGCCAGCGGGGCGCTGCGCCCGGCCCGGGCCGCCGCGTCCGGGTAGCCCTCCGGCGGCACGCCCAGCACCTTGGCCCACTCGATCTCCGCGGCCACGTCGCGCAGCTCGGCCGAGCTGGTCCCGGCGCGCACCCGGCGCGCCACCTCGGCCAGCAGGCCGACCTTGGAATCCAGCACGGCGGGTCTCCGCCCGCCCACGGTGCGCGGCCAGAAGTGGCTGAGCTGGCGCAGCGCGGCGGAGTGGAACGTGCGGGCCTGCACCCGGTCAAGCCCGGCCCCGCGGCCGGCCAGCTGGTGCACCCGGGCGCGCAGCTCGCCCGCCGCCCGGGTGGTGAACGTGAGTGCCAGCACGTGGCCCGGGTCCACCACGCCGGTCAGCGCCGCGTAGGCGATCCGGTGCGCGATGGCCCTGGTCTTGCCGGTGCCCGCCCCGGCCAGCACGCACACCGGCCCGCGGGTAGCCAGCGCGACCTGCCGCTGCTCCGGGTCCAGCGCGGCCAGCACCGACTCCGGATCAGCCAGGTCAGCCACCGCCGCCCCCCAGTCCACCAGCGTCCACTGCGTACCTCCGGTGCCCGCCATCCTGCCGCATCCCGCCGACACACAGCGCCCAGGAAGGGGGTTCCTGACGCATCGGGGAAAGGGGACGGTTGCCCGGTCCGCCCAGGAAGCAGTTAATTGCCCGGCGCCCGCGGGAAGCTGGCAGGGCCGCGCCGCGTTGAGGGAGCGGAACATTTTTGTTGCGACGATAGGAGCGGATGCGTGTCAGAGCGGGTAACGATGTACTGCACGCAATGGTGCGCGTTCTGCCGCCGGCTGAAGTCCCAGCTGGCGCGAGACGGGATTGAGGTAGCCGAGATCGACATCGAGCGCGATGAGGCGGCTGCCGAGTACGTCATCAGCGTTAACGGGGGAAACATGACGGTGCCGACCGTGGTCTTTGCGGACGGGACGGCGATGACCAACCCATCGGCGGCCCAGGTCAAGGAGAGGCTGCGCGGGCTCGCCGCGAGCGCATGACTGGCGGGCACGACCGGAATGACGCTGGCGCGCAGCCGCGCTCCGGCCAGGTCGGCGTGCCCGGAGCCGCCCCGGACAACGTGGCTAGCGACGCCGATACCGGGCCGTTCCAGGCGGTGGAGCGCACGCCCACCGGCTGGCGGGTCGGCGACGAGGAACTGCCCGACCTGACCAGCGCCATGGTGCTGGCCGACATCCTGAACGCCGAGCTGACCGCCGACGAGCAGGCCGAACTGGACGCGGCTGGGGCCAGCGCCGCGCCGGCCGCCCCGTCGGCCAGCCAGCAGGACGCAGCCGGGCGGAATGCTGGCCTGATCGCGGACACCCAGCCGCCCGCCCCGCCGGCCCGGGACTACCACAGTGAGCCGCGCGGCCGCCGGGCCAGCCGCCGCGGCGCGCACCGGGCCAGCTCGCGCGGTGGCGTGGCCGACCGGGCCGAGGCAGAACAGCTCAAGGAAACGGTGGCCCAGCTGGAGCGCGCGCTGACCGTCCGGGTCCGGGTAGAGCAGGCCATCGGCGTGCTGGCCGAACGGCACCGGATCCGGCCCCGGCAGGCGTTCGAGCTGCTCCGCTCCGCGTCCCGGGCCCGCGGCCAGCGGATCATGGAAACGGCCAGCCAGGTGATCGCGAGCGCGACAAACCCGCTGCTCAGGCTGCCCGATGAGCTGGCCAAGCCGCCCATGCCACGCCGGATGCCCCGGCGCAGCCGCGGCGAAGCCTGACCCCTTCTCTTACCGAACGCCAGTACCTGCTTACCGCCGCCTGCCCCGCCGCGGCCGTCGGTGGTGGGGTGGTGAGGGTGGTGAGGGCGGCACCGCAGCCGTCCGGCGTAGGGCGGCCGCGTGGCGGGTCTCGCCTGCGTCAAGCGGGGCACAATCAGGCCCGAAACCGGCATAGGGTCCTTCATGCGGCGACTGCCCATGAACGGAGGTGACGGTGGGCCTCGTCCCCTCGGCCGTCGAGCCGGCCCAGACCGCTCGCGAGCCCCGGCCGCATAGCGGCAGCCGGTGGGCCGGCTGGCTAGTGCTGGCCCTGTACCTGGCCGGCGCGTTCGCGGTGACCTGGCGGCTGTGGGTCAGCCCGGCGTCAAGGATGCAGGCCGGCGACCCGACCGACGTCGACCTGTTCGCCTGGTTCATCCGGTACAGCGCGGAGTCGGTGGCGCACGGCAGTCTGCCGCACCTGGTGACCACCGCGATGAACGCGCCGCGCGGGGTCAACCTGATGTGGAACACCTCGCTGCTGCTGCCCGGCGTGCTGCTCACCCCGGTCACCTTGCTGGCGGGCCCGCAGGTCAGCCTCACTGTGCTGCTCACGCTGGGCTTCGCCGGCTCGGCGGCCACCATGTTCTGGGTGCTGCGGCGCTGGTCGGTCAGCATCTGGCCGGCCGCGCTGGGCGGCGCGGTGTACGGGTTCTCCCCGGCCATGGCCGCGTCCGGGCTTGGCCACTACCAGGTGCAGTTCGCCGTGCTGCCGCCGCTGATAATCGACGCGCTGCTGCGTATCCTGACCGGCCGGGGCCGCCCGGTGCGCACCGGCGCCTGGCTCGGCCTGCTGGCCGCCGTGCAGCTGTTCACCGGCGAGGAACTGCTGCTGGACACCGCGGTGGCCGGCCTGGTCATCGCGGTCGTGCTGGTCCTGGTCAACGCCAGGGAAGTGGCAGGCCGGGCGACGGCGGCCGCGGCCGGCCTGGGCTCGGCCGTGGTGGCCGCGCTGGTACTGGGCGGCTACGGCCTGTGGGTGCAGTTCCATGGCCCGCTGACCGAGCACGGTAGCCCGTGGAAGGTGACCCACTTCCGCAACCGGGCTGCGGCGTTCGTCACCCCGGGCAGCAACCTGCTGCTGCACACCAAGGCGGACGCGGCCGCGATGGCCGCGCACCCGCTATATGTCGTGGAGTACGTCGGCTACCTGGGCTGGCCGCTGCTCGTGGTGCTGGTCGCGGCCACGATCCGGTACTGGGCCGACCGCCGGATCCGGGTCGCCGCGCTGTCCTGCGCGGTGGTGGAGAGCCTGTCCCTGGGCACCGTCCAGGTGGTGCACGGGGTCACCGTTCCCCCGGCCCTGCTGCCCTGGCACTGGCTGGCCCATCTGCCGGTACTCAGCCAGGTACTGGTCAACCGGCTGTCCATCCTGGCCGACGGCCTGGCCGCCGCCGTGCTCGCGGTCGCCCTGGATCTGGCCCTGCTCGCCGGGCAGCGGGCCGGCGGCGGCTGGTGGCGCCGCGGCATCCCGGTGGCCATCGCCGTCATCGCCACGGCGCCGCTCATCCCGCTGCCCTACCAGGCGACTCCGGTCAGCCCGGTGCCCGCCGGTTATCAGGCGGCGTTCCGCCGGCTGCAGCTGCCCCGGGACGCGCCAGTGCTGGTGCTGCCGCTGGGCTACGGCTATCAGTCGATCGCGCTGCGCTGGTACGCCGAGACCGGTAACCCGGGATCGATGAACGGCGGCTATTTCATCGGCCCGGATCGGGACGGCCAGGCCCGCAGCTACGGCGGCCCCGCGCTGAAGGACTTCGCCATCTCCATCGACTCGCTGTGGAGCGCCGCCGTCCCACCGGGCCACGGGGGGGTGCGCGCGCCCAGTCCGGCTGAGCTGCGCAGCTGGGTGACCCGGTGGCGGCCCGCCGCGGTAGTCGCGGTCACCCGCCGCACGTCCCGGCTCGGCCGCCTGCTCACCACGGTGTTCGGGCCGCCCGACTTCGCGGTCGGCCGGGTACTCGGCTGGCGCAGGTAAAGCCCATGTATCGCCTATACCAACGGGTTGCCGACTCATGAGGTTATTTCGGTCTTTCCTGGGATAAGGTCGAGTGCCCGAAAAAGACGACAGGATGGCACCGCTGTGAAGCTTACGATCCTGATGCCGGTGTACAACGAGGCTGAGACGGTGCAGAACGTGATCAAGCGTCTGCTGGATGTCTCGTTTCCGTGCCCCATTGAGCTGGTCGTGGTCGATGACGCGAGCACGGACGGATCGTCGGAAATCCTGGACGGCCTGGCCAATGACGACGAGCGCCTGCACCTGCTCCGGCACCCGGTCAACAGGGGCAAGGGCGCGGCCATCCGGACCGGCGCGGCCGCCGCGACCGGCGACTACATCATGCCGTTCGACGCGGACATGGAGTACCAGCCGGAGGACATCCCGGACCTGCTCAGGCCGGTGCTGCGCGGTGAGGCAGAAGTGGTGTACGGAAACCGCACATTCGGCAGCCACTCGGCTTACTCGTTCTGGTATGTGATGGGTAACAAGGGTGTGACAACTGTTGCCAACATCCTGTTCAACGCCTATATCGCCGATCTGGAAACCTGCTTCAAGCTGATGCCGCTGGAGCTTTACCGCAGCCTGGATATCACCTCGCGCGGCTTCGGCATGGAAGCGGAGATCACCGGCAAGCTGCTGGCCCGCAAGATTCGCCCGTTCGAGGTGCCGATCACCTACCGGGCGCGCAGCCGGGAAGAAGGCAAGAAGATCACCTGGAAGGACGGCGTGGCCGCGGTGTGGCTGCTGACCCGGATCCGGATGTCCGCCGGCCGCGAGCAGCGGCGCGGCGCCCGCGTCTGAGGTGCCACGCATTTCAGCTACCCGGGGGCGGCGGGTGAGTTTGGTCCGGCGACCGGTGGAAGCACCACCGGACGCGGAGCGCCGCCGGGCGTGGCGACTGCCCGGCCACCCGGCGCTCTGGCTGGTGCCGCTGCTGTACCTGGCCGGCGCGTTCGCCATCACCTGGCATCTGTGGGCCGACCCGGCCAGCCAGGCGCAGGTGGTGCCGGCCAACGGCGTGTCCCAGGACATCGACCTGTTCGCCTGGTTCATGCGGTACGCGGCCAACGCGGTATCACACGGCCACCTGCCCGCGCTGGTCACGCCGGTGGTGAACGCGCCCGAGGGCATGAACCTGATGTGGAACACCTCGTTCCTGCTCCCGGCCACCGTGTTCGCCCCGCTCACCCTGCTGATCGGCCCGCAGGCCACCCTCACCGTGCTGCTCACGCTGGGTTTCGCGGGCACCGCGACGGTCACCTTCCTGGTACTCCGCCGCTGGGCGGCCAGCCTGCCCGCGGCCGCCCTGGGCGGCGCGCTGTTCGGCTTCTCCCCCGCACTGCGCATCGCCGCGGTCGGGCACTACCACCTGCAGTTCGCGATCCTGCTGCCGCTCATCATCGACGCGGTGCTGTGCATCCTGACCGGCCGCGGCCGCCCGGTCTATGCCGGGGCCTGGCTCGGCCTGCTGCTGGCCGCCCAGTTGTTCATCGCCGAGGAGACCCTGGCGCTGCTCGGGGTGACCGCCGCGGTCATCGCGGTGGTGCTGGCGCTCAGCCGCCCCCGTGCGGTGGCCGGGCGGATCCGTGGCGCCGCCACCGGGCTGGCCACCGCGGCCGTGGTCATGGTGGTGCTGTCCGCCTACGGGCTGTGGCGGCAGTTCCATGGGCCGCTGGCTGAGCACGGCAGCCCGTGGTCCGTGGGCCACTTCAAAAACCGGCCGGGCAACTTCGTCAGCGCGCCCAGCGGGTACCTGTTCACCTCGCACGCCACGGTCACCTACCTGAACCACCACGCGGTCAAGATGGTGGAGTACTTCGGCTACCTGGGCTGGCCGATGCTGGCGGTGCTGCTCATCGCGGCCGTGCTGTTCTGGCGGGACCTGCGGGTGCGCACGATGGCGGTAACGTTCGCCGCGCTGGAACTGTTCAGCCTGGGCAGCCGGACCATCTCCAGCCACGGAATGAGCTGGCCGGCCGCGCTGCTGCCCTGGCACTACCTGGCCCGGCTGCCGCTGCTCGACCAGGCCCTGGCCAACCGGTTCTCGCTGCTGGCCGACGGCGCCGCCGCGGCGCTGCTCGCGTTCGCGGTGGACCTGGCCTGCCGCCGGCGGGCTGACCGGCCGGCCCGGCAGATCGCCTGGGCCCGTGGCATCGCGGTCGCCGCAGTGGCGGTGGCGATCGTGCCGATCATCCCGCTGCCGCTGCAGACGGCCCCGGTGCGGCCCATCCCGGCCGGCTTCCAGCAGGCGTTCAGCATGATGAAGCTCAGCCCGGACGAACGGGTGGTGATCATCCCACTGCTGCCGTCCGCGGACATGCGCTGGCAGGCGGACAGCAACGTGACCGGTGCGCTGGTCGGCTGTTACGGCATCGCGCCGACGCCGTCCGGCAAGGCGGCCATCTGCCACACCCAGCGGGGGCCGACCGCGGACTACCTGAACGCGCTGGAAAAGGGCCAGACGCGGGCCAAGGCCCCGTCAGCGGCCAGGCTCCGGACCGACCTGGGCTACTGGCGGCTGACCGCGCTGGTCGCGGTGACCAGCCGGGACTCGGCGCTCGGGAAGTACCTGACCCGCACGTTCGGCCCGCCCGCCATCCAGCGGGGCAGCGTGCTGGCCTGGCGGCGCTACGGCCCGGGCTACCTCGCCGCCCGGTAGACCTGCACGCCGTCCGCGGTGTATGCGGGCCGGAAGCCGGTCGCCCGCAGGTAGCTGAGCACGGCCGGCGCCGGGCTGCGGCTGGCCGGCCACCGCCAGACCAGCACCCAGCCGACATCCATCCGGCGCGCGTCGGCCCGGGCGGCAGCCAGTTCGGCCGGGGTGCTGCGCTGCTGCCGCTGAGTGGCCACCAGCCGGGCGTAGAACGGGTGGCGGCTGATCCCGTTGATGGTCGGCAGCGGCACCCGGGAGATGTAGCCCACCGACCGTGGGTGGCCGTCCGCGGTGGCCAGCACCTGCGCGTCCGGGTCGAACCCGCCGCCGTAGATGTACGTGCCGCCGCGGATGCCGAACGGCACGTCAACCACGATCGAGGCGGCGTGGTCGGCGGCGATCGGGCCGTCCACGGCGGGCATGGCGGTTGGCATGGTGGTGATGAACGAGTTGCCGGACCAGCCCGCCTCCAGCACACCGAGCGCGAGCACGGCCACGATGGCCGGGGCGGCGTGGTAGCGCAGCCAGTCCACCGCCCCGCCGGCCAGCAGCGCGGCGGGCAGGATGCCGAGCATCATCATCCGGTCCGGCTCGCGGAACCCGGACAGGCCGGGCAGCTTGGCGAACCAGGTGAACGGCATCACCGCGGACACCCGCCAGGTGCCCACCAGTTGCGGCACTGGAATCAGCAGGTGCGGCCCGACCCGCAGCACCGGGCCGAGCGCCAGTGCCGCACAGGCCAGCCAGCACAACGCCAGCAGCCGGGTACTCACCCGGTGCCACTGCGCAGCCGTCCCGGCCACGGCGAGCACGCTGAGCAGCAGGCCGAACGTCGGGACGCCGTCGCTGAGCGGCCCGTGGAAGATGAACCCGAGGTGGCCAAGCCCGAAGCTGGCGATCCGCGGCGAGGGCGCGAACATGTCCGGCAGCGACCCGGAGTAACCCCGGTACGAGGCCTGCAGGCTGCCCGGGGGTGACGTCATACCGCCGGACCGGGCCTGCTGCACGATGGCGATCAGCTGCGGGCTGGCCAGCACCAGCGCCACCGCCGTGGCCAGCCCGGCCGCCCGCAGCTTGGCCACGCTTTGCTTGACCACGGGGCCGGGCGCGGTGCGCCGGAGGAGCCAGGGGGCCAGCGCCAGGACGGCCACGATGATAACAAGGACCGCCATCTCCTGGTCGGTCAGCACGGCCGCGCCCAGCACCACGCCGAGGATGACGGCCTGCCGCCAGCCGGCCCGGCGGGTCAGCCGGACCGCGGCCTCCAGCGCGAGCGGGATGAACAGCTCACCGGCCGCCAGGTTGAGGTGGTACCAGGACCGCCAGACGAGCATGGAGGACAGGCCGAAGAACGCGCCCGCGGCGATCGCGCCGGGCTGCGACCGCAGCCACAGCCGGGCCACCCGGTAGGTGGCGTAGCAGAACAGCCCGGGCAGCGCGATCGACAGCAGGTTGTACGACGCGCTCGGGCCGAAGATCAGGGTGACCGGCGCCAGCAGCACGCCGGGCAGCGGCATCAGCGCGTGCAGGCCGAGCTGGACGCCGACCGGGGCGGCGATGGCCCGGGTGGCCCACGGGTTGCCCAGGTGGGTGAGCTGGTGGGCCACCCACCAGAAGTCCCATACGTAGGAGCCCGCGTCCCGGGTGCCGGGCAGCTTCCCGGCCAGGTAGGTGGCCCGCGGCCAGCTCACCGCGACCCCGGCGGCCAGGTAGCCGCCCAGCACGGCCAGGTGCACGAAGACGGGACGCCGGAACCAGGGAGCCGGCCTGTCCGCCGTGGCTGCCCGGGGGTGACTGGCTACGGCTGACAGCTGCACGGCCCGATTTACAACCGTCCCTCGCGGACCGCCTGCTCGATCCACGGGATGACCTCGTCCAGCATCTGGTCGAGCGTGGTGGTGGCTTCGTAGCCGAGCACGGCCCTGGCCTTGGCCACGTCGGGCACGCGCTTCTGCACGTCGTATTCGTACGGGTCGTCGGAGGTCAGCCGGAGCGGCGCGTCCGGGCCCTTGATCTTGCGCCAGATCAGCCCGGCCAGGTCGGCCACCGTGGTCGATTCCGCGGTGGACAGGTTGAAGTCCTCGTTCACCGCGGCCGGGTGCTCCAGCGTGGCCACGATGCCCCGGGCCAGGTCGCCGCCGTAGGTGTAGTGCCGGACCTGGTTGCCCTGGCCCAGGATGTGCAGCGGGTCCTGGCCCTTGAGCACCTTCTGCACCAGGTCGGGCACCACGTGAGACATGGCCAGCTGGACGTTGCCGGACAGCACCTCGACCTGGCCGAGCGCCCGGCCCTCGCCGACGCCGACGCAGTTGAACGGGCGGACGATGGTGTACGGCAGCTGGTACTGGTCCCAGGCCGCCCGCGCGTAGTACTCCACAGCCAGCTTCTGGAAGCCGTAGGAGGACAGCGGCGGGGGGATCTTCCGCTCGTCACCCTCGGCCGACGGCCAGTGGTCCGTGCTCTCGTAGACCATGGACGAGCTGACGTAGGTCATCTTCTTGAGCGTGCCCGCCTGGTGCGCGGCCAGCGCGGCGTCACAGCTGGCCGCCATGATCCGCTCGTTGGTGGCCAGCAGGTCGTAGGCATAGGCGTGGAAGTAGGAGATCCCGCCGATCATCGCTGCCCCGGCGATGAAGTGGTCGCAGCCGTCGAGCAGCTCGGTGACCAGCCCGACATCCCGGGCGTCACCCTCGACGAAGTGGTAGCTGGGGTGGTCGTCGTAGCTGTGCTTGACCGGCCCGTACTTCGAGAAGTTGTCCAGGCCGACCACGGTGTGGCCGCCGTCGAGCAGCTGCGCCGTGACGTACCCGCCGATGAAGCCAGCCGAGCCAGTGACCAGAACCTTAACCACGAACCGCTCTCCTCCTGTGCAGGGTTTTCCGGGGAGTTCAGTCTTCCGTCAGCCGGCCCGCTACGCGCGGCCATTCTGGCCAGGCTGAGCTTCGGCCCGAACGCGAACCGGTACCAGTGCAGGTATGCGGGCAGCCAGTGGACCACATCGAAGCGGGACTCGCCGAGCGAGCGATCCAGCCAGATGGTCGGGATCTCGGCCACCGGCAGCCCCAGCCGGGCGGCCTTGACGGTCAGCTCCAGGCCGATCTCGAAGCCGGACCGGGAGTCGATGCCGACCTGCCGGACGAAGTCGGTGGAGTAGGCCTTGAAGCTGTTGGTGGCGTCCCGGGTGCCCACCCGGGCCAGCGTGTGCAGCGATTTGCCCGCGGTGCGGGACAGCGTCCGCTTCAGCCGCGGCCCGCCCACCTGCTGGCCGCCGGGCATGTACCGGGAGGCGGCCGCCACCACCACGCCGCGTTCCACCAGCCGGGCCAGCTCGTCGATCTGCATCGGATCGTCGCTGCCGTCGGCCATGGTGACCACAGTCACTGGGGACTGCGCCTCGTCGAAGCCGTACCGGATCGCGTTGGCCGGCCCACGCCCGTAGACGTTCAGCACGCCGCGCACCCGGGAGTCGGCCAGGCCGGCCTTCTCGATGTACGGCACCGTCGTGTCCCCGGGCATGTCGTAGACGACCAGCACCTCACACGGCAGAGTTACCGCGCGCAGGATCCGGTCCAGGCAGGGCATGATCGCCTCGCCCTCGTCGTAAACCGGGATGACCACGGTGACACCGGGCTTCATGACTGGTCTCCGCTCATATCCGGGTCCCCCTCCCGGTGATCCCCCACAGATCGGCCACCGGCTTGTCCGTGACCAGGTCGCGGTACTCGGGGTGCGGCGCCGCGATGACCAGCAGGTCGGCCCGGGCCAGCACCTCGTCCAGCGGGGTGAACCGCTCGTCGGCGATGTACGGATCGGAGCACAGCGTCTCGTTCGCCTTGAGCAGCAGGATCTTCCGCAGCTTGTAGGACAGGCTCTCCCGCGGGTCGTCGCTGCCCGCCTTGAACGCCATGCCCAGCACGCCGACGGTCAGCGACGGCAGGTCGAACCGCTCCTCCAGCCGGGACACGATGTACAGCGGCAGGCCCTCGTTGATCAGCATCGCCGAATGCCCGAGCACGAACTTGTTCTGGTTGAACGCGGCCAGTTGCATCGTGTCCTTCAGCAGGCACGGCCCGGCGGCGAACCCGGCCCCGGGCATATCCGCCGCCCGCGGATAGTCCTGCCGGATCGCGTTGCGAATCCGCTCGAAGTCCAGGCCATAGTCGTTGGACATCATCCAGAACTGATTCGCGGTGGCGAATTTGATATATCGCCAAGTGTTGGTAAACAGTTTCGCCAGCTCCGCCTCTTCTGGCTCGAGCCGGATGATCTCGTCGGTAAGGGTTCGGAAAAACTTCTCCGCCCGGTCACCGGCGCGCGCCGTCCGGGCCCCGACGATCTGCGGCAGGTCGAACAGCTCGGTCATGGCGTGCCCCTCGGCGATCCGCTCCGGGCAGAACGCCACGTCCACCTGCAGGCCGCACTTGGCCAGCATCCGCTCGGTCAGCGCGGTCACGGTGGGGTGCACGGTGCTGCGCAGGATCACCAGCTGGCCGTCCACCAGATGGCTGGCGCAGCGGCCCAGCGCGCCGGGGACCGCACCCAGGTCCGGGTTGAGGTGCTCATCGACGGGGGTGCCGACGACGACTATCAGCACCTCAGCCGTGCCGACCACGGCTGGGTCGGTGGTGGCCCGCAGGCTGCCGTCCGCGACCGCGGCCCGCAGCGGCTCATCCGCCCCGTCCTCGGTGAACGGCATCCGGCCCTCGTTCACCGTCGTCACAGCGGCGGCGTTCAGGTCGTAGAGGCGGACCGTCAGGCCCCGGGCGGCCAGCGCCACCCCGAACGGCAGCCCGACCCGGCCACAGCCGCCGATGATCACTACGTCAGCAGGAGAGGCGGGAGTTCCCGCTCGCTCTGCAACCATGTTTCCTCGCTCAGGTCGGATAACATCCCCGGAGGACGCACCCCGTATCCGGCGCTGGCTACGGGTGGAGCAAATGGCGACAGCACCCAGTTTCCGGTTACGGCAAGATACCGCACTCTGGGCAGCACAGCATAATTGCTAGGCTATTACGCAAGCGCAATACCTGATTTTGGTAAATCCCGCGCAAAGGGGACTTGGTGCGTGCGGATCTGCCTAGCCAGCCGCCTGGGCCGGGAGAGTAACACCAGAGTGCGCCCACGTGTAGGTTCTCATCGTTCTTGTCACCCGGCACGTCGCTGACCAGGGCGCCCGGCCGGGCTTCTCACCGGTTTGCCCGCGGGTTTGCTCACCGATCTGTCATTTTCCTCAGCGCCCGGTTGAGGCGGGCGCGGTGAGTTGCCCACGCTGGCCATCTCGGCGAGGACCCCCCGGTCACGCAGCGTCACTACCTGTAGGTCAGGGGCGGCCCGGCGGCTGAGCCGCTCGGTACGTGGGGTCTGGGTGCCCCGGCTGGTGACCGCGCTGGCGGCGGCCGCAGTCGCGGCGGCGGTTGCGCTGGGTATCGCCCAGTCGGTAACGCAGCACCGGCTGAACCAGGCGCAGGCCCATGTCCAGTCGGTGGCCGCCGTGCTGGCCGCACCGGATGCCCGGCTGACCAGCCAGGCCAGCACGGCAGGCGGGACGGTGACCGTGGTCTCGTCCCAGTCCCGGACGCCATGATCATCAGCACGGCCGGGCTGCCGGCTGGCCGGCGGCAAAGTCTACGAGGTGTGGTTCATGGCCCGGCGGGTAGGAGCGGGTGCTCCCAGCCAGCCGCGGACCGGACCGCCCCATTGCTGGCCTCCGGCCTGACCACGGGCGACCGGATCGGCCTCACGATCGAGCCAGCCGGTGGCACCAGGCAGCCGGCCACTACACCCATCCTGGTCATGGCCGTGCGCAGCTGAATCCAATCAAAGCGTCAGACCTTCGCATGCTCAGGTTGGTGCTCCACGCGCCTTGTCGATGATCTGTGCTGGCGACTCGGGCGGCGTGTCACCGCGCCAGGCCACGTGCTGGTCGGGCCGGACGAGGATCAGGCCGGCCCCGTACCGGTCCTGCAGCTTCCGCTGGCGCAAGTCGACAATGTCTAGCGGGACATGGCCGGCCCTGGCTGCGGTCAGCATCGGCTGCCATGCGCCAGTTGCTGCGTCGAGGACGATCAGCGTCAGGCCAGCGCCGAGCGTGTCATACAGCGAGCGGTTCTCGCCCAGCCAGGTGTGCGGCAGCCGCGCGCCGGGGCGTGCACCTGGGCGTGGTGAGAGCTCGTCTGCGATGAGCGGCGAGTTAGCGTAGCTGATGTCGAGGACCAGGCCGAGAGCATGGAACTCGGCCGCCTTGGTTTCCTGGATGATCTCGCCTGCCCGGCGGCGGGCCTGCTCGCCGTCCGCGGTGTCATCGTCCAGGTGCGGGGCCACAAGGTCGGTGGACAGCGTCCGCATGTTCTCGCGAGCCTCGCGGATGATGCGGTCCTGGACGGGCCTGCGTTCACGCTCGTAGCTGTCGAGCAGCGCAGTGCCACCCCAGCCGTCGAGCGCCGCGGCTAGTTTCCAGCCCAGGTCCACCGCGTCGCCGATGCCCGTGTTGAGCCCGTGGCCGCCGAATGGCGGGTTCAGGTGCGCGGCATCGCCGGCCAGAAATATCCGGCCGGACCGCAAACAGCTGGCCAGCTGCATCCGCGCGGTCCACGGGTCGTCAGACAGGATTCTCGCATCGACGGGCGCGCCGGCCGCGCCCTCGATGATGGTCCTCGCCGCCCGCCGGCCCTCGTCCGCCTCGACGCCGAAGGCGATGATCCACCAGGTGCCGTTCAGGTCGATCGGGCCCATGATGGCGGGTGTGGTCTCGTTGACGGTCCAGTACTGGACGGCGGGGCCGTGCCGGACGTGCTGCCAGAGGTTACTGGAGCGGAACACCATGCCGAAGTTGGGCCGGAGGGCATAGTCGCCGACATAGCGGGCTCCGATCTGGTCCCGGACGGTGCTGCGCGGGCCGTCACAGCCGAGCAGGTACTCCGCCTCGACGGTTGTCCTTTCGCCCGCGGCATCGGTGATGTCCACCTGGACGGCTGCGGGGGACTGCCGGGCCGCGGTCACCCGGATCCCGGTGCCGAGGGTGCACGCGGGCAGCCCGCTGACAACCTCGCGCAGCAACTCCTCGAGTACGTACTGGGGGGCCTGCTGGCCGGGCTCGGGGAAGCGGTCACCTTCCAGCGTGAGGCCGAGCACGCCGGTGAAGCGGGACAGTTCGTGGCCGGCCAGGGATGTGCAGAAGACGATGTCCTGCGACCAGGAGACCGGCAGCGGCGCTCGTTCCCGGAACCGCTCAGCGATGCCCCACCGGCGCAGGTGCTCCATGGTTCTGGCGCTGACCGTCTTGCAGCGCGGCCGGGCATGGCTGACTTCGGGGCGTGGCTCGGCTACCAGGCAGGTGATGCCCCGGCGGCCGAGCTCGACCGCGGCGGCGAGCCCGACCGGGCCGCCGCCCGCCACCACCACCTGGACCGAGCGAGGCAGCCCCGCAGCCTGTGCGGCTCCAGGCGTCACGGTCATGGAACCGGGCCAGCGCGGGCGGCCCTCGCGGTGCGCTCATAGGCCGTCCGCACGGCAGGCACCAGCGCCCGCGCGCCCTCGGGGTCGATCTGGCCGGGAAGCAGCCGCAGGATGTTGCCGCCGCGCAGCTCGGCGGGGACGTCCGCACCCCGGGCGGCGACCAGTGCGTGGAAGTGCCGGTAGGTCTCGCCAAAATGCAGCAGGTAGGTCGCGGGCGCGCCGGTGGCCTGCGTCACCGCCGCAACCAGGTCCCTGGCCCGGGGGCCCAGGGCGGCCAGTTCCTGGCCGCTGAGACCGGTCAGCAGCTCGGCGTGCCGGCGTACCCGCAGGAAGAACCATCCTGGGACCTCATAGCCGGGCGCAATCTCGGCGGCCCACAGATCGTCGCGGAAGATGACTGCCCCGCCGGGCGCGTTCTCCATCTCGCAGATCAGGCAGCCGCCCCGCGCGCTCGTGCCGGTCACGGCATCTCCAGGTCCGGCTCGGCGGCGAGATGCTCTTCTACACTGCTGGGCGGTCGTCCCAGGAGACGCTGCACATCGCCGGTGACGAACTCCGACTGGCCGTCGCGGAACAGCTGGTACATCTCCTCGAAGTGCTCGGCCTCCCAGCGCGGCATCCCGCGCTGCTCGAGCTGGCTCCGGACGTCGGCGGGCGTGATTTCCGTGACGCCGACGTGACGGCGGGTCCTGGCACTGATCATCCCGGCGATCTGGCTGAAGGTGACCGGGCGCGGCCCGGTGAGTATCAGCGTCTGGCTGTCCCATAGCGGGTCCGTCAGCGCGACGGCGGCGCACTCGCCGGCATCGCGGGCGTCGATGAAGCTGATGCCTGCTGATCCGATGGCGTTGGGTATCGCGCCGGTGGCCCTGACCGCGGGCAGCATGATCTGGTCGATCAGCGTCTGCATGAAGGCGTTGGGCCGCAGGATGACGTGCGGCTGGCCGCTGGCGGCCAGGATCTGCTCGATCTCCCAGTGCTGGCGGCAGGCGTGCGGGCCGTCCGGGTTGATGGCCGAGCTGGTACCGGAGAGCTTGACGACGCGGATGCCGCTGCGCCGCAGGGCCCGGATGATCCGCAGCTGCAGGTCTGCCATGGCGTGGTCGTGGGAGGTAAGCAGGAACAGCGAGTGCGCTCCGTCCGCGGCCGTGCGCAGGTCCTCGTCGTCGCCGGGGTTGCCGCGCCGGATGTCGGTTCCTGCGGGCAGGATGGCGCTCGCGCGGGCGGCATCCCGGGTCAGTACCCGGGCTGGCTCACCGCGCGCCGCGAGGGCCCGGACGACATGCGGGCCGACCGTGCCGGTCGAGCCCACCACCAGAACAGTCACCGGAGGCTCCAGGCCCTGACCGCCGGCCTGGCGGGCTGGTCAGCCGAATACCTGCACCGTGGCGGTGGCCGGAATGTCGTCGCGGACCCGGTCCTTGTCGTTGATGTCACGCCAGATTTCATAACCGTTCTCCCGGCAGATCTTCCCGTCCCGGCATTGGAACGCGTGCAGCAGCCGGACGCTCACCGTGGTGCCTGGTGGGAACGGGCAGTTCCGGAAACCGTCACCGGTGATCGTCCATTCGAAGATGCTGTCGTCGAACACCCACTCCTCGGTCGCGAAGCGGTACAGGTTGGTGATCTTGTGGATGTTCATCGAGCCGAAGATCTTCAGGTATTCCTGCTTGACGTCCTCGATGTCGCGCAGCACGAGGCCGCGGGCGGGCACCTCCCACACGACGTCGTCGGTGTAGACGGCGATGGCCTTGTCGATGGTCTCGGGCGTCTCGTTATGGAAATGCTGCTCGACAGCCGCGAGGTTCCTGGCAATGATCTCTTCCCGGCGGCTGCTCTCGGTTTCGATGCTCATCTCGGGTACTCCCTCCGTCATTGGACCTGCCGCTGGGCCTGGCCCGCGTATTGGCCACGGTTTCACCCTCGTGCTCCTGCCCCGCCCTGCGGCCGCGGCACAAGCCACCGGCTCCGGAAGCCGCGCCGCCCGCCAGCCGGTCCTGCCTGGGTGCGCGGCCGCCATGGCAGGCCGCCACGCAGGCCGCGGGTGCGCTCCGGCGCGCCCATCCCTGAGCCCGGGAGGCCCGGCCGCCAGCTGCCTACGTGAAGCTAACAGATATATGTGATAACAACAAGGCAGGGCTTCTGTCGCGGCTCACCCGCACCGCCGGGAGCGTCTACTGCTGTTATCATATATATCAACGGCCCGCTCTCGGCGCGCTCACGCCGCGGGGCTGGTTTACGCTGGGCGATATAGCTGATATCACTTGTCACTGGGCTGCCGGGCAGCCGCATGAGAGCGAGGCATCATCACGTGTCGGGGCCTCCGGCAATCCGCCCGATCGAATCCCGGTCCGTGGCCGAGCAGGTCACCGCCGAGCTACGGCGGTCAATCCTGTCGGGCGCGCTCGCGCCCGGCCAGGAGTTCTCCCTGCGCGAGATCGCCGAGCTGCTCCAGGTGAGCTTCATCCCCGTGCGCGAGGCGCTGCGCAGCCTCGAGGGCGAGGGCCTGGTCGTCACGCGGCCGGGGCGCAGCGCGCTGGTGGCGCCGCTGGACCTCGACGAGCTGCGCGCCATCTACCGCCTGCGCCAGCAGCTGGAACCGGAGATCGCCGAGCGCTCGTGCCTGCTGCTGTCGGACGCCGATCTCGACGAACTTGAGCGTCAGGCGGCGGCGTTCGGCGAGGAGACGCAGGGCATGAACGAGATCTACGAGGCCCACCACGCCTTCCATCTGGCACTGCTGATGCCGGCCGCCACGGCCTGGGACATCCGCGTTCTGTCCACACTGTGGCGCGCCGCCGAGCGCTATGTGCGCATCGGCTTCGGCCTGCTGGACCCGGACCCGGACGAGCACACGCGCCGGGAGCGCGCGCACGAGCAGCTGGTCGCCGCGTTCCGCAAGCGCGATCCCGCAGCCGCCAGCACCGCGCTCCGGGAGCATCTGTCGCGCAACGAGCGGACCGCCCGGCTCGCGCTCGAAACACGACTCTGCCGCCGCTGGCCGTCCAGCCTGACCCGCCCCGCCGGTCTCCGGTGGTCACACTGTAGGAGAACCGTGACTGAGGGGCCGCCCGCGCCTGCGGTGCCACCAGCCTTTTCCGCGGGTTGCTGTTATCACATATAGCGAGTAGCTTGGCCGACAGCAACTTACTCGCCGCCGGGGAGGGCACGTGCGCATCTACAACGTCGCGGGCCGGCTGGTGCTGGGCCTGGACGGGCGGACTGGAGTCGACGTCGAGACGGCGAGCGGCGGCCGGTTCTGCGCGGACGTCCAGGCCATTTACGGCCAGTGGGACGAATTCATCCGCTGGGCTGCGGCTTACTCCGGGCCGTCACCGGTCCTCGTCGAAAACGGCCAGCTCGGGCCGCCGGTACCCCGGCCGCCCCAGGTATTTGGCATCGGGCTCAACTATCGCGATCATGCCGCGGAGGCTGGCCTGGAACTGCCGCAACGGCCGATGGTTTTTACCAAGTTCCCCGCGTCGGTGACCGGCCCGCACGGCGCGATCACGCGGCCCCCGGGTTCTGTCGACTTCGAGGCCGAGCTGGTGGCGGTCATCGGCCGCCTCGCCGACCACGTTCCGGCCGGCCGGGCCTGGGAGCATGTTGCCGGGCTCACGGCGGGACAGGACCTGTCCGAGCGGGAGCTGCAGTTCGCTGGCCCGCCGCCCCAGCAGTTCAGCATGGGCAAGTCGTTCGCGGGATTCGCGCCCATCGGCCCTGCGCTGGTAACGGCTGAGGAATTCCCGGATCCCGGTGACCTCGAGCTCGGCTGCCTGGTGAACGGCGAGCAGATGCAAAAGGGCCGGACCAGCGACATGATCTTCACGATCCCGCAGCTGATCGAGTCTTTGTCCTCGGTCGTCCCACTGCTGCCTGGCGATCTGATCTTCACCGGCACGCCAAGCGGCATCGGGTGGGCGCGGACGCCGCGGCGGCTGCTCCAGGCCGGCGACGAGCTGGTCACGTGGGTCAGCGGGATCGGGGAGATGCGCCACCACTTCGTCGAACCCGCCCGCTAGTCACGGCGCGCGGACCAACTCGGACACTCGTCTCAGCACGGAAATGGAGCCTGACATGGCGGGCGAGCGCAGCGTTACCGACTTCACGGTGGACGGGCTGACCATCTCGGCACTGACCGCAGGACCGCCAGCCCCCGGCGGCAAGTCGCTGATCGCCGCCCTGCACGGCGGCACTTATACCGCGCGTTACTATGACGTCGCGGGGTCGGCACAGGGAACGTTCCTGGACCTTGCGCCAGCAGCGGGTTACCCGGTCGTGGCTTTTGACCGGCCGGGCTACGGCGGAAGCTCTGTCCTCGATCCGGCGGACAACACCTTCGGCCGCCACGCCCGCCTGCTCGCGGACGCGATTGCCCAGGCCGCAGCCCGGTTCGGCGCGGACAGCGTGTTCCTGACCGGGCACTCGATCGGCGGCATGATCGCCATGATGATCGCAGCCAGTGAGACGGACTTCCGTCTCACTGGCATGTCAGTCACCGGGATGGGGGCAGTCATCCGCCGTGGCGGCCCCGCGCACGCGCTCGCCTCGCTGCCCGCCGACGAGACGGTGGACCTGCCGTACGAGCAGCGGGACCAGGTGATGTTCGGGCCCGACTTCACCCGCACCGCGGAAGGCATCCGGGCAGCCCACGCGTCCTACGCGCCGGCCCCCGTCCGCGAGCTCATCCAGGCACCGCAGTGGCCCGACGACCATCTGCCGGAACTCGCGCCGCGGATCACGGTGCCAGTGCACAACCAGCTCGCCGAATTCGACGCGCTCTGGGACAGCTCACCGGCCAATGTCGAGCACTTCGCCAAGCTGCTAACCGCCGCGCCGATCGTTGACGCCAGCATCGCCCGCGCCACCGGCCACAGTATCGACCACCACGTCCTCGGTCACGCGCTGCACCTGCGGCAGCTTGCGTTCGCTGAGGAATGCCAGCTGTGGGCCAGCCAGCAAAGCTGACACCGAACGGCCATCGCCTGAACGGAACTTGACCATGCGCGTCATCGCCCTCGAAGAGGCATTCGCAATCCCGGGACTCGAACGTGTCGGCATCGGACGGAACCCGGCCATCGCGGCTAAGCTTGCCGACCTCGGCGCGGGCAGGATCGCGGACATGGACGCGGCCGGCATCAATGTGCAGGTGCTCTCGGCGGCGGCGCCCGGCCCGAACCCGCTGGATCGGGCCGACGCTGTCTCGGTGGCGCGCACCGCCAACGACGTGGTGGCCGAGGCCGTCGCGGCGCATCCGGGCCGGTTCGCCGGCTTCGCTACGCTGCCCACTCCCGATCCGGAGGCCGCGGCCGCAGAGCTCGAGCGATGCGTCCGCGTGCTCGGGTTCAAAGGGACCCTGATTCACGGCCATACCAAGGGCCGGTTCCTGGACGCGCCGGAGTTCCGGCCGATCCTGGAGACCGCCCAGCACCTGGACGTGCCCGTGTACATTCACCCGACCATGCCGCCCGCCGAGGTGATGAGCGTGTACTTCGGCGGCCTGCCCGGCGAGGTGGCGAACACCCTGGCCGGGTCGGGCTGGGGCTGGCACGCGGAAACCGGCCTGCACGCCCTGCGCCTGATCGCATCAGGCACCATGGACCGCTACCCCGGCCTGAAGATCATCATCGGTCACATGGGCGAGAATCTTCCCTTCTCGCTGGCCAGGGCGGACAAGACGCTCAACCCGGTCGCCGGGCTCCCCAGGCGGATCAGCGAGTACTTCACGGCAAACTTCTATGTCACCACCAGCGGCTACTTCACCGTGCCGCCGTTTCAGTGCGCGATGAGCGTTCTCGGCATCGACAGGCTGCTGTTTTCCGTTGATTATCCGTTCGCCGACAACGCCGCGGCCCGGCAATTCCTGGACACGCTGCCCATCAGCGAGCCAGACCGGGAAAAGCTCGCCCACGGCAACGCCGAGCGCGTGCTGGGCCTACCGCCCGGGACGTAGTGAACATCAGCAGGCGACGCCGCTTGCGGGACCGTCCTCAGCGGCTCAGGAGGTTCTCCCCGTGCCCGGAAGCGAATCCACGGCCGCCAGCAGGACCGCGCTGGCCAACGTCCGCGTCTTCGACGGACGTGACCTGCAGGAGCCGTCCACGGTCGTCATCGACGACGGCAGGATCGGCACCGGGGCCCGCGGCGCGCGCCTGCTCGACGGCGACGGCGGCGTCCTGCTGCCCGGGCTCATCGATGCCCACGTCCACCTGCGGGACCTCACGACCCTCAAGACGCTGGCCGGGTTCGGGGTGACGACAGCGCTCGACATGGGCTGCTGGCCGGCCAGCCTGGTCAGCTCGCTTCGCGGGCAGCCGGGGCTCACCGACATCCGCAGCAGTCACGTGGGCGCGACATCCCCCGCCAGCCGTCACAGCCAGACCCTGGCGGACCGCCCGGCGGAAGGGCTCGTCGAGGGGCCAGACGACGCGGACCGCTTCGTGGCCGGCCGGATCGCCGAGGGTGCCGACTACATCAAGATCATCATCGACCTTCCTGGTTTCGACCAGGAAACCGTCACCGCGCTCGCGGCCGCTGCCCGCGTCCGGGGGAAACTCACGGTCGCCCACGTCACCACCTGCGCGGCCGTCGAAATGGCGCAGCAAGCCCGCGTCAACGTCCTCACGCACGCCCCGCTGGACGCGCCGCTGGGAAAGGCAGCGGCGGCGCAGGTGCGCGCCGACGGCAGGGTCATTGTGCCAACGCTCACCATGATGGAATCCGTCGTCGCGAACCTGCGTAAAGCCGGCCTGGCCGGGCCGAGCGGCCCGGCTTACGAGCCGGCTCGCGACTCCGTGACGGCGCTGCACCAGGCGGGGGTTCCAATCCTGGCCGGAAGCGACGCCAATCTGACCGCTGGCGTGCCCGCATCGCCGCCGTTCGGGGAGAGCCTGCACCATGAGATGGAACTGCTTGTTGCTGCCGGGCTCTCCTCCGTAGCGGCGCTGCGGGCAGCTACTGTCGTGCCTGCAGGCTATTTCGGCCTGCGTGACCGCGGCGCGATCAGGCCAGGCATGCGGGCCGACCTCGTGCTGCTCGCAGGCGATCCCACCGCCGACATCCGGGCGACGCGCCAGGTCCGCCAGGTCTGGTGCGCTGGCGTCGCCCGGTACCCCGAGTGACTACGGCGGCGGGCTGGCGGCTGAGGAGATGACCGGGATGCCCTCGACCAGGGCCTGCTGCAGCCGGTCGGCGGTGGCGACGTCAGGTTTGCGCGCAGCCAGCACATCCGCATACACGAACGACTCGCCGAGCCTGACCAGTGCATAGGCGAGGGCGCCCGGCTCGATCATGGTCACCAGGCCGAACTCGGCGATGTCGCGACGCAGCAGGCCCTCGACGAAGGCGACGATCCCGGTCTGCACCCGGCCACGCGGGTCCGTGAGCACCCGCAGCGCCAGCGCGGGCTCGTCGTCAAGAAGCCGCCGCAGACCTGGTGACTGGGCCACGATCGCGTTGATGTGCCGGCCGGTGCCGGGCGAGTGCAGCTCACCCTCCGGCCGCTCGGCCTCCCACCGGGCTGCGGCGACTGCCAGGGTGCGCTCGGTGAGCAGCCATAGTGCTTTGCTGAGCAGTTCCTCGCGGCTGCCCACGCGGCGGAACAGGGTGACCCGTGAGATCCCGAGTTCGTCCGCGAGGCCCTGCATGTCCAGGCGCCTGCCATCCTGCACCCACCGGGCGGCAAGTGCCACGGCCCGGGCAGCGCGCATGCTTCCGGGGCTGGCTGGGGCGCGCGGCCGGCGCGTCAGTGCATTGGGCGGCATGATGCCGGGTGCCCAGGTCAGGCACTGCCTGGCGGGACAGGCTCGGTTTCCGCTGCGTTGTGGAACACGCTGTCCACGATGGCCTGGGCAGCCGGCCCGTACGGCGGCAGAAACACATCAGCCAGGTCCCCAGCGCCCCGCACTACCACCCCTCGGGGATTGGAGAATTCCCGGAAGCCCTCGATGCCGTGGTGCCGGCCGCTGCCGCTCTGCCCGACGCCGCCGAATCCCAGCGACGGCAGGGCACCGTGAACGGCGCAGACATTGACGCACGCCCCGCCCGATGTGGTCTGCTGCAGCACCTCCTCGCTGAGTGCAGGATCAGTGCTGTAGACATACAGCGCCAGCGGGCGCTCACCAGCATTGACCTTTCCCAGCGCCGCCCTAAGGTCCTCATAAGGTATGACCGGCAGGATCGGGCCGAACACCTCTTCCCGCATGATGCGCAGCTGCTCCGGCGGGTCGACGACCAGCAGCAGCGGCAGCCGGCGGGTTGGCCGGTCGCCCTCACCTCCCAGCGGGACTATCCGCGCCCCACTGGCCTGAGCCTCATCGGCCATTGCGGTGATCCGCTCCAGGTGCCGCTCGGTGATGATGCCGGTGCAGTCAGCCGAGCGCCCGTACTCCGGCAGTTCCTGGGCCACATACCGCTGCGCGTGCGAGACGAAGTCCTCCAGTTGCGCCCGTGGGACCAGGACGTAGTGAACAGAGATGCACATCTGGCCGTTCTTGACCAGCTTGGTACCGATGATGCTGCGCACACTCCGGGCGTCCACGCTGCCGGGGGTCAGGATGGCCGGGCACTTACCACCCAGTTCCAGTGTTACCGGCACCAGGTTGGCCGCTGCGGCCTTGGCGACTTCACGGCCGATCGCCGCGCTGCCGGTATACAGCAGGTGATCCCAGCGCAGGGCGGCGAACTCCCTGGCCAGCGCGAGGCCGCCGACTGACACTGCGACCTGCTCTTCCGGGAACGCTCCCGACACCATCCGGCGAAGCAAGCCTGCACAGGCTGGGCTGTAATCCGAGGGCTTGATGATTACGCGGTTGCCTGCGGCGAGCATCTCGGCCAGCGGCCCGAGCGACAGGTCGAACGGGAAGTTCCACGGGACGATGTTGCCCACCACGCCCTTGGGCTGGTACCGCATGGCCGCGCGGGCGGTCCCATACAGCGCGGGGTCGGCGGGCCGCTCGTCATCGGCCATCCACGAGTCGAGTCGTTCTATTGCGTAGGCCGCGCGGCCTGCTACCCCGAGTACCTCAACCAGATCGGTGAAAAGGTCCGGGTGCGCACCGAAGTCTTCGCGCATCGCTGCCCGGATGTCATCGCGGTGACCGAGCACCGTCGCGGCCAGGGCCTCCAGGTGATTCCTGCGTTCGGCGGCGGCCGGGTACGGGTCGGCCAGGAAGGCCTGGCGCTGTACGGCATACAGCCGATGCAGCTCGGCAATGGCCGGGCCGTCGTCGGCCTGGGTGACCGCGGGCGGCGGCACAAGGGAAGTCATGGGATCTCCTTGGTCTGCGCGGAAGCGGCCATGGCGGGTGATACATCTCCCGGAAGTGTTGCATAACTTTCCGGCCGATGCCATCCTCGAGCCAACGGCCGGACGGCACCGGGGAAGCGATCAGGAGCACCATGCGCATGTCATCAGCCCTTCCCGCGGATACGGCGATGGGGCATACCGACGTGCTCATCGTCGGTGCCGGGCTGTCCGGAATCGGCGCCGCCTGCCGCCTGCAGACCGGTGCTCCCGGCATCTCGTACGCGATCCTGGAAGCCCGCGGTGCCAGCGGCGGAACGTGGGACCTGTTCCGGTTCTCCGGCGTCCGCTCAGACTCCGACATGTTCACTCTCGGGTACCCGTTCCGGCCCTGGACCCGGGCGCAAGCGATTGCCCGCGGAGGCGACATCCTGCGCTACCTGCGCGAGACGGCCGGGGCCTACGGCATCGACCGGAAGATCAGTTACCACAGCAAGGTGGTGGCCGCGAACTGGGCCAGTGCCGACGCTCGCTGGACAGTGACAGTCGAGCACACCGGCAGCGGAACCCGCACCGAGCGCACGTGCGCGTTCCTGTACCTGTGCCCGGGTTACTACCGGTATGACGAGGGCTAGACCCCACCATGGGCCGGGCAGGAGAGGTACACCGGCACGATCGTGCACCCGCAGCACTGGCCGGACGACCTTGACCTCACCGGAAAGCGGGTAGCCTTGATAGGAAGCGGCGCCACCGCGGCGACCATCCTGTCGGCCATCGCGGGAACAGCGGCCAGCGTGACGATGGTGCAGCGCTCACCGTCGTATGTGCTGCCGATGCCCAGCCGCGATCCCATCGCAGATCTGCTGCGCAAGTTCCTGCCTGAGCGCCGCGCGTACGCGGCTGTGCGATGGAAGAACGCGAGGCTCGCGACGGCAATCTACAGCTTCTGCCGCAAGCACCCGGCCCGGGCCCGCGCGATGCTGCAGCAGGGCGCCGCCAGACGGCTGCCCAGCGGTTATGACATCGGCACCCACTTCACGCCCGCCTATGAGCCATGGGACCAGCGGATGTGCCTGGTGCCCGACGGGGATTTCTTCGCCGCCATCAGGTCCGGCCAGGCGGACGTCCTCACGGACCACATCAAGGAGTTCACCTCCACCGGGCTGCAGCTGCGCTCCGGCCGCGAGCTTGCCGCCGACGTGATCATTACCGCGACCGGTCTGAACCTCCTCCCGCTCGGCGGGATTCCCATGACGGTCAACGGCGAGGCAGTCACCGTGGCGGACCGCGTCGCCTACAAGGGCATGATGCTCGACGGTGTGCCTAACATGGCGTTCGCCATCGGGTACACCAACGCCTCGTGGACGCTGAAGGTTGACCTGGTCGCTCGCTACGTCACCCGCATGCTGCGGTTCATGGCCGAACGGCGGTATACGACTGTCACTCCGTGTGCCCGGCGGCTGGGCTGCGCACCTCACCGTTCATCGACATGACCTCGGGGTACTTCGAACGGTCCCGGCACACGCTGCCGCTGCAGGGCGACCGGACACCCTGGCGGCTGCGGCAGCATTACTTCAAGGACGCGGCGCTGTACCGCGGCCGCATCGACCAGCACAACCTGGAGTTCCGCCGCGCGCCTGCGCTGGCCCAGACCGCAGGCTGACCATGGAGGACAGGCTATTGAGCCGCGCGCGCGTGGTCACCAGAAGGCTGGGTCGTGGGTCTGACCGCGTCGCCGCGGGCCAGCCGCCACCGGGCCACGCAGCGGCGAGTCGTTGGGAGCGATGATGGATTTCAACCTGGGCTGTCATCCTCACTGAGTCAGCACGCCGGGCTCCGGGTAAGACGGCCGTGATCCTCGGAGAGGCCACGATCAGCTACGCCGAGCTGGATGCGCTGTCGGATCGTGCCGCCGCCGGCCTGACGGTGGCCGGCCTGCAGGCTGGTGACAGGGTAGGGCTGCAGTTGCCGAACATCACCGAGTTCGTCGTCGCCTACTTCGGCATCCTCAAGGCCGGCGGGGTGGTAGTGCCGATGAACCCACTGCTGAAGGCACGGGAAATCGAGTTCCAGCTCAGCGACTCAGGGACCCGCACACTGATCACTCACGGCGGGTTCCTGGGCGAGGCCGCGAAAGCCGCTGCGGCGGCCGGGCTGGACGCGCTGTATGTCGTCGGCGACGCGGACGGCGTGCCATCGGCCGCGCCGTTCGAGAGCCTGCTGGCCAGCGGTCCTTCCACCCTCCAGCTCGCCCCGATCAGCCCGGCTGACCCGGCAGTGATCATCTACACGTCCGGGACGACCGGCGCCCCCAAAGGCGCCGTGCTGTCGCATTTCACCTTGTACATGAACGCTGACGTGTCCGGGCGGCTGTTCGAGGTCAATGACAGCGACATCGTGATCGTGGTGCTGCCGCTGTTCCACATCTTCGGCCTGTCATCCATCATGAACGTCTGCGTGTTGCTGGGCGGAACCATGTCGCTGGTCCCGCGGTTCGATCCGGTAGCTGTCCTGGCGACGATCCAGCGGGACCGGGTGACCATCTTCGAGGGCGTGCCGACCATGTACGTCGCGCTGCTGAACGCTCCATGCCTGGACCGCTATGACCTGTCATCGCTGCGGGTCGCTGTGTCCGGTGGGGCGCCGATACCGGCCGAGATCATCGACGCCTTCGAGCACCGGTTCGGGGTGGCGATCCTGGAGGGATACGGGCTGTCGGAGACCTCCTCCACCACCACGTTCAACGTCAGCGCCGCCGAGCGCAAGGTCTACAGCGTCGGCAAGCCGATCTGGTCTGTGCGTGTGCAGATATGGGACGAGCAGGGACGTCCGCTGCCGCCCGGCCCCGAGCATGTCGGCGAGATCGTGGTCCGCGGCCCGAACGTGATGACCGGCTACCACGGAAACCCCGAGGCCACCGCGCAGGCTTTCGCCGGCGGCTGGTTCCACACCGGCGACCTCGGCTACTTCGACCTCGATGGGTACCTGTTCATCGTCGACCGGATCAAGGACCTGATCATCCGCGGCGGGTACAACGTCTACCCGCGGGAGGTGGAGGAGGTGCTTTACGCTCACCCCGCCGTCGCCGAGGCCGCCGTCGTCGGCGTACCCGACGCAAAGCTGGGTGAGGACGTGCACGCCATCGTCACTATCAAACCCGGTCAGACGGCCACCGCGGCTGAGCTCACGGAATACGTCAAGCAGCGGGTAGCCGCCTACAAGTACCCGCGCAGCATCGAGTTCCGCGACAGCCTCCCCAAGAGTGCCACCGGCAAGATCCTGAAGAAGAACCTGAGACAGCCGTGACCGGCGCCGCGCCGGGCGCTTCGAGGCAGGCCGCAGCCGCGAGAGCGGACGGCCAGACCCCGGTGAGCCGCGCCGGCGAGGGCGACGATGGAGAAACGTCTACCCGGCCTGCCCGACCTCAGGATACGGCTTCGGGCGCCGTGGCCGGGCTCGCTGGGTCGATGATGATTTTCGCGTGCCTTCCGGGGTCTGCCAACGCACCGAAGGCGGCCTCGACGCCGGGCAGCCCAACGGTTCCGGTCGTGATCGGCGCCGCGTTCACCTTGCCCTCGGCCAGCATGTGGAGCGTGTCGCGGAACTCCAGCGGTGTGTAGCCCACGACGAACCGCAGATCGACCTCCTTGTTGATCGCCATCACCGGCCGGATGGTGTGGCCACGCGACCCCGGCCACCACCACGCGCGAGAACAGCGGCGCGCTTGCGATGATGCCGTCCAGGATGCCGGGAACGCCGACGCACTCGAAGATCACCGGGTGCTTCGGCTTCCCGCCGAGCGTCTCACCGAGGCGCCAGACATGCTGCCATGGCACCAGCAGGGGCCTGAGCTTCTCCATCGTTCCAATTGCCAGCCCGACGGCGGCCGGGAGAGTTGTCAGGAAACCGCGGTCTCCCGGTGCCTCGTACGGCGATGCTTCGCTCGGGTTTACCACGATGTCCGCGCCGCACGCGCTGGCGAGCTGCCGCCGGCCAGCGGAGAAATCACTCGCCACGACCGTGCCGACGCCGCGGGCCTTGAGCATGCAGATGATCGACAGGCCGACGGGGCCGCAGCCGATCACGATGGCCACGTCATTCTTCTTGACCTCCGCGCGGCGGACCGCGTGCCAGCCGACCGCCAGCGGCTCGGTGAGGACGGCGAGCTTGGCGACAGGCCGTTCGGTAGCGCGAACATGAGCGACTCCTCGACCACCACCCGTTCGGCGTACCCGCCCGGTGCCGCCGCACAGAGACCGATCGCGTGCAACTCGTCTCCGCGGCGGGTGAGCGGCACCGCCACCACGGCGGTCCCGGCCGGTATCTTCCTCCGGGTCGCTGGCCCGTAGCCGGTGACCTCGCCGACGAACTCGTGGCCAAGCACCACCTGCTGACCGGAACGCATGAAGCCGTCGTAGCCGATTTCCGCCAGCACCTCGGCCTCCGCGTCGGCGTGGTGACGGACGTGCAGATCGGAACCGCAGATACCGCAGCCAAGGACGTTGATGACAACCTGGCCGGGGCCCGGCTGCGGATCCGGCAGGTCAACGAGCTTCAGCTCGGAATTCTGGCAGGTGACCGCCTTCATCGCACGGCCTCACTCATGCGGCAGGAAGCTGGGGTCGAAGGGCGGCAGCGGCTTGATCAGCGGCTCGAGCAGCTCGCCTGCCTGCTTGGCGGTCAGCACGTCGGCGGGATCGAGCTTGATGAGAGCACGCTCGGCGTCGTCGAATTCCCAGAGGTCCTCGCCGATCAAGCGGCACTGGTCGTCATACGGCCAGACCATGACCATCTGGAAACGCTCAAGGTACATCGCGTCGGCGTCGGCATCGACGCCGGACGCCGCGAGCTCGGCGCCGAGCCGTTGCTGGTAGCCGATGCCCCGGCCCACGATCAGGTGGTCGCCGACCGCCACGGTCTCGTCCTCGACGTAGAAGACGCACTGATCCGTCTGCGTCCAGTGCTGGTAAACCGCCTCCACCTGCGGGCGGCCGTCCAGCGTGAACCTCGGCTGCCCGATCAGGCTGAACCGGTAGACGGGATGCTCGACGGTCATCTCGGGCGCGAAGATCTCCTGGTAGCGTCCCGCCGATTCCAGGTACCGGTGCCGGAGGTAGGACTGGAGCAGGTACCGGTGGCGAGGGTTCTCGGTGACCTCCAGGACCCGCTCAACTGCTGCGTTCTGCTCCTTGATGTCGAGTTGCTTAGTGCCGAACCGCGGCATTACCTCTGTCCTCTCGTTCAGCGGGCTGGCCATTCACACCGGACGCAGTCCCCGGCGCGGGACTGCGTCCAGCTTAGTCCCGGGCTGTCGCGCGGGCCGTGGGCTCAGCTGGTGAGCTTGGCCAGTTCGGCCTGGACCATGGTCTCGTGCTCGGCCTCGTCCCTGCGGGCGTCGCGCGGCCGCCACCGGCCGCGCAGCAGCGGGATGGACAGCAGGAAGAACACGATGCCGCCGAAGCAGATCCAGTACCACGTCTTCCACTGCCCGGCGGTCTGCGCGGCGGCCTTGGTCACCGCGGCGCCATGTGCTTTCAAGTAGGCGAGCGCCGACGGCGGGACCTTGGACAGCGCCGTCAGTTGCGCCGAGTACGGCGCCATGGCGGTCAACTCCGCCGAGTAGGGGGCGATCGTCTTAGGTCCGCCGCATACGGGACGACGGTCTTCAGCGCCGGCGCGGCCGCTATCACGCCGTTGATGGCCGCCTGGTTTGCCGCGATCGTGGTAAGGATCTTGAGGCCCTTGGCTCCGCCGCCGGCGGCAGCGATCGCCTGGGCCTGGAGGCCCCGCGGGATCGTGGCCGGGTTCTTGTAGGTGGCCAGCCTGGCGAACAGCGCCGGGTGGGCCTGGATCACCGCGAGTTCGGGCGCGAACTTCTGCGCGTTCGCGAGCTGCGTGGCGTCCTTCTGCGCGGTGGCCAGGACCGAGGGGGATCTTCTGAGCGGTGGCTACGACCGACGGGGGGACCTTCTGGGCGGCCGCCACGACGTCCGGGTGCGCGCTGGCGAACGCCAGCTCGCTGGCGTACTGGGTCGAGTACGCTCGCACGGTAGCGCCGTAGCTGACCAGCGGGGTGACCGAGTTGACCACGGCCGGGATGATCAGGAACGCGACGAAGACCGTCACCCGGACGATCCAGCCCCAGATGGCCAGCCCGGTGGCGGTGAGCGCGGGGTTGGGGCTTCCACGGTCTCGGTAAAGCTCGCCATCCACGGGGTGTAGGCCACGCCCAGGCCGAACGCCAGCGCCGCCAGCATGACCGCCAGGGGTAATAGCCGGGATGGCGGCCCGCCTGCTCCAGGTAGACCACCGTCATCACCGCGGCCAGCACGCCGCCGATCACCAT
>CAVWWE010000033.1:0-247000 GCA_963758575.1 uncultured Actinomycetes bacterium
CTGGCTGACCGTCAGCCCTGCAAATGCCGCTCGATCGTGGCCACCTTGCTGGTCAGCCCGTCGGTCACCCCCGGCCGCAGGTCGGCCTTGAGCACCAGGCTGACCCGTGGCGCCTGCGCGGCCACGGCGTCCACCGCCCGCTTGATCACGTCCATCACCTCGGCCCAGTCTCCCTCGACGGTAGTGAACATGGCGTCGGTGTGGTTTGGCAGCCCGCTGTCCCGGACCACCCGGACCGCGTCGGCCACATAACCGCCGACTCCCTCCCCGACACCGAGCGGGGTGATCGAAAACGCGGCAATCATGCCTGGATCATAGGCGGCCGGGGCGCGCCGGGGCCTGGGTCAGCGCGGCCAGCGCGGCCACGTGCGCGGCCGGGTCGGCGTCGCCAGCCAGCGCGTGCTGCGCGATGAAGCCCAGGCTGATGGACAGGATGAGCTGGGCCATCGCCTGCGGGTCCGCGGCCGGGTCGAGCGTCCCGGCGGCCTGCCACTTCCTGACCACCGCGGCGAACCGGTCGCGCAGGCCGTGGAACCGGGCCTGCGCCATCGCCTTGAGCTCGGGCACGGTCTGCAGGTGGCTCCAGCCGTGCACGGCGACCAGCATGAGGTCGAGGCCGGGGTCCTGGCGCGCGTAGCCCAGCCCGGCCGTCATGAGCTGGCCGACGAACTCGGGCAGCGGCGGCGGGTCCGGGTTGCCGAGCACCGGCGCGAGCGCCTGGCTGAGGCCGTCCAGGCCAACCGCCACGGCGGCGCTCATCACCTCGTCCTTGCCCTTGAAGTAGCGGTAGACGGCGCCGGTGGACAGCCCGGACCGGGCAATGATCATCTCCATCGACACCGCTTCCAGGCCGTATTCCTGCAGGCAGGCTCGGGCGGCGTCGAGGATCTGCTCGCGCCGGGCCTCCCGGCGCTCTTCGGTGATCCGCGGCATGAACACAACCCTAGCACAAAAAGAAGGAATATTCGCTCTTAACCCCGGCCACCACCGCCATCACCGAGGGCCTGCCCGCCGCCTAGCAGGGCGTCGGGTCCGCGCTCAACGACCTGAGCCGTGAGGTCGGCGGCGCGCTCGGCATCGCCGTGGTGGGCAGCATCGTGACCGGCATCTACCGCAGTCACCTGCAGCTGGCCGGTGTGCCGGCCGCGCTGGCCAGCAAGGCCCGCGGCTCGTTCGCCGTGGCCATCCACGCCGGCGGCCCGCTCCGGGCCAGCGCCAGCACCGCGTTCACCGACGGCATCCACACCGGGCTGCTGTACGCCGCGGCGGCCGCCGTGGCGGCCGCGGTCAGCGTGGCCGTGCTGCTGGCCGGCGACCTGCGCCCGCGCCGGCCGGGCCGCACCGCGCAGCCAGACCACGCGCAGGCAGACCAGGAGCAGGCCGGGCAAGCGCCGCCAGAACACACGCGGCCGGAGCGCGAACCGGTGGCCGCCAGCCGCTGACGTCAGCCGGGCGGCGCGTCCGCGCCCGCCCGGGCCAGGCTGAGCCTCCCGTCCCCGGTGCGCGGGGCCGGGAGGCTGCTGAGCAGCAGCCAGGCGGCCAGGCCAAGCGGGTAGACGATGTAGCCGAACCGGCTGGCCGGGGCGAACGCGAACATCAGGGTGACCCCGACGACCAGCCGCCAGCCGGCCGCCCGCTCGTCCCGCGGCGGCGACACAACCAGCCAGGCCGCAATGGCCAGGCCGGCCAGCAGGAGCAGCCCGATCGCCGCGTAGTGCCCCCAGGACCAGGCTTCGACCATCAGGTGGCCGGGCAGCGGGGTGGCCGCCGGGCTCTGCACCTTGGTCAGGCCGAGCGGGAACAGGATTGTGTTGGACACCACTGAGGACGGCTGGGCGAACAGCACCGGGCCGTCCACCGCCAGCGGCACGCACAGCGTGACCAGCACCAGCCAGGCCACCGCCCGGCGCCCAGCGCACACCGCTACCAGGGCCACCGCCACCGCCAGCGCGGGCCAGGCGGTGGCCTTCATGGCCGCGGCCAGGCCGAGGGCCAGGCTGGCCAGGATGATCCGCTGCGTGGTCAGCCCGCCGGTCCGGGCCGCGGTCGCGTCATCCGGCGCCGCATCAGCTGGCGCCGTGTCATCCCGTCCTGCGGCGGGCCGGAGCAGGGCCAGGCCGAGGCAGATCAGCGCCAGCACGGGCAGGTCATCGCCACCGGTGCTGAGCGGGTAAGCGATGATCGGTGAGGCGGTGACCACGATGGCCCACAGCCACGGCCGCCGCACGCCGGACAGCCGCAGCGCGGTGCCGAACGCGGCCAGGAATACCACCCCGAACCACACCCGTGGGTCGGTGAGCAGCCCGCCGCCGAACCAGGCGTGCGGCAGCCCGAAGAACGCCAGCGCGGGCAGGTACGGGTTGTACGCGTACGGGCCGTGCGCGGTGGCCAGGGCGCTGGCCCGCTCGTACGGGGTGCCCTGGTGCAGGAACAGGTGGGCCGACCGGATGACCACGCTGACCTCGGGCTGGCCCATCCGGGTCGAGGCCATCCAGGCCAGCGGGATCAGCGCGGCCCCGGTCACGCTGATCGCCACGGCCAGCGGCAGCCCGCGGCGCCGCCCGGCCAGCGCCACCAGCGCGGCCAGGCCGTAGGACGCGGCCGCCAGTTCGCCCCAGAGCCGCTCCGGGGCGCCCGCGCTGATCGCGGCGACCGCGCAGGCGAACAGCGCACAAGCGGCCAGCAGTGCTGCTGGCCACTCATGCTCGACCGCCGCGCACAGCGCGGCGGCCCGGCGCCGGGCCAGTGTCGCGGCCCGCCGCAGCCAGTATCGCCAGCGCGTCCCGCGCGGACCGGTGCCCTGCCCGCCGCCGCGTGGCGGCCGGGTCAGCGGTAGCGTCATGTGTCACCACGCTACGACGAACTGCCCAGCCGGGTCGTCATGCCCTAGGTGGATTTCTGGCATCGGCTGGGCACGGGCGTGCACCTGTGGTAGTAGCGCAACGGCGGGGAGGCCAGGCGTTCATGGAAGCAGCCGAATACATCGACAGCCAGGCGCGGGAGTTCTTCGCCCAGCTCAGGGAGTGGCTGGCCATCCCGTCGATCTCGGCCGACCCGGCGCGCCGTGACGACGTCCGGGCCTCGGCCGGCTGGCTGGCCGCGCACCTGTCCGGCATCGGGTTCCCGGTGGTGGAGATCTGGGCGACCGGACAGGAAAGTGCGCCGGGCGCGCCCGCTGTGTTCGCGCACTGGCCCGCAGCCGACCCGGCCGCGCCCACCGTGCTGGTCTACGGGCATCACGACGTGCAGCCGGTCGAGCCGCTGGACGAGTGGGATTCGCCGCCGTTCGAGCCGGTGGAGCGGGACGGCCAGCTGCTCGGCCGGGGCGCCTCGGACGACAAGGGCCAGGTGCTGCTGCACAGCCTCGGGCTGCGCGCCTGCCTGGCCGCGGGCGGCCCGGCCCGGCAGGCGCCGCCGGTGTCGCTCAAGTTCCTCATCGAGGGCGAGGAGGAGTCCGGCTCGCCGCACTTCGCCGGCCTGCTGCGCAGCCGGATCGGCCAGCTCGGCTGCGACGTGATCGTGATCTCCGACACCACGATGTGGGCCGCGGATGTGCCGTCCATGTGCATCGGGATGCGCGGCATGGTGGACGCCGAGATCGACGTGCACGGCCCGGACGGGGACCTGCACTCCGGCTCGTTCGGCGGCGGTGTGCCCAACCCGCTGCACGCGCTGGCCGGGCTGCTGGCCGGCCTGCACGACGCGGACGGCCGGGTCACGCTGCCCCGGTTCTACGCCGACGTGCTCCCGCTGAGCGACGCGGAGCGGGAGTTGTTCGCCCGGCTGCCGTTCGACGAGAAGTCCTGGCTGGCCGAGGCGGGGCACAGCCAGGCGGCGGCCGGCGAGGCCGGGTACAGCACGCTGGAGCGGATCTGGGCCCGGCCCACCGCGGAGATCAACGGCATGTGGGGCGGGCACACCGGACCCGGCGCCAAGACCATCGTGCCCCGCGAGGCGCACGCCAAGGTGACGTTCCGGCTGGTCGCCAACCAGGACCCGGCGGATGTGGCGGCGGCGCTCCGGGAGTACGTGGCCGCGCACACCCCGCCCGGCGTCGAGGCCAGCGTGACGTTCGGCGGCCCCGGGGTGCGGCCGTGTTTTTCCCCGATCGACGCGCCGGCCGTGCAGGCGGCACGGCAGTCGATGGCCCGGGCGTTCGGCAAAGAAGTGCTGTTTACCCGGGAAGGGGGCAGCGGGCCGGAAGCGGACCTGGCCGACATCCTGGGGGCGCCGCTGGTGTTCGTCGCGGTCGGGCTGGACGCGGACCGGATCCATGCGCCCAACGAGAAGGTGGAGATGGACCTGCTGCTCAAGGGCGCGGAAGCGGTCGCCTACCTGTGGGACGAGCTGGCCGCGGTGGACCTGTGAGCGCGGAGCAGGCTCAGGACTACGCGGGGGAGCTGGGCGGCTTCGTGCTGGCCCGGGGCACGGTGGACCGGGTCAGCGAGCGGCGCGGCGACACCGAGTGGCTGGCCGCGGCGTGGGCCGATCCGCGGACCCAGGTGCTGGTGCTTGACCAGGGCCGGGCACTGGTCCGGTTCGGCGAGCAGGACGCCGAGCTGGTGCTGGTCGAGCCGGGCGACGCGCCGGAAGGGCTGCAGTTCCTGCTCGGCGTCGATGACGCCGGGGTGACCTACTTCGGCGTGCTCGGCCCGCCCGGCTGGCTGGAGACGCACGGCGCGGACCTGGAGCCGGCCGGGCCGGAAGCCGAGCAGCAGACCGTGACCGAGCAGGCGGCCTGGCTCAAGCGGCAGCAGCCGGGGGTGCGGCCGGCCGGGCTGCGCGAGGCGGCCGCGCTGCTCGGCGACCGGGACGCAGGGCTGTTCACGCACGCGGTGGCGCTGGCCAACTGGCATGTCAGCCACACGCACTGCCCGCGGGACGGCACGCCGACCGTGCCGATCGCGGCCGGGCACGCGCGGCGCTGCCCGGCGGACGGCAGCGAGCATTTCCCGCGCATCGACCCGGCGGTCATCATGCTGGTCACCGATCCGGACGACCGCTGCCTGCTGGCCCATAACAGCCGCTGGCCGGAGCGCCGGGTGTCCGTCCTGGCCGGTTTCGTGGAGCCGGGCGAGTCGGCCGAACAGGCGGTGGCCCGCGAGGTGGCCGAGGAGACCTCGATCGTGGTCAGCCAGGTCCGGTACGTGGGCAGCCAGCCGTGGCCGATGCCGCAGAGCCTGATGCTCGGCTTCAGCGCGGTGGCCAGCGGCCCGCTCGACCTCCAGGTGGACGGCGAGGAGATCGGCTCGGCGCGCTGGTTCAGCCGGGACGAACTGCGCGCCGCGCTGGCCGACCGCGAGGTGCTGCTGCCGCCGCCGGTGTCCATCGCGCACCAGCTGATCCAGTCCTGGTACGGCGAGGAGCTGCCCGGGGTCTGGTGACCTTCCGGTCCCGGCTGGGCCGCCTGGTACAGCCGGGATCCAGCCTGGCGGCTCCATCAGGCCGGTCCCAGACGGTGGATGGCGTCCGCCTCGTCCACACCGGGCCCGGGCACGATCGCGATCACCGGGGTGTCCAGGCCGGCCGCCTGGTACTCGGCGACCCGCTCCCGGCACCGGCCGGGCGGCCCATGCACGACCAGTTCGTCCACCAGCTTGTCGTCGATCGCGGCCAGCGCGCCCTTCCGGTCGCCGGCCGCCCAGGCCTGCTGCATGGCGCGCAGCCGCTCGCCGCGGCCGAGCCAGTCGTGGAACGCGGCGTAGGCGGGCACGGTCAGGTACGCGGCGATCAGCCGGCGGCCGATCTGCCGGGCCGCGTCCGCGTCCGGCGTCGGGCAGACGAAGATCCGGGCGATCAGCTCGCAGCCCGGGCCGGCCACCGCCCGCACCTTGGGCAGGTCGGACGGGGCCAGCCAGTTGGTGATGGCCCCGTCGGCCAGCTCGGCGGCCAGCGCGACCATCTGCGGGCGGAGCGCGGCCAGGGCCAGCGCGGGCGGCGGCTCGGGCGGGGTGGCCAGCCGGAACCCGGTGACGGTGAATGTGTCGCCGGTCATGCTGACCTTCTCGCCGGCCAGCGCCGGGCGGAGGAACCGCAGCGTGTCCCGGGCCCGCTGGTAGGGCCGGTCCAGCGGGACGCCGTTCCACGCGGTCACCACGACCGGGGAGGACACACCGATGCCGAGCACGAACCGGCCGGGCGCGAGCTCGGCCACGGTGGCCGCGTTCATCGCCAGCAGCGCCGGGCCGCGGTTGTAGATGCCCGCGATGGCGGTGCCCAGCCGCAGCTCCGGGGCCCACCCGGCGGCCAGTGCCAGCGGGGTGAACGCGTCGGTCCCGTTGACCTCCGAGGACCAGGCGTCGGTATAGCCCAGGCCGGGCAGTTGCGCGACCAGGTCACGCTGCGCGGGCAGCGGGCCGCTGAGCGGCAGTGTGATGCCCCATCGAGGCGTTGGCGGCACGGGTGACCTCCTGCGGTTCCAGCCCATCATGTCAGCGGCCGTGGCAGGATGCCCGGCATGGACCTGGAATACGTTTCTGCCCGGGGCGGCAGACATGTCCGGTGACCTGGACCTTGACGCGGTGTTCGGCCGGTCATCGCCGGACGACGCGTTCGCCGCCGTGCTCACCGAGGCCCGGATGGTGCTGGCGGAGATCGCCAGCCCACTGCAAGCGGAGCTGTGGGGCTCGGACATCCTGGCCGCGCTGGGCGGCATGCGCAGCCCGGCCGCGCAGGCCATCGTGCCCGCCGCGGAGCGCAGCGGCAGCCCGGAGGCGCTGGCCATCCTGCGCGTGCTGAGCGCGCTGGGCTGGCCGGAACTGCGGGAGGAGGCCGCTTCAGCGGCAGGCCGGCTGGCGGGCAAGGGGGTGCCGGACCCGGCCTGGGCGGCCGGCCTGGGCACGCCCGAGGTGCGCGAGTGCTGGCGTTACGGGGACGACCGGGGGCTGCAGGAAGCGGTCACGCTGAGCTTCGAGTACCCGGCCGGCCGGCACGTGGTCTCCCTGCTGCTCGACCACTCGTTCGGCGGCGGCATCAAGAACGTCTGGGTCGGCGAGGCCGGCGACGTGCTGGCCCGGACCGAGGCCATGGCGGCCGCGGATCCCGGCATGACGTTCGAGATGATCAGCCCGGCCGACGCGCGCCGCCGGGCGGAACGCGCCATCGCGGCGGGCGAGTGCCCGGGCCAGCCGGACGAGTTCAGCAGCGTGGCCTCGACCCGGGCCATCCTGCGGGCCCGGGTGGCACTGCTGGCCGATCTCTAGAGCGCCAGAGACTGCTTGTCCAAATTCGAGAGCACTGCTCTTGATTTTGAACGCCAGTACGTGCATACTGTTCTTAGACGAGAGCGGTGCTCTCCGGACTAAGAGGAGAATGCGATGAACGCCACCCCGCAGCAGCGTTATGTGATCCCGACTGGCGTGGACCGTGTGTTCAACAAGACCGTCGGCGCGCTGACCCGGGCCGGGATCAGCGTCTACGGTTCCCGGGTGCTGGCCGTGCGCGGCCGCAAGTCGGGGGAGTGGCGGACCACCCCGGTCAATCCGCTCACCGTGAACGGGCAGCGGTACCTGATCGCGCCGCGCGGCCAGGCCCAGTGGGTGCGCAACATGCGCGCCGCCGGTGCGGGCGAGCTGCGGGTCGGCCACCGGACCGAGCCGTTCACCGCCACCGAGCTGGCCGACGCGGACAAGCCGCCGGTGCTCCGCGAGTACCTGCGCAAGTGGGGCTGGGAAGTGGGCCGGTTCTTCGAGGGCGTCACCAAGGACGCGAGCGACGAGCAGCTGGCCGGCATCGCTCCCGGTTTCCCCGTCTTCAAGATCAGCCCCACCCGCTAGCCAACCACCCAAACCCTTCATCCGCCCCGCCGGCGCGCGTCCCGCACCACCCTCAGCCGCCCGTAGGCGCCCGGCACCGCGCGAATGAATCATTCATGCGCACCGGACAGCATGGTTGGTTCAGCCACGTGGTTGGGCCGGCGGGCACACGGCCTCACTCTCAGCCGCCCCGTGGGCGCCCGGCACCGCATGGCTGAATCCTTCATGCGCACCGGACAGCGTGAATGATTCAGCGATGTGGTTGGGGCCGGCGGCCCGGGGGCTAGGCGGTGAGGGCGAGGGTGCCGCCGGCCGGGTCTATGAGGCGGTGGCAGCCGGGGGCGGCCGGGAACGTCGCGAGGTCGCCGCGCACCACGGCGCGCGGGCCGTCCGGGCCGGCCAGGACGGTGCCGTCGCCGCCCACCGCGGCGAACTCCCCGTCCAGCCGGAGCAGCACTGGGCCGTCCCGCCGGGCCGAGATGGCGCACCGGCCCTCGCGCAGCCCGGCCAGCACCGCGGCGCTCCCATCGTCGTCTGATTCCACCCAGGTGGTCGGGGTGCCCGGGACCGCCTCCGAGCCGGGCCGGTGCCAGTCGCTGCCGCCGACCGGGACCGCGCCCGCGTCCCAGGCCAGCCACCAGGCCAGCATGTTCGTCCAGCGCGGGTCCAGCCAGCTCCAGTGCCACACCTCGACCAGCCGCGGCTTCTGCCGCATCGGATGCAGCCAGCTGACGTGCCCGCCGATCGGGTGGTTCACCGACAGCAACCCGCCGCCCCGCTCGGTCGCGGCCAGCCACGCGTCGGCCGGCTCGCGGAAGTCCACCCAGCCCAGCTCGCCGAGCGCGCCGGCGTGCCCGGAGTCGGTGGTGACCTCCTGGCCGGGGATCAGGGTGACCCCGTACCGGGCCGACGCACCGGCCAGCTCGGCGTGGTGGCTGACCGTGTTGTGGTCGGTCACTGCGAGGAAGTCCAGGCCCTGCTCCGCGGCCAGCCGGGCCAGCTCCGGCACGGTCAGCGCGCCGTCTGAGTGCACGGTGTGCGTATGCAGGTCGCCGGCCAGCCAGCGGTGGCCAGGCCGGGCGGGCAGTTCGCGGCGTGGCGGCCGCGCGCTGAGCGGGGCCGGCGGCGCCGCGGATGGCTCGGGGCGGAACCGGTTTGGGGTGCTGGTCAGCTCCGCGGTCACCGTGTAGCTGACCCCGTCTATCGGCAGCTGGTACAGGCCGAGCGCCACCTGCCATTCGCCCGGCTCCAGCTCGCCGGGCAGGTAGCCGGGGGTGGCCTGGCCGGCGGTGATGACGAACTCCGACCGGGCGCCGCCGGACCAGCCACGGAACCCGGCCGGGCCGAAGCAGCCCAGGTCCAGGATGGCCGCGGAGCGGTCGTAGTCCAGCGTCACGCGCAGCCCGGCCGTGCCCGGCGGCACCGGCACCGGCAGATAGTGATACGGCGACGCGCAGCGATCCTCGACGGTCCAGTGACCGCGGTGCCGTATCACTGCCATCCGCTGCCTCCCGGTCGGCTCATGTCCCTACCGAATCAGATGCACCCGGTTCCGGCGACTCAGCCACGGCACACATCGCGCTGACCGCCTACAACGCGCCGCGCTCTTGACGGAGAATTCAACGTGCGTAGAATTCAACGCGCGGTGAGTTTGCTGGCTGGTTCGGAGGTGCGGCGATGTGGGCGATGATCGTGAAGGAGTTCCGGCAGCTGCGCCGGGACCGGCGCACGCTGGCCATGATGATCGTGCTGCCGGTGCTGCTGCTCGTCGTGTTCGGCTACGCGGCCAGCTTCGACGTGAAGAGCATCCCCACCGTGGTGGCCGGCCCACAGGCCCAGCGGCTGCCGTTGCCGGCCCGTTCCACGTGGTGGCCCGCGCGCCGGGCGAGGGCGTGGCCTGGGCGCAGGACCAGCTCCGGGACAACCGGAACGGCGCGGCGCTGGCCGTGGTGACCGGGGCCAGGGCGGTGGTGCTGGTGGACGGCAGCCAGCTGTTCACCGCGCGGGACGCGCTGACCGCGCTGGCCGCGCGCGGCAAGCACCTGCCGGCCGGGCAGGCGCCGGTGGTCCGCATCCTGTACAACCCCCAGCTCAAGACGTCCTACATCATGATCCCCGGGCTGGCCGGGGTGGTCCTGGCCTTCATCGGCATCATCATCACCAGCCTGGGCGTGGTCCGCGAGCGGCAGACCGGGACGCTGGAGCAGCTCGCGGTGATGCCGCTGCACCCGCGGGACGTGTTCCTCGGCAAGATCGTCCCGTACTTCGTGGTGGCCTGCGTGGACCTGGCCATCGTGCTGGCGGTGGGGGTGGCCCTGTTCGGCGTCCCGTTCCGCGGTTCGTACGCGGTGTTCGGGCTGGGCGCGCTGCTGTTCCTGTTCGTCACGCTCGGCCTGGGCGTGCTCATCTCCAGCGTGTCCGAGAACCAGGGCCAGGCCATCCAGCTGTCTTTCATGTTCACCCTGCCGCAGGTGCTGCTGTCCGGGCTGATCTTCCCGCTGACCTCGATCGCCGCCGGGGTGCGCTGGATCTCCTACATCCTGCCGCTGACCTACTTCAACGAGATCTCCCGCGGGGTGATGCTGCGCGCCGAGCCGATCGGCGGGCTGTGGCAGCCACTGCTGTTCCTGGCCCTGCTCGGGCTGGTCGTGATGAGCCTGGCCATGCTGCGCTTCCGTGGTTTCCTGTCGCCGGCCGGGACGGGGGGCCGCCGCGGCGGCCGGCCCGCTGCCGCGCCGGCCGTCGCGGCGGCGGGTGCCGGGCCGGACCCGGCGGGTACCCGGTGACGGGCGGGCCTCCGGTGGACGACGGGGGAACGGTGCGCGGCCGCGGAGCGGGCGGTGGGCCTCCGGTGGGCGGGGTAGCCGCCGGTACCGGCTGGTGGGGCACCGAGCGGGTATCCGTCCGGTACGGCCGGCGTCTCGCTCTCGACCAGGTGACGTTCCAGGCCCGGCCGGGCCAGGTGAGCGCGGTGGTGGGTGGTGACGGCGCCGGGCGCAGCACGCTGCTGCGCTGCCTGGGCGGCGCGCTCGCGCCCAGCTCAGGCACGGTCCGGCGGCCGCCGCGGCGGGACATCGGCTACCTGCCGGCCAGCTCGGGCAGCTACCCGGACCTGACTGTGGCGGAGAACCTGGCCTTCCGGGCCGCTGCCTACCAGCTCCCGGCGGCGGCCGCGGCGGAGCGCAGCGCCGCGCTCCTGGCCCGGGCCGGGCTGACCGCGGCGCGGGACCGGCTGGCCGGGCGGCTATCCGGCGGGATGCGGCAGAAACTCGGCGTGATCGCGGCCATGCTGACCAGCCCGGCGCTGCTGGTGCTGGACGAGCCGACTACCGGGGTGGATCCGGTGAGCCGGGCCGACCTGTGGTCGCTGATCGCCCGGGCGGCCGCCGACGGCGCCGCGGTCGTCGTCGCCACCAGCTACCTGGACGAGGCAGAACGCGCCACCCACGTGCTCGTGCTGGATGCGGGCAGCCAGCTCGCGGTGGGCACGCCGGACCAGATCGTTATGGCCATGCCTGGCCAGCTGCGGGTCAGCGATACACCGCCGCGGGACGCCGACCGGCCGCGGGCCTGGCGCCGGGCCGGCCGGTGGCGGATCTGGGACCCGGGCGCGGCCACGGGCGGCCAGCCCGTCCAGCCGGACCTGCAGGACGCGGTCACCGTGGGCATCCTTGGCCGGGAGCTGGCCGGAGCCGCGGCCGGGACAGGGGAGCGGTGCTGGCCGGGCAAAGGGGTGCGCTGATGGACCGGGCGCTGGCCGAGTGCGTGGCGGTGAGCCGCCGGTTCGGCGATTTCACCGCGGTGGACGGGGTGGACCTGGCCATCGGCCCGGGCGAGGTGGTCGGCCTGCTCGGCGCGAACGGGGCGGGCAAGACCACCCTGATCCGGATGCTGCTCGGGCTGCTGCCCGCCTCGGCCGGCCAGGTGCGGCTGTTCGGCGGTCCGCCGTCGCGGCAGGCCCGGCGCCGGCTTGGTTACGTGCCGCAGGGACTCGGCCTGTACGACGACCTCACCCCGGCGGAGAACCTCGCCTTCACCGCGGCCGTGTTCGGCACCGGCCGGGTCGCCGCGGACGGCAGGCCCAGCGAGTACGGCCGGGAACTGGTCGGCGACCTGCCACTCGGCGTGCAGCGCCGGGTGGCCTTCGCGGCGGCCCTGCAGCACCACCCGGACCTGCTCATCCTGGACGAGCCGACCTCCGGGGTGGACCCGCTGGCCCGGGGCCGGCTGTGGGAGACGATCGCGGCCACGGCGCAGGCCGGCGCCGGGGTCCTGGTCACCACCCACTACCTGGACGAGGCCGGGGAGTGCGGCAGGCTGGTGATCATGGCGGATGGACGGGCGGTGGCCGAGGGCTCAGCGGCCGAGATCACCGGCGGCCGGCGGGTCAGCGTGGTCGAGGCCGAGTCGTGGGCGGCGGCGCTGGACGCGCTGGAGGCGGCGGGCCTGCCCGCCGCGCTGGCCGGGCGCACGCTGCGGGTGCCCGGCGCCAGCCCGGCCGAGGTGGCCCGCGCCCTCGGCGCGCTGCCGGCCCGGGTCAGCGACGCCCCGGCCACCTTGGAAGAACGCTTCTTCGAGCTGACCCGGCCGGCGGCACAGTGAGTGGGGCGGGGAACGGGGGAGCGAGTGGGCCGGTGGGTGAGCCGGTCACCGGTCCGGGCGGGCGGACCGGGCGGCGCGCCGGGGACAGCGGCACCCGGGAAGCGATCCTGGCCGCCAGCCGGAAACGCTTCGCCGAGCACGGCTACGACGGCGCCACCATCCGCGGCATCGCGGGCGACGCCGGGGTGGACCCGGCGCTGGTGCACCACTTCTACGGCACCAAGGAGCGGCTGTTCGCGGCGGCCATGCGGCTGCCGGTGGTGCCCGGGGAACTGCTCGGCGCGGCGCTCGCGGCCGGCCCGGCCGACCCGGGCGAGAGCCTGGGCGAGCACCTGGTGCGGACCGTGCTGCAAGCCTGGGAGGTGCACGAGATCCGGGACGTCTTCGTCGGGCTGATCCGCTCGGCCAGCACCAGCGCGCAGGCGACGACGATGCTCCGCGAGTTCGTCACCGACGCAATCGTGAACCGGCTGTCCGCGGTGGCCCGGCCCGGCGGCGGGGCCGACCCGGCCGGCGCGCGGTACCGGGCGTCGCTGGTGGCCAGCCAGGTGGTCGGCCTGGGCCTGACCAGGTATGTGCTCGGGCTGGAACCGCTGGCCGCCGCCGACCTGGACGCGCTGGTCGCCGCCGTCGGCCCGACCGTGGACCGCTACCTCACCGGTGACCTGGGCTGAGCCTTACGGCTTGCGGGCCACCCCGGCCCAGTTGGACGACTCGCCGGCCGGCGGCGGCCCGTCCGGGTCCGGCCGCCAGCGGTGCGGCTGCACCACCCCCGGCTCGACCAGGTCCAGCCCGTCGAAGAAGCGGATCACCTCGTCGCGGCTGCGCCGGGTCTGCGGCGTGGTGACCCGGCTGTTGTACCGCTGCGCGCCCGCCGCGACCGCCTCGGCGTCCACGTCGCTGGCCGGCTGGGTCAGCACCAGGTAACTGCCGGACGGCACCTCGGCCATCAGCCGGCCGATGATCGCTTCCGGTTTCTCGTCGTCGGAGATCAGGTGCAGCACGCCGACCAGGATCACGCCGACCGGCTGGCTGAAGTCCAGGGTCTGCCCGGCCGTGCGCAGGATCGGGTCCGGATCGCGCAGGTCGGCGTCCAGGTAGGCGGTCTCGCCCTCGGCGGAACTGGTCAGCAGCGCGCGGGCGTGCGCGAGCACGATCGGGTCGTTGTCCACGTACACGACCCGCGCTGCCGGGGTGGCCTCTTGCGCCGCCTCGTGCACGTTGGGCGAGGTGGGGATGCCGGTGCCGAGGTCGAGGAACTGCCGGATGCCGGCCTCGGCCGCCAGGTAGCGCACCGCGCGGATGAGGAACTTGCGGTTCTCCCGGATGTCGCGCAGGATGCCGGGCCGGACCGCGATCACCGCCTCGGCCGCCTCCCGGTCGGCGGCGAAGTTGTCCTTGCCGCCCAGCCAGTAGTCGTACACCCGGGCTGGGTGCGCGACGCTGGTGTTCAGCTCGGGAGATTTGGCGCGGCGCGGGGTGATGCCCCGGAACCATTTGCCCGCCATCACAGCACCCTTCCATTGCTCTGGCTGTGCCGTCGTTCAGCGCACGGCTAGCGTAATGGATCGGCCCGGGCGGCTACGCATAGCATTCGTCGGGTGGATGCACTGCTCGGGACCTGCGCGCTGGACACGCTCCGGCAGCGGCGCAGTTTCAAATGGCGTACCTATCCGGCCGATGTGCTGCCGGCTTTCGTGGCCGAGATGGACTTCGACCTGGCGCGGCCGGTCATCGACGCGGTTACCGGGGCACTGGCCCTGGGCGACTGCGGCTACGGGCACATCGGCGCGCTCGGCGAGGTGTTCGCCGGGTTCGCCGCGGACCGGCTGGGCTGGGCGGCCGACCCGGCCCGGGTGTTCGCCATCCCGGACGTGATGACCGGGCTGGCCGAGGTGATCCAGGCGCTCACCCCGCCCGGCGCCGGGGTGGTGATCAACCCGCCGGTGTACCCGCCGTTCTGGTTCCGGTTCGGGTTTTCCGGCCGGCGGATCGTCGAGGCGCCACTGGCGGTGGACGCGGACGGCCGCTACCAGCTTGACCCGGACGCGCTGGACCGTGCGCTCAGCCAGCCGGGGGTCGGCGCCTACCTGCTGTGCAGCCCGCACAACCCGACCGGCAGCGTGTGGACCAAGGAACAGCTGCACACCGTGGCCGAGCTGTGCCAGCGGCATGACGTGGCGCTGGTGGTGGACGAGATCCACGCACCGCTGGTTCTGCCAGGCGCGGAGTATGTGCCGTTCCTGTCCATCGACCACGAGATGACGTCCCGGGCGTTCGCGTTCACCTCGGCGTCCAAGGGGTGGAACATCCCCGGGCTGAAGTGCGGGCTGGTGGTGGCCGGGTCGGCCGCCGGGGACAAGGTGCTGGCCGAGCGGTGGGAGGCGTTCCTGCCTGGGCATCTGGGCGTGCTCGCCTCGGTGGCTGCCTACACCGACGGGCTGCCCTGGCTGGACGCGGTCCGGGCCTAGCTCGACGAGAACCGCTGGCTGCTGCGCAGCCTGCTGGCCGAGCAGTTGCCCGGGGCGCGGTACCAGCCGCCGCAGGCCAGCTTCCTGGCCTGGATCGACTGCCGCGGGCTGGGCCTGGACGGTGACCCGGCGGCCACGTTCCTGGACCGCGGCCGGGTGGCACTCAGCCCGGGTGGCGATTTTGGCCGCCAGGGCCACGGCTTCGTGCGGCTGAACATGGGCACGTCACCTGAGTTGCTGACCGAGGCGGTGCACCGGATGGCGGCGGCCACCACGTAGTGGCGTTCGAAAGGTGTAGTGGCGTTCGAAAGGATTAGTCCCGGGCCAGCAGGAGATCGCGGGTCAGCTCGGCCTGGCCGAGATGCTGGTAGAGCTCTTCCACCACGTGCAGCAGCGCGTGGCCCTGGCTGCGCGCCTCCAGCACGTCCTGGCGGCGGGCCGGCCGGCGCGGCGGGGCGGCCGGGTCCGCGGTCAGCGCGTCCGCCCGGAACTCCAGCTTGGCCTGCTCCGCGGCGGCCACCAGGCCGGCCACCCGGCCGGCCGCGGTGAATTCCGCCGGGCGGTCCCGCTGCACGTCGCGGCCGGCCACCACGTGGCCGCCCCAGTACGCCATGACGCCCACGCAGTGCGTCAGGATCGCGTACGGCGAGTTGGCGCCGGGCAGGTCCGGCCGCTGGTTGGCCAGGTCGTCACCCAGGCCGGTGACCACGCCGGCCAGTTCGTCGACGGCGTGGTCCACGTAGCTGATGACTGTCTCCACCGGGATCACGACGGGCGGCCGCGTTCTTCGCTCACCCGGCGTAGCGCGGCCCGCCGGGTGCTGCGGATGTGCCGCCGCGCGGCCGCACAGGCCCGTGCCGGATCCCGTGCGACCAGTGCGTTGACAATGTCGGCGTGCTCCCGCACCGACCGCGCGGGCCGGCCCGTGACCGACAGGGTGGTGTCCATGCTGCGAGCCAGCATCTCCTGCAGGATCGTCTGGGTCATGGTCAGGAACCGGTTGTTCGCGTACTCGGCGATCTGCAGGTGCAGCTGGGCGTCCATGACGCGCAGCTCATCCGGCCTGGCCTGGGCCACCACGGCCTGCTCCAGCTGCTCGAAGGTGGCGATGAGGCTGACCAGCTGCTTGTCGCTGGCCTCGGTGGCGGCCCAGCCAGCCGCCGGCACTTCGAGCACCTCGCGCATGGCGAACAGCTCGTCCAGGCCGATCTCGCGCAGCCGGGCGAGCCGCTGCAGGGACTGCCCGCCCTGGTCCGGCGCGGCCACGAACACGCCCTTGCCGTGCTGCACCCGCACCACGCCGCGGGCCTCCAGCGCGCGCAGCGCCTCGCGCACCGAGGCCCGGCTCACGCCGAGCAGTTCGCACAGCTCGCGCTCACCGGGCAGCCGGTCGCCCGGCGCCAGCCCGTTGCCCTGGACGTAGCGCTCGACCTGCTCGGCGACGCGCAGGAACAGCGGCTCGGTCGAGCCCATCCGGCGCCAGCCGACCGGGGCTGGGCTGTGCTCGGCTGGGCGGACCGTGGCTGGGGCGGCGGCGGGGTGGTCGGGCATGGCGGCTCCTACGCGCTCGGATGCAGCCGGGTCAGCGCGAATTCCCGGTGGCCGAGAACCTCCGCGCACGTCAGCCGCCCGTTGACCGTCCGGTCGATGACTTCCTCCAGCCGGTCGCCCGCCGCGGCCAGGCCGAACTCCAGCTGCAGCAGCCCGGTCACGTCCACGTCGATGTGCTCGCTCATGGTGGCCAGCGTCAGCGGGTTCGCGCTGATCTTGATCACCGGTTCGACCGGGTGGCCGACGACGTTGCCCTGGCCGGTGGGGAACAGGTGGATGACCGCCCCGGCGGCGGCGGTCAGCGTGATGAACTCGGCGGCCGCGCAGGACGTGTCCATGAAATTCAGCCCGGCCTGGGTGGGCGGCTCGGCGGGCGCCAGCGCGCCGACCACCGGTGCGGTGCCGGTCTTCTGGATGTTGCCCAGCGCCTTCTCCTCGATGGTGGACAGCCCGCCGCGGATGTTGCCCTGGGTCGGCTGCGAGCCGAGCAGGTTCGCGCCGGTCCGCTCGACCATGGCGAAGTAGTCGTCGAAGAAGGCCTGAAACTTCTTCCGCACCTCGTCGGTGACACAGCGCTGCGCGATGAGGTGCTCGCCGCCGGTCAGCTCGGTGGTCTCGCCGAAGATCACCGTCCCGCCGGCCGCGATGTGCCGGTCCACGGCTTGGGCCGTCGCCGGGTTGGCGCCCAGGCCGCTGGTGGTGTCGGACTCGCCGCACTTGATGCTCATCAGCAGTTCGCCGCGCTCGACCGGGACCCGGGTCAGCTCGCTGGCGTCCTGCAGCAGCTGGGCGGCACGGCGCGCGGCCGTCTCCAGCACGTGCAGGTCGCCGTGCCGCTCGACGGAGAACCGCGCCACCGGCTTGCCGGTCGCCGCGATGCCGTCCGCGATCCGCTCGGTCCAGGCCGGCTCGAATGCCGATCACCACGGCCGCGGCCACGTTCGGGTTCGCCCCGGTGCCGATCATCGTCTGGAAGAACAGGTCGAGGTCCGCGCCGAACTGGAGCCGGCCGTACGGGTGCGGGATGGCCAGCGTGCCCGGGATGGCCCGGGCCACCGACTCGGCCACCGCGTTGGACAGGTCGTCCACCGGGAGGATGACCACGTGGTTGCGGATGCCGACGCGGCCGTCCGGCCGCCGGTAGCCAGTCAGACGCTTTTCTGCCACCGCGCGCTCCTCAGGTTGTGGGTGTGCACCAGTTCGCCGGCCGCTACCGGCGCCCGGGTGCGGCCGATCGGCACGCCGTACTCCAGTACGTTCTCCTGTTCGGCCAGGTCGCGCACGGCGACCTTGTGCCCGAGCGGGACGGCGTCCCGGGCGGCGATCTCGAACCGGTCCCCGGAATCCAGGTAGGCCGCGCTGGCCGGGCCCGGGGCGGTGTCGCGCACCGCGACCGCCACGTCGTCGCCGCGCTGGTGGGCCAGGAAGTCAACGCCGCCGGGCGCCGGGGCGGGAGCAGGCGTGGCGGGAGAAGGCGTGGCGGGAGCAGGTTCGGGCACCGAAGGACCTCCGTGGTCAAACGTCTTCTGCGGCAGGAACGTAACCCCGCGGCGGTGCGCCGAAACCGCGGCAGCCCGCCAGCAGCCGGTGAGCTCGGTCACAGTGGTCAGACCTTAGACGACAGTCCTCTCGCGCCGGCCCCGGTGGTGGGCCGGCTGCGGGGAAGCGGTTCGCCGGGCGGCCGGCCCGCCCGGCCGCCCGGCGAAGAATGCCCGGTTGCACCCGGTCTACCCGGGCGCACTACCTACCAGGTAGCCGGAATTTGCCCTGGCTTGGCCTTAAGCGACAGCATCGTCTCTGGTCAGAAGGGCAATGACGTGTCAGGGTGTGGTGAGGCCATCTGCCATGGTCGCGGCGTGGAGGGCCGATGGGTAGGGACGTTCCGCCGATCACAGTGAGCCAGCATGACCGGCGCCACTACCGCGAGAAGGTGCGGCAGTGCCTGGACGCGCTGGCCCGCATGCTGCGGGACTCCTGGTTCGAGACCGAAAGCCAGCAAGTTGGTCTCGAGGTCGAACTGCACCTGGTGGACGAGTCGGGCGCGCCGTCGATGCGCAGCCCGGACGTGCTCACGGCCATCGGCGACCCGCACTGGGCCCCGGAACTGGGCCAGTTCAACGTCGAGATCAACGTGCCGCCGCGCCCGCTGGCCGCCGACGTGCTGGACCAGCTGGAGGCGCACCTGCTGGCCAGCCTGAAACACGCTGACCAACGGGCCGGTGACGTAGGCAGCAGGCTGGCCATGATCGGCATCCTGCCCAGCCTGCGGCGGGCCGACGTGAGCGAGGACGCCATGTCGGCCAACCCGCGGTTTCGGCTGCTCAACGAGCAGATCTGCGCCGCCCGCGGCGAGGATGCCCGGATCGACATCGAAGGTCCCGAGCGGCTGCTCATGCACGTGGACAACATCATGCCCGAGGCGGCCTGTACCAGCCTGCAGTGCCATCTGCAGGTCAGCCCGGAAGCGTTCGGCAGCTACTGGAACGCGGCCCAGGCGGTGTCCGGGATCCAGGTGGCGGTCGGGGCCAATGCCCCGTTCCTGTTCGGCCGGGAGCTGTGGCGGGAAACCCGGATCACGCTGTTCCAGCAGGCCACCGACACCCGGTCCGAGGAGCTGCGGATCCAGGGGGTACGGCCCCGGGTGTGGTTCGGCGAGCGGTGGATCACCTCAGTGTTCGACCTGTTCGAGGAGAACATCCGGTACTTCCCGGCGCTGCTGCCGCTGTCCAGCGACGACGACCCGCGGGCCGACCTGGATTCCGGCGATACGCCCCTGCTCGAAGAGCTGACGCTGCACAACGGCACCGTGTACCGGTGGAACCGGCCGGTATACGCGGTCGACGGCGGCCGGCCGCACCTGCGGGTGGAGAACCGGGTGCTGCCGGCCGGCCCGACGGTCGCCGACGTCACCGCGAACGCCGCGTTCTACTACGGACTGGTCCGCTCGCTGGCCGAGGAGGAGCGCCCGGTGTGGACCCAGATGGCGTTCGCCGCCGCCGCGGAGAACCTGGTCGAGGGCGCCCGGTATGGCATCGAAGCCTGTGTGTACTGGCCCGGCCTGGGCGTGCTGCCGGTGACCGAGCTGACCCTGCGGGTGCTGCTCCCACTGGCCAGCGAAGGGCTGCGCCGGTGGGGAGTGAACTCGCGGGATGCCGACCGGTGCCTGGGCATCATCGAGGAGCGCTGCCGGTCCCGGCGGACCGGGGCCACCTGGCAGACCGAGACCGCGCACCTGCTGGAGCGGGGCCGGGTGGACCGGCATACCGCGCTGCGCCGGATGACCCAGCGCTACATCGAGCACATGCACAGCAACGAGCCGGTGCACAGCTGGCCCGCGGGCAGCTGACCTCAGCCGGTGAGCAGCCGGTCCAGCGCGGCCTGATCGGCCCCGGCCACGTCGACCACCTTGGTCCGGCTGGTCGCCCCGGAGACCAGCGTGACCGAGCGCCGCCGGACACCGAACGCGCCCGCCACCGCGGCCAGCGCGGCTACAGTGGCCCGGCCGTCCACCGCGGGCGCGGTCACCCGGACCAGCAGCGCCCCGGCATGCTCGCCGCCCACCTGGGTCCGGCTCGCGCCGGGCCGGACCCGGATCGTCACCCGCACGGCCGCATCAGTTCTGCAGCGGCAGCATCTCGCGGGCGAACTCGTCCGCGAACCGGCGCGGGTCATCCGGTTCCACGCCGGGCCTGACCACGAACTTGGTCAGGCCGGCCAGCACGTAGTCCTCGATCATGCGGCGGGCGCCGGCCCAGCCGTCCGCGACCAGCCCGGCCGGGTCGGCGTCCGGCCGCCGCTGCCGGGCCACCTCGTGCAGCCGGGCCAGCGCTGGCCCGGTGGCCACGGCCAGGCTGATACCGAAGTGGTCCGGCTCGATCTCACGGCCCGCCTCGGCCGCGGCGGCCACGATCGCCACCCGGCCGGCGCCGGCTTCCACCGGGGTGAGGAAGCTGGCCAGCCAGCCGTCGGCCAGCCGCCCGGCCCGGCGCAGCGCGCCAGGCGCGCTGCCGCCGACCCAGATATCCAGCGGCTTGGCCGGCCGCGGGCCGATGCTCGCGGACTCCACCGTGAAGAACTCGCCGTGGAAGCTCACCTCCGGCTCGCTCAGCAGCCGCCGGATCAGCTCCAGGGACTCGTCGAACACCGCGGCCCGGCGCCCGGCCGGCACCCGGAACGCGGCCAGCTCGGCCGGCCGGGCCGGCTTGAGGCCGAACACCGGCAGCACCCGGCGCGGCGCCAGCCCGGCCAGCGAGGCAAGCTGCTTGGCCACCAGCACCGGGTGCCGGCCGGGCAGCACGGCCACGCCGGTGCCCACCTTCAGCCGCTGCGTCCGGGCTAGCGCCCAGCTCATCCCGATGAACGGCTCGACCAGCGACCCGTAGACCATCTCCGGCAGCCACAGCGAGTCGATCCCGGCCTGCTCCAGCATGTCCACCGCCGCGCCGAACTGGCTGGGCTCCCCAGCCTGGCCGAGCACTACCCCGATCCGGACTTTCATCCCTCTATCCGACCACACGCGGGCTGAGCTCAGCGCTGCGCGATCGGCGCCACCACCGCCTGCACGACCTTGACCAGGTCGGCGGGGGCGATTTCGATCTCCAAGCCGCGCCGCCCAGCACTGCAGAACATGCTCTCGAACGCCAGTGCCGACGAATCGACCACGACGGGCAGCCGTTTGCGCTGGCCGAGCGGGGAAATCCCGCCGACGACATACCCGGTGGCCCGCTCCGCGGCGGCCGGGTCGGCCATGACCGCTTTCCGCCCACCCGCGGCGGCGGCCAGCGCTTTCAGGTCGAGCTGGCTGGTCACCGGCACCACGCCGACCGTGAGCGTGCCGTCCACCTGGGCGACCAGCGTCTTGAAGACGCGTTCTGGCGGCAGGCCGAGCGCCTCGCTGGCTTCCAGCCCGTAGCTGCCGCGCCGTGGGTCGTGGTCATAGGCGTGCACCGTGTGCTCGATGCCCTGCTTGGCCAGCAGCGTGGTCGCTGGCGTGCCGCGTCCTGCCACGGTGCGCCACTCTATGCGCTGCCCGCCCCGGCGGCTCGGTCAGGCGTTATCGTCCGGGCCGTAGCCGGGCGGCGGGCCGATGGTGGCCGCCTCCGGGCCGAACGCCTGGACGTAGTCCCGGTTTAGTTCGGGCCATCCGCGTCCCGGCTCCGTGGCGCTGTCCAGGTGCGCGGCCAGCAGGTCCAGGCAGACGTGCCAGCCCGCCGCGTCCCGCGCCGCCTTGCCCAGCTCGTCGAACGTGTCCAGCAAGGTGAGCGTGCACCCCGCGCCGCGGGGCTCTATCTCCAGCCGGAGCACGTCGGGGCCCCAGCTGAACTCCAGCATGGACGGCGGCTGGTAGGCCAGCACCTTCCCGGTGAACTCCAGGCCCCGGCCCTCGGGATCGGTGAAGGTCAGCGGGCCGCCGGCCACCCAGTCGCCGTGGATCCGCATCGGGAACCAGGCGGCCAGGTGCCCGGGTTCGGTGACCGCCCGCCAGACCCGTTCGGCCGGGTGGGCCAGCTCCCGGGTGAAGCGCAGCCGCCAGCCGGTGCCGGCCTGCTCCAGAGTGCCCAGCATCAGTGCGTCCTCCCATCGTCGCGGCCAGCCTCGTCGCGGGCCATCTCGTCCAGGTGCTGTTCCAGCCGGTCCAGGCTGGTGTCCCAGGCCTGCCGGTACGGCGCCAGCCAGGCGTCCAGTTCACGCAGCGGCCCGGGCCGCAGCCGGTACAGCCGCCGCTGCTCGGCCGCGCGGACCTCGACCAGCCCGGCCTCGCGCAGCACCCGCAGGTGCTTGGACACCGCGGGCTGGCTCATGGCCAGCGCGGCCACCAGTTCGCCCACCGAGCGCTCCCGGTCACGGACCAGATCCAGGATCCGCCGCCGCCGCTCCTCAGCCAGCACCTCGAACACCGTCGTCACCCACCCAGCATGCCCGCCAAGGCATATAACTGTCAAGGCATATAGAGGGTCGGCCGGAAAGCATTCCGGGTCGTGATCATGGCCTTGGTGGGGTTCTAGTACCACCTACGCCATGATCACGAATGGGGACAGCTGGGGTGGTGCGCGGCGGGCGGGGGCTGGCAGCATGGCGGGATGGATTACGTGCTGGCTCAGGTCAACATCGGCCGGCTGCGCGAGCCGCTGGACAGCCCCCGGCTGGCCGGCTTCGTCGCGGCCCTCGACCCGGTCAACGCGGCCGCCGACGCGGCGCCCGGGTTCCTGTGGCGGCTGCAGACCGAGGACGGCAACGCCACCGCGGTCCGCGCGTTCGAGTGGGACCAGGCGGGCAGCGCGGGCGTCATCATGAACATGTCGGTGTGGGCGTCGCCCGAGGCGCTGGCCGCGTTCGTCTACTCCGACACGCACCGCGCCGTGCTGACCAAGCGCCGGCAGTGGTTCGAGCGGATGACCGAGGCGTACACCGCGCTGTGGTGGATCCCGCGCGGCACCACCCCGTCCCCGCAGGACGCCGAGGACCGGGTCCGCCTGCTCCGCGCGCACGGCCCCACCCAGCATGCATTCACGCTGAAGGTACTGTTCCCGCCGCCCGGCGCGGACGACCCAGCGCCCCGCCCCGGCCGCACCGACTGGACCTGCCCGGTCTGACTCCCCTGAGCCCAGGGCTGCTCCAGCGACACCAATCGTCTGATCACGAACGGCGGGGAGGGGCGGCCCGCCGCGGGGGACGGGGTGGGCCGCCGCCGGGACTGAGCGGGCCGCCGGGGGAGGCAGGGCGTCAGTGGCGATCGGCTTGGTCGTGCTCGAGGCGGTCCAGGGCTACCGCCATGGCCAGCACGAGCGCGTCGTCCAGGCCGGGGGCGACGTCCACCCCGTAGCGGTCGCGCATGGTGAACCAGGCCCGGGAGATCCGGGCCAGCGGCTGGCCCCCGCCGTCCGGCCGGATCTCGAACTCGTGGTCCAGGATGTCGCCGACGGCCTCCAGTTCGGTGCCGTCGCGCAACTCGATGACCGAGCGGTGCCGCAGCGGCGACACGACTGCCTTCCGCACCGTGGCCACTACCTCGCCGCCCTGCTCGATCTCCATCGTCTCGCGCACCGCGATCAGCTTCTTGCGCACCACCGCGACGATGGCCCCGCTGCCGTCCTTGAGCTCGAACGTCTGGTGCAGCCGCATCGCCTTGCCGTCGACCAGGAATGCCTTGCCGCCCTGGTCGTCGGTGATCCAGAAGTCGTCGCCAATGGAGAAGATCCGCTCCCGCACCGCATAGCGCATGCCGGCACGGTACCGGCCAGCCCGGTCAGCCAGCCGAGTATCGGCGGAAACCCACGGCATACTCGGTGCCCGCCGCCATGCCGAGATAACCGGCCATATTGCGCAGGAACTCGTCCGGGTCGAAGTCGCGGCCCAGGCCGTCCAGGTAGGCCTTGTGCTCGCGCAGCGAGGCGACACCCGCATCGATGGTCCCGGTCACGTCCACGAAGTGCGTCGGGTCGCCGGAGCCGGCCACGTAGATCTGCTTGACGCCGTTCCAGGCCGGGCCGGCCTCCGGGAACACCCACGAGTTGGCCGCGTCGCGCACCGCGTCCAGCGTGGCCAGCCCGGTGGCCCGGTGGTCGGCATGGTTGATCATGCCGCTGTCGCCCCAGGTCAGGTCGAAGTTCATGGTGATAACGATGTCCGGCTGCTCCAGGCGCAGCACCCGGGCCAGGTCACGGCGCAGCGGCAGGCCGTACTCGACCAGCCCGTCCTGGTGGTCCAGGAAGTACACGTCCTGCACGCCGACCACGGCGGCGCTCTGCCGCTCTTCCTCCATCCGGAGCGGCCTGACCTCAGCCGGTGCCCGTCCCTCGATGCCCGCCTCGCCCCGGGTGGCCAGCAGGTAGGCGACGTGCTTGCCCTGGCCGGTCCACCGGGCCACCGCGGCGGCCGCGCCGTACTCCAGATCGTCTGGGTGGGCGACCACCGCCACCGCCCGGTTCCAGTCTTCCGGCATTGGCTCCATCGCCATTAGCCCTGCCCCTCCCTGGGATCCGCCAGTACCTCAGCCAGTATGTTCGTCGGCCAGCGCCGCGCGGATCAAGCTGGGCAGTTCGGCCGGCCAGATCACTTCGGCGGTGGCGTCCAGTTCGGCCAGTGTCCACCATCGCCAGGCGGCGATCCCGTCGGCCGCGTGCATCTGGGCCACATCGCCCAGTGGCCGGGCCGGCCGGGTGGTGCGGGCCAGGAAGGTGCGCTCGTGCTGGCGGACCAGGCGGCCGGCGTACTCCATGGTCAGGCTGCGCTGGTCCACCTCGCGCAGCAGCACCATGTCGTGCCAGCCGGTTTCCTCGGCCAGTTCGCGGGCCGCGGCGGCGGCGTAGTCCTCGCCGTCGGTCAGCCCGCCGCCGGGTGTGGTCCAGTGCCGGCCGTTGGGCAGTGCGTCGTCGTACCGCAACAGCAGCACGCGGTTGGCCGGGTCGAGCACGATCACCCGGCCGGCGTACCGCACTGGCAGCCCGGTATCGTCCGCCGTGTCGGTTTCAGTCACGGCTGAAGACTAGGGCACCTGCCTAACCACAGCTACGACACCGGCCGAGAACCGCCGGACGGCCGCGCGCCGCCGCCCGATCATGCTGTTGCAGTAGCGTTAGGCTGGATAAATGGCCAGTCATGTCGCGCTGCTTCGCGGGGTCAACGTGGGCGGGGTGAAGCTCGCCATGGCGGACCTGCGCGCGGTGCTCAGCTCGCTCGGCTACGCCGACGTCAGCACCTACATCCAGAGCGGCAACGCCCTGTTCAGCGCGGACGCGGCCGACCCGGCCGCGCTGGCGGCGGACATCGAGGCGGCGCTGGACAAGCAGCTGGGCATGCGGCCGCGGGTGCTGGTGCTGACCCGGGACGAGCTGGCCCAGGTGATCCGGGACAACCCGTACCCGGACGAGCCGAACCCGAAGATGGTGCACGCGGTGTTCCTGGCCGAGGAGCCTGGCCCGGAGCAGATCGCGGCGGTGGCCGAGACGGAGCAGAAGGCGGCGGCGAAGGGCGGCCGGGACACCGCGCAGTACGTAGGCCGCGTGCTGTTCCTGCACACCCCGGACGGCTTTGGGCGCAGCGAGCTGGCCATCCAGCTGGCGCGCAGGGCCGGCCCGATGTCCCCCAAGGGTGCGGGCACGGCGCGGAACTGGGCGACGGTCAACAAGCTGCTCGGGCTCTGCGACGCATGACCACCGCGCCGACCCCCCGGGCACCTGGCCAGATCACGCTGGGGACGGCGCGCGGCCGGTGGGTGGTGGCGGCCACCGTGCTCGGGTCGAGCATGGCGTTCCTCGACTCCACCGTGGTCAACGTCGCGCTGCCGACCATCGGCCGGGAGCTGCACACCTCGCTGGCCGGCCTGCAGTGGATCGTCACCGGCTACACGCTGACCCTGGCCGGGCTCATCCTGCTCGGCGGCTCGCTCGGCGACCGGTTCGGGCGGCGCCGGGTGTTCCTCATCGGGGTCATCTGGTTCGCGGTGGCGTCCGCGGTGTGCGGTGTGGCCCCGGACATCGCCGTGCTGGTCGTGGCCCGGGCGGTGCAGGGCATCGGCGGCGCGCTGCTCACCCCGGGCTCGCTGGCCATCATCCAGTCCACGTTCGCCCCGGATGACCGGCCGCGGGCGATCGGCGCGTGGTCCGGCCTGGGCGGGGTGGCCGGCGCGGTCGGGCCGTTCCTCGGCGGCTTGATCGTCGGCTCGATCGGCTGGCGCTGGATCTTCCTGATCAACCTGCCGCTGGCCGCGGCGGTGGTCGCGGTCACCGTGCGGCACGTGCCGGAGAGCCGGGACCCGGACGCGCACGGCCGGTTCGACATCGCCGGGTCGGTGCTCACCGCGCTGGCCCTGGCCGGGATCACCGAAGCGCTGATCGAGGCGCAGTCCGGCCCCAAGGTCGTCGTCGTGGTGTCCGCGGTCATCGGGGTGGCCGCCGGGGTGGCCTTCGTGCTGCTGGAACAGCGCCGCGCGCGGCATCCGGACCGGGTGCCGCCGATGCTCCCGCTCAGCATCTTCCGCAACCGCGAGTTCACCTCCATCAACGTGATCACGTTCGTCGTGTACGGCGCGATGGGCGCGGTGTTCTTCCTGCTCGTGCTCGACCTCCAGGTGGTGGCCGGCTTCTCCCCGCTGGAGGCGGGCCTCTCGCTGCTGCCGTCCACCGTGGCCATGCTGCTGCTATCGGCCCGGGCCGGCGCGCTGGCCCAGAAGTTCGGCCCGCGCTGGCTGATGACCGGTGGTCTGCTGACCGCCGCGGCCGGGCTGCTGCTCCTCACCCGCATTGGGCCGAACGCTAGTTACCTGGCCGATGTGCTGCCCGCGGTGCTGGTGTTCGGGCTGGGACTGTCCATGACCGTCGCGCCGCTGACGGCCACCGTGCTGGCCAGCGCGGATGACCGGCACGCGGGCATCGCCAGCGGGGTGAACAACGCCACGGCCCGGGCCGCCGGGCTGCTGTCGGTGGCCGGCCTGCCGGCCGCGGTCGGGCTCACCGGGGCGGCGCTGTATGACAAGACCCAGCTGAACACGGGGTTCCACCAGGCCATGCTGATCTGTGCGGCGCTGGTGGCGCTGTCCGCCGCGCTGTCGGCCGTGCTGGTCAGCAACGACGCGCTGAAGCCGAAGCCGGGCGAGCCGGTAGCCCAGCCGGAGTGCCTGACCAACTGCCCGGTCGGTGCGCCGCCGCTGGAGCCGTCCGAGCGTGCGCCCACCCCGCGCACCGTGGACCGGCACTAAGCTCGTAACTTGTTCTCGCGCCGGGCGCCGCCCAGGCGCGCCAAGACTCACCACGGAAAGCCCGCGAGCATGCGCTGGTCACAGATGTTCATCCCAACCCTGCGGGAAGACCCGGCGGACGCCCAGTCCGCGAGTCACCGGCTGCTGCTCCGGGCTGGTTACGTCCGGCAGCTGTCGGCCGGGCACTACAACCTGCTGCCGCTCGCGGTCCGGGTGCGCGCCAAGATCATCGACATCATCCGCGAGGAGATGAACCTGATCGGCGGGCAGGAAGTGCTGCTGCCCACCATGCACCCGGCGGAGATCTGGCAGCGCAGCGGGCGCTGGGACACGATGTCCGACGTCATGTTCCGGGTCACCGACCACAAGGGCGCGGTCAACGTGCTCAGCGTGACCCACGAGGAGATCTTCGCGCTGCTCGCCGGGGAGCTGAAGTCGCACAAGCAGCTGCCGCAGGTGTGGTACCAGTTCCAGACCAAGTTCCGGGACGAGCCGCGGCCCCGGGCGGGCCTGCTCCGGGTCCGCGAGTTCACCATGAAGGACTCCTACAGCTTCGACCTGGACCCGGCCGGGCTGGACGTGGCCTTCGACCGGCACCGCGCCGCCTACCTGCGCATCTTCGAGCGGCTCGGCATCCCGGCCATCCCGGTGGAGGCGTCCAGCGGGGCGATGGGCGGCAAGGACTCGGTCGAGTTCATGTGCCCCTCGGACGCCGGTGAGGACCTGGTCGCCTACTGCCGGGACTGCAGCTACGCGGCCAACGTGGAGAAGGCCACGTCGCAGCTGGTGCCGGTGAGCGACGGCCCGGGGCTGGCCGCCCCGGAGCGGTTCGACACGCCTGGCGTGCGCACCATCGAGGACCTGGCCACCGGGTACGACGCGCCCGCCGGCCTGGCAGATCAAGACGCTGGTCTACGTGCTGGACGGCAAGCTGACCCTGGTGCTGATGCGCGGCGACCACCCGCTCAACGAGCAGAAGCTCGCGGATGCCACCGGAGCTGCCACCATCCGCCCGGCCCAGCCGGAGGAGATCAGGGAGGCGCTCGGCGCGCTGCCCGGCAGCCTGGGCGCGGTCGGGGTGAGCGGCTTCCCGGTGATCGCCGACGAGGCGCTGCGCGGCCGCCGCGACATGGTGACCGGGGCCAACATCGACGACAAGCACCTGCGCGGCGTCGACGTGGACCGGGACATCAGCGTCGGCACCTGGTTCGACCTGCGCGAGGTGGTGGCCGGGGAGCCCTGCGTCCGGTGCGGGCACCCGCTGGAGCTGCTGACCACCATCGAGATCGGGCACATCTTCAAGCTGGGCTACAAGTTCACCAAGGTGTTCGGCATCACCGTGCTGGACGCGAACGGCGAGCGGGTGCACCCGATCATGGGCAGCTATGGGATCGGCGTGGAGCGGGCCCTGGCCGTCGTGGTCGAGTGCCACCATGACGAGCGCGGCATCGTGTGGCCGCTGGCGGTGGCGCCGTTCAGCGTGGTGGTCGTGGTGGCGCAGTCCAACGACGACGAGGTGGCCGCGGCCGGGGAGTCGCTGTACCAGCAGCTCATCGCGGCTGGCGTCGACGCGATCATCGATGACCGGGCGGAGCGGGCCGGAGTGAAGTTCAGCGACGCGGAACTGACCGGCATCCCGTACCGGATCACGGTGGGTAAGCGTGGCCTGGCCGAGGGGACCGCGGAACTGACCGAGCGGCTAACTGGCCAGACTCGGAAGGTCGCACTGGCCGATGTGGTGACCGAGCTGTCCGGCCTGCTCCAGACTGGCTGAGCTGGCCGGCCCGGTGCCTGCCCGGGCTGCGCCGGGCGGCGGCCAGGCTGGACACGGTCACGACGGCCAGGATGCCGCCGATGACGCACAATGACAGCCCGGTGCTGATGTGCGGCAGCCGCACCGGGCCGAGCCGGGTCACCCCGTTCTGGGCCAGCGCCTCGATGAGCAGCTTGACGCCGATGAACGCGAGGATGGCGGCCAGTCCGGCGGACAGGTGGGCCAGCCGGTCCAGCAGGCCGCCGATCAGGTAGTACAGGTGACGCAGGCCGAGCAGCGCGAACGCGTTGACGGTCAGCACCATCAGCGGGTCCCGGGTCAGCCCGAACACGGCTGGGATCGAGTCCATCGCGAACACCAGGTCGGTGACGGCGATGGCGCCGGCCAGCGCCAGCGCCGGGGGCAGCGCGCGGCGCAGCCGGCTGTCGCTGGGCAGCAGGCGGCGCAGTGGGCCCGGCGGGCCGGGCACACTGACCGTGGGCTGGCCGGACTGGCTGGCCGTGGCATAGCCCAGCCGGGCCGCGGTAATCAGCAGCATCGCGCCGAACACGTAGAGCACCCAGTCGAACCGGTTCAGCGCGGCGGCGCCGGCCGCGATGAACGCACCGCGCAGCAGCAGGGCCAGCCCGATGCCGATCAGCAGCACCCGGCTGCGCAGCCGCGGCGGCACCGCGGACCGGCCGATCAGCAGCACGAACACGAACAAGTTGTCCAGGGACAGGCTGTACTCGGTGAGCCAGCCGGCGAAGAACTGGCCGGACGCCCGCGCCCCGGCGGTGGCGGCCACGGCCACACCGAACAGCGCGCCCAGCGCAACGATGCCCGCCGTGCACAGCGCCGCCTCGGCCAGCCCGGGTTCCCGGCCGCGCCGGGTGCTGACGATCAGGTCGGTCACGGCCACCGTGACCACGACGCCGAGAGCCACACCCCACAGCCACATCGGGACGGGCAGGGTGTGGATCGGCGAGGTCGCGGCGGCGGTCAGCCGGGCTCACCTCCCGGGCCCGGGGGTGCGGCGCGGCGGGCGCCGAGCTGAGTGGCCCGGGTGAAGTCGGCCGGGGTGAGCACCCCGGCCAGTTCGCCATCTGCGCCGAGGACCAGGACGTGCCCGGCGGTGTACATGGCTGCCGGGACGGCCGGGCGGACGTTCAGCCGGGCGCGCAGGGTGGTGAGCGACTCGTCGGGTGTGGTGAAGACCAGGTGGTCCACCGGGGTGGCGGCCTGGGAGAGCCGGGTCACCGGGCGGCGGCCGCGCGGCACCGCGCTCAGCTGGCTCCGGGTGATCAGGCCGGTGAGCTGGCCGTCGAAGTCCCGGACGGCGAACGCGGTGGTCCCGGGCGGGGCCGGGGCCAGGCCGAGTTCGCTGTCGCCCTCGAGGAACGACTGCACGCTCTGCCAGCCGCGGGCGACCGGGGCCGGCTGGCTGGCCGGCAGGATGTCCCGGACCCGCAGCCCGGCCAGCGCGGCCGAGGTCATCGCCTGGCCGGCCTCGGCCCGGGACGCGGTGATCATCAAAATACCGAGCAGCGCGGCCCATACCCCGGCCACATGGTGCAGCGCGACCGCGGTGATCCCGGCGGCGGTCGCAGTCGCGCCGGTGACCTGGCCGAACCGGGCCGAGATGAGGATCGCGCGAGTGGGATCGCCCGAGCGCGCCCACGCGAGCGCTCGGACGATCCGCCCGCCGTCCAGCCCGGCGGCGGGAATCAGGTTGGCCACCGTGAGCAGGCCGTTGATCCAGATCGAGGCGGCGGCCACCGTGGCCGGCAGCAGCGTGCCGGTACGCGCCGGGCCGCCCAGCGCGACCAGGGCGGCCAGGCTGAGCGCGGCCAGCAGCAGGCTGACCAGCGGCCCGGCCACGGCCACCTGCCACTGGGCCCGGGCGCTGGGCAGCTCGGCCCGGCCGTGGCTGACGCCGCCGAGGAAACCGACGGTGGCGTCGGCCCGGCCCCGGTACCGGCGGAGCACGACCGCGTGCCCAAGCTCATGGGCGATCAGGCTGACCAGCAGGATGACGACCACGGCTGCGGTGGCGCCGAGGTAGCTGCCCACCGGCTTGCCCGGTGCCACCGCGGGCAGGATCAGCGCGCTGGCCCCCGCAGCCAGCACGCCGAGCAGGTACCCGCCGGTGGTCACCCGGACGTGGACGCCAGCCACCTGATGGCGCCCCCGGCTGGCTGGATCTGGAGATGACTGAGCAGGGGCATCGGCCGGCGGGCGGATCATTGTCACTGCGCTCTCCTCGGCGGCCGGCCCCCGTTATTGGCCGGTCGTTACTACTATCCATTGCCGGGTAAGCCCTAGTCAGGCGCCCAATCCGGCTAACATCACCGGGGAAGATTGCCGCTTCCCGGCAACCACTTATCCGGAGGGCCAGACCGGTGAGCCACCGAGACAGCCGCCCGCATGCCGCTGACCAGGCGGAATCTCCCGACCTCGAGGCGATCGCCAAGGCGGCCAGCCGGGAGGCGGGCGGGGTGCCGCCAGATCTGCTCGGCGACTACCTGCCGGCCGTGCTGGACGCCGCCCGGACCGGGCGCCGGCTGGCCGCCGCCGAGCTGGCCAGGTACGGCCGGTCGGGGGAGCGGGCCGCCGAGAGCGGGGTGGCGCTGCGCGGCCTGGTTCGACCTGTACCTGTCGGCGACCTGGCGGCTATGGCGTGAACTGCCCGGCCTGGCCGACCTGCGCGCGGCCGGGCTCGGCGTGCTGCACGCGGCCGACGACGCGGTCGCGGCGGCGGCCGAGGGCTTCGAGCGGGCCCACCTGTCCATCGCCCGGCGCGAGGAGGCGGAACGCCTCGAGTTCGTGGACGACCTGCTGTCCGGCCGGGCCGCCGCCGACCTGCTGACCCGGGGTGAGCGGCTGGGCCTGCGGCTGGCCGGCCCGCATCAGGTGGTGGTGGCGGGGTACGCGCCCGGGGTCACCGCGACCCGCCCGCTGAGCAAGGACATTGACCGGCTGGTCGCGGACGCGGCCGCCCCGTCGCCGTCGCTGACCGTGACCCGCGGCGGCCGGCTGGTGGCGGTGACCGGGGTGAGCGATGGCGGCGAGGCCGGCCGGGTCGCGGTCGCTCTGGTCCGTGCGCTCACCCGGGGGCAGCCGGACCAGGCCGGCGACGATCCGCGGCCATGGCGGGTGGCGTTCGGCCGGTCCTACCCCGGGCCGGGCGGCGTCCGCCGGTCCTACGACGAGGCGGTCGACGCGCTCGACGTGGCGCAGCGGCTCGGCATGCCCGACCCGGTGGTGGACGCCGCCGACCTGCTCGTCTACCAGGTGCTGCTGCGCGACCGGCCGGCCATCACCGATCTGGTCGGCGCGCTGCTCACCCCGCTGGCCGGGGCGCGCGGCGGCGCCGTCCCGCTGCTGGAGACGCTGCAGGAGTACTACGCGAGCGGCGGGGTGGCCGCCGAGGCGGCCCGGCGGCTGCATTTGTCGGTGCGCGCGGTTACCTACCGGCTGGCCCGGGTCAGGGAACTCACCGGTCACGACCCGGCCGACCCGGCCCAGGGCCTGGCGCTGCGGGTCGCCGTGATCGGGGCCCGGATGCTTGACTGGCCTGCCGTCCCGCTGGAGACCGGCTAGGAGGGCCGCCGAGCCCGGAAGTAGGGCTGCCGCTCACGCGCTGCGGCCGGGACCGCGGCGAGGATCAGCACGCCGCAGAGCGCGAACGCCGCCGGATAGCCGGTGTGCACGCAGATCAGGCCGAAGACGGCCGGGCCGGCGCCGTACCCGGCGTCATAGGCGAAGTTCCACAGCGCACTGGCCTTGGCCTCGGGCAGTCGCTCGATCAGCAGCGCGAACGTCGCGTTCTCGATCACCCCGAACCCGGCGCCGAACAGCACCATGCCCGCGAACAGCGCCACGACCGAGCCCAGCAGCATCATCGTGGCCATACCGAGCGCCGCCACTACGAGCGCCGGGATGAGCGGGCGGGCGTGACCGTGCCGGTCGCCGAGCCGCCCAGCCTGCCAGCGGCTGAACGTGGCCGCGATCGCCTGGACGAGCAGGGCGGCCGAGCAGAGGTTGCTCGGGATCCCCTTCGCGAGGGGCAGGAACGAGTCGAGCACACCGGCCGCGATGGTCGCGGCGGCGAAGATCAGCGGCAGCCGCAGTGCGCCCGCCATCCGCCCGCCGCGGGTGCCCGGCGTCCGCTCCGCGCGAGTGGCCTGCCGTGCCTCGCGCCCACCCGGCAGCCAGCGGATGGCCACCAGCGGCAGCAGGCCCGCGGCGGCGGCCATGGCCGCCGCCGCGGCGGCCAGGTGGTGCCCGGCGAGCCAGACCCCGGCCGGCAGCGCGACCACGGCCGGGACACCCGCGACGACGCCGAGCAGGCCGAGCCCTTCGCCGCGCCGTCCAGGGGGCAGCAGCCGGGCGGTGAGCGCACCGGTGGTCACGCCGCACAAGCCGAACCCGAGGCCGCGCACAAAGCTGACGCCCACCATGACGGCCTGAGGCTCGGCCGCGAGCAGGGCCAAGGCCGGCACGCCGAGCAGCACCGCGCCGGCCGCGAGCACGGCCCGGTAGCCGAACCGCCTGATCGCTGCCGCCGCCGCGGCCTCGGCGGCCACGGTACCGAGCAGCAGCGACCCGGTGATCAGTCCAGCGCCTGAGCTGCCGGCGCCGGCCGCCGCCGCCAGCATCGGCATGACCGACAGCAGCAGAAAGAAGCTGGTAAGCGAGCTGAACTCGGCCAGGAACGTTGCTGCCAGCGGCACGCTGAGGAGCCGGCCTGCCGGAACCGCGCTAGCGGGCTGCGTCTGCGTCAAGGTGCTCATAGCAAGGACGCTAGGAGCCAGCCGGCCCGCTGGTAAGGTCCAATTTTATGGCGATTGAGTGGTCCGGTTTGAGCCCGGGGCTGATGGTCCGGCTCGACCGTTCGGCAAGCCAGCCACTGCGCGATCAGCTGGAGGCGAGCCTGCGCGAGGCGATCAGGGACGGCCGGCTCCTCGCCGGGGAGCGCCTCCCGTCATCCCGGGAGCTGGCCGGTACGCTCGGCGTCTCCCGCGGCATGGTGCAAGAGTGCTACGGGCAGTTGCTGGCCGAGGGGTATCTGACCAGCCGCACCGGGTCCGCCACCCGGGTCGCCGGCATCAGCGGCCAGCAGGCCGGCGGCCGGCCCACGGCCCGCCCGGCCACGGTCTCGCCCGCACCGCCCCGCCAGCTCCAGGAACCGCCGCTGATCGCGGACTTCAAGCTCGGCGTGCCGGACCTGTCCAGCTTCCCGCGTACCGACTGGGCCTGGGCGATCAAGCAGGCGTGCACCCAGGCCGCTACCGCTGACCTGGGCTACGGCGACCCGCGTGGCAGCCTCGAACTGCGCGAGGTGCTGGCCGGTTACCTGCGGAGAGTACGGGCAGCTGCCGCCAGCCCGGCGCAGATGATCATCAGTACCGGCTTTGCGCAAGGCGTCAACCTGGTCCTGCACGCCCTGGCTCGCCAGGGCAGCGTGACGCGCGTTGCCTTCGAAGACCCCGGCTACGGTAGCGCGCACGTGGACGAGACGGTCCGCGCGGCGCTGGGGATGGGCATCGACGTCACCTACCTGCCGGTTGACGAGCAAGGCCTCGTGGTCGGCGAGCTGGCCGCCAGCGGAGCCCAGGCCGTCGTGGTCACGCCGGCCCACCAGTCACCCACCGGGGTGGTCTTGTCCCCGGTACGGCGGCACGCCCTGACCGACTGGGCGCGGCGCACCGGCGGGTACGTGATCGAGGACGACTACGACTCGGAGTTCCGCTACGACAAAGAACCCGTCGGCGCGCTGCAGGGGCTGGCCCCAGGCCAGGTCTTCCTGCTCGGCACCGTCAGCAAGGCCCTGGCGCCCGCGGTCCGCCTCGGCTGGGTGCACGCGCCGTCAGCACTGGCCTCCGACATCGCCGCGGAGAAGGAGATGAGCGATCGCGGCTCCTGCCTGCTGGACCAGCTCGCCCTGGCCACCCTGCTCACCACCGGCCGGTACGACCGCCACCTGCGCCGGATGCGGGCCGTCTACGCCGCCCGCCGCACGGCGCTGATCGGCGCGTTCGCCCGGCATGTCCCCGGGGTCCGGCTCACCGGGCTGGCCGCCGGATTCCACGCGGTCGCGCCCCTGCCGCCCGGCGCTGACGAGACGGCGGTGGTCGCCGCGGCGCGTGACCGGCGGGTCGGGCTGCACGGCATGGGCGGCTACCGCGGCGATCCTGGCGCCGCGGCACCCCCGGCACTGGTGATGGGCTTCGGCAACGTCCGCGACCGGGCCATCGAACCCGCCATCGCGGCCGTCGCCGACCTGCTGCGCTGACCCCAAATACGTCAGCGCGGTGACTTTGTGGTCACCGGGGACCACAAACTCACCGCGCTGCTGAAAAAGCCTTAGCTGACCTGCTCCTGGGCCTGCGCCCCGGCCTGGTCCTGGGCCTCGTCCTGGGCCTGGTCCTGGGCCTGATCCTCGGCCTGGCCCTGGTCGCCGGCCTGGTCCTTGGCCAGGCTGGCCCGGACCTCATCCATGTCCAGTTCCTGAGCCTTGGTGATCAGCTCTTCCAGCGCCGGCTCGGGCAGCGCGCCGGGCTGAGCGTAAAGCACCACGTTGTCCCGGATGATCATCAGGGTCGGGATGGACGAGATGCCGAAGGCCTGCGCCAGGTCCGTCTGGGCGTCCGTGTCCACCTTGCCGAACACCGCGTCCTGGTACTTCTCCGACGCGCGCTCGAAGATCGGCCCGAACATCCGGCACGGCCCGCACCAGGATGCCCAGAAGTCCACCAGGACCATGTCCGCGCTGCCGACTACGGACTCGAAGTTCTCGCCCGTAAGCTCGACCGTCGCCATGGAATCTCTCCTCGTCTCACCAGGTATCTCACGGTGAGATACCCGCCAGGGTATGCAACCAGAGAGGGTGGCAGCGCATTCCCGGGGCTACCCCTAGTAGCCACCTTCGCCCGCCAGTTATGCCCGATGCGGCGATTCCCGCCGGATTGTTACCGGTTTGGCGGGTTATCCCGCCCAGCGCCGGGGTGGATGTCGGTGCCGTCGGCGTCCATCCACTTGACCGCGGCGCCGGGCTCCGGGCGCCAGCGGGCCATGGCGGCCAGCAGCCCCCCCGGGCCGGCGCTGGCCAGGATCATCTCCCGGTGCGCGGGCCGGAGGAACCGCTCGGCCACCGCGTGGTCCAGGAAACGGAGCAGGTCGTCGTAGTAGCCGAGCACGTTCAGCAGCCCGGTCGGCTTGGCGTGCAGTCCCAGCTGGGACCAGGTGACGACCTCGGCGAACTCCTCCAGCGTGCCGATCCCGCCGGGCAGCGCGATGAAGCCGTCGGCCAGCGACGCCATGGTGGCCTTCCGCTCGTGCATGGAGCCGACCACGCGCAGGTCGGCCAGCCCGGGGTGAGCCACCTCGGCCTCGGCTAGCTGGGCCGGGATGACCCCGGTGATCTCGCCGCCCGCGGCCAGCACCGCGTCGGCCAGCGCGCCCATCGTGCCCACGTGGGCGCCGCCGTAGACGACCCGGATGCCGCGCCCGGCCAGCTGGCGGCCCAGCGCGGCCGCGGCCGCCGCGTACTCCGGGCGGCGCCCCGGGTTGGACCCGCAGAACACGCAGACCGAGCGGAGCCCAGCCACCCGCCAAGCCCCGGTCAGCTGTCCAGGCCCAGGGTGAAGGTGGGCTTCGGTGTGGTCTCGGGCAGCCGGTGCTCGTCGGACAGGCGGCGGATCCCGGTGCCGGTGGCCAGGAACTCGGTGGCGTGCTCGCCCCAGACGTGGTTGGACACGGTTATGTCCACCCCGACGATGCCGGACGCCTGGGCCTGCGACGCCTCGGTCTGCATCCGGACCAGGGCCAGCTCGCGGGCCTCGTACACGCCCTGGGTGAACTGGATCATCTCCTGGTTGCGCCCAGCCTGGCGCAGCGACTGCATGGCCGACTGATGCGCGATGTGGTACACGCAGGTGCCCAGCACGAACGCCACCGGCACCGCGCCCGACGCGAGCAGCCGGAAGAAGTCCTGGCCGGACAGATCGGAGGTGAACGCCCGGCCGTCCGGGGCGCGGTGCGCGCCGGTCCCGGCCAGCGCGCGGACCGCGGTGCCAGTGGCCACGAACTCCAGCACCTCCTGGCCCCAGGCGTACATCTGCAGCCGCAGCGAGACGCCGACGATGCCGTCCGCGCCGAGGTGGTCCGCTTCCGCCCGCATCCGGGTCATGGCCAGCTCACGGGCGTTGTACATGGCCTGGGTCAGCGTCTGCAGCTCGGCGTTCTGCGACCAGCGGCCGATCTGCAGGCCGACATGGTAGATGGACGAGCCGACCACGAAGCCGAGCGGCTCGAAGCCGGCTTCGCCGAGCAGCGCGTATTCGGATACCGACAGGTCGGAGGTGAACACCCCGCCCTTTTCCGCGCCCGCGGTGTGCGCCAGCCTGCTGTCCGCGGCCTCCGGCTCCCAGGTCTGTGTGTCGTTCGAACTGCTGCCGAACAAGGGCATGGTTCCTCCCGTAGCAAGGGTGCCGCCGGGTGGCTGGTACCGGGCTCAGCGTAGTCCCGGCCGCCGGCCGGTGAGATGATCGGTTGCCCGTGGGCGGGGGGAGAACTGGGTGCGGAGGATCTGCGTCCTGGGCGACGCGCATCTGGACGTCGTCGTCCGGCTCGGCGGGCCAGTCGCGCCCGACACCGACACCCCGGCGCGCACTCAGGTCGGGGTGGGCGGCCAGGCGGCCAACGTGGCTGCCTGGATCAGCGCGCTCGGCGGCCAGGCCCGGCTGATCGCGGCCCGCGGCACCGACCTGGCGGCCGGCCTGGTGGCCGCGGAGCTGGCCGGGCGCGGGGTCGACCTGGCCGGCCCGGTGCTGGACGGCCCGACCGGCGTGGTGGTGTCGCTGTCCGAACGCGGCACCAGCCGGTCCATGCTGACCGACCGCGGGGTGGGGCCGCGGCTGTCCGCGGATACCCTCGACCCGGGCTGGCTGGCCGGCTGCGGCTGGCTGCATCTGCCGGCCTACAGCCTGGCCAGCGACCCGGTCAGTGGGGCCGCGCTGGCCGCGGCGGCCGAGGTGCCGCGGCTCAGCGTGGACCTGTCCTCCACCGCGCTGCTCCGCGAGTACGGCGCGGAGCGGTTCCGCGGCCTGCTCGGCCGGCTGCGGCCCGAGGTGGTGTTCGGCACCGCGGACGAGGTGGCGCTGGTCGGCGAGCTGCCCGGCCCGGCGCTGGTGGTGAAGCTGGGCGCGGATGGCGTGCGGGCCGGCGGCCGGGTGCACCCGGCCCGGCCGGTCCGCGCGGTGGACCCGACCGGAGCGGGCGACGCGTTCGCCGCGGGCTACCTGGTCGGCGGGGTCAGCCTGGGCCTGGACGCGGCGGCCCGGGCGGTAGCCAAGATGGGAGCGATGCCGTGACGGGCGGAGTGCAACCGCGGCTCACCGACGAGGTGGCCGGCGCGCTGGCGGCCGGGCCGGTGGTCGCGCTGGAGACGACGCTGGTCTCGCACGGCTTTCCGGGCGGGCAGGGCGTCGAGGTGGCGCTGGCCAGCGAGCAGCGGGTCCGGGCGGCGGGCGCGGTGCCGGCCACCGTCGGCGTGCTGGACGGCGTGCTCCGGGCCGGGCTGACCCCGACCGAGCTGGGCCGGTTCGCCGGGGCGGGCGACGCCGCCCGCAAGTGCGGCGCCCGTGACCTGGCACCTGCCCTGGTGCAGGGCGCGCTCGGCGCGACCACGGTCGGCGGCACGCTGGCCGTGTGCCGGCTGGCCGGGATCCGGTTCATGGCCACCGGTGGCACCGGCGGGGTGCACCGCGGCTTCGCCGCCACCCTGGACGTGTCCGCCGACCTGGCCCAGCTCGCGCGCACCCCGGCGCTGGTGGTGTCGTCCGGGGTCAAGTCGATCCTGGATGTCCCAGCCACCTCGGAACTGCTGGAAAGCCTCGGCGTACCGGTGCTCGGCTGGCGCACCGGCACGCTGCCCATGTTCTACAGCGCCGCGGGCGGCCCGCCCGTGTCCGCGACGGTGACCGCGGTCACCGAAGTGGCCCAGATCACTGCGGCGCATTTCCTGTTGAACGCCCCGGCCGGCCTGCTGCTGGCCCGCCCTCCGCAGCCGTCGCTGGATATCGAGCCGATCCTGGCCGAGGCCGTCGCCCGGGTGGAACAGCAGGGGGTACGCGGCCAGGCGGTGACCCCGGCCGTGCTGGCCCTGGTGCACGAGCTGAGTGAAGGGCGCAGCGCCGAGGTGAACCGGCGGCTGATCGAGGACAACGCCGGGCTGGCCGCGGAGGTCGCGGTGGCCTACGCGGAACTGGGAGAGTAACGGGCAGCAGCGCTCCCCGACGGACCTGGAGGTCACCACATGCGGATCGGTGTGTCACTGCGCGACTCGACAGGCCCGGACGCCGTGGCCCGGGTGCGCGGCGAACTGGCGCGGGCCGCGGACGAGGGCTTCCCGTCCGCCTGGATGAACAACATCTTCGGCCTGGACGCGCTGACCACGCTGGCCGTGGCGGGCGCCACGGTGCCCGGGATCGAGATGGGCACCGCGGTGGTGCCCACCTACCCGCGGCACCCGGCGGCCCTGGCCCAGCAGGCGCTGACCGTGGCCGCGGCCACCGGCGGCCGGCTCACCCTGGGCGTGGGCCCGTCACACAAGATCGTTATCGAGGACATGTTCGGCTACCGGTTCGACAAGCCGGTGCAGCACACCCGGGAGTACCTGTCCATCCTCCGCCCGCTGCTGCACCGCGAGCCGGTCTCGTTCACCGGGCAGCAGCTCAGCGCGCACGTCACGCTGAGCACCCCGGCCCCAGGCCCGGTGCCGCTGCTGCTGGCCGCGCTCGGCCCGGCCATGCTCCGGGTGGCCGGCGAACTGGCCGATGGCACCGTGCTGTGGATGACCGGGCCGGCCACGGTTCGCGACCACATCGTCCCGGCCATCACCGCCGCCGCGGCGGCGGCCGGCCCAGCCCCCGGATCGTGTGCATCCTGCCGGTCTGCGTGACCAGCGACCCGGACGCCGCCCGGGCCGCGGCGGCCCGGGTCTTCGCCATGTACGGCGACCTGCCGTCCTACCGGGCCATGCTGGACCGGGAGGGCGCGGCCGGCCCGGCCGACGTCGCCCTGGTCGGTGACGAGGCGGCGGTACGGGCGCAGCTGGACACGCTGGCCGAAGCCGGGGTCACCGACTTCGTGGCGGGGGAATACGCCCGGGGCAAGGACGGCGAGCGTACCCGGGCGTTCCTCCGCGCCCAGCTCAGCTGACTCCGCCATGGACCTTCGGGCCTGGTGCCTGGCCTGGCCAGCGCGCAGACTGGGACCAACCGGAGGGGTTGGAGGATCATGCCGTTCCTCAACCGGGCCGATGCGGGGCGGCGGCTGGCCGGTGTGCTGACGGGCGTGCGCGACGCCGATGCGATCGTGCTCGGCCTGCCCCGGGGTGGCATCCCGGTCGGCTACGAGATCGCGCAGGCGCTGGGCGTCCCGCTCGACGTGATCCTGGTCCGCAAGATCGGCCTGCCCGCCCAGCCCGAGCTGGCCATGGGGGCCATCGGTGAGGACGGCATCCGGCTGATCAACATCGAGGTGGTCCAGGCCGAGCAGGTCAGCGAGCGGGTGTTCGCCGAGGTGGAGCAGCGGGAGCGGGCTGAGCTGCGCCGCCGGGCCGAGCGGTACCGGCTGGACCGGCCCCGGGCGGCGGTGGCCGGCCGGACCGCGATCGTGGTGGACGACGGCATCGCCACCGGGTCCACGGCCCGGGCCGCCTGCCAGGTCGCCCGGGCGCACGGGGCGGCCCAGGTGATCCTGGCCGTTCCGGTCGCGCCGCGTGGCACCGTGGCCGCGCTGAGCCAGGTGGCGGACCGGGTGGTCTGCCTGGAGTCGCCGGAGCCGTTCTACGCCATCGGCCAGTGGTACCGGGACTTCTCGCAGACCACCGACGCCGAGGTGGTCCGGCTGCTCCGGGCGGCCGCGGACGGCGGCACCGGCCATGAGGTGCTGGTGCCCGCCGGCCCGGTCACCCTGGCTGGCCGGCTGACCGTGCCGCCGGACGCAACCGGCATCGTGCTGTTCGCGCACGGCAGCGGCAGCGGCCGGGGCAGCCCGCGCAACGTGTTCGTGGCCGGCACGCTGCACGAGGTGCGGCTCGGCACCCTGCTGTTCGACCTGCTCACCCCGGACGAGGCGGCGGACCGGTCCAACGTGTTCGACATCGGCCTGCTGGCTGGGCGGCTGGCCGCCGCCACCGGCTGGCTGCGGGCGCAGCCCGGGCTGGCTCAGCTCGGTGTCGGCTACTTCGGGGCGAGCACTGGGGCGGCCGCAGCGCTGCGGGCCGCGGCCGAGCCCGGCAGCGGCGTCGCCGCCATCGTGTGCCGCGGCGGTCGGCCGGATCTGGCCGGCCCGCAGCTCGGCGCGGTCCGGGCCGCCACCTTGCTGATCGTCGGTGGGCTTGACGATCAGGTGCTCGCGCTCAACGTGGCCGCGCAGGCCCAACTGCGCGCCGAGAACCAGCTCGCGGTGGTGCCGGGCGCGGGCCACCTGTTCGCCGAGCCGGGCACGCTGGAACGGGCGGCCGGGCTGGCCCGGGATTGGTTCGCCGGCCATTTGTTAGGGTGAGTTCCCTATTACCCGCCCGTCGGCCCACCGGAGGCGTCGCCAATGCGTCAGAAATGGATCTGGATCTCGGCCGTCAGCTTAGCGGCAGCGCTGGTCACCGCGGCTTGTGGCAGCTCCGGCGGGGCTAAGCCGTCCGCCGGCGGGCTGGAAAAGACGCACCTCACGGTGGCCGCCTTACCGATCGTGGACGACGCGCCGCTGTTCCTGGCGATCAAGAAGGGCTATTTCCGGCAGGCCGGCCTGACCGTTACCCCGAAGATCATCACGCAGAGCACGCTGGCCCTTCCTGACCTGCTGCACGGCAGCGTGGACATCGTCGGCGGCGGCAATTACGTGTCCTATATGGAAGGCCAGGCCAGCGGCACGTTCAGCCTGAAGATCCTGGTCGCCGGCACGGAGTGCAAGCCGGGCAGCTTCGGGGTGCTGGCGCTGCCCAGTTCCGGCATCACCTCGCCGGCCAAGCTGGCCGGGAAGACGATCGCGGTCAACCTGACCAACAACATCCAGACGCTCACCGCCAACGCCGCGCTCAAGGCGGACGGGGTCAGCCCGGCCTCGGTGAAGTACGTGGTCATCCCGTTCCCGGACATGGCGGCCGCACTGCAGGCCGGCCGGGTCAGCGCGATCAGCGTGGTGGAGCCGTTCCTGACCGGCGCGGAGCAGGCGCTCGGGGCCAAGCTGGTGCTGTCCCAGTGCTCCGGGTCGCTGGCCAGCCTGCCGCTGTCCGGCTACTTCACCACCGCGGCCTGGGTCCAGCAGAACCCGCGCACCGCCCAGGCCTTCCAGCGCGCGATGGACAAGGCACAGGCGTACGCCGACGCCAACCCGGCCGCGGTGCGCCAGGTGCTGCCGACCTACACCAAGGTCACCGCGGCGGCGGCCCAGCACATCGTGCTGAACTCCTTCCCGGCCACGCTGTCCGCGGCGCAACTGCAGCGGGTCGCCGACCTGATGCACACCGGCGGGGTGCTGAAGAGCCAGTTCACCGTGCAGCCGATGCTGTTCCATTGAGGAAGTTGTTCCGGCGCCACCGGTTTCGGCAGCACTGGGTCGTGGCGGCCGGCCGCGGGCTGGCCGGGATCGCCGCGTTCCTGCTGCTGGCTGAGGTACTCGGCCGCACCGGGGTGATCAGTCAGTCGGTGCTGCCGCTGGCCTCGACGGTGCTGGCCCGTACCGCCGGGCTGGCCGCCAACCCGGGGTTCCTCGGCGACGTGGCCGCCACCCTGGCGGCCTGGGCAATCGGGATGGCCATCGCGGTGGCGCTGGCCGTGCCGGGCGGCGTGCTGCTGGGCAGCCTGCCCGGGGTGCGCAGCGCCACGCTGGCCATCGTGGAGTTCCTCCGGCCGATTCCCTCGGTCGCGCTGATCCTGCTGGCCGGCCTGCTGATCGGCCCCGGGCTGCGGATGAACGTCACGCTGATCGTCTACGCGGCGGTCTGGCCGGTGCTGTACAACACGATCTACGGGCTGGACGACACCGATCCGGTGGCCCGGGAGACGCTGCGCGCGTTCGGCTTCGGCGGGCTGGCCCAGATCCGGTTCCTGGCGCTGCCCGGCGCCGCGCCGTTCATCGCCACCGGGATCCGGCTGTCCTCATCGATTGCGCTCATCCTGTCCATCAGCACCGGCTACCTGACCGGCCGGATCAGCGGCGCCGGGATCGGCGCGTTCATCGCCGAGGCGAATACCGGGCCGGCAACACCGCGCTGGTGCTGGCCGCCGCCATCTGGGCCGGGCTGCTCGGCCTGCTGCTCAATGGCGTGCTGCTCGGCGCGCAGCACCGGCTGCTGCCCTGGGCCGGGCAGTACCAGGCCGAGGCGGCCTGATGCGGGTGACAGGGTGGCGGTGGTGGTACCGGTGGGCCGTGCTGCTGGCCGCGGTGGCCGTCTGGGAGCTGTGGGCCCGGCTGCAGGCCAGCCCGTTCTTCCCGCCGCCGTCCACCATCCTGGCCACCATGCACCAGCTCTGGTTCTCTGGGCCGGCCCGCCACCTGTTCCTCACCCCGGACGCGACCGGCAACATCCTGCCCAGCCTGGGCCGGGTGCTGGCCGGGCTGGCCATCGCCATCGTGGCCGGCGGCGCGCTGGGCATCGCGCTCGGCCGGTCCGCGGCCGCGGCCGGCTACCTGGACCCGCTGCTCCAGTTCGCCCGGGCGCTGCCCGCGGTCACCCTGGTGCCGGTGTTCATCGCGCTGTTCCGGATCGGCACCCAGATGGAGGTGGCGACGATCGCGTTCGGCACCGTCTGGCCCATCCTGCTGAACACCGCGGACGGCGCGCGGCAGCTGGACCCGGTCCAGGTGGAGACAGCCCGCGCCTTCCGGCTGCCCGGCTGGCCGCGGCTGACCACGCTGATCATTCCGGCGGCGCTGCCGAAGTTCTTCGCCGGGCTGCGGCTGAGCATCGCGCTGGCCCTGATCCTGATGGTGTTCGCCGAGCTGGCCGGCAGCAGCAGCGGCATCGGCTACGAGATGAACAACGCGGAGAGCTCGTTCAACATGACCTGGCTGTGGGCCACGCTGGTACTGATCGCCATCGTCGGCAACCTGCTGAACGGGCTGGAACTGGCCGTGCAGCACCGGGTGCTGGCCTGGCACCGCGGCCAGCGGCAGCACGGGAGCTGACCGGGATGCTCGAGATCACCGACCTGAGCCATTCCTACGGGCCGCCGGACCGCGCGCACCCGGCCCTGGACCAGGTATCCCTCCGGGTGGCCGATGGTGAGCTGGTCAGCATCGTCGGCCCGTCCGGCTGCGGCAAGTCGACCCTACTGCGCTGTGCCGCGGGCCTGCTCACCCCGGCCGCCGGGACGGTCCGGCTGGACGGCGCCCGGGTGGACCGGGTGCCGGACGGGCTGGCCGTGGTGTTCCAGGACTACAGCCGGTCCCTGCTGCCCTGGCTGAGTGTGCGGGATAACGTCGCGCTGCCGCTGCGCCGCACCGGGCAGAGCCGGCCCGCGCGGCGGGACGCGGCCAGCGCGGCGCTGGCCACCGTCGGGCTGCCGGACACCGGGGACCGGTACCCATGGCAACTGTCCGGCGGGATGCAGCAGCGGGTGGCCATCGCCCGGGCGCTGGCCTGCGACCCGCGGCTGCTACTGATGGATGAGCCGTTCGGCTCAGTCGACGCGCAGACCCGGGAGGACCTGGAAGACCTGGTGCTGGCCGTGCGCCAGCAGCGGGACATCACCATCCTGCTGGTCACCCACGACGTCGACGAGAGCGTGTACGTGGGCGACCGGGTGGTGGTGCTCACCCAGAGCCCGGGCCGGATCCGGGCCGATCTGCCGGTCTCGCTGCCCGCCCCGCGCGACCAGATCAGCACCCGGGAGCTGGCGGCGTTCGTCCAGCTCCGGGCCACGGTCGGCCGCCTGGTCAGAACGCCGGGACCGGGCCGATCGGCCCGGTCAGCGGCAGCACGACCAGGCACGGCACCTTGACCGGCTGCGCCGGGTCGAGGGCGTTCAGCATGTCGGCCATGGCCACCGGGTCGCTGGCGATTTCCAGGTGATCGCTGGCATCCAGCGGGCACTGGTTCTGCAGCGTGATGTTGCTGACGTTCGGCGCGGCGGGCAGGAACGCGTTGGTGTACGGGGTGACCACCTCGTCGTCCCTGGTCTCGATGACCGTGTAGTTCACCCCGGCCACGGTGGGCGTGGCGTTCAGCTTGGCCAGGAACGCCGAGCCTTCCTCCTGCTGCACGCAGGCGGTGCAGGTGGTGGCGAGCGCGCTGTTTACCGGCTCGATGAGGCCGATGTCGGTGCCGAGCACGGTCAGCCCATCCAGGGTGGTCCCGTAGTTGGACGGGGCCAGCGCGACGAACGTGGCCACCCTGGCCGCCCCGCCAAGGAAATTGATGTAGTAGCGCGGCATCATCCCGCCCTGGGAATGGCCGACGAGATCCACTTTCGCTGCCCCGGTCGCGGCCAGCACGGTGTTCACGAACGTGGCCAGCTGGGCCGCGGAAGCCGCGATGTCACCGGTGCCCTGCAGGTCGGAGGTGGCCGAACTGCCGCCGTAGTTGAACGCGAAAACGCAGTACCCGTGCTTGGCCAGGATGGGCGCGGCCGCCTGCCAGTTGTCATTCATGTTGGCCAGCGTCCCGTGCACCAGGATCACCGGGTAGGGGTGTGCCGCGCTGGGCTGGCAGGAGAAGTTGTTGGCCCCGGGCGGCGGCGTGGCCGGGGAATTGAACGTGACCGGCGCGCCCGCCAGGAAGTCATAGTTGACCGGTAACGTGGCGGCCGATGCGCTGGCTGCGGGCCAGACCGCGGTCAGTACGGCCGCGCTGACGGCGGTGCTGAGCAATGCGATTCGCCGGGTTAGCGTGCGGAAAGGCATCCTTGCCTCCCATGCTCGGTGGGCCTGGAATCCGGTACCCCCGAAGCTCCGGTGCTCAAATTAGACATCGGCCCGGCCGCGCGGTCTGCTCATCCGGTTCAGCCTGCTCGGCGGCCCCTTTGTCCGGCGCGGACAACAAATCTACTCACGGGTAATGACCGGCCGGGCTGTCTCGTGTAGGTTCTGGGCAGCGGGCGACGCTGCGGTCCCTCCCGTGCTGGCGCCGCCTGGACAGGGTGGGTGAGTCGGCATGCGGCCAGTGACTGAGGCCACGGCGAACGGTGACGGCGTCTGGCCGGCCGTGCCGCGCGAGGTGGCCGAGGTACTGCGGCCCGAACTGGACCGGGCGACCGAGGAAGTGATCGGCGCGATCCAGCGCGAGGTGCCCGAGTACGCCCGGCCGCACGACGACCACTACACCTCCGTGGTGCGGCGGGCGGTGCACCAGGCGGTGCACCAGTTCGTGCAGCGCATCGCCGATCCGGCCACCTCCACGGAGACCACCGCGGAGCTGTTCACCGGGATCGGGCGGATTGAGGCGGCCGAGGGCCGCAGCCTGGAGCCACTGCAGGCGGCGCTGCGGCTGGGCGCCCGGGTCACCTGGCGCACGCTGTGCGAGCAGGCGGTGCAGGGCAGCCTCAGCGTCGGCGTCATCGGCCCGGTCGGCGAGGCGCTGTTCCTGTACATCGACGAGCTGGCCGCCGCCTGCGCCGAGGGGTTCACCCGGGCCAGTGCCGAGGTGGCCGGCGAGCTGGAGCGCAGGCGGCGGCGACTGCTTGACCTGATCGTCACCGAGCCGCCGGTGTCCCGCGACGCGATCACCGACCTGGCCCGCGCGGCGGGCTGGCCGGTGCCCCGCAAGGTGGCCGTGGTCGCGCTGGAGGACCGCAGCCAGGACCACTTCGGGCCGCTGCCCGCGCTGCCCCCGGACGTGCTGGTGGACATGACCCGGCAGGACCCGTGCCTGCTGGTGCCGGACCCGGACGGCCCGGGCCGGGCGGACATGATCGAGCGCGGCCTGCGCGGCTGGACCGGGGCGTTCGGCCCGGCGGTGCCGCTCGAGCCGGGCCGGCTGCTCGCTGCGCTGGGCGCGGCAGGTGCTGGCGCTGGGCCGCCGCGGCGCGATCCGGGCCGGCCGTGGCCTGATCCACTGCGAGGAGCACCTGACCTCGCTGGTGCTGCTGTGCGATGAGGAGCTGGCCCGGGTGCTCAGCTCGGTCTGGCTCGCCCCGCTCGCCCGGCTCCGGCCCAGCCAGCAGGACATCATCGCCGAGACGTTGCTGGCCTGGCTGCAGAACGCGGGCAACGCCCGGCTCGCCGCCACCCAGCTGCATGTGCACCCGCAGACGGTCCGCTACCGGCTGCGCCAGATCCACGAGCTGTTCGGCGCCGCGCTGGCCGAGCCGGCCGCGCGCTTTGACCTGGAGGTCGCGCTGCGCGCCCGCCAGCTGCTCCGCGGCGCGGCCGGCGCCAGCCGCAACGGTTCGGGCTAGCAGCCACAATCCCCGCTTCGCCTGCATAGGTAGTTTTGGGTGGGATGGGGCGATGAATGGGTGTCGCCTCAGCCGGCTGGGCAGGGCGGCTGGTAGGCCCGGCCGGGCAGGTAGGCGGCCCATTCCGCCCGGGTCAGCAATTGGCCGGCCGTGCCGCAGACGGCGCGGGCGGCGGCGGGCGCGGCCGTGTCCCAGAGCCGGATCGTGCCGTCCGCGCTGGCCGCGGCCAGAGATTCGCCGCCGGGGGAGAAGGCCACCGAGTACACCTGGTCGGCCGGCCCGGTCAGGGTGGCCAGCAGACCAGGCCGGGCCTGGGCGGCCAGCCGCCACAGCCACACCGAGCCGTCGGTCACCCCGGCGGCCAGGGTGCGGCCGTCCGGGCTGAACTGCACCGAGTACACGTACCCGCCCGGGCCGGTGAGCGGCCGGCCGAGCCGTGTGGGGTGGGCCGGGTCGCTAATGTCCCACAGCCGGGCCACGTCGTCGGCGCTGGCCGCGGCCAGGGTGCGGCCATCCGGGCTGAACGCCACCGAGAACACGTACCTGCCGGAGTCGCGCACCTTGGCGATCTGCCTGGGCGCGCCGGGGCTGGTGACCGACCACAGCCGGATCGTCCCGTCGTCCCCACAGGTGACCAGCAGCCGGCCGTCGGGGCTGAACGCGGCGAACTCCACCAGATCGGTGCTGGCCAGCTCGGCCTGCACCAGCGGCCCGTCCGGGGCCAGCGTGCCGGCCCCGGCCGGTGAGACTGGCAGTTCCCCAGGCCTGCGGCAGCGTGCGGGTCCGCTCCGGGTGGGGGGCTGGCGTCCGGCGCGCCTGCCGCAGGTATTACGGGGGCCGCGCGGTCCCGTTCGGCCGGAGGGGGGTGGGGGGCGGCCGAACGGGACCGGGTGGCGTCCAGCCGCCTCTTCCTGCGGGCGGCTTGCGGAGGTAGCCTCCAAACGGGTCCCGGGCCGATCAGTTCGACCCCCGGGACCCACCAGCCCGGGCGGCATGATCAGCCGGTCTTCCTCGGCGGCCGGGGGCGGTTAGCGTATCCATGTGACCGGTGACGTCCCTGGTGAGGCCGCTGCACAGACCGCTGCACGGGCCGGGGGCGCCGGTGCCGCCGGCCGGGGTGGTGCTCAGCCGGATCATGCGGACCCGCACTGGCCGGGTCGGCATGCTGGTCGCCTGGGCCTGGCTGGGCCTGCACTTCTTCGCCAAGTAGCCTCGGCGGTATGACAAGCACCGCCGCAGTGGCCAGCCCGGTCGATTTCGAGAAGTTCGGCGATTACGGGCTGAAAGCCCCGCCGCGTCCGGACGGTGCGTTCGTCCGGCCGCGCTACCCGTTCCAGGGCCGGATCACCGCGGACGGGTCCAGCGGCTACCCGGCCCAGCCCGGCCGCTACCACCTGTACATCTCGCTGGCCTGCCCGTGGGCGCACCGGTCGGCGATCGTCCGGGGCCTGCTCGGCCTGGACGAGGTGATCTCGCTGTCGGTGGTGGACCCGATCCGGGACGGGCGCGGCTGGGCGTTCCGCGACGGCCCGGGATACACGCCCGACCCCATCAACGGCTTCACCCTGATCCGCGACGCGTATGAGGCGACCGAGCCCGGTTACGACGGGCACATCTCGGTGCCGGTGCTGTGGGACAAGGAGACCGGCCGGATCGTATCCAACAACTTCCCGGACATCACCATCGACCTGGACACCCAGTTCGGTGCCTGGGCCACCCCGGGGATCGACCTGTACCCGGCGGCGCTGCGCGCGGAGATCGACGCGCTCAACGAGCGGGTCTACGCCACCGTCAACAACGGCGTGTACCGGTGCGGGTTCGCCACCACCCAGGAGGCGTACCAGGCGGCGGTGGCCGACCTGTTCGCCACCCTGGACGACCTGGACGCGCGGCTGGCCACCCGGCGGTACCTGTTCGGCGGCACGGTGACCGAGGCCGACGTGCGGCTGTGGGTCACCCTGGCCCGGTTCGACGCGGTCTACGCCACCCACTTCAAGGCCAACCTGCGCCGCCTGGCCGACTACCCGAACCTGTGGCCGTACGCCCGCGACCTGTACTCGATCCCGGCGTTCGGCAGCACCACTAACTTCTGGCACATCAAGAACCACTACTACCGGACCCACCCGCAGCTGAACCCGCTGCGCATCGTCCCGGCCGGCCCCATCCTCGACTGGACCGCCCCGCACGGCCGCGAATCCCTCTCCGCCTGAGCCCGGGACCGCGTGGCTGAAAGATTGGTGCGGTTACGGCAGCTGAATTGCCCGGACATGCGGCGGTTACGGGCAAGGTAGAGCCGGCCGGGCCCAGACGGTACCGTTGGCCCCATGTCCCCTGTCCCGGTGGCGCACGGCGGCCGGCGCGTGCCAGCCGTGCGGCTCAGCCCAGCCCGTGGGGTGACCCGGTGAGTGCGCCGCTGGTCACCAAGTACCTGGTCCGGATCTGGCCAGCCGGGACGACACCGCCGAACATGCAGCAGTCGGAGATGTCCAGCCCGGAAAGCGCCACCGAGGGGCAGGAGGGGAACGACCGTGCCGAGATCCAGGCCATCCGGGGCTGGGCCCAGATGCACGCCAACGGCGAAGGTGTGACCTACTCCTACGAGGTCTGCCGGGACAGCATGGTGGCCGCGCTCACCGGCAGCGAGACCACCCAGCGCGTCGTGGCCACCATCGCCAGTGGCAGCGTGGACCCGGCGGTCAGGTCCTGACGCTACTGGATGGCCGGGTCGGCGCTGGCCTGGCCATTTGGGTGTGGCGGTGCACCAAGGGCGTTAGCCACGCTCGGGTAGACGTGCAGCATACGGTCGGCGCCCGTGAGTTCCAGTACCCGCCGGATCGGGGGACTGGCTGCTATCCGTAGCTCCGCCCCAGTGGCGGCGGCACGGTCATGGGTGCGCAACAGCATGGTGATGGTGGCTGAGTCGCAGAACATTGTCCGGGCTGCATCGGCGATCAGCACGGCCGTCCCGTCGTCCAGCGCACAGACCAGGGTGTCGTGGACCTGGCCGACGTTGGTCATGTCGATCTCCTGGGGCAGCGTGATCACCACCTGCCGGATCTCCAGGCCCGGGGTAGGAGAGGTTCTCTCGTGGGGCGCGAGCATCGCCATCCACCTCCGCCATCGGGTGCGAGCGTTCAGCGGTGGCATCAGCATCGGCGACCCGGCACGGACCTGTCAATAGAAGCGCGAGAAAAATCCCATGTATCTTTTCTCATGAAAATATTCGTGTGAGAGTTGTCTCATGAGAGATATGCTCCAGGTATGAGTGAGGCTGATCAAGATGGCAGCAGCTGGACGCTGCTGACTGGGCACGGCCATGTGCTGGTGGAGATCGCCCGTAACCCCGGGGCCCGGATCCGGGACATCAGTGCGGTCGTCGGTCTTACCGAGCGGACGGTTCAGGCGATCGTGGCCGACCTGGAGGCAACCGGCTACCTCACCCGGACCAGAGCTGGACGGCGGACGCTGTACACGGTGAACCCCGATCAGCTGTTCCGGCACGGCGCCCAGCATGGGCACCGGGTCGGCCCGTTCCTTGACCTGCTGGCCGACCGGGGCGACGCCGCCGGACCAGAGCAGGCCGCAGATCCTGCGGCCGGGGCCGTCACGGCGGCCCCGGAAGGCCAGGACAACCCCGGCGCACCACCCCAGGAGCCTGGGCGTTCACTTCATTGAGCCTGGACGGCCGCCTCGGTTCGCGACAGGAGGTCCGCGTAGAGCTGCACGGTCTGGGCGGCGATGGCGTCCCAGCCGAACTCGGTCGCGGCGCGCTTGCGGCCGGCGGCGCCCATGGCGGCGGCCCGCGCCGGGTCGAGGATCAGCGCGTTCAGCGCGGCGGCCAGCGCGGCCGGGTCGTCCGGCGGCACCAGCAGGCCGGTCTCGCCGTCCACCACCACTTCGGGGATGCCGCCCACCTGGCTGCCGACCACCGCCGTGCCGCAGGCCATGGCCTCCAGGTTGACGATGCCCAGCGGCTCATACAGCGACGGGCAGGCGAACACGGTGGCGTGCGACAGCAGCTGGATGACCTCGCGCTTGGGCAGCATCTCCGGGATCCAGATCACCCCGGCCCGGGACGCCTGCAGGCCGGCCACCAGGTCGGTGACCTCGGTGGCCAGCTCGGCGGTGTCCGGCTGCCCGGCGCACAGCACCAGCTGCGCCTCCGCGGCCAGGCTGGCCGCGGCCCGGAGCAGCACCGGCACGCCCTTCTGCCGGGTGATCCGGCCGACGAAGATGACCGCCGGGCGGGCCGGGTCGACCCCATAGCGGTCCAGCACGGCGGTGCCGGGATCCGGGGCGTACTCGGCGCTGTCGATGCCGTTGCGGATGACAACCACCCGCTCCGGGGTGACCGCCGGGTAGGCGGCCAGCACGTCGGCCCGCATCCCGCTGGACACCGCGATGATCGCGTCGGCCGACTCCACCGCCACCTTCTCGCACCAGCTGGACAGCGCGTACCCGCCACCCAGCTGCTCCGCCTTCCACGGCCGCAGTGGCTCCAGCGAGTGCACGGTCACCACGTGCGGCACGCCGTACAGCAGCGCGGCCAGGTGCCCGCCGAGGTTCGCATACCAGGTGTGCGAGTGCACCAGGTCGGCTCCGGAGACGGTGGCGGTCATGGCCAGGTCCACCGACATGGTGCGCAGCGCCTGGTTGGCCCCGGCCAGCTGGTCCCACGGCTGGTGGGCCACCGCGCCGGGACGCTCGCCGCCCTCGCAGTGCACGGTCAGCTCGACCCGGGTGGCCAGTTCCCGGGCCAGGTAGGCGACGTGCACGCCAGCCCCGCCATAGACGTCCGGCGGATACTCCCGGGTGAGCAGGGCCACCTTCATCCGGTGACTTTCTGGCTCTTGCCGACCACGGTGATCCCGCCCGCGGACACCGCGAAGCCGCGCGCCCGGTCCTGCTCCTTGTCCACGCCGATGACGGCTCCCTCGGGGACGGTCACGTTCTTGTCGATGATCGCGTTCCTGATCACCGCGTGCCGGCCGATGATCGTGTTGTTCAGGATCACCGACCGCTCCACCCGGGACCAGCTGTTCACCCGGACGCCGGGGGAGAGGACGGACTCGCGGACCAGGCCGCCGGACACGATGACACCGTTGCTGACCAGGCTGTCGATGGCGTGGCCAACCCGGTCCCCGGAATCGTGCACGAACTTGGCCGGTGGCTGCGAGGACACGTGGGTGAGGATCGGCCAGCGGTCGTTGTACAGGTTGAACACCGGGTGCACGGCGCACAGGTCCATGTGGCTGTCGAAGTAGGAGTCCAGCGTGCCGACGTCGCGCCAGTAGCCGGCGTCCCGTTCGGTCGCGCCCGGCACGTGGTTGGTCTGGAAGTCGTACACCTGCGCGGTGCCCTCCTCGACCAGCATCGGGATGATGTCGCCGCCCATGTCGTGCCGGCTGGTCGGGCTGGCCGCGTCCTTGCGCAGCGCCTCGATCAGCGCGTCGGTGGAGAAGAGGTAGTTGCCCATGGAGGCGTAGCACTCGTCGGGCCGCCCGGGCAGCGGCGGCGGGTCGGCCGGCTTCTCCAGGAACTCCTCCAGGGTGCGGCCGTCCGCGCCCACGTGGATGATGCCGAACGCGCTGGCCTCGGCGCGGGGCACCGGGATGGCGGCCACGGTCACCCCGGCGCCGTGCTCGACGTGCTGGTCGATCATCTGCCGTGGGTCCATCCGGTACACGTGGTCGGCGCCGAACACGATGACCAGGTCCGGCCGCTCGTCGTAGATCAGGTTCAGCGACTGGTAGATGGCGTCCGCCGAGCCGGTGTACCAGTGCGGGCCGAGCCGCTGCTGGGCCGGCACCGGGGTCACGTAGTTGCCCAGCAGCGTGCTCATCCGCCAGGCGGTGCTGATATGCCGGTCCAGGCTGTGGCTCTTGTACTGGGTCAGCACGGCGATCCGGTAGATCCCCGCGTTGGCCAGGTTGGACAGGGCGAAATCGACCAGCCGGTACATGCCGCCGAACGGCACGGCCGGCTTGGCCCGGTCCGCGGTCAGCGGGGCCAGCCGCTTACCCGCCCCGCCCGCCAGCACGATGCCCAGAACTCGCTTGTCTGTCATCTCCACCCCTTGTCAGCGGCCGGAGTCAGCCTCCGGATGATTCCTTGAGCACGCCATCCAGGATGTGCTGCGCCTCTTCCTGGATCCGGGCCAGCTGGCCCGGGCCCTGGAACGACTCCGCATAGAGCTTGTAGACGTCTTCTGTGCCCGAGGGCCGTGCGGCAAACCAGCCCGATTCGGTGACCACCTTGATGCCGCCGAGCGGCTCGTCGTTGCCCGGCGCGCGGGTCAGCCGGGCCAGCACCGGCTCCCCGGCCAGGTCCGCCACATCGACCTGCTCTGGGGAGAGCTTGGCCAGCAGCGCCTTCTGCGCCCGGGTGGCGGGCGCGTCGATCCGCGCGTAGGCCGGGTCGCCGAGCTGGCCGGCCAGCTCGCGGTAGCGCTCGCCCGGCGACTGCCCGGTGACCGCGGCGATCTCCGAGGCGAGCAGGGCCAGGATGATGCCGTCCTTGTCGGTGGTCCAGATCCGGCCGTCGGCGCGCAGGAACGACGCCCCGGCGCTCTCCTCGCCGCCGAACGCGATCGAGCCGGCCAGCAGCCCGGGCACGAACCACTTGAACCCGACCGGCACCTCGGTCAGCTCGCGGCCGGCCGCCGCCGCCACCCGGTCGATGATCGACGAGCTGACCATCGTCTTGCCCACCGCGGCGCCGGCCGGCCAGTTCGCCCGGTGCCGGTACAGGTAGTCGATGGCCACCGCCAGGTAGTGGTTCGGGTCGAGCAGCCCGGCGTCCGGCGTGACGATGCCGTGCCGGTCGGCGTCGGTGTCGTTGCCAGTCGCGATGGCGAACTCGGCGGCCCGGCCGATCAGCGAGGCCATCGCAGACGGGGACGAGCAGTCCATCCGGATCTTGCCGTCCCAGTCCAGCGTCATGAACCGGAACGTGGCGTCCACCGTGGGGTTGACCACGGTCAGGTCCAGCCCGTACCGGTCGGCGATCTCGCCCCAGTAGGCCACGCTGGCCCCGCCGAGCGGGTCGGCGCCGATCCGGATCCCGGCGTCCCGGATCGCGTCCAGGTCGACCACGGTCGGCAGCTGGTCCACGTACTGGCCGAGGAAGTCGAACGGGCCCACGGTGTGCGCCTGGCGCGCGGCCGCGTAGGGCAGCCGCCGCACCTCGCGCAGCCGGCCGGCCAGCAGCTCGTTGGCCCGGTCCTGGATGTCCGAGGTGATCTGCGACCCGGCCGGGCCGCCGTCCGGCGGGTTGTACTTGAACCCGCCGTCCGCGGGCGGGTTGTGCGACGGGGTGATCACGATCCCGTCGGCCTGGCCCTGGGCCTGGGCCCGGCCGCCGTCCGCGTTGTGCATCAGGATGGCCAGCGACAGCGATGGCGTCGGGGTGTACCCGTCCCGGCTGTCCACCAGCACCGTCACCTCGTTGGCCGCGAGCACCTCCAGCGCGGTGACGAAGGCCGGCTCGGACAGCGCGTGCGTATCCCGGCCCAGGTACAGCGGCCCGGTCGTGCCCGCTGCGGCCCGGTAGTCGCAGATGGCCTGGGTGGTGGCGGCGATGTGGTCGTCGTTGAACGAGCAGCGCAGCGCCGAGCCGCGGTGGCCGGAGGTGCCGAACGCCACCCGCTGCTCCGGCACCCCGGGATCCGGGTGCTCCGCGAAGTAGGCCGTGACCAGCTTGGCCACATCCACCAGGTCAGACTCGGCGGCCGGCTGGCCGGCCCGCTCGTTTACCGGCAACGTCAGCTCCTGTCCCCGGGCGAGTGCCACGGAGCGGCGTTCAATACGAAAGGTCTTGGTGTTTACTGCCCGCGATTCCGGGGTCAAGTCTTCCGGCATTCCGGTCAGGCCGCCATGGGTGGCGCGCCCACAATGCCCGGCGGGCTGCGATGATGGGCCGGTGAGCAACGACGCACCGCCGCCGACCACCCGGCGTGCCCGGCTGTGGGCCGCGGCCGACGTCCGTGGCATCCCGCTGCGCGCGATCCTGGCCACGGTCGCCGTGGTGGTCGTGGCCTACCTGCTCGGCAAGATCGTGTACCGGCTCAAGGACGTCGTCCTGCTTATCCTGGTGGCGGCGTTCATCGCGATCATCCTGAACCCCCTGGTCATCGCGCTGCAACGGTGGAAGATCAAGCGGCGCGGCTGGGCGGTCGCGGTGGTCACGCTCTGGGGCGTGCTGGTCTTCATCGGCCTGGCACTGGCCTTCGGCTACCCGCTGGCCAACGCGATCACCCGCCTGGCCGAGAAGCTGCCGGGTTATGTCGATGCGGCGCAGCACGGCCGGGGCTGGATCGGGCACCTGACCCAGCGCTACCACATCCAGACCTGGGTGCAGAAAAACGTGCCCAAGCTGGTCAGTTTCGGCGAGGGGCTGACCAAGCCGGCGCTGACCCTGGGCAAGGGCGCCGTGTCCCTGCTGCTGGAGCTGTTCACCATCTTCATCCTGGCACTGCTGCTGATGCTCGAGGGCCCGAAGATGCGGAAGTGGCTGCTGGGCAACATGTCCCCAGCCCGGGCCGAGCGGTACGGCCGGATCGGGCATGAGGTGAACCGCTCGGTGACCGGCTACATGCTGGGCAACATCCTCACCTCGATCATCGCCGGGCTGGTCGTATTCGTCACGCTGCTGGTGACCGGTGTCCCCTACCCGTTGCTGTGGGCGCTGTGGGTGGCCCTGGTCAACTTCCTGCCCATGATCGGCGGCGCGCTGGCCGGCATCCCCACCGTGCTGTTCGCCGTGTTTCACTCGCTGACCGCCGGGATCGTCACCCTGGTCGTGTTCCTGATCTACACGCAGGTCGAGAACCACATCCTGAACCCGGTCGTGATGAGCAAGACGGTGCGGGTCAACCCGCTGCTGGTGCTGCTGTCCATCCTGATCGGCGCGTCCATCGGCGACTGGATCGGCGGCACGTTCGGCGCGTTCGTGGCGGCGCTGCTGGCCATCCCGGCGGCCGGCGCGCTACAGGTGGTCACACGCGAGCTGTGGCAGACCACCGCCGTCCCGCAGGCAGAATCGCCGGAAGAGGCGCAGCTGGCCGAGCAAGAAGAACTCACCGAGCACCCGGGGCAGGTCGGACCGGAGGGCCAGGTGGAACTGGGCAGCCGCTCCGGGTCACGATCCGGTGAGTAGCTGGTAGCGCACCTCGGTCACCGGGCCGCCGAGGTCGAGTAGCTGGCGGGCGCCGTCCGGGCGGAACCCGGCGGCCGCGTAGAACCGGCGGGCCTGCTGGTTGGCTTCCAGCACCCACAGCGTGATGTCCGGCTGGCCCGCCTCGGCCAGCGCGCGGACCGCGTGCGCCATCAGCAGCAGGCCCGCGCCGCGGCCCCACCACTCCGGCAGCACGTAGATGGCGTAGACCTCGCCGTGCCCGGGGCCGGGCCGGTCGGCATCCCGGCAGCGGCCGCCCGACACCCAGCCGACTATCGCGCCGGCCTGCACGGCCACGCTCTCCACCAGAACGGACCGGTGCGCCGCGGTGGCCTGCTCGGCCATGCGCCGGCGACGGCGCTCACCGTCCACCCGCATCCGGTTCAGGTAGTCGTCGGGCACGATGCCCCGGTAGGCGGCCTGCCAGCCAGCCACCCGCAGCCGCTCGACCTCCTCCGCATCCTCCGGCCCGGCGGGGCGGATACTGGGTGCTGCCACGACGGTCAGTGTGCCCCGGTCCGGGGGCAGCTAGCCATCACGACGGGGGTTGCTTCGGCCATGGCCAATAGCGGCGATTCGGGCATGCGCCTGCTGGCAGATCCGCTGACCAACCAGGGCACCGCGTTCACCGAGGCGGAACGCTCCGAACTGGGCCTGCGCGGCCTGCTGCCCAGTGCGGTGGAGCCGCTGGACCAGCAGGTGGCCCGCTCCTATCAGGAGTATCAGCAGCAGCGGGACGACCTGGCCCGGCATATCAACCTGCGCGCGCTGCAGGACACCAACGAGACGCTGTTCTACCGGCTGATCCTCGATCACGTCGAGGAGATGCTGCCGATCATCTACACCCCCACGGTCGGGCTGGCCTGCCATCAGCCCGGCGCAGCGCCGCCTCGCGCAGCCCGCGGGCCGGGTGCCGGCCGGCGCGGACGGGGAACCGGCCAGCTTCGCCGCGGTGGTCGCGGCGGCGCGGCCCACTGCGCTCATCGGGCTGTCCACCGCGACCGGGGCGTTCACCGAGGACATCGTCCGGTAGATGGCCGCGCACACTGAGCGGCCGATCATCATGCCGAGGTACAGGGAATGCTGCTGCCGGAGCGGTCCCAGCTGGTGGATACCGCGACCGCGGTGGCCCAGGCGGTGGCCCGGGCCGCGGTGGCGGACAAGGTGGCGCCCGAGCTCACCGGGGACCAGATCGATGCGGCCATCCAGCGCACCCGCTGGACACCGGAGTACTAGCCATGCGCCCCCCGACTGGACCGACGAGCGAGGAACGAGTGAGGAGGGGAAGTCGCCGCGCCGAAGGGGGCGCGCCGCCGACTGGACTGAGGAGCGAGGGAGCGAAGCGAGCGAGCGACGAGGGAAGCTCGGTGGGTCTCAGCGCCCCCGGAGGCGCAACTAATACACCGTGTAGCCGCCGTCGATGACCAGGATGGAACCGGTCATGAACGACGACGCCGGGCTGGCCAGGAACACCACGCTGGGCGCGATCTCCGCGGGCAGCGCGTACCGCTGCTGCGGGGTGTCCTCGATCCAGTGCCGCCGGAACTCCGGCCGGTCCACCGGGGCCATTTCGGTCTTCACGTAGCCGGGCGCGATCGCGTTGACCCGGATGCCCAGCCCGGCCCATTCCGCGGCCAGCGACTTGGTCAGCTGGTGCACGGCCGCCTTGGACGCGTTGTAGGCGGGCTGCCACTGTGGCCGGTTGACGATCAGCGCCGAGATGGAGCCCACGTTGATGATGGAGCCACCGCCCGAGCGGGCCATGTGCCGGCCGCCCGCCCGGCTGCACTGCCACAGCGCGCGCACGTTCAGGTCGAACACGTCCGCCCACTCGTCGTCGGTGACGTCCCAGGACGGCTTATGGATGCACACCCCGGCGTTGTTCACCAGGATGTCCAGCCCGCCCAGGTCCCGGGCGGCCTGATCGGTGAGCGCGGCGGCGTCCGCGGTGATGTCGCCGTCGATCGCCCACACGGCCAGGCCCTGGCCGCGCAGGTCGGCCACGGCGACCGCGTTCCGGATAGTGTCCCGGGCCACGATGACCACCTCCGCGCCCGCCTCGGCCAGAGCGGCCGCGAACGCTTTGCCCAGGCCCTGGTTACCGCCGGTGACCAGGGCCTTCTTGCCGGTCAGCGCGAAGCTGTCCAGTACCGTCACGATTCCTCCGCGTGTGCCGTGCTGCTGGGCAGGTGATACAGATTAATTCTGTCCGGCCCAGCGCCCGCTGGCCGGCCACCGCTGACACAGGAGCCGCAGATGGGCGAGCCTGCCCAGGCCAGACCGGTCGTCGCCGTGCTCGGTGGCGGCTACGCCGGAGTCAACGTGGCCAAGTCCCTGGACGACGTGGCCAATGTGCTGCTCATCGAGCCCAAAGAGGCGTTCGTGCACAACGTGGCCGCGCTCCGCGCGCTGGTCGCGCCGTCCTGGCTGCCCCGGATCTACCTGCCCTACGCCGGGCTGCTCAGCCCCGGCCGGGTGATCAGGGACCGGGCCGCCAAGGTGGACGGCGGCCGGGTGGAGCTGGCGTCCGGCGAGGTCATCCAGGCCGACTACGTCGTGCTGGCCACCGGCTCGGCCTACCCGTTCCCGGCCAAGAGCGACCTGGACAGCACCGCCGCCGCGCACGACAAGACGCTGGCCGCGCACGCCGCGCTGGCCGCCGCCGGGCGGGTACTTCTGCTCGGCGCGGGTCCCGTCGGCGTCGAGCTGGCCGGCGAGATCACCGCGACCTGGCCAGATAAGGACGTAACGCTCATCGACCCAGCCGGGGACATCCTCGGCGCGCGGTTCCGCCCCGAGCTCAAGGCTGAGATTCGCCGCCAGCTCAGCCAGCTTGGTGTGCATGTCCTGCTCGGCACCCAGCTGGCGGCCGGCCCGCCGGGGGGGCCGGGTGAGCTGGGCACGTTCACCGTGCGCACCGGCTCGGGCGTGGAGCTGACCGCGGACATCTGGTTCCGCTGCTATGGGGTCCGGCCGGTCAGCGACTACCTGGCGGGCAGCCTGGCCGGGGCCCGCCAGCCGGACGGGCGGGTCGAAGTCGCGCCGTCGCTGCAGGTGACCGGGCAGGGCCGGGTGTTCGCGCTGGGCGACGTGGCCGCCGCCGATCATCCGATGGCCGGCGCGGCCGGCCGGCAGGCCGCGATCGTGGCGGGCAATATCCGGGCGTTCATCACCGGCCAGGGCGAGCTGGCCGAGTACGAAGCGCCACCGCCCGGGATCGTCGTGCCGCTCGGGCCGCGCGGCGGTGCGGGCCAGCGCGGTGGCCAGGACGAGCTGCTGCCGGCCGAGGTGGTGGCCGACCTCAAGGGCCGGGACCTGATGGTGGACCGGTACATCGAGCTGCTCGGCGTCCCGGTCAGCGGCGCAGCGGTCAGCACTGACGGCACCCCCGGGTAGGGTCCAGGCTCATGAGCCAGCCCGCTGACCTGCTGAACTGTGACCTGCTGAATCGGCCCGCTGGCCCGCGGCGCTGCGACTGGGCCGAGAGCTCCGACGCGATGCGGGCCTACCACGACACCGAGTGGGGCATCCCGTCCCGCGATGACCGCTACCTGTTCGAGATGCTGCTGCTGGAAGGGGCCCAGGCCGGGCTGTCCTGGGCCACCATCCTGAACAAGCGGGACAACTACCGGCGCGCGCTGGACGGCTTCGACGCGGAGCGGATCGCCGGCTACGGCGCGGCCAAGCTGGACGGGCTGCTCGCCGACCCGGGCATCGTGCGGAACCGGCTCAAGGTGGCGGGCACGGTCCGCAACGCCCAGGCGTTCCTGGCCACCCAGCAGCAGCACGGGTCGTTCGCCAGCTACCTGTGGTCCTGGGTAGACGGCACCCCGGTCCGCAACCGGCCCGCCTCCACCGCCGACCTGGCCGCCCGGACCCCGCTGTCCGACCAGCTCAGCAAGGACCTCAAGCGGCGCGGGTTCACCTTCGTCGGGTCCACCATCGTGTACAGCTACCTGCAGGCGGTGGGGGTGGTCAACGACCATCTGGCCAGCTGCCCGGCGGGCCTGCCCGGCGGTGAGCCCAGCGGGTGAGTAAGCGCGGCGTTGTCTGGGCCGACGGCCCGGATCTGGCATGATGGGAACTGATGAGCACACCCCGCTTTCCTGTTACTGTCACCCAGCTTCCGGTTCTGCGTTGCCAGATCTGCAAGCGCACCATCGCGCACCGGCCCGGCCAGGCGTCCGCCGTACTGACCGAGCACTACCGGCGCGTGCACCCCGAGTCGCTGCAGTCCGCGGCCCAGCGTTCCGGCTGAGCCCAGGCTGAACTGGGCGCGCCGCACCGGTGCCGGCCCAGTACTGCGAGCACGGTGCTGCGAGAATGCGATTCATGCGTAGCATCCGAGACCGGTCTGGACCGGGCGGCTCGATCCTGAGCATCGGGTCGGCTGGTTCCATCCTGTCCATCGGCTCGGCGGGCTCGATCCTGTCGGTCGGCTCGGCGGGCTCGATCCTGTCCGTCGGTTCGGCCGGTTCGGTGCTGTCGGTCGGCTCGGTCGCGTCGGCGGCGTCTTTGCTCTCCGTCGGCTCGGTGCTGAGCTGGCAGTCGGTGCTGTCCGGGCTGTCCCGGCGGGCCATCCTGGCCTGGCGGAATCAGCAGCGCCGCGGCTGATGTTGCCGCTGTCATGTCAGCTGTCGTGATCGCGGCCGCGTTCGGCGGTCCTGAGGTGCTGTCCGTGGCGGACCAGCCGGCCGGTGAGCCAGGGCCGGGCCAGGCCCGGATCCAGGTCCGCGCGGCCGGGGTGAACCCGGTCGACTGGAAGCAGTACAGCGGCCTGATGGGCGCCGACCCGGCCCGGCTGCCGATGCGGCTGGGCGCCGAGGCGTCCGGCGTGGTCACCGCGGCCGGCCCGGACGCGGTGGGCCCGGCCGGACCGGTCCGGGTGGGCGACGAGGTGATCGCGTTCCGGGCACCCGGCGCGTACGCCGCCGACCTGGTCGTCCCGGCGGACGCCGTAGTGCCCAAGCCGGCCTCGCTGGACTGGGCCCCGGCCAGCGGGCTGATGCTCACCGGGGTCACCGCCTGGCACGCGCTGGCCGCGACCGGCGTGCACCAGGGCGACACCGTGCTGATGCACGGGGCAGCGGGCGGCGTCGGCATCATGGCCGTCCAGCTGGCGGTGCGCCGGGGCGCCACCGTGATCGGGACGGCCAGCCCGGCCCGGCACGAGTTCCTCCGCGAGCTGGGCGCCGTCCCGGTGGCCTACGGCGACGGCCTGGACGGCCGGGTCCGGGCGGCCGCGCCCGGCGGCGTGGACGTGGCGCTGGACTTCGTCGGCACCAGCGAGGCGCTGGACGTCTCGCTGGACCTGGTCGCCGACCGGGCCCGGATCGCCACCATCGTGGTCACCCCGCAGGCCCGGGAGGCCGGCATCAAGCTGCTCGGCGGGGCGCCAGGCGCGGACCCGGGCACCGAGGTGCGGCTGCCGGCCCGGCTCGACCTGGCCCGGCTGGCCGGTGACGGCGCCCTCCGGGTGTTCGTGGCCCGCAGCTACCCGCTCAGCCAGGTGGCCGGCGCGCACCGGTACAGCATGGCCGGCCACGCCACCGGCAAGATCGTCCTGATCCCGTAGCGAGCCCGGGCGCGGACCCGCACGGCCCAGCGCTGATCTTCACCTGCGCCGACTGGGCAGCGTTCACGGCGCTGCTCAAAGACTGAGCTCTGCTCAGCGGACCACGCGGAAGGCCAACTTGCGATCTCCGCCGTGCTGCTGGACCAGTGAGAACCACAGCCGGAGCACGCCGTCCACGGTGTTCGCCGCGTCCGGGCCCCCGACGAACTGCGGCCCGAGCCCAACCGCCCAGATCAGCTCCTCGGCCACCTCGCGCGCGGCTGGGTCGGCGGCATAGAAGAGCTCCGCGCCGTCCGGCGGGTCGGCGAAGTTATCCCAGCCCAGCGTGTTGAAGGCGCGCACGTAGCGGGCGGTGGGCGCGGCGGCTGCGATCGCCGCCTGGCTGTTCACCTCCGGCTCGCCCATCCGGTTCACCGCGTCGATCACCACCTTGCCGCCCAGCGCGGCGGCGTTCGCGGTGATTACGTCGCCGACCGCGCCGCCCGGCACGGCCAGCAGCGCCACCTCGGCGTCAGCCAGCGCATCGGCGACCGGCTGTACCGGAGCGCCGCCGGGGCCCGCACCGCTGCCGCTGCGCGAGCCGTATCTGACGTCGTGCCCGGCGGCACGCCACCGGCCGCCCAGCGTGCCACCAATGTGCCCGGTCCCGATGACCGCGATCCGCATCCCCGTTCACCCCCGGAAGACGTTCTCGGTAAACCACACCCAGGTACTCGGCAGGCCGTCCTCACGGGCGATCGTGGGCGCGTACCCGATCAGCTTCGCGGCCAGGTCGTAGTTGGCGAAGTTACGGTCCACCTCACCGCGCCGGGTCGGCTGGTATTCGATCGGGTGGTCCGGGCGCCCGGCTGCGGCCCGGCACAGCTCGGCCAGCTCCTGCGCGGTGGTCTCCACGCCGGAGGAGATGTGCAGCACGGTCCCGCCGGGCAGGTCCAGTTCCAGCGCCCGCTGCAGCGCGCTGGAGATGTCGTCCACGTGGATGTAGTCCCGGGACGATGAGCCGTCGCCGTAGATGACCAGCGGCTCGCCGCTGTGCAGCCGGTTGAAGAACGTGGTGATGGCCCCGCGCTTGCGGGCGCTCCACGGGCCGTACACGTTGGCGAACCGCAGCGCCACCGTGCGCAGGTCATAGGCCTTGGCGAACGCGTACGCGTAGCCCTCGCCAGCTAGCTTGCTCGCGCCGTACGGGGAGATCGGCTTGGGCAGCGAGCGCTCGTCCACCGGCGGCGTGGCGTCGCCGATCAGCGCGCCCCCGGTGGAGGCCTGCACGGTCCGCTCCACGCCCGCCCGCCGGGCCGCGTCCAGCACCCGGAACGTGCCCACCACGTTCACGTCGAAGTTCGATACCGGGTCGGCGACCGACTGGACCACCGATCCGGCCGCCGCCAGGTGCATCACTGAGTCCATCCCGGCCAGCGCCTTGTCCAGGGCATCCGCGTCCCGGATGTCCCCTTCGACCAGTTCCGCGTCCACCCCGGTCAGGTGGTCCGGGTGGCCGGTCGAACAAGTTGTCGAACACGCGCACGGTGTGCCCGCTGGCGATCAGCCGCCGGACCAGCGTGGCGCCCACGAACCCGGCCCCGCCGGTCACCAGAACCCGCCTCGAATCAGTCATGACACGCAAAGTTAGCAGCACCTACTTGGTGCCCCGGCCCATCCTCTCGAACGCCAGTGCCCAGCACGGCCGCCGCTGCCCGCGCGGCCGTCACCGGCTAGCCGACGGCCGAGTCCGGGACGCGCAGCAGCGCGCAGACGCCGTCCTCGGGGGCCGGGTCGGGGTCGGGCACGAAGTAGAGCTGGGCGCCGGTCATCGCGGCCGCCCGGGCCAGCGCCGCGTCCGCGCGTTCCGTGACCGGGTCATCCACTCCACGGTCGGCCAGTTCGGCGGTGGTTTGCGCCAGATCCTCCGGAGCTGGCCCGATAAACGACGTGAGGGTGGATTCAGGATGATCCACCAGCAGCAGGTCGGCCACCGCTCCGTCGCGCAGCGCGCCTTCGGTGGCGGCCAGGCCGGCCACCCCGTGCGCGTGCGCCTGCTGGTTCTGCCAGTGCGCGAACCGCTCCCGGCTGTGATCCGCCACATAGCTGGCCACCGCCTGGTTGGCCGCCTGGGCCGCCGCCGTGCTGTCCGCCGGGATCTCGTGATCGATGATCGTGACGCGCGCGGCGAGACCGGTGCCGAGCTGCTGCGCCAGCAGCGACCGGGCCACCGGGTCGCCGGCCACCAGGATCAGCTCGGCGCCGATCCGGCGGGCCTCGGCGGTCACCCGCCCGGCCAGTTCCTTGGCGTTCGTCTCCCAGGCTTCCTCGGTGCTGCGCTCATACCGCAGCTGGGACGAGCCGCCAACCTTGGCCTTGTGCACCGGCCAGCCGGTGCCGATGACCTCTTCCTCCGCGGAGGTCCCGGCCGCGCTGACCGCCACTACGTCGCCGCCGTCGTGCCGGGCCGTCACCCGCAGGTGCGGGACGCGCGGGGCACGCTGCGCCAGCAGCGGCATTACGTGCGGCAGCGCGTCCAGCCGGGCGATCTCCCGGCGCGGCACGGCGGGCAGCCCCTCGGTGTACAGCACCCGGCCGCCGCGGCCGATCGCGGCCCCGCCCGGTGTCGCGGGCTCCGGGTCGGCAAACGCCGCACCCAGCGCGTCCAGGGTGGCCGCGTCGGCCCCCGCGCTGGCCAGCCGCTCGCGCGCGTCGGCCCAGCGCACCTCTATTTCGCGTGCGGCGTTCTCGTGGTCGCGCGTGGTGTCCAGGTAGACGGAGACGTAGCCGCCGGTGCCGTCGTAGAGCGGTCGCAGGAAATCCAGGTCCATGTGCGCGTCACCTCCAGTCATGAGTTTGCCCCGGCCCGGCCGGCAAGCCACGCCCGGGGCGGGTTCCGGCGCCGTGCATGGGTCAGCTGGCGCTGGGTAGCGATGGGGCATCGGAGGCCGGGGCTTCGGACCTTGCTGCCGAGAGCAGGTGCTGTGGTGCCTGTGGGAAGGGTGATGACAGATGACTGCAACGTCGCTGATCGGAATCCTGATCATGATGGCTGCGGTCGTGGTGGGACTGGTGGTCTGGCTGATTCTGGCCTACCGGGCCGCCAAGCGCCCGTACTACGAGCGGTACTACCAGCGGTACCAGCCGACGCGGCGGCCCGCCCCGGGCCGGGACCCGGAGCCTGGCCTCACTCGTCGATCGCGTTCACGTCGCTAGCCAGCACGGCGTCAACGTCGTCCAGCCCGGACAGTGCGGCGGCCGGCGGCAACTGCGGATCGAATGCCATCACCGGCCGCCCACTACCCAGCAATCGGGCCGCTATTACCCGGGCCGCCGGGCTGAGAGTGAGCTGCGCAGGAAGGTTGATGTACCTGCTCGCGGGGAGATCCTGGGGCGGAGTGGGCCGACTGGGCAGGCCGAGAGTGGAAGTGGTGTCGGGAATTGGCAGCTACTGACCGGGGACGTCAACGGGCTGGCCCGCTGAACGCGGTGCCAGGGCGGGAGGGTGCCCGCGACGCGCCGCAGCAGACTACCGGGCTGCTGGCCGCGCATCTGCCCGCGGGCCTGCCGGTACTGCCCAGGGTGCGGATCGCCGCCTGCTACCGCGCGGCCGGTGCGGGGCCGCCAGGCGGCGGCTGGTTCGATGCGGTGCCACTGGCTGGCGGGGACGTTGCGCTGACGGTCGGCGCCGCCGCGGGTTCCGGGATACCAGCCATCGCGGGCATGGGCCAGCTGCGCGCCGTGCTCAGCGAAGTGCTCACCGCCGAGCACGACCTGGCGGCCGCGCTAGCCCGCGCCGACCGCTTCGCCGCCGCGGCGCCCGGGCTGCGCGGCAGCACGCTGGTGCTGGCCGTGCTCAGCCCAGTCAGCGGCACGCTACAGTACGCCACCTGCGGCCAGCCGGCCCCAGTGATCGCCGGGGCCGACGGCCGGTCCCGCTGCCTGCCGCCCACGCACGCGGGCCCGCTCGGCACCGGCGCCACCCGGCCGCCAGCCAGCGCCCAGCTCCAGCCGGATGACCTGCTGCTGCTCAGCAGCGGCGCGCTGGCCACCGGGCCCACCCAGACCCTGGACGAGCGCATGGCCCAGCTCGCGGATGCGGCCGCCGCGGCCCGCGGCGGGCGCTTCACCGGCCGCGACGGCGCGGCCACGGGCGCTGACCGGGTCGCCCGGCACACCGCCGGGCTGCTGGGGAGCCAGGCCGCCCAGCCGGGCGAGGTGGTCACGCTGGCCGCGGAGCGGCTGACCGCCCCGGTTGCCGGGCTGGACCTGGAGCTGCCCGCCACCCTGCCCAGCCTGCGCACCGCCCGGCATACCTTCGCTGGGTGGCTGAGCCAGCTCGACCCGCTCACCCAGGACCAGGACGCCCTGCAGCTGGCGGTGGGGGAAATCGTCGGCAATGCCATCGAGCACGCTTACCCGGCCGGCCAGCCGGGCCTGGTCCGGCTGCAGGCGGCGCTCGGTGCGGACGGGCAGCTAGAATGCCGGATCGGCGACCGGGGCTCGTGGCAGGTGCCCGACCCGGCCGTGCCCGGCCGCGGCTCGGGCCTGATGCTCGTCGGGCGGATGATCGACCAGATGGACGTGCATCATCAGCCGCAGCCGCTGGGCTCGCCCCGTGGCGCCCGCGGCACCGTAGTGACCCTGCGGCACCGGCTGCGCCGGCCCGCGGCGGTGACGTACGCCGCCAGCCCTGCGCTGGCCGCCCGCCGCAATGGCGCTCAGTTCGAGGTGGACTCCGGGGTGGACGGCCCGGTCGTATGGGCCACGGTGCGCGGCCCAGTGGACCAGGACACCGCAGGCAGCCTCCGCTCCCAACTCCTCATCGCCTGCCGGGGCGGCACCCTGCCGCTCCGGGTGGATCTCAGCGCGGTCAGCCACCTGGACGGCCCGGGCATCGCCGCCCTGTACGAAGTCAGCCAGCAGCTTGCCGTCTACCAGCAGGAGCTGTCGCTGAGCGCGGCCCTGGGCAGCGTGGCCGCAGCCGCACTCGGCCTGGCCGGCCTGCCCTATCGCGGGTACGCGCCGTCAGCTGACCTGTCTCCGGGGCGGAACTCCGGCCCGGCCAGCTGAGGAGTGAAGCGCGCGATCGGCCGCGGCCAGCACGTCCCGGACCGTGACCGTGGCCAGCGCCGGGTCGGTAAAGCCACCGTGAGGATCCCCCCGGTAGCCGTCCGCGGCGCGCCAGACCACCTGGTGGCGCGGGTGGGCGGGCGGTCCCCACTCGGCCGGTGGGACCGGCCCGAACAGTGTTACCGAGGGCCGGGCGAACGCGGTGGCCAGGTGAGCCAGGCCGGTGTCGCCCGCCACGACCAGCCGGGCCGCCGCGGTGTAGGCGGCCAGCCCGGCCAGCGTGGTCTGGCCGGCCAGCACACTCCGGCTGGGCAGGCCGGCCAGCCGGGCCACCAGACCGGCCACACCGCGCTCCGCCGCCGACCCGGTCACCAGGACCCGGTGGCCACGCCGGGCCAATTCGCGGGCCACCGTGGCGAACCGGTCAGTCGGCCAGCGGCGGCTGGCTGCGGCAGCACCGGGATGGATGAGCACCGCGTCCGGGACGGTGACCGGGCCGAGCACGTCTGGTGGCAGCAGGTCCGCCGGGAGTAGCAGGTCCGCCGGGTTGGCCGGGATGCCGGACGCGGTGCACAGCCGACACCAGCGGGCCACCTCGTGCTCGCCGGGCCGCCAGTCGGGCCCGGGGAACCCGCCGCCGTGCCAGCCGCCGAACGTGATCAGTCGGCCAGGGCGGAGCGCGGCGACCAGGCAGTGGCTGGCCGGCCCGCGGCCATGCAGGTCGATGGCCACCTCGGGCGGCCGTCCGGACCACAGCACCGGCGCCAGCTCGGCAGTCGGCAGCAACTGGTGGAAGGCACCGGTCAGCGGGATCAGGCCAGCTAGCGCCGCCGGGGCGGCCAGCACGATCCGCTGGTCCGGGAAGGCCCGGCGCACGGCCCGGTAGGCGGGCACCCCGGTGAGGAAGTCGCCCAGGCCCAGCGCGCGCAGGATGAGTACCCGGCCCATTCTGGTCAGCCCGGCTGCGGCTGGTGCGAGCCCATCGCCAGCAGCCGGGAGCTGGACCGCCCAGCCAGGTAGGGGACGGTAACCGCCTGCCCGCCCCAGCTGCCGAGCAGGGCCGCCTCGGGCAGGTCCTGGCCATGGTAGTCGCCGCCCTTGACCCACAGGTCGGGCCGCAGCCGGCGCAGCGCCGCCGCCGGCGTGTCCTCCGCGAAGATCAGCACCGCGTCAACGCAGTGCAGCGCGCGGAGCACGGCGGCGCGGTCCGCGGCCGGGTTGACCGGCCGGCCCGCTCCCTTCCGCCGCCGCACCGAGTCGTCTGAGTTCAGGCACACGATGAGGCAGTCCCCCAGCGCGCGGGCGCTCTGCAGCAGGCTGACGTGGCCGGTGTGCAGCACATCGAAGCAGCCGCCCGCGGCCACCACCGTGCCGCCCGCCGCGTGCACCGCGCGGGCCAGCGCCACCGGCTGCCCGGGGTCGGCCGCGCCATGACGGTCAGCCGCGGAGAACCCGGTGCCGCCCCGCTCCCGGATGCGCTCGGTGAGCGCGGGCCCAGCACCGGGACGTAGGCTGGCCACACCGCCCGCGGCCAGGAAGCTGGCCGCCGCCCGGGTCGCGGCCGTCACCGCTTCGGACGGCAGCGCCCCGTGGGCCAGCGCCAGCGCGGCCGCCGCCGCGAACTGGTCGCCCGCGCCGCAACTGTCCACGGCCGGCACCGGCCGGGCCGGGACCAGCAACGGAGCGGGGCCGCCCTGCGCGAGCAGTGCTCCGCGGTGGCCCAGGGTCACCGCGATACCGTCGGCCGGCCACTGGTCCAGCAGTCGCCGGGCTGCAAGGGCCGCGGAGCGCAGGACCGGCGCTGAGCCCGCCGCGGTCCGGCCGTCCGTGTCCACGTCACGCGGGTCCAGACCCGCGGCGGCCAGCGCCTCGCCGTAGTTGGGCGTGGCCAGCCGGGTCCCGGCGACTGGGTCCGCGCCGCGCGGGTGCGGATCCCAGACCAGCGGGACGTGGGCCGCCCGGGCGGCCAGCGCGGCCCTGATCCCCGGGTCGGCAGTTACTCCCCGGCCGTAGTCGGAGACCAGCAGCGTGCCCGCGGCCCCGATCGCGGCCAGCGCCGCCTCGCTGGCCGGCCCGGGCCGCCCGGCCGGGCCGTCGGCGCGCAGCAGGGTCTGGCCGCCGGCCCGGTACCGGGCCTTGTCCGCCATCGGCCCGCACAGCGGCATGGGTACCACGGTCACCGCCGGTTCCAGCAGCACCCGCACGGCGGCGCTGCCCGGGTCGGTGCCGAACGGGGCGACCAGCAGCACCGGCCCGCCGTCCCGCGCGGCCAGCAGCGCGGCCAGCGCGGCGCCGCCAGGACGCCGGGTCTCGGTCAGCTCGTCGAGCACCGGCGCGGGCGCGTCCGGGCACAGGCGGCGCGCCGTCCCGGTCACATCCCGGTCGAGCAGCGCGTCGCCGACCACGACGAGCGGACGCTGGCTGGTCAGCCCCTGCCCGCTCATCGGCTGGTCACCTCCGCGTCGAGCGCATCGCACAGTGCGTGGATGGCCACCAGATGCACCTCCTGAATGGTCGCGGTGTCCCCGGCCTGCACGCAGATCGCTTCGTCGGCCGCGCCGGCCAGCGGGTTGGGGGCCAGGCCGGTCATCGCCCACACCCGGATGCCCAGTGACCGGCCCCGGTCCGCCGCGGCCAGCACGTTCTCGCTGCGCCCGCTGGCCGACAGCAGCAGCAGCGTGTCACCTGGCCGGCCATGCGCCGCCACCTGCCGGGCGAAAGCCTCGGCGGCGCCGAAGTCGTTGCCGATCGCGGTCAGGCTGGAGGTCTCGGCGTGCAGCGCGATCGCGGACAGCGGCGGCCGGTCGGCCCTGTACCGGCCAACCAGTTCGGCCGTCAGGTGCTGGGCTTCCGCCGCGCTGCCGCCGTTGCCCGCCACCAGCAGCCGGTGCCCGGCGGTCAGCGGCCCGGCGAGCAGCCGCCCCCAGCGCCGCGCGGTGGCCAGCCTGGTGGCTGGGTGGTGCAGCGCCGCCGCGAGCTGTTCCAGGTGCTGGGCCAGCTCTGGCTGGACGTCGGTGACAGCCGGGCCGGCTGGCACCGGGCTGGCGGTGAACTGCTGCGGCGTCATGGCGCGCCTACCGCGAGCGGGCCGCCGGCGGCGGCCGCACCGTCTGCCGCGTCGTCCGGCGCCCTGCCCGGCGCCACTCGGCCGCCGGGCGTTCCGGCACCGAGCCTGGCGTACACGTTCTCGGTCTGCGCGGCGACCCGCGGCCAGGAATACCAGCGGCGGGCCCGGCGCACGCCGGCCTGGCCGAACGCGGCCCGCCGGCTGGCATCGCCGAGCAGCGCGCTCGCCGCCGCCGCGGTGGCCGCGGCATCGCGCGGCGGCACCAGCAGCCCGGTGCCGCCGTGCACCACGGTGTCGGTGAGCCCGCCGACCGAGCTGGCCACCACCGGGACCCCGCAGGCCATGGCCTCCAGCGGGGTGATCCCGAACGGCTCGTACCACGGGGTGCACACGACCAGGTCCGCGGACCGGATCAGGCCCGGGACCTGGGGCCGGGGCACCGCGCCGGTGAACAGGACCCGGTCGGCCACACCGTGGTGCCGGGCGATGCGGCGCAGCCGCTGGTATTCCGGGTCGCCAGGCAGCGCGACGCGGTCTGGGCCGCCCGCCACCACCAGTTCCGTCCCGGGCAGCAGCGCCACCGCGCCGATAGCGACGTCGATCCCCTTACGCTCGACCAGCCGGCCGAGGACCAGCAGCCGGGCGCGATATGCGCGGCTGGCGGCCGGCCCGTCCGGCCGGAAGCTGCCGGTGTCCACCCCGCAGGGCACCACCGACACCGCGTCGCCTGGCACGCCGAGGCCGGCCAGCTCCCGCACCTCGTCCCGGCAGGTCGCGATGACCTGGGCGCAGCTCCGGCCGAGCTGGCGTTCCGCGGCTACCCGGCCCGGCGGGCTGGTATCCCGGGCGCCCTGGTAGCGGGCCTTGACCGAGCCGAGCGCGTGGAAGGTCAGCACCACCGGGACACCCAGCCCGGCCGCGCCGCGCAGGCTGGCCAGGCCGGACATCCAGAAATGGGCGTGCACCACGTCCGGTGGCCGGCGCCGCCAGTCCTGGCCCAGCCGGTCCCCGAACTCGGCCATATACGGCAGCAGGTTGTCCTTGGCCAGCGCGGCCGGCGGCCCGGCGGCCAGCCGGCGCACCCGGACCCCCGCGCCCAGGCGGACCTCGCGGTCCGCGTCCGGGCTGGCCAGCCGGGTGTACACGGTGACCAGGTGGCCCCGCCCGGCCAGCGCGCGAGCCAGCGCCGCCACGTGCACGTTCTGCCCGCCCGCGTCCGCACCGCCGAGCGCCGCCGTCGGGTCGGCGTGCTCGGAGACCAAGGCAACTCTCATCCGCAAACCTCCTGAAAGATCTCGTCCCAGTCGGCCAGGAAACGCTTCAGCCCGTAACGGCGCCGGCCGCCTCGCGGGCGGCCAGGCCCGCGGCCCGCGCGGCGGCCGGATCCTCGATGAAGCGGCGCACCGCCGCATGCAGGTCCGCCGGGTCAGTGGAGATCGCGCCGGCCTCCGGCGGCACCGCGCGGGGTGCCTCGGTGGCGGCCAGCACGACCACCGGCATAGCCAGCAACATGGCCTCGATCAGCGACAGCCCCAGTGAGGTCCAGCGCAGCGGGTGCAGGTACACGCGGCGCCGCGCCAGCTCACCGTGCATCCGGCCCTGGGGCAGGTCCTCGAACTCGTGGCAGGCGCCGGGGCCCAGCCGTAGCGCGCGGGCCGCCCCGGTCACCCGCATGCCGAACAGATCGAGCGGCGCCGTGGCCGCGAACCCGCGCAGCAGGTCGGTGCCGGTGGTCCGGCCCCGGCGCAGCGGGTCGTTGAGCACCACCGCCGCGCGGGGCAGCTCACCGGTCCATCGGGGGCCCGGGTCTGGGATGCCGTGCTCCACGACCCGGACCGGGGACCGGCCGCAATCCCAGTAGACCGCGTTGAACCGGGTCACGTGCACGATCAGCAGGCCCGGCGCGTCCGCCATCGGGTGCCTGGTGCTGACCGCCGGCCCGGGCGGCGTGTCATGTTCCAGGTAGACGGCGGGCAGGTCGTGACCGGGCCGCCGGCCGAGCCAGGAGGCGGCCAGCGCCAGCTCGCCGGGCCGCTGCGCGACAACCAGGTCAACCGGCTCGGTGCCCAGCTGCTCCGGGGTGACCTCGATGACGTTAGGCGGCCAGTCCCAGGTCCGGGCCCGGCCCAGGCCGTACGGTCCGCGGCCGGGCAGCACCGGCACCAGGTAGTCATGGCCGCCCTGGACGAACGACGTCAGCCAGGAGCCGTGCAGATGCCAGATGAGGATCCTCATCGGACCGCTCCGGTGACGGCCCGGCGGCCAGCGAGCGCAGCAACCGCCGCGGTCACCTCGGCCGGGTCGATCTGGTCCAGGCACGGATGACCGGGCACCGGGCAGGTCCGGGCCCGGCTGCCCGCGCACGCCGCGTGCTGGTCACCGAGCAGCACGGCCGGTACCCGGTACGGGGCCCACCGTACGGCCGGCACCACCGGGGCGAACAAGCTGACCACCGGGGTGCCCACGGCCGCGGCCAGGTGCGCAGCACCGGTGTTCGGCGCCACCAGCGCATCCGCGCCGGCCAGCACGGCGGCCAGCACCGGCAGGCTGGTCCGCCCACACAGGTTCACCAGGCCACGGTGCGCGGCGCCCGCCCGGCCGCAGATCTCCCCGGCCAGCGCCGCCTCGCCGGGTGAGCCGGTGACCAGCACCCGGTGGCCGGCCGAGGTGAGCGCCGCGGCGATGGCCGCCGACCGGGCCGCCGACGGCCGCCGGGCCGGCACGGATGCGCCCGGATGCAGCACGACGTACCGGCCGCCGCCGGTCAGCACGGCCGGGTCTGGCAGCGGACCGGTCACCGCGAGCAGGCCGGGGTCGCCCGGCGGGCAGCCGGTACCCGGCCGCCGCGGCCAGCGACAGGTTACGCTCCGCCTCCGGGATATCCGCGGTGAGCCGGTGCCGGACGTCGAGCAGCGAGCCGGGATAGTCCTCGCTGATCGCGCTCACCCGCGACACTCCCGCCATCCGCAAGGCCAGTGCCATGGGCAGTGGCGACTGGTGAAACGAGGTGAAGATGACGGCTTCGGCCGGCCTTATCGTGCGCAACGCCCGCTGCAGTCGGTTGACCTGAGTCAGCTCGAAGCGGCCCGGCTCCGGGTCGATCCACGGCACCCGGGCGCACATCACCCGGGTCACCCCGGGGAGCAGGGTGGCGGCGGTGGCACCGGCCGACCCGGCCAGAAAGCTCACCTCCCGGCCGCTGGCCGCCATGGCCCGCACGGCCGGGCCGGTGAGCAGCACATCGCCCATGCCGTCCGGCCGGACGGCCAGCACCCCAGCACGGCGCTCCCGGGACAGACGGGACAGCCTCATGCTGCCCGGCCCGGGCGGCGGATCAGGAACGGGCCCAGCGCCAGCACGTTGACCGGCGCGGAGCCGAAGCATTCCAGGGCGTCCCGCGGATCATCCACCATAGGGCGGCCCGCCGTGTTCAGGCTGGTGTTGACGACCACCGGCAGCCCGGTGCGGACAGCGAAGCCATCCAGCATGGCGGCCAGCAGTGGCTGCTCCGCGCGGTCCACGGTCTGCACCCGGGCGGTGCCGTCCACGTGCACCACCGCGGGGATGCGGTCCCGCCAGCCGTCCGCGACCTGGTGCACGAACAGCATGTACGGGCTGGGCAGCGGGCCATCGAAGAGCTCCGCCGCCCGGTCGGCCAGCACCATCGGCGCCACCGGCCGGAACTCCTCGCGGCCCTTCACCGCGTTGAGCCGGTCCAGGTTGCCGCGGCGGCCGGGGTGAGCGAGCAGCGAGCGGCTGCCCAGGGCCCGCGGCCCGAACTCGCTGCGGCCCTGGAACCAGGCCACGATCCGGTCCGCGGCCAGTTCGGCGGCGATCGCGTCGGCGATGCTGGCCGGCTGCTCATACGGCCAGGCGGCGGTGTCCAGCCACGCGGCCAGTTCGGCATCGGACCAGCCCCGGCCGAGGTAGGCATCGGGCATCGGCCAGGTCGCCTCGCCGGCCTGGCTGGCCAGGCTCAGCGCGCCGCCGAGCGCAGTGCCCGCATCGCCGGACGCGGGCTGCACCCAGATCCGGCCGAACGGCCCCTCCCGGGCCAGCCGGGAGTTGGCCACACAGTTCAGCGCCACGCCACCCGCCATGGCCAGAGTGCCGTCCCCGGTCCGGCCGTGCAGCCAGCGGGCCAGGTCGAGCAGTACATCCTCGGTCACCCGCTGCACGCTGGCCGCCAGGTCGGCGTGATCGGCGGTAAGCGGCTCGCCGTTGGACCGCCGTTTCACCAGGCTGTCCCAGTCCGGATACTCGGTGCGGAACCCGCCGTCCCCGTCCGAGTACACGAGCTTGCTGAGTTCGCCCGCGAACCGGGGCCGGCCATAGGAGGCCAGCGCCATCACCTTGTACTCGTCGCTGGAGTGCAGGAATCCGAGATGGCTGGTGGCCTGCTCGTAGAACAGCCCGAGCGAGTGGGGTAGCGGCTGGCTGGCCAGCACGTCGAGCCGCCCCTGGGTGTACCGGCCGGCCAGGTGGGACGAGGCTTCCCCCCGGCCGTCGCAGACCAGCACGCTGGTGTCGCCCAGCGGCCCGGCGAGCCCTGCGGACGCCGCGTGGGCCTCGTGATGCCGCACGAAACGGACTATGGCCGGGTTGACACCGGGGATGGCTTCGGCGATGAAGCCGGGCGCGTGCTGCGCATACCTGATGCGCAGCGGGTCCCACGGATCATCCAGGCCCAGCGCTTCGGCAGGCCGGCACTCGGCGGGGTCGAACGAGTACGCAACCGCGTCGATGTCCTCGGCGCGCAGCCCGCCTTCGGCCAGGCACCACCGGGCGGCCAGCTCAGGCAGTTCCCAGGCGGAGAACGGGACTGGCCGCTTGCCGTGCTTGCGCCGACTGAACCGTTCTTCCTCGGCGGCCGCCACCACCTGCCCATCCACGACCAGAGCCGCGGCCGGGTCGTGGAAGATCGCGTTGAGGCCGAGTATGCGCATCTGCTCACCTGCCCGGTGCCCGGTGCCTCAGTGAGCCGGTCAGCCGATGAGGTCAGCCAGCCGGCCTGTTCACTGGGTCAGTTGCACTCGGGCGCGCAGCTGCCCGGCGCCCAGTCAATTACAGACCGCAGCGCTACCCGGTGTCCGGCCAGTCAAACGCAAGCCGGAAATTTCTCGCTTAACGGGCCTGGCCTGGGTCGATGTCCGAGGCGGGAAGATGCCGCTTATCTCGGTCAATTACAGAACGTGAGGAGATTCCAGCCAGCATGGTGGCCACTGGCCGGCCAGCACGGCCGCCACCGCGTCGCCCACTCCGGCCGCCACGGGCACCCCGGCCGTCTCCTCCGGCCGGGTGTGCGCGGTGGGCACCAGGATGGACCTGGCGCCCGCCGCGTAGGCGGCCTCAGCGTCGGCCCCGATGTCCCCGATCATCACGCAGTCGGCTGGGTCCACCCCGAGTTCGGCGGCGGCCTGGCGGATGAGCTCCGGGGCCGGCTTGCGGCAGGCACAGCTGTCCGCCGGGGCATGCGGGCATACCGCCCAGCTGCCGAACGGCCCGAGCAGCTCCTCGATTCGCTGGTGCACCGCGGCCAGTTCGCCCCGGGTGATCAAACCGCGGCCGAGGGCGGACTGATTGGTGACCACGCCTACCGGAACCCCTGCCTGGCGCAGCCGGGCCAGCGCGGCGACCACCCCGGGCATCGGCTCGACGCGTTCCGGCTGGCCGTTGTATGGCACATCGCGGATCAGGGTGCCGTCCCGGTCGAATAGCACCGCTGCCGGGCGGGGCGGCCACGGCGGGGCAGACCGGCTGCGCCACCAGCCGCCCGCCCAATGGCTGACCGCCAGTGGCGGGATGAGCGCGCTGGTGATGAGCATCTCGGTGATCTCTCGCCAGGTTCGCGGCCCAGGCCGGATCCGGACCGCGGCGAACTCCGCAGTGGCCAGCAGCCAGCCGGCCGCGGCGCCGGCCGCAGTCCGGCGCAGGGTGCGGCCGGCCTGGTCTGGGGCCAGCGCGCCGGCCGCCAGCGCGGCGGCGCACCCCGCGGCCAGGCCGGTAGTCAGCCAGTGCCCGGCCCGCCGCCCGGGGACGGCGCCGGCCCGGTAGTACCAGTCTTGGCCGTGCAGCCGCCGCATCAGCGCGTCGTCGGCGTTCCCGGCCTGGGCGCGCAGGCTGGCCCAGCGCCGCTCCGCGCGGACCGGATGGGTGGTTGACCGCTGGCCCTGGGCTAGCCGCCAGCCCCGGTCCAGCATCCGCAGGGCCAGGTCGGCGTCCTCGCGGAAGGCACGCGGGAACCGCTCATCGAATCCACCGGTGTCGATCAGCGCGCGGCGCCGGTAAGCCATATCAGCGGTGATCCACTGGGCGCCGGCCAGCCCGGCGGTGCTCCGCTCCCAGTCGGTGGCCGGCCGCCCGGTGGGCAGCGGCACAGTGATGACCCCCTGCACCCCAGCCACCTGCGCTGGCTGGGCGGCCACGTCGGCGGCCAGGCCGGCGCGCCAGGACGGGCCCACCCGGACGTCGTCGTCCAGGAACGCCACCCACTCGGTGGCCGCCGCCGCGCGCCAGCCGGCGTTGCGGGCCGCCGCGGGTCCACGCCCCTCTAGCGTCAGCACCGTGGTCCGCGAGGCCAGCCGGCCCGGGATCCGGACCGGCAGCGGGTCCGGCGTGTCCGGGCGGTCATCGGCCAGCACCACCTGCTGCGGCAGCGGCCCGCTGCCCGCAGCCAGCGCATCCAGGCAGCCCTGCAGGCACGGTCGGCCCAGCGTCGGGATCACCACCACGTACCGGGGACTCGCCGCCCGGCGGCCGCTGCCACCCGGTGCGGCCCGTGTCACCCGTGCTGCCCCTGTCACTCGCTCTGCCCCTGTCACCCGTGCTGCCCGTGTCATCCGCGCGGCGCTACCCCCTGGCCCGGGTGGCAAACCGGGGTTTGGGCCGGGCCGCCGCGGGGACTGCACGACCCCGTGCAGGAGATACCATCCGCCACCACCGTGGTCATCGCCACCCGGGACCGGTGCGCCGAGCTGCGCCACACGCTGGCCCAGCTCACTGCGCTGCCTGAGCAGCCGCCCGTCGTCGTGGTGGACAACGGCTCCACTGACGGCACCCCGGCGATGGTGCGCCGCCAGTTCCCGGACACCGAGCTCATCGCGCTGCGCCGCAATCATGGCGCGGTCGCCCGCAACCTGGCCGTGCGCCGCGCCCGCACCCGCTACATCGCGCTGAGCGACGACGATTCCTGGTGGGCGCCCGGCTCGCTGGCCACCGCGACGCGGGTGCTGGATACCAGCCCGCAGGTCGGGCTGGTCGCCGCGCGGGTGCTGGTCGGCCCGCGGCTCGACGTTGACCCGACCAACGACGTGATGGCGGCCAGCCCGCTGCGGGCCGCCCGCCTGCCCGGCCCGCGCATCCTCGGCTTCATGGGCTGCGGGGCGGTGATCCGGCGGGACGCGTTCCTGGCCGCGGGCGGGTTCTCCCGGCTGCTGTTCATCGGCGGGGAAGAGCAGCTGCTTGCCTACGACCTGGCCGCGGCCGGCTGGGCCGCCTGTTACCTGCCTGCTGTGGTGGCCCATCATCACCCGTCGGCCAGCCGGGATCCGGCTACCCGGCATGTCCAGCTGGCCCGGAACCGGGTGCTGGTGGCCTGGCTGCGCCGCCCGGCCCGGTACGCGCTGACCGAGACCGGCCGGCTGGCCCGGTGGGCCGCCCGGGGCGACCCGGTCGCGGCTCGTGCGCTGGCTGGGCTGGTGCCGCGGCTGCCGCTGGCCCTACTGCGGCGGCGCAGGCTCCCGCCTGGAGTCGAGGCGGCCATCCGCCTCCTAGGGGGCGATCATGCGGGCTGACCCCGGCCCGGCCACCGCCGCAGACTCCCGGCTGACCGTCGTGGTCATCACCAGGAACCGGCGTTGCGAATTGGAACGCACGCTGTCCAGACTGGCTGCGCTGCCGGAGCGCCCGCCGGTGATCGTGGTGGACAACGGGTCGGCCGACGGGACGGTGGCCGCGGTGCGCCGCCGCCATCCGGGCGTGCGGCTGATCGCGCTGCGGCGGAATCTCGGCGCGGTCGCCCGCAATCTCGGGGTGCGCGAGGTGACCAGCCCGTACGTGGCGTTCTGCGACGACGACGCCTGGTGGGAGCCCGGCTCGCTGGCGCTGGCCGCCGACGCCCTGGACGCGAACCGGGACGTGGCCGGGGTGATGGCCCGGATCGTGGTGCAGCCCGCCGGGACGGACGACCCGATCGTGCCGGAACTGGAGCATTCCCCGCTGCCCGGCCGGCCCGGGCTGCCCGGCCCGGTGCTGATGAGCGTCATGGCCGGCGCGTCCATGCTGCGCTGTGCCGCGTTCCGTGCCGTGGGCGGGTTCTCGCCGCGGCTGTTCCTGGGCGGTGAAGAGGAACTGCTGGCCGCGGACCTGATCGCCCGCGGGTACCTGCTCTGCTACCTGCCGTCGGCGGTGCTGCACCACCAGGCGTCCACGGTGCGGGACCCGGCCCGGCGCCGCTGGCTCGGCATCCGCAACACGCTCTGGTTCACCTGGCTGCGGCGGCCGCCCGGGGCGGCGCTGCGGCGCACCGCCGAACTGGCCGGCTCGGTGCCCCGGGACCGGGTGTCGGCCAGCGCGTTCGGCGCGGCCCTGGCCGGGTTGCCTTGGGTGCTGCGGGAGCGGCGGCCACTCCCGCCCCGGGCGGAGGCCTGGCTGCGGCTGCTCGACGAACCACGGCGCGCGTCGGCCGCCCGCCGGTACATCGGTTGATGTCACCAAGCGGTTAGTCCGCTGTCGCCGGCGCGCCCAGCCGGTGTGCCAACCGTGCAGCCGGGTAGCAGCGGACCCGGTTGTCCTTCTACGCCGGGAGATCAACTATGGCCAAGCACGACCGCGGTCCAGTCCTGCGTGAGCTTGTCCGCTCGGTCAACGAGACCGCCAAGTCTGCGGTTCCGGTAACGGTGACCGTCCGCGGCAGCGTGCTGCACGGCAGCCTGATCGCCGAAGAGACGTACTTCACCGAACTGGCCGAGGGCAACCCGCTGCTGCGCGCGCTCGACCCGCAGGCCGGGCTGCTCGGCGACGGTTACGGCAAGGACGTTCAATCCGGGACCGGCCGGTACCTGCATCTGCGGGCGGTGCGGCTGGCCGGGGATGAGTCAGCCGGCGGGCTGTGGCGCGTCGCCCTCGACGCGGTGGACGCCTGGACGCTCCGCTCTTACGAGGAAGCGTCCGGGGAGCACGACAAGGGGCCGTTCGCGCGCCTGCTCGGTGCCGCCTGACCCAGTGCTGCCTGACCCGGTGCCGCCTAGCCCAGTGCCTTGCGGGCGGTGACCAGGTCCGCGACCAGGCCGGAGTAGGCCTCGTCGCGGGCGGCGTCGTCGGGCGCGCGGAGGATCGAGGACGGGTGGATGGTGCTGACCACCGCGCCATGCCAGTCGCCCATCGCGGCGTCCTCCAGCCGGCCGCGGTGGTCGCGGACCCGGAAGCCCCGGCCGAACAGGGCCTCCCCGGCCACCGCGCCGAGCGCCACCGCGAGCCGGGGCCCGACCAAGGCCAGTTCGCCCTCCAGCCAGCCCCGGCAGGCCGCGATCTCCGTTCCGTTGGGCCGCTGGTGGATCCGCCGTTTACCCCGGGCCACCCACTTGAAATGCTTGACCGCGTTGGTCACATAGGTGTCGGCGCGGTTGATACCGCTGTCCGCGAGGGCCCGGTCCAGCAGCCGGCCGGCCGGGCCGACGAACGGCTGGCCCTGCTTGTCCTCCTGGTCTCCAGGCTGCTCGCCGACCAGGGCCAGCGGCGCGCCAGCCCGGCCGGCGCCGAACACCGTGGCTGTGGCTCGCTGGTACAGGTCACAGCGGGTGCACGAGCCTGCTTCGGCGGCCAGCTGCTCCAGTGTGGTCATGGAACACCAGTTACCCGGCTGGCCCGGCGTTATCCAGGCTGCTGGCCAGCGCGGCGAGCAGGTCCGTAGTCAGCGGCGGCCCCGGCGGGGCAGCCTGGGCAGCGGCAGCCCGGGCGCGGGCCGCGGGAGACCGGCACCACTCCCACCGCCGGCCCAGTTCCGCCTGGTCCAGCGCTGGCTCCCCCGAGCCGGGTAGCAGCACCGGCCAGCCCCAGGCGGAGGCCTGGCTGGCCACCTTGGCGCCACCGGTCACCGGGTCGACCGCGAGCGCGGGCACTCCGTTCTTGAGCGCCAGCACCAGGCCGTGCAGCCGGGTGGTGATTACCACGTCGGTGCGGGCGATGACCGATTCCACCTGGGCCGGGCTGGCTGGGCTGAGCCAGCTGCCCGGCGCGACCCTGGTGTCCACCGGAATCCGGGCACAATCCAGGCTGGCCAGCCACTCGGCCAGCTCCGCGGTGAGCTGAGCGTGCCGGCCCCGGTCGGCGTACTCGGGCTGCTCGTTGGCCAGGATCACGGCCGCGACCGGTACTTTTGGCACCGGGACCGCAGTGGACAGGTCGGCGCGGGCCGGATGCCCCGGCGCGTCACGCGGGATCAGTGCGTGGAAGCCGGTAACCGCCGGGCTGACCGGATCGGGCACAGATACCCCCACCGCGATCCGGTAGCAGCGCCGGTAGCGCTCGTGCAACCGCGCCACCGGCGCGCCGTAGGCTGGCCCGCAGGCGAATATCAGGTGCGAGTAGCACTCCGGCCGGGCATCGTCCAGGGTGCGGTCACCGGGCCGGAAGACCGGGCTCCAGGCCAGATCGCAGGGGATGCCCGCCACGGCGACCGCGCGCCGGACCGCTTCCATGGCCAGCACGTCGCCAGCGGTGGCCTCGCCGTGCAGGAAGCTCGGCCACCCGGTCACCAGCACCCGGACGGGACGGCTGGTCAAGGCAGCACGGCGAGGGCACGGCCCGGGCCGGCCGCGGCCAGCAGCGGCAGCTTGTCCACCCCGATCTCACCGCCCGGGCCGGCCCGCGGCAGCCTGCTGCCCGGTGGCGGCACGAAATGCCGCGGCGCGTCGAGGTGGGTGCCGGTGTGCTCGTCGATGACCAGCCAGCGGGTCTGGTAGCCGCCCCCGGTCCGGGGGTGGACCGGCTGCGGGTCGTCCGGCCGGTCCGCGAACCAGGTCCACACGGTGGCCCGGAACGGCATGTGCTCGGGCCAGGTGCCGGGCAGCTCTTCGGCCAGCGGCAGGGTCGGGTCCACCACCTGGTGATCAGCCAGAATGGCGCTGAGCTGGCTAGCTACGTCGGCGCGCGGCGCGGCGGTCACCGCCGGCCCCTCCCGCGCACGGCCGCCGCGGCCGCCGCGCCGGCCGCTATCCCGGCGCCGGCCAGTACCCCGGCGGTGGCCGCCAGCCGCCCGGCTCGGCCTGGTGCTGCCGGGCGGCGGGCGGCGTGCCGTTCCGGGTGGGCCGCGGGCAGCTCCCCGGTCTGGGTGGCGGCCAGGAGTTCGGCCAGGTGGATGGCTTCCCGGCCGCCGCTGTCCAGCTCGTGGACCTGGGTCCGGCAGGAGAAGCCGTCGGCGAGTATCACAGCGGCGGGGTCGGCGTCGCGGAGCCGGGGGAGCAGCACCCGCTCGGCCAGAGCCCGGCTGACGTCCGCATGCCCGGCCTGGAAGCCGAAATTGCCGGCCAGCCCACAGCATCCGGAGGCCAGCGGCTCCGCCTGGGCGCCCGCCGTGTCCAGCAGTTTGGCTTCGGCGTCCCAGCCGAGCACGGCGTGCTGGTGGCAGTGCACCTGGGCGAGCACCTCCCGGCCGGCCAGCGGCGGCGGCTGCCAGCCGGGGGTGTGGCTGGTGAGCAGTTCGGCCAGGGTCAGCGTATGGTCGCGGAGCCGCAGCACGTCCTGGTCGTCGGGGAACAGTTCCGGTGCGTCGCTGCGGAACACCGCGGTGCAGCTTGGCTCCAGCCCGATCACATAGCCGCCCGCGCGGACATGGGCGGCGAGCCGGGCGACGGTCTCGCCGAGCACCCGCTTGGCCATGCCGAGCTGGCCGGTGGAGATCCAGGTCAGGCCGCAGCACACCGGCTCGGCCGGGATCTCCACCCGCCACCCCGCGGCTTCCATGACGGCGACCGCGGCCTGCCCGATGTGCGGGTGGAAGTAGTTGGTGAACGTGTCCGGCCAGAGCAGCACGGTGCCGCGCTCCCCGGTGCCCGCCGGGCGGCGATCCCGCTCCGCCCACTGCTGCAGGCTCTGCCGCGCGAACAGGGGCACTTCCCGCGGCTCGACTCCGGCCGCCCAGGAGCCGGCCCGGTGCAGTCCGGGGGCGTGGCTGAGCGTGTTAACCAGGCCGGCCAGCCGCAGCCGGTGTACCGCGCGGGCGGCCACCGGCAGCCAGCCCAGCGGCCAGTCCGAGCGCGGCCGCCGCCATGGGCGGCCCGCCCAGTGGTGGGCCAGGAACTCGGCTTTGTACGTGGCCATGTTGACGTTGGCTGGGCAGTCGGTCTTGCAGCCCTTGCAGGCCAGGCACAGGTCGAGGGCGTCGCGGACCGCGGTGGACCGCCAGCCATCGCCGATGGGGGAGTCGGCGTGGCCGTGCAGCATCTCGAACAGCAGCCGGGCCCGGCCCCGGGTGGAGTGTTCCTCCTCGTGGGTGACCTGGTAGGACGGGCACATCACCGCCCCGGACGGGTGCTCATGCTGGCGGCACTTGCCGATGCCCACGCAGCGGCTGGCGGCCTGGGCGAACGAACCGCCGTCGTGCGGGTAGCGGAAGAACAGGTCCTGCGGGGTGACAGGCGCCCAGTCACCGCCCAGCCGCAGGTGCTCATCCAGCCGGGCCGGGTGGACCACCTTGCCCGGGTTCATCCGGTCGGCCGGGTCGAAGATGTCCTTCAGCTCGCCGAACGCGCCGACCAGGTCGGGGCCGAACATCCGGTCCAGCAGCTCACCGCGGGACTGCCCGTCGCCGTGCTCGCCGGACAGCGAACCGCCGTAGGACACCACCAGGTCGGCGGCCCGTTCCATGAACGCGCGGTAGGCCGCCACCCCCTCCGTCGTATACAGGTCGAACGGGATCCGGGTGTGCACGCAGCCCTGGCCGAAGTGCCCGTACAGGGCGGGCATCGCCTCGTCGGCGTAGCCGAACTCGCCGTACAGCTTGTCCAGGTCGCGCAGGTAGTCACCGAGCCGGTCTGGGGCGACAGCCGAGTCTTCCCAGCCCTCCCAGGTGTCTCGCTGATGCGGGACGTGCGCGGTCGCGCCCAGGCCGGCCTCGCGGACCTGCCACAGCTCGTTCTCGCGGGCCGGGTCGTCGAGGAACTCCACCGCCGGGTCGTGCTCGGTGTCGTGCAGCGCGTCCAGCATCCGCTGCGCGGCCGCGTCCACCTCGTCCATGCTGTCCGCGCCGAACTGGACCATCAGGAACGCCGACCCCTGCGGCAACTCGGCCAGCGCCTGCGGGTTGAGGTGCTTGGCCTGCTCGTCGTGGATCAGCCGGTGATCCAGGCCCTCCAGCGCGATCGGCCCGTGCGGCAGGATGGCCGGCACCGCGTCAGCGGCCCGGGCCACGCTGGGATAGCCGAGCACGACCAGGCTGCGCTCGGGCAGCACCGGGATCAGCTTGAGCTTGGCCCGCAGCACGGTGACCAGGGTGGACTCGCTGCCGACCAGCAGCCCGGCGATATCGAAGCCATGCTCGGGCAGTAGCGAATCCAGGTTGTAGCCGGACACCCGGCGCGGGATGTCCGGGTAGCGCTCCCGGATCTGGTCCGCGTAGCTGTCCCGCAGCCGGCGCAGCCGCCGGTAGATCCCTGCGCGCCGGTCACCGCGCCGCTCGATCTGGGCGTACTCGTCGTCATCGGTGGCCCCGCACCAGAACCGGGTGCCGTCATACAGCAGCACTTCGAGGGCGGTTACGTTGTCCACCACCTTGCCGGTCCGCTGCGCGGTGGCCCCGCATGAGTTGTTCCCTATCATCCCGCCGAGCGTGCAGTTCATGTGCGTCGCAGGCTCCGGGCCGAAGCGCAGCCCGGCCGGCGCCAGACTGGCGTTCAATTGATCGAGGACAATGCCTGGCTCGACGGTGCAGGTGCGCTGCTGCGGGTCCACCGAAAGCACACGGTGGCAGTATTTCGTCCAGTCCAGCACCACCGCGGTGTTCGTGCACTGGCCGGCCAGGCTGGTGCCGCCGCCGCGGGACAGCACCGGCACCCCGTGTGCGCGGCACACCGCGACCGCCTCGGCGGCGGCCTCCGGGGTGCGCGGCACCACCACCCCGATCGGCACCTGGCGGAAGTTGGACGCGTCGGTGGAGTAGGCGCCGCGGCTGCCCGCGTCGAACCGGACCTCACCGTCCACCCGGGCCCGCAGGTCCCGGGCTAGCGAACCATCGGCCATCTTGACTCCTAACCGGGCAGCGTCTCGCCGCCCACCGGGGCCAGCACCTCACCGGAGTAGTAGCTGGACAGCCGGCCGGCCGCGAAGAACACGTAGGACGGGGCGATCTCATCCGGGTGTGCGGCCCGGCCCATTGGCGCCTGGCTGCCGAAGCTGCCGACTCTCTCGGCATCAAACGTGGCCGGGATGAGCGGGGTCCACACCGGCCCCGGCGCCACCGAGTTGACCCGGATGCCGCGGTCCAGCATGGCCTGGGCCAGCGAGTAAGTGAATGCCAGCACCGCGCCTTTGGCCGCCGCGTAGTCGATCAGCGTCTTGTTGCCGCGCAGCCCGTTGATGGACGACGTGTTGATGATGGCGCCGCCGTCCGGCAGGTGCGGGATGGCGGCCCGGCTGGTCCAGAAGTAGCTGAAGATGTTCACCCGGAACGTGCGCTCCAGCTGGCTGGTGCTCAGCTCGGTGAAGTCGCTGACCGGCTGCTGGGTGGCGGCGTTGTTCACCAGCACGTCGAGGCCGCCCAGCTCGTGCACGGCCTGGTTGACGATGCGGTGGCAGTTGGCTTCCTCGGCCAGGTCGGCGCGGATCGTGACACACCGGTGCCCGGTCTCGGCGATCAGCTCGGCGGTGTGCCGGGCGTCCTCGTCCTCCTGCTCAGACAGGTAGCTGATGGCCACGTCGGCGCCTTCCTTGGCAAAAGCCACCGCAATGGCCCGGCCGATCCCCGAGTCGCCGCCGGTGATCAGCGCGCGCTGGCCGTCCAGCAGGCCGCTGCCCTCGTAGTCGCGCATCTCGTCGCGCGGCCGGGGGTCCATCGCGGCCGTGTGGCCGGGGTAATCCTGCTCCTGCTTCGGCGGCGGGTGCTGCTCCGATGGTGCGCTCATTGGTCTCCTCCGGTGCGCGGCATCTCCCGGGGAGCGCGGCTACCCCGGGGTGAGGGCGGCAAACCAGCCGGCCCGCGGCGCGGCCGTTCCGGCGTGCATGAGTCAGTTACACCCGGGTAGCGGCGGCGGTACCGGGACCCGGCCCGCGGCCCGGGCGGGTGCCGCCGGATAGCGAGGGGTGAGAGCAGATGAGCGGAACGTCGCTGGCTGGCCTGCTGATCATCTGTGCCGTGATTGTCCTGGGGCTGGCGACCTGGCTGTCGCTGGTGTTCTGGGCGGCCAGGCACCCGTTCTGGAAGGGGCGCAGGCCGAGTACGCGCCCGGGCGATGTCCGGGGTGGTGCGTTCCTCGGCCAGGGCCGCGCGGTCATGCCGCGCCGGGATGCCGAGCCAGATCTCGACCGCGAATGGCCAGATACGGGCGGTGAGCCCGCCGCCCGGGACGATGCCACGCACGCTGACGGAGCACGGCGCAGCACAAACTAACGAAGCAAAGGCGAGCGCCGGGTGCGGATCGGCCCCGCATCCGGCGTAGATCCCGCTGGAGGGAGCAGCCATGGCACGGCAGCCCACACCACCCGAAGAGGCCGGACATGAGGCCAACCGCAACCAGGCACGGCATGAGCCGGTGCCCGCCAGCCCCCAGGACGAACGCCCGCAGGCGGCCGCACAGGGGAGCGAGGACCTGCAACGCCATGTCGAGCAGCGCCGGGACGGGGCCGCGCCGGATGAGGACCGGACGCCCGCACTGGACCGGCTGGCCGCGGCGGAGCCGCCTGGCCAGCCTGCACCATCGGTACCAGGCACCGCAGCCGAGGAACTGATGGGCGGCCCCGCGCCGCAGGGACCGGTGGCCGATGCGCCCGGAGTGCAGGTCGCCGGGGCAGATAACGCGGACGGCCGGGTCACCAGGGCGCGCCGGGTGGCCAGTGCCGTGCCCGGGAAGCCCGACGGCGAGGTGGACACCCGCTCCTGAACACAGGCGGGAAATTTGCCTGGCCGGGCGTTTAGTCGGGGCTGCGCGGGAAGCCGCACCCAGCACGGGAACGGCAGAAGGAGGAAATCATGGCGGACGTGTTCGAGGTTCTGGGTCAGGATCATCAGGAAGTCAAGCGGATGCTGGCCGAGCTGGAGAAGGGGCCGACCGCGGCGACCGGGGCCAGCGGCAACCACCTGGCGCTGCGCAAGAAGATGGTCGAGCAGCTGGTCATCGAGGAGTCCAAGCACGAGGCGCTGGAAGAGATGTACTTCTGGCCTGCGGTACGGGACAAGCTGTCCGACGGCGACCAGCTCGCGGACACCGCCACCGGGCAGGAGCAGGAAGGCAAGGAAGTACTGGCCAAGCTGGACAAGCTCGAGGCCGACCAGCCCGAGTTCGAGCAGTTGGTGAGCACGTTCATTGCGGCTGGCCGGGAGCACATCGGCTACGAGGAGGGCCAGGTCTGGCCGCAGCTGCGCAGCCAGCTCACGCCGGACGAGGCGCGGAGCATCGGGGAGAAGATCGCGGAAGGCAAGAAGACGGCGCCGACCAGGCCACACCCACACACCCCGGCCTCGCCGGGTGTGCTGAAGGGCGCCGGGCCAGCGGTCGCCGCGGCCGACCGGGCCCGCGACGCGGCCACCGGCCGCGGCCAGGACTGACCTGGCGGCCGGCCGGCTAACCGGTGGAGTTCAAACCACGTTTAACCGGCCGCCGCCGGGAAGCGGCAAAAAAGAGGTATTAGGGTGCCTGCCAGGCCCGTGCCGGCGCCACGCAAACTTAGGAGGAGTCATGACTGGTGCCGTCATTGCCAACTGGCCGCTGGGCCTGATCGTCATCCTGGCCATCGTGGGTCTACCGCTGTGGCTGACGTTCCGGCGCAAGCACACCAAGCCGAGCTACCGTGACGCCCAGGAGCACTTCCGGGTCAAGGAGGCGGGGCCGGACGCCGTAGTCGGCACGGCGGATTATGTACCGGCCGAAAAGGTCAATCCGCTGGATGGGCTGACCGTTCCGCAAGACCCGGAAAACGGTCCGGCAGCAGGCGGCGTGTCCGGGAAGGCGCGCCGCCGCCCGGTACCTGGGGACTAGCCGGCGTCAGAGCTTCTGGTGAACGCGGACGACGGTGCCGGCTGGGCTGGAGTGGACCTGGAGCAGGTCAGTGAGCTGGTTGGCCAGCCACAAGCCGGCCCCGCCGTCCGGGGCCGGGGGCAGTCGGCCGGCCAGCGGCTCGGTCAGGTGGCCCTGATCGGACACGTCGCAGAGCAGCCAGCCGTCATCCGTCCAGATCCGCAGCTCGCCCCGCCCACCGCCGTGCTGCAGGCTGTTGGTGGCCAGCTCGTTGATCGCGGCCACCAGCGCGCTGGCCTGCCGCTGCTCCAGCCCGGCCTGCTGCGCCTGGGCGGTGACGAACGCGCGCAGGCTGCCCAGGCCGCCGCGCTGGAACGCGATGCAGGGCGCATCGTCCGGGCTGGCCGGCAGCGGTCTTGTGTACGGCTCGGCCAGGTCGATGGGCTGGAACTCGGCGGAGACCCGCAGCTCCGCGGACCCGTCACCGGTGAGGAACGGGTGGCTGCGCCGGGCATCGTCGATGACCGGCGCGGGCAGCGCCGCCAGGTCGTAGGGGCAGAGCACGCGCAGCGGCGTGGCCGGCTCGAACGCCACGTTGAGCAGTTCTTCATACCGCTGGCACTCGGCCAGCTGGGCGGGGGACCGGCCGGGGAACACCGCCTCGGCGACGCCACGCAGCTGGCTCGCGTCGGCGTGCCCGTCGGCAAACCGCCGCCACACGCCGATGAGCCGGCCGGGGTTGCCGCCCACGTCGGTGATGTCGGCGAATTCCACCTTCTCCGCGGCCGGCCCGAGGGCGGCGCGCACCGCACTGATCTTGGCCGGGGTGAGCAGCACGAGGACTGGGTGGCCCGCCGCCACGGCGGGACCGGCGAATGACACGATGCCGGACAGGAGTTCCTCGGTGCTCCGGTACAGCAGGGCTTCGTGACGGTACCCGCCCGGGTGGCCCAACTCCGGCTGGTCCGGTTCCGTGCTCATCCAGCTTTCCTCAGCATTGTGGCGTCTGGCCGCTCAGGTCCTGCTGCCCTGATCCCAGCCGCGTCGAGTCCCGCCGCAGCGCATTCTACGCTGCCGGGCCGTCCTGGACCGCCCGCTGGTCTCAGCGTGGCCGGTCAGGACGTGCCGGCCCGCATCTCGATGGTGGTACCGAGATCGTTGGCGGTGATCTCCACCTTGCGCATGGTGGCCCGGATCAGCTTCAGGCCGTGGCCGCGGTCCCGGGCCTGGCTCGGCGGCCGCCACCGGCCGTGGTCGGACACGGTGATGAGCACGTCCGAGCCGGTGACCTCGACCCGGAGCCGCACGGTCCCGGCGGGCGTGCCACGATACCCGTGCTCGATGGCGTTGGCGCACGCCTCGCAGGCCGCGATGAGCACATCCTGGCCGACCAGCGAGTCTATGCTGAGCCGGCCGATCCACGCGCGCAACTGCCGGCGGACCATGGCGAGCTCGTCCGGGTCGGCGGGAAAACTAAGGCTTAGCGGGCTCGGTCGGCTGTACAGCAGCAGCGCGACGTCGTCTTCGTAGCCTTGTCCCGGGGCGAGGCCGGTCATGAGGCGCTCGGCTATTTCAGCCACCGGTGTCTGGCGGCCGTCACGGAGCAGGGCCGCGGCCCGGCCGGTGGTCTCGTCGAGGCCCAGGCCGCCGCGCTGCTCCACCAGCCCATCGGTGTACAGCAGCAGGGTGGCCCCCTGTGGGACGTGCACCACCGCTTCGCTGCGCGGCCGGTCCGGCGCCAGCGCCAGCGCAGGCGAGAGACCCTGGTCGAGGAATTCCACCCGGCCGTCCGGAAGAGCCAAGATCCCGGGTGGATGCCCGGCGCTTGCGTAGCTGAGCTGCCCGGTCGCCGGGTCGAGGACCGCGCAGAATACGGTGCTGCACAGTGCGTCCGGGATGAGCGTGGCGAACCGGTCCAGCGCGGTGAGTGCCTGGGCGGGCCGCTGCACGTCGAGCAGCAGAGCCCGGCACGCGCTGCGCAGCTGGCCCATCACGCTGGCCGCGGCCAGCCCGCGGCCGACGCAATCGCCGACGATGATGCCGATCCGGCCGTCCGGCAGTTCGGCGATGTCGTACCAGTCGCCTCCGACCTCCAGCGGGGGGGTGGCGGGCTCATAACGGACCGCGAACCCCGGCGGCAGCCGGGCCGGGCCGAGCAGGGCGTGCTGCAGGGTCAGCGCGACCTCTCGCTGCTGGTCGAGCAGGTACACCCGGTTCAGTGCCTGGCCCAGGCATGCACACAGCAGGGCCAGCCGGGTCCGGTCCTCCAGGCCGAACGGCGGGCAGCCGTCCAGTTCGACCCACAGCGCCACCACGTTTCCGGAGTACTCGATGGCGGTGCCGGCCCCAGCCAGCGGGCCAGTAGTCGCGCTGACGAGCAGAGCCGGCTGGCTGCGCACCGACTCCAGCGCGGCGCGCAGCGGCGCGGGCAGCTCATCCCATTCGGTGCCGGCCGGGGCGGAGATGAGCGCCGGCGGCGTATCGTCGCCCCAGACCGCGGCCAGCACCCGCGGTGCCCTGAACTGGCCGCGTAGTTCGGCCAGCCCGGCTTCCAGCACATCGTCCCGGGTCACCGCCGCGGACAGCTGACTGGTCATCGCGGCCGCCGCCGTCTCGCGTTGCGCGGCGAGCCGCTCGGCGGTCACGTCCCGGATCGTGCCCACCACCATCCGGCCCGCGCCGTCCGGGTCGTCCACCACGCTGAATGTGACCGCGGCCCAGATCTGGTGCCCTTGGCTGTGCCGCACCGGCACGGTGAAGCTGCCGCTGGGCTGTTGCTGGCTACTGGCGTACGCGGCAGCGACCTGGCGGTGCGCTTCCGGGTCGGCGGCCTCGTCCGGCCACCACGGCCGGGGCAGCTGGTTGAGGTCCGCCTCCGGCCCGAATCCCAGGATGTAGCGGAACGCGCTGTTCACTTCCAGCACGGTGCCATCCGAGCTGGCCAGGAAGAAGCCGTCGTGCAGCGACTCGGTCAGCGCGGACCGCCAGCTGGCCTGCCGGGCGCGCATCCGGGTCAGGTCGATACTGGCCCGCACCCGGGCCAGCAGCTCCTGGGCTGCGAACGGCTTGACGAGGTAGTCGTCCGCGCCCGCTGCCAGGCCCTCGACGGCGGCTTCCTGGCCCGCCCGGGCGGACAGCAGCAGGACCGGGACCCTGGCCGTGCCCGGGTCGGCGCGCAGCGCCTGGACCAGGCCGATGCCGTCGATCTCTGGCATCATCACGTCACTGACGATCAGGTCGGGCGCCGCGGCCCGGGCCGCGTCCAGCGCGGCCCGCCCGTCCGCCACCGCCGTCACCTGGTAGTGCGGCTGGAGCAGCCGTTGCAGGTAGTCCCGCATGTCGGCGTTGTCGTCGGCAATCAGCACCGACCCGCCCGGGGCCGGCGGCGCGGCCTGGCCGTCACCAGCCGGGCTGGGCTGGCTGGCCTGGCCCGCCTGGGCGGCGACAGCTTCCCTGGGCAGCCAGCGCAGGGCCTCTTCGAGGAACGAATCGGCAACCGCTGGGCCGGCCGTCTGGCTGGCCGGGAACACGCTGTCCGCGGCCAGGTGCCCGTGGCCGAGCGGGATCGACACGGTGAACGTGCTGCCCGTGCCCGGCTGGCTGTCCGCGGTGATGCTGCCGCCGTGCAGTCCGACCAGCTCTTTGACCAGGGCCAGGCCGATGCCGCTGCCTTCGTTGGACCGGGCCTGGGGAGTGCTCCCGCGATGGAAGCGCTCGAACAAGTGCGGCATGTCCTGGGCCGCGATGCCAATCCCGGTGTCGGTGACGCGCAGCACGGCCTGGCCGTTCACCGCGGCCAGGGACATCCGTACCGAGCCGGCCACGGTGTACTTCAGGGCGTTGCTCAGCAGGTTGAGCACGACCTTCTCCCACATCTCCCGGTCCACGTAGGCCGGCTCGCCCAGCGGCGGGCAATTCACCTCGAAGGTGAGGCCAACTCGCTGGAACGCGGCCCGGAACACGCTGCCCAGGTCGGCGGTGAAGGTGGCCAGGTCGACCGGCTCGAAGTGTCCGTGGCTGCGGCCAGCCTCGATCCGGGAGAAGTCGAGCAGCGCATTGACCAGCTTGCCCAGCCGGAGCCCATTTCGGCGCACCACGTCCAGGTCATCCCGGACGGTCACATCCGCGTCCTGCAGCCGCGACCGCAGTTCCTCCACCGGCCCCATGATCAGGGTCAGCGGGGTGCGGAACTCGTGGCTGATGTTGGAGAAGAACGTGGTCTTGGCCCGGTCGAGTTCGGCTAGTTCCTCGGCGCGCCGCTGCTGGGCCTGGTACGCGCTGGCCCCGTTGATCAGCGATGCGGTCTGCCGGGCGACCAGGCTCATGAACGTGCGGTAATCGCCGTCCAGGCGGTGGCCTGCGCTGGCCCCGAGGGCGAGTGCCCCGATCGGCTCGGCGGCGGCGAACATCGGCAGCACCATGCCCTCGGCGGGTGGCTCGGGCCAGCTCCCCCCGGGCAGCCTTCCTACCCGGCCGGCCAGATCGTGGACCGCCAGCGGCCGGGCCTGGCGCAGCGCCTCGGCCAGCGGCCAGCCGCTGGTCCCGGCCGTGGCCTCCGGCGTGACGCCGGCCAGACTCAATCCAGCCGCGCTGTCGTCCCGCAGGTACAGGGCGAAGTACGGCACGTCGGCCTGGGCCCGGCGGAGCGACTCGCTGACCAGGCCGCAGGCCTCTTCGACGGTGCGTGCCGCGCCGGCCTGCGCACCCAGATCCTGCAGCACCGCCAGCCGCCGGGCCCCGATGACCCGCTCCGTGGTCTCGGTAACCGCGGTAAACACGCCGCGGACGCTGCCATCGTCGTCATGCAACGGGCTGTAGGAGTACGTCCAGTACGTCTCCTCCCAGTAGCCGTGCCGGTCCATCGGCAGCAGCAGGTCTTCCGACCAGGTCGGCTCGCCGGTCTCCAGCACGCTGTGCAGCATCGGCCCGACGATGTGCCAGATGTCGGACCAGACAGCGGCGCCCGGCTTGTCCAGCGCGGGGTGCTTGCCGCCCATCAGCGGCAGGTAGGCGTCGTTGTAGATCATCCGGAGGTCCGGGCCCCACCAGACGAGCATCGGGAACCGGGAGGTCAGGCAGATCCGGGTGGCGATGCGCAGGCTTGGTGGCCATCTTTCGGTCGGCCCGAGCGGGGAACGGGACCAGTCGTGCTCGCGCATCTGGGTGGCCATCACGCCCGACCCGGGGAAGAGTGGCTGGGAGCTCCCGGCACCAGTCATCGGCCCGACCGCCCCTCCTGCCCAGCATGGGTGCGCGCCTGCGTGCTGGCCTGGCGGCTGGCTGGGCTGCGCGGCTCGTCCGTGACTTGCGCCGCGGTCGACACGGATAGGATAATCACCGGCGCCACTCGTCAGTGAAAAGCGCCTGGTCCGCCGGGCTAGGCTGGCTCAGTTTCCAATCTCGCGCAGGCGGGTGATAGATCGTGAAGTCAGGGCATCTGCCGGTGAACTGGCACGGGCAGCTCGCAGTCATCACGATGCCCGAAGAAATTGACATGTCCAACGGGGCCGAGGTCCAGGCCGGCCTGCTGGCCGCGCTGGGCCAGCGGCCCGCCATGCTCGTAGTGGACATGACCGGCACCACGTTCTGCGATTCGGCCGGGGTGCGTGCGATCATGCTCAGCCACCGGCAGGCCAGCGGCCAGGGTAGCGAGTTGCGACTGGTCATCAGCTCGCCGGGCGTGCACCGGGTGTTCTCCATCATCGGTGCAGGTGACCTCGTCCAGATCCACCCGGACCTGGCCAGCGCGCTCGCCGCCGCCCAGGACAGCGAGGGGCCGGCTGCAGTCCGCGCCCAGCCCGTAAGCAGGCCGGCCGCCCGCTGCCGGACCGTGCACAGCTGATGGCGGGGGTGTGTCACGTCGCGGCAGGTACCCGCCGGGCCCAGGACTACACATGATCGGCCCGCCAGAAGCGCGGCCTACCCGTGCGCGTCCAGCAGGACCACTCCTGGCGCGGCGTCCCAGCCCAGGATGTGCATGAGGTCGCCCAACGGGGTGGGCAGATCGGCAATCACCACCTGGCCCGCCGCCGCCCGGGTCGGTCCGCTAGGGCCGGCCACTGAAACGATCATGCGGAGCCCGCCCAGATCACAGAACTCCACCCCGGCCATGTCCACTTGTATCGCGTCGTCGCCGGCCATGGCCGCTTTGGCCAGCGCGCGGCGGAGCACTGGATAGGTCGATTCGTCGATCACCCCAGCCAGTCGGAGCGTAGCCGGGGGACGGGTGAAGCTGGCCGTCAGCGGACTCTGCGGCTCCTGGCGGCCGACAGAGTCGGACCACGCGTCACTGGCTGGATGGCCACAGGTCGCTGAATTCATGGCAACTCCGACAGCCCCAGGCTGGGTCGTCAACCGTAACGCCATGTTAACGCTGACCGAGTGATGCGTCACGGACAGCCCGGGCGCCCTGGATATCACCATCGGCCTGTCCGACGCCGGGTACGCGCTCGGCACGGTGCTGGCCGTCCAGTTCGCTGTGCACCTACCCGCGCGGCGGATGCTGCTGGGTTACGTCAGCGCGTTCCTGGTGGCGGCGGTGCTGGCGGCCTGGGCGCCGAACGGCCCCGTGTTCATCGGCGCATTCATTGCCGAGGGGCTGTGCACCAGCCTGATGCTGATCGCGGCGGTGCCGCCGCTGGTCACCGGCTGGCCGGTACGGAAGATGCCCTGGACCGGGATGATCATGAATTTGTGCATCTTCGGCGCGGTGGCGATCGGCCCGGCCGTTGGCGAGCTGCAGGCGGCCACCGGCAGCTGGCGGCCGCTGCTGTGGGCGGTGGCCGGGGTGGCCGGGCTCGCGCTGCTGTTCGCCGTGCTGACGTTCGAGGAGTGGCCACCGCGATCGGCCCGACCAAGGCGGCAGGCACGCAGGCTGCCATCTGGATCTGCCTGGCCGTCGCGGTCGGCGGTGGCCTGGGCGCGCTGGCCTTGCTGGTCGCCGGCGGGGGCCGACTGCAGGTACCTGACCTGGACCGGTGGAGCGCCGGTGAACCCGCCTGGCAATCCCCACCGCTGCTCGGCCGGTTCCGCCGCGGACGGCCGGCCTCGGCCCGGGCCGCTGTGCGGGAGCGTACGCCCGCGCCGGGCCTGGATGAGGACCGCGCCGGCGGCGACCGCGCGGCCTGACCCAATCGAAGGACGGTCGGTCAGCGCCCAGGCGCCGGCCCGGTGGGCTTACTCACCTCACCCGGCTGGCGCCGTTTGCCGCCGCACCTGGCGGGAAGCGACACCATTCTGTGTGATCGAGGGGAGAGCGGTGGCTGGCGATGTGGCGGCGGCGTTCCGCGCCGCGGTGGAATCCGGGCGGCTGGATCTGCCCGTCCCGGGCACCGGGCGGACCTGGGAGCGCTGGCTGGCCTTTGCCGACCTGGCCGGTGAGGATCTGTCCCTGGCCCGGCTGGGTGAGGGGCACGCCGACGCGGTGGCCATCCTGGCCGAGGTGGCCGGCGCGGCACCGGCAGCCGGGCAGCTGTGGGGCGTGTGGGCGGCTAACCCGCCCGGGCCAGCGCTGACCGCGGCCCGCACCGGGACGGGCTGGCGGCTGCGCGGCACCAAGCAGTACTGCTCCGGGGCGCGCACCTGCACTGATGCTCTGGTCACCGCGGCCGCCGATGACAGCATCCGGCTGTTCGCGGTGAGCACTCAGCAGCTTGAGCCCCGGCCGGGTACCTGGCCCGCGGTGGGTATGGCGGCCAGCGACACCCTGGATGTCGGCTTTCCTGACGTGGCCGCCGAGCCGGTGGGCGGGCCGGGCGCGTATCTGGACCGGCCCGGGTTCAGCCACGGTGGGGTGGGGGTGGCCGCGTGCTGGTACGGGGGCGCCCGCGCGGTCGGCCGCACGCTGCTGGCCGCGGCGGGCAAACGGGACGTCGGCCCGCACGCGCTGGCTCACCTGGGCGCGGTGGACATCGCGCTCAGCACCGCCCGGGCCGCGCTGTACCAGGCCGGAGACGAGATCGACGCCGATCCCGCGGACACCCGGAAAGCGGGTCAGCGCCGGGCGCTCGTGGTCCGGGCCTTCGTCGAGTCCGCGGCTACCGAGGTGCTGACGCGGGTGGGCCGCGCCCTGGGCGCGGGCCCGCTGTGTCATGACGAAGCGCACGCCCGCATGGTCGCGGATCTGACCGTCTACCTGCGGCAGCATCACGCGGAACGGGACCTGGCCGTACTCGGCTCGGTCGCCGCCGGGCAAGGGACCGACTGGTGACCGCGGCTGGTGCTGTCCGGTGACGTCCGCCGTGACCCTGGGAACCGGCTACTTCGACGAGATGTACGCCGCCTCGGCGGACCCGTGGGGGTTCACCACCCGCTGGTACGAGACCCGCAAGTACGCGATCAGCCTGGCCATGCTGCCCGCGCAGCGGTACGGTGCGGCGTTCGAGCCCGGCTGCTCGATCGGGGTCTTCACCGCGCACCTCGCCGCGCGCTGTGACCGCGTGCTGGCCTGCGACGGTTCCGCCGCCGCGGTGCGCAGCGCGGCCGCCCGGACCGCCGGGCTGCCGGGTGTCCAGGTGCAGCGGCGGGTCATCCCGAGCGACTGGCCGGACGGGGAGTTCGACCTGATCGTGCTGTCTGAGCTGCTCTACTACTTCGGCGGCGACGACCTCGGCCAGGTACTCGGCCGCGCGGCGGCCGCGCTCCGTCCCGGCGGCACCCTGCTCGCCGTGCACTGGCGCCACCCGGTGGCCGAGTACCCGCGCAGCGGCGACGAGGTGCACCGGGCGCTGGCCGCGCAGGCCGGGCTGGCCCGGCTGGCCGAGCACCGCGAGCCAGACTTCCTGGCCGAGGTGTACCTGCGCGCCGACGGCGAGCCGGTATCGGTGGCCCAGGCCGGCGGCCTGGTGTGATCGAGGCGGCTGGCGTGGTGATACCGGCGCACAACGAGGAAGACCTGCTACCCGCCTGCCTGGCCGCGGTGCGGCAGGCGGCCCGGCCGGTGGCGCCGGTACCCGTGCACGTGATCGTGGTCGCCGACAGCTGCACCGACCAGACCGCGGAACGCGCGGCCTGCTCCGGGGCCACTGTGCTGCGGATCCAGGCCCGCTGCGTCGGCGCGGCGCGGGCCGCGGGCATGTGGCAGCTGCTCCGGCGGACCTGGCATCTGGACCCGGCCACCGTCTGGCTGGCCACCACCGACGCCGACACGCTCGTCCCCCCGGACTGGCTCAGCAAGCAGCTCCGGCATGCCGCCGCTGGCTGGGACGCGGTGGCGGGCATGGTCACCGTCACCGACTGGGCCGGGCACCCGCCGCATCTGCCCGCCGTGTTCCGCCAGCACTACGGCCCCCGCCGGGGAACGCACCCGCATGTGCACGGCGCCAACCTCGGCTTCACCGCCCGCGCCTACCTCGCGGTCGGCGGGTTCCCGCCGATCGCGACGGCTGAGGACCACGCCCTGGTCACCGCGCTCAGCGCCGCAGGCAGCCGGATCCTGCACAGCACCGAGGTGAGCGTCCGCACCTCGGCCCGGCGGCACGCCCGCGCGCCCCACGGCTTCAGCCACTCTGCTGTCCAGCCTGGCCGTGGCCGGGCCGGCCGGCACCGCGTGACGGGGGCCTGATTGAATCCAGTCGAGCGGGTGGTCCGGCGGGTGGACGCCACCCAGCAGCGGTTCACGCCCACCGCTTTCGTCTTCGGCGTGGCGAAGAAGTTCGGCGACGACAACGGCGGCGCGCTGGTGTCGAACTTCGCCTATTCCGGTTTCGTCTCACTGTTCCCGCTGCTGCTGGTGCTGGTGACGATCCTCGGCCTGGCCGCATCGATCGACGCAGGATTCCGGCACGAGGTGCTGACCGCGGTGTCCAATCAGGTGCCGCTGATCGGCCATCAGCTGACCGAGAAGATTCACGTGCTCCGGCGGTCCAGCGTGATCGGCCTGGTGGTGGGCCTGGCCGGGCTGATCTGGGGCGCGAGCGGGCTGGCTCAGGCCGGGCTGTTCACCATGGAGCAGGTGTGGAACCTGCCCGGCCCAGCCCGGCCCGGCTACCTCCCGCGGCTAGGCCGGGCCCTGGAGTTCCTCGGCATGCTCGCGGCCGGTGTCGTGCTGACCACGCTGCTGGCCAGCCTCAACACCTACGGGCATAAGGCCGCCATCTGGGTCGTGGCGGCCGAACTCGCCGCCGCCCTGGTCAACGTAGGCCTGTTCCTGGCCGCGTTCCGGGTGCTCACCCCGAAGGGGGTGCCGCTGCGCAACCTGGTGCCCGGCGCCTGCGTGGGCGGTGTGGTTTGGACGCTGCTCCAGGTGCTCGGCACCTACCTGGTGCACCACTTCCTGCACAGCGACTCGGTCTATGGCGTGTTCGCCACCGTGCTGGGCCTGATGGCCTGGATCTACCTGGCCGCCCGGGTCACCGTGTACGCCGCCGAGATCAACGTGGTGCTGACCCGGCGGCTGTGGCCGCGCGCCATGGTCCAGCCCCCGCTCACCGAGGCCGACCGGACCAGCATGGCGCTCCAGGCGCTGCAGAATCAGCGCCGCCCGGAACAGCACGTGGAGGTCTCTTTCGACGACCGGGCACCCGGTGCGGACGACGAGGACCGCGCGCCGCGGACGCCCGACGAAGTTTCCCCACCCGCGGACGACCAGCAGGTTTGACGGCCAGCCGGCAGGAAAGTACGCCTCCCCATGCAGCTGATCTCACGCACGGAAGACATGTCCAGCCTGGACCGGGTCGTCACGCCGGTCCAGCGGCTAGCCCGGATGGTGCGTCCGCAGCGAGTCAGAGACGCGCTGCACGGCGTGTGGCTAGGGCACCCCCTGCACCCGGTGCTGGTGCAGGCGCCGGTGGGTGCCTATCTGTCGGCTGCGGTGCTCGACGTCGTCCCAGGTAGTTTGCGACACGGCGGTGCGCGACAGAGCCGGCGCCTAGTCGCGTTCGGCTTGCTGGCCTCGAGTCCAGCCGCCCTGGCCGGCGCAGTGGACTGGTCCGAGCAGCACGAGCAGCAGATGCGGGTCGGCGTGCTGCACCTAGCCGCCAACCTCACCGCGACCGCGCTGTACGGCACATCCCTGCTCGCCGGGGCGCGGGCGGGCCGGGCACTGCGCTTCGCCGGGCTCACCATGGTCGGCGTGGGCGCACTGCTGGGTGGGCACATCTCGTTCCGCCAGGCGGGCGGGGCGAATCACGCCGAGGCGGTGCCGCACCTGGTCGAGCCGGAGTGGCATGACCTGATGCCAGCCCGCGCCATCCCGGCCAGCGGCCTGACCCGGACCATGCTGGGTGAGGTGCCGGTGGTGGTTCTCCCGGACGGCGCCGGCGGGGTACACGTGCTGGCCGACCGGTGCAGTCACCTGTCCGGGCCGCTCTCCGACGGCGAACTCAGCGACGGCTGCCTGACCTGCCCCTGGCACGGCAGCACGTTCCGGATCCAGGACGGCACCGTGGTACATGGCCCGGCCACCGCGCCGCAGCCGGTGTTCCGCACCCGGATCCAGGGTGCCATCGTGCAGGTGTGCCTGCCCGGCGCGGGCTGACCCCACCGATGAGTGCTCGGCCCTTGGTACGTCTGAGACTGTGACCAGGCAGCAGGTTAGGTGCTGCTGGAGCCAGCGAGAGGAGCACTCGGGAACATGTTCGCGGACACCAGGGCATACAGCGGGTTCGCCGTCAACGACCTCGGCGCAGCCCGTACGTTCTACGGCGACACGCTGGGCATCAATACCTCGGAACACAATGGGCTGCTCACCCTGCACCTGGCCGGGGACCGGGACACGCTGGTCTACCCGAAGCCAGATCACACCCCGGCCGGCTACACCATCCTCAACTTCCCGGTGGACGACATCGACCAGGCGGTGGACGAGCTCAGCGCGCGCGGCGTGCAGTTCCTCCGCTACCCGGGGATGGGCCAGGACGCCAAGGGGATCAACCGGAGCGGCGACGGCCCGCTGATCGCCTGGTTCACCGACCCGGCCGGCAACATCCTGTCGGTGCACCAGAACTAGCCTGGGCCCGATGCTGCTGCGCGATGTCGAGCCGGGTGACGTGGCCGCCTACGTGCGGATGCGGTGTGACCCGGTGATGATGGCCGAACTCGGTGGCCCGCTGCCACAGGACGGCATCGAGGACAAGGTGCGCCGCGACGCGGCCGAGGCGGCGGCCGGCACGTCGCTGATCAAGATGATCATCCCCGATCCGGCCGAGCCCGCCGTGGTGGCGGGCTCGGTCGCGCTGTGGTCACATTCGGACGCGGGAGCGGAGCTGTCCGAGATCGGCTGGATGGTGCTGCCCGAATTCCAGGGTCAGGGGGTCGGCAAGCGCGCCGTCCGGGCCGTGCTGGAACTGGCCCGCGACGAGGGCCGCTGGGGAGTGGTGCACGCGTTCCCGGCGGTGACCAACACGCCGTCCAACGCGCTCTGCCAGTCGGTCGGCTTCCGGCTGGCCGGGGAGGTGGAGACGCTGTTCGCTGGCCGCACGTTCCGGACCAACCACTGGTTCATCGACCCGCGAACGGATCTCAGCTGACCGGCAGCGTCTTCTCGAACCAGTGGTGGGCGTAGTGCTCGTCGCTGAACGCAGGCACCTCGCGGTACCCGGCCGACCGGTACAGGCTGATCGCCTCGGTGAGCGCGCGGTTGGTCTCCAGCCGGACCACGCTGGCTCCGGCCGCCGCCGCGTGCGCCTCCAGCCCGGCCAGGATCCGGCGGCCGAGCCCGAGGCCGCGGACCGCGGCCGACACCCACATCCGCCTGATCTTGGTCGGCCCGGTGCTGGCCAGGATGATCGCGCCGCAGCCGACCGGCTCGCCGTGCAGCGAGGCAACCAGCAGCAGGCCGGCCGGCGGAGTCAGCTCCGCGTCGTCCACGGTTATGGTCTGCGCCGGGTCGTACCCGGCCTCGAACCGGACGGCCAGTTCGCTGGCGTAGGCCCGCTGGCAGGCCAGCGCGCCCGGCGCCCGGGGATCGGCCCCGGCCAACTCGATGACCGACGCCGTCAGCAGCCGTTCAACCTCGGCCATCGCGGTGATCAGCCGGTCCCGCTGGCGGCCGGTGAGCGGGCCGAGGATGGCACCGGCCGCGTCGTCGGAGAGTCGGTCCAGTTCCGCCCGCTCGGCCTGGCCGGCGCTAGTCAGCTCCGCTATCCGGACCCGCCCGTCGGTCTCGCTCGGCGTCACCGTGATCAGGCCGTCGCCGGCCAGGCAGCGCAGTAGCCGGCTCAGGTAGCCGGAGTCCAGGCCGAGCCGGGCGCGCAGCGCCCGGACATCGCTGCCATCCGGGCCGATCTCCCAGAGCAGCCGGGCCTGGCCGAGCGGGCGGTCCCGGGCCAGGAACGCGTCGTCCAGCGCGCCGATCCGCTGGGTGACCGTCCGGTTGAACCGGCGGACCTGGCCGACCGACCTCGCGTCCGGTCTCTGACTGTCCAACCCCGCGTCCGGCCTCCGGCTGACCATCCCCGCGTCCATTCTCTGACCTTAGTCAGAGAATTCTGCCTGAGCCAGTACCTCATTTCGCGAAGCGCTTCGACTAGGCATGGCCAGTGCGGTCTGGATGATGTGACAAGCAGTGACGCTGGGTTCCGGGCTAAGGGCCATCACCTCGTATTTTAGGTAACTTCTTGACACATTCCAGTAACAAAGCGATTATCGAAGCGCTTCGCATTCTGCTCGTCCCACCCTCAGATTGGAGCCCTCGCTCATGATCAGGAAGGTGCGCTTAGCCCTGCCCATCCTGGCCAGCCTGGTGGTGCTGGTCCTCGGGGCCAACGCGGCGATGGCCGCCGTGTGGTCCTCCTCCGCCCAGTACGCCTCCTGGTCGAACGGCGGGTACACGCTTCCGTTGGCAGGTTGAACTTCCCCGCGGCCGGCCCCGTGTTGAGGGCGGGAATCCGGGAACTGCTGCGCGGCAGCAGCGGCGGCAGGACGGGTGGGCGATGGAGCCACTGGCAACGGGCGATCCACAGCAGGTTGGTCCGTACCGGCTGCGGGCCCGGCTCGGCGCGGGCGGGATGGGGCAGGTCTTCCTCGGTTACTCACCGGCCGGCCGGGCGGTAGCGGTCAAGCTCATCCACCGGGAACTGGCCCGCGACCCGGAGTTCCGCACCCGGTTCCGCCGCGAGGTGGCCGCGGCCCGCGCGGTCAGCGGGGCCTACACCGCGCCGGTGACCGCGGCCGGGCCCGATGACGACCCGCCCTGGCTGGCCACCGCGTTTGTGCCCGGCCCGTCGCTGGCCGAGGCCGTCGCCGAAGCCGGGCCGCTGCCCGCGGAAGCGGTCTGGAAGCTGACCGGCGGCCTGGTCGAGGCGCTGCAGGCGGTGCATGCCGCCGGGCTGGTGCACCGGGACCTGAAACCGGCCAACGTGCTGCTGGCCCTGGACGGGCCGCGGCTGATCGACTTCGGCATCTCCCGCGCGCTGGACAAGACCGCGATGACCTCGACCGGGATGATCGTGGGCACGCCGTCGTTCATGTCCCCGGAGCAGGCCCAGGACGCGCGGGTCGGGGCGGCCAGCGACGTGTTCTCGCTGGGCTGCGTGCTCGTGTTCGCGGCGGCCGGGCAGGGCCCGTTCGGCGGCGGCCCGCAGGCATCGCTGCTCTACCGCATCGTGCATGCGGAACCGGCCCTCGATGGGGTGCCGGGCGGGCTGCGCGAGCTGGCCGCGGCCCGCGGATAGGCCTGGGCTGGCCGCGCTGGCCGAGCTGGCTGCGGGCGGCCGGGGGCCGGACGACGGAGCCGTGCTGGACCGGTTCTGGCCCGCGCCGGTGGCTGGGCTGATCCGCGCGCACCAGAACCGGGTCAGCCGGGAGATGCGGGACACCGCCGGTGAGACGGCCGCCGCCGCGGCCGCCGCCACCGCGCTGCGGACGGCACCCGCAGCTACGGTTCAGCCAGCCGCCGTGCACCCGGCCGCGGAGCACCCGGCCCACGGTTCACGGCCGCGGCGGCGCCGGCGGGGCATGCCGGGACGGACCCCGCCGGCTGGGCCGGCACGGGCGGCAGCGGCTGGTCCGCCGCTCCCCGCGGACGTGATCGGGGCAGCACCATGCGCCAGCCGCGGCCCGGCCGGGCCCCCCGGCCGGCGGCCGCGGGACCGGGTTAGCGGCCGCGGCTGGACTGCGGGCGGCTGATGCCGGGAGCGCCGGGCCGGGGCTGACCCGGCGACGGCTCGTGCTCGGGCTGGCCGCCGTGGCCGGGGCGGGGCTGGCCGGGGCAGGGTGGGCTATCAGCCAGGGAAGTTCCCCGCACCACGCGGCGCTGCCCGCAAGCACAGCCGGCCGGTAACCCGAGCGGCCCAGGTCCCCAGGGCCAGTCCCGGCCGACAGTAGCAAGCCCGGGCGCCGCGGCCGAGGTGTGGAGCTTCGGCACCGGCGGCATCATGGCCGGCATCGCGCTGGCCCAGGACCGGGTGTTTGCGGGCAGCACCGATGGCTGGGTCTACGCGCTCGGCGCGAAGGGTGGCGCCCGGCTGTGGAAGTTCCGTACCGGCGGGCCGGTGCAGTCGCGGATCGCCACCGGGGGCGGGGCCGTCTACGCCGGCAGCAACGACAAGTCGCTGTACGCGCTGCGGGCCAGCGCGGTGCCCGCTGTGGTCGTTCCGGACCGGCAGGTCGGTGGCCTCGGGGACCGCGGTGGCGGGCGGCACTGTCTACGCAGGCAGCGAGGACGAAAACCTGTACGCGGTGCGGGCCAGCGACGGCAGCAGGCTGTGGGCGGCCACCGTCGTCGGTGTGTCGAGCGTCGCGGTGGCGGGGGACACCGTCTTCGCAGGCAGCGCGGATGGCATGCTGCCGCGCTGCGAGCCGCCGACGTGCTCGCAGCGAGGGGACCGCCCGCCGGGCCCGCTGGGCCGGGCAGCCCGGCGGTGGCCGGGGCAGGTGGTGTACTGGGCGGGGAGAACGGCACGGTGTATGCGCTGCGCGCGGCCGACGGCAGCAAGCTGTGGGGCACCGCGGTCGGCGGCCCGGTGAACTCCGGGATCGCGGCGGCGGCCGGCACGTTTTCGTCGGCGCGAACGACAACCAGGTGCACGCGCTCCGGGCCAGTGACGGCGCGCAGCTCTGGCACTTCGAAACCGGCGGCCCGGTGGCCTCCGGTATCGCCGCCGCCGACGGGATCGTGTACGCCGGCGGCAACGACTACGTGGTGCATGCGCTGCGCGCCCAGGACGGCCATCCGGTCTGGGCCTTCACCGCCGAGGGTCCGGTGGAATCGCAGATCGCCGCGGCCGGCCGGGTCGCGTTCGTGGGCAGCAACGGCGGTCAGGTGTACGCGCTGACCCGATAACGTCTGGCTATGGTCCGGTACCGGGTGCGGGTGTCGGGGCGGGTCCAGGGGGTGTACTTCCGGGACACCTGCTGGCAGCTGGCAGTGCAGCGCGGCGTGCGCGGCTGGGTGCGTAACCTGCCCGACGGCCGGGTCGAGGCGGTGTTCGAGGGCCCGGCTGACGACGTCCAGTACCTGGTGGACTGGGCCCGGCGCGGCCCGCGGGCGGCCGTGGTGGCGGACGTCTCGGTACAGACCGAGCCGCCCGAAGGGCTCGGCGCGTTCCAGATCAGGTAGGGAGACCGTAATGATCCGGTCCGAACTGCTGGCCTACTGCCTGGCCAAGCCGGGCGCGTGGCTGGACGAGCCCTGGGAGGGCGACGTCGTGGTCAAGGTGAGCAGCAAGATCTTCGCGTTCCTGGGCGGCGAGTCGGCCCGCACGGTGGGCGTCAAGTGCGGACCGGACCGCACGGTGGCCGACGAGTGGCTGGTCCGCTTCCCGGGCGACGCGTCGGTGCTGCCGTACATCGGCCGCTCCGGCTGGAACTCGCTGCGGTTCGGTAGCGCGATCCCGGACGACGAGGTGTTCGAGGCGGTCGACGCGTCCTACGAGGCGGTGCTGCGCAAACTGCCGAAGAAGGACCGCCCGGCGGGCGGGGGCTGGGCAGGCGGCCCCGGCTACATCGGCAGCAGCTCGAAGATCTCCACCGCGCACTCCCCGGCACGGCCGGCCAGGAAAGGGAGGCCATCGGTGAGCGCCTTGGCCGCGGCGAGATCGCTGGCCTCGATGATCGTGTAACCGATCAGGTCGCCGGCTGTTCTTCCGTGCCGTCATCGCGAATGGACGCGCTCGGCCCGAACGGGCTGCCGACGTCAACGAGCGCCGGGCAGGCTTTCTCCATCCAGGCGCCGAACGCGGCCTGCCGCTCGGCGTCTTGTTCCGGCGTGCGGCCGGAGATCGGAATCGCCGGGCCACGATAGAGGTAGATGAACTTCGCCATGCCGATCATCCTTCGGGAATCGGCGTGCCCGATGCACGCCCTGCACCGCGGCTGTGGGCGGATCTGCCGTAATGACGAACAGCGCCGCCCGGCACGGACAGCGGCGGGCAACATTTATTCGTCGGAGATTTCTCGGCTGGAGTTGTCCGTCGGAGCCAATGCCGTTCGTCTGATACTCGAACTGGTATCCGATCAGTGACTGGAGGAGTTATGCAGTACGCATTGCTGGCCTACGGCAGCCAGCGGACCAAGGACGGCCCGGTGGAGGCCGTGATGGCGGACGTGCTGGCCAGACCCGGTGTGACCGGCTGGGCACGTCTGCACGCGGACGAGTCGGCCACGACCGTGCGAAACGGTGAAGGACGGCTGCTGCTCACCGACGGGCCGTTCATCGAGACCAAGGAATTCCTGGCCGGCATCATCGTGGTGGAAGCCGACAACTCGACGGTGCGCTGGCTATCGCGGAGGACTTGCAGGACACCCGGAGCAGCGGTGCGATCGAGGTGCGGCCCATCCTCGAGGCGTTGTGTTATGGCACTTGACGGCGTCTTCCGTGAGCACTGGGCTCGGGTGCTGGCCACCCTGGTGGGGATCTTCGGCGACATCGAACTAGCCGAGGAGGCCGCTCAAGAGGCGTTCGCGATCGCTGCCGAACGCTGGCCACGCGACGGGGAGCCGGACCATCCCGTCGGCTGGCTGATCTCGACCGCACGGAACCGGGCGATCGACTACTTCGCCGGCAACGCGTGCTAGCCGAGAAGACGAGGCTGCTGGCACGCGAGCTCACCGTCGGAATCGGAGGCAGCCGTGTACGAGTCAGCCACTTTTCCGGATGAGCGGCTGGAACTGATCTTCACCTGCTGCCACCGCGCTCGCGCTCGAGGCACAGGTGGCGCTGACCCTCCGCACCCTGGGCGGCCTGTGAACCGAGGAGATCGCGCTCGCGTTCCTCGTCTGGCCGAGACGATGAGCAAACGGCTGACACGGGCGAAACACAAGATCCGCGACGCACGGATCCCTTTGCCGTACGCCTGACGACAGCTCCCGGACCGGCTAGCTGTACCCGGTCATGACGTTGGTGCAGTCGGCTGATCGGTGGGAGGCCGCCGAGTGCTGAGTGGCGGCGTCGAGTGTTGTAGTGCTCGAGCCAGGGGGAGGGCGGCGGCGCGTTCGGTGTTGCTGGTGAAGAGCTGTCGGTAGGCCCATTCGGTGGCAGGGTGCGGTTGAGGCGTTCGACTTTGCCGTTCTGCCAGGGGCAGTGCGGGTGGATGAACTTTTGCGGGCGCCGAGGCTGTGCACGGCGCAGGCCGAGGCGGAGCTGGCCGGTAGGCCGAAGGCGTTGTCGGTGATCACCCGCTCGATGGCGGGGATGCCGTGGGCGGCGAAGTAGGCGGCGGCGCGGCGCAGGAACGCCGCGCAGGTGGTGCCTTCTCATCGGGCAGGATCTCGGAGTAGGCGAGCCGGGAGTGGTCATCGACGAGGGAGTGGACGTAGTCGTAGCCGATCTTGGCGTCGTTCGGCGCTGGTGGCGGCTGACGGCGCGGCCGTGGGCTCGCCAGCCGCCGCCGTCGGGGATGCGGCCGAGCTTCTTGACGTCCATGTGGACCAGCTCGCCGGGTCGGTCCGCTCGTAGCGGATCGCGGTGTCTTGGAGGACCGGATCACCTGACCGGTCATCGGGTCCAGGCGGCCAGGACGCGGCTCACCGTGCCCGCCGCAGGATCCGGGACACGGTCCGGCCGGGACCCGGTGAGCGCGAGAAGCTGGGCCGCGCGCTGCGCGCGCGCGCAGGCACACCTGTCCAGACGCCGGGGCGGCGGGTGACCGGGTCCGGCCGGCGACGGCCGCAGGCCGACCACCTCCGCACAAACCGGCGCACCAGCGATGCGCGCCTGCGGGAAACGCCAGCTCACGAGCGACATGCGAGACCGGCCGCCGCACCGGACACGCCGGACCAGCAGCACCGGCAGAAACGTCAACGCGCAGCGTGGGCACGAAGACCTCCAGTGGGTGAAGACGGGCACTCCACCGCACCGGAGGTCCCTACGATCAAGCACCAGCGCGGCGTGTCACCAACCGGTGGCCAAGTACAGCTAGCCGCGTCCTGGCCGTGGTGTACCTCGTGCAACCAGGGCGGGGCGGCAGCGTGTGGACCTGGCCGGCGAAGCCACCAACTCGGCCGTGCCTGGCCGAACTCAGCCCGACGAGGGCGAGGTCCCGCGCGCCGCCTCAGCGCTGCACGACGCCCGGCGGGACGCCCGGACCGTGACGGTGCGACGTCCGCTCGACGACCAGGACCGCGCGCTGTGGGACAACCAGCAGATCAGCGAAGGCGCGAGCTGCCCAGCAGGCGATCACGCGCGGCGAGACCGGTCCCTAGCGGTGCAGGCCGCCACGCCGATCTGCACCTGCAACGGCCACGTGACTGGCGGCAGATCGCGCGCTCTACCGCACCTCTCCACCCAGACCGGTTCCCCGATCGTCGAACTCAACCGGGCCATCGCGGTGGCCGCAGATCGACGGCCCCGAGCGGCCTGGCCATACTCGACGACTCGACCTGGACCACTACCGCTACTTCCACTCAGCCCGCGCGAGCTGCTCCGGCGCGCGGGCGCGACGACGACGCGCGCCACGCATACCGGCGCGCCCTCGCCCTCGCCCAGACCGACGCCGAGCGCCGAGCCCTGACCGGCCAGCTCAGTTAGCTCACCCAGCCGACAGATCGGTGACCGCCTTGCCGATCCGGCGCTGCCGGGTCTCCGGGGTCTTGGCCTGCTGAATGGGCAGCACGTAACGCTGCTTCCCGCTGTAGGACAGCCGGTCAAACGCCTGCCGGGCGGCGGGCTCGCGGTCCAGGGCCGCGGCCAGCTCCGCCGGGACCTCGACCTGCCGCGGCGTGTCGTCGGCTACCACGTCCACGTCCACTTCGTCGCCGGCGGATACCCCGGCCTTGCTGCGCACCTCGGCGCTGACCGGGATGAGCGACCGGCCGCCCATGCTGCCCACCGTGCTCGGGTAGCTGTAGCCATTGATGGTCACCCGGACGCTGGGCCGCTTGCCTGGCCCGAGCGCGGCCAGAACGCCGGTCGGCACCTCGATTCCGGTCGCGGTCTTGCCGTTCAGCTCGATCGTCGCGTGAAAGCGCATCTGCCGCGCTCCTCTCGTCCCCGTAGCACGCTCATCTATAATACTAAACCGTGTAGTACGATCTACTACACGGTACAGTAGCGTTGTGGAGACAGTCCAGCCAGTAATGCCAGACCGCTCGGCGCGGAAGCGGCGCGCGGTCGTCGAGGCGGCCACGGCCCTGTTTCTCCAGCACGGTTACCCAGGGACGAGCATGGACCAGATCGCGGCCGCCGCCGCGGTGTCCAAGCCGACCGTCTACCGGTTCTTCGCCGACAAGGAACAGCTGTTCACCGAGATCGTGCTCGGCCCCCTGGACCAGGCGGGCCAGCCGTTCCGGGCCCAGCTGACGGCACTGGCCGGGACCACCCGGCTCACCGAAGACTTGCGCCAGGTCGCTCGCGACTACCTGGCCACCGTCATCCAGCCGCGGGTGCTGCAACTGCGCCGGCTGGTGATCGGCGCCTCGCCCTACCTGCCCGAGGTGGCCCGTACGTACTATGCGCGGGCGCCGGAGCAGACCATGCAGGCCCTGGCCGGCTGCTTCGGCCAACTGGCCGCCCGCGGCCTGCTGCGGATCAGCGATCCGGCGGCCGCGGCCGCGCACTTCGCGTTCCTGGTCCTGGGCCGGGCGCTGGACAAGAGCCTGTTCTGTGGCGACGCGCCGTTCACCGCGGCCGAACTCAGGGCACAGGCGGACGCGGGCGTGGCGGTGTTTCTCACCGCCTACGGGGAGGGGACATGACCGTGCCGTACCAGACTGACCCGCGGGTCAACGTCTACATCGATGCGCTGCCCGGCTGGCAGCAGGACATCTGCCACCAGGTCCGGGATCTGGTGCACGCGGCCGACCCCGGGGTGACCGAGACCATCAAGCGCACCGTGCAGCCGTACTTCGTGCTGGACGGCAACATCTGCGCGCTGCTGGCGGCCAAGGACCACGTCAACGTGTTCCTCTACGACGGCGCCATCGTGCCCGACCCGGAGCACATCATCACGGCCGGCCACGACAACAAGACGGCCCGGACGGTCGGCATCCGGCCGGGGGAGACCATCAACGCGGCCGCGCTGACCGCCATGTTCCGGCAGATCATCGCGAACAACCGGGCAGGCGGCTGGTGCAAGCTCAAGGCCAACGACCCGAAGCCGTCAGCGCGGTGACTTTGCGGTTACCGGTGACCACTTTCTCACCGCGTTGTGCCGGTTAGGGTGCGGCCATGGACCCAGTGAGTGCGGGAAGGGCTGGCTGCGGATTTCGCCCGGGACGGCGTGGTTTGTGTCCGCTCGGTACTGGACGCCGATGAGGTGGCGACCGCGGCCCAGGCGATCGACGCCGTGCTGGCCGACCCCAGCCCGCTAGCCCAGGTGGCCAGTGGCGACGGCGATCCCGGCGCGTTCACCGAGGACTTCTGCCGCTGGCAGGAGATATCCGACATACGCCGGCTTGCGCTGCACTCCCGGGTGCCCGCCATCGCGGCGGCGCTGCTGGCTACCCCGGAGGTCCGCTTCTACCACGATCACGTGCTGGTGAAGGAGGGCCGGACCCAGCAGCGCACCCCGTGGCATCAGGATCAGCCGTACTACAACGTGGACGGGCACGGGGTGAGCGCCTGGATCCCGGTGGACCCGGTGCCGGAAGACGGCTGCCTGGAACTGGTGGCGGGCACGCACCGTGGTCCGTGGCTGATGCCGCGCACGTTCCTGACCAACGAGGCGCGCTGGTTCCCCGAGGGCAGCCTGGCCGAGCTGCCGGACATCGACGCGGACCCGGACAGCTACGACGTCCGCCGGTTCAGCCTGGCCCCGGGCGACGCGATCTTCTTCGACTTCCTGACCGTGCACGGTGCGCCCGGGTTCCGCTATGACACCCGCCGCCGGGTGCTGTCGCTGCGCTACCTGTCCGCCGACGTGCGGCACGCGCCGCGCGCCTGGCGGACCTCGCCGCCGTTCGAGCGGCTGGACGCCGAGATCCCGCGCGGAGTGCCGATGGAGCATCCGCTGTTCCCGGTGGTCTGGCCGGCCTGATCGCCGGTGGTTTGGAGCACCGTGCTCAGCCGGTGATCCGGGCCAGCTCCTCGCCGAGCGTCGCCCAGGTCAGCTCGGTGTCCAGGGTGCGCTCGTGCGGGCCGTGGAAGTCGCGCACGGCCAGCCGGATGTCGTCCAGCGCCCAGCGGATCCGGTACGCCTCGGCCGCGACCGGGCTGACCGGGCGCCCGGTCAGCCCGGTGTAGTGCGCCGCCTCGGCCGAGCCGGGCCCGGCCACGTCCCACAGGTCACGTTCCGGCAGGGCCAGCCCGGCCGTGTCCCAGTCGATCAGGTGCAGCGCGCCGGACCGGCTGCGGAAGACGTTGCCCGGATGCGGCTCGCCGTGGGTGAGCACCAGCGGGCCGGTGCGCAGCGCCTGCCCGGTCAGCTCGTCGAACCGGGCCAGGGCCCGGTCCAGCCCGGCCGCGTGCTGGGCCAGCAACCGCCGGGCGGGCTCGCCGTACGGGCCATCCAGCCACGGCTGGCTGAGATCAGCGAGCGCGGCGGCCAGGCCGTCCCGCCCGGCCAGCCCGGGACGCCGCACCGGTGCGGCGGCACCGGCCAGGCTGGTGGCGTTATGCAAAGTAGCCAGCATGGTGACGAGGGTCAGCTGGCCGCTGGCCGGAAGCTGCTCGCCGAATTCGCCGGCCGCACCGTCCAGCCACGGGTAGACGGTCACTGCGTGGCCTGGGCCGAGCGGGACGAGCGGCTGGCCCGCCTCGGTCGGCACCGGGGCCACCGCGAACTCCAGGCCGGCCTGGCGCAGCTCGGTCACCGTACTCAGCGCGGCGCGCAGGTCGGCGAGGCCATCGGCCGGGCTGGCGCCGCGCCAGCCGCCGGCCAGCGCGGCCACGGTGACGAACCAGCGGCCGCCCGACGTGTCGGTCAGCTCCCAGTGGTGATCACCGAAGCCCACCGGGGCATAGCGCAGCGCGGCGGCCGCCAGGCCCCACCCGTCGGCCAGCACCCGGGCCAGTTCGCGCTCGTCGATGTCGCCGCCCAGGTGCTGCACGACCCTCACCCTACGAGCCGCCGCCCACGACACCGCAATAAGCGGTAGGAGGGTGGGCGGCAAGTGAGCGCAGCCGCGCAGGCTGGCGTAATAGGCGGCGGCCTGGCGGGCCTGGGCGCCATGGTCGACGATGGGCTGGCCGGTGCGGGACACGGTCGCTGGGATGAACCGGGCGGTAGCGGGCGGTGCGGGTGCAGGGTGAGTTCCAGCACCCAGGTGGATGTGCTGTAGGAGCGCTCCCACCAGAGGAAGTTGCCCATGCCGTAGGCACGAACGTGTGCCCGAGCAGCCGGACCTTGCAGCATGTGCGTGTGGGCGCCGACGATGATGCTGGCTCCGGCGGCGGCCAGCTTGGGGGCCAGGGCGAGTTGCGTCGGGTCCGGGCAGGCCTCGCCTCGGTGCCCAGTGCATGAACACGATGACGACGCTGGCCAGCCGCTTGGCGGTGCGTACCGCGGCCAGGGTGCGGCGCTGGTTGATCGCGTTGGCCTCGCCAGGACGGGTGCGGGTGGCCACCCAGGACGAAGCGAGCTCGGCGACCTGGGAGACGCCGATGACGGCGATCCGCACGCCGTTGATCGTGGTGAGGTACGGTGCCCAGGCCGCGGCGGCGTTGGGCGCGATACCCACGTGGGGGAAGTGTGCGGACTGGGCTGCGGCCAGGGTATCGGCCAGCCCGGTGTGGCCGTAGTCGAGCACGTGGTTGTTGGCCATGGTGACGAGGTCCACGCCGGCGTCGCGGAGCGCGGTGAAGGCGGCCGGCGTGGTGCGGAAGTGGTAGGTCTTGGGCTGCGGTGTGCCGCGGCTGGTGACGGCGGTCTCCAGGTTCAGCGCGGTGAAGTAGGCCGACTTGAGCACCGACGAAATGGGGCCGAACGCGGTGGCCGGGTCAGCGAGCAGCCGGGCGGTGCGGCGGGCGAAGTTCACGTCGCCGGCGAAGGCCAGCGTGACGGTGCCCGCCGGGCGGCTGGTGGCCGGCGGATGCCGGGCGGGCCGGGGCTGCACGGTCGTCCGGGCCATGCTGGAAGCCGCCTCCGGCTGCTGGGCGGTCGCGTGCAGGCGGCAGCAGCAGCACAAGGAGGCGGGCAGATAACCCGCAGCGGGTCAGCAGGACAGTAAGCGATGCGGTTGTACTGAAGTAACTGAGCTACCAGGGCTCTGTGGCTGTCCGGAGCACGGCCGCGATGTCAGCAACGGTGTCGAGCTGGCCAGCGGCCACTGCCATCACCAGTTCGTATGCGGCGTCATTGGACAAAGTGAGCCGTCGGCCGTTGAGGCCGTAGAAGGCAATGATCGCAGCTAGCCCGAGACGCTTGTTGCCATCGACCAGGGCGTGGTTCCGGGCCAGTGAGTGGAGCAGGGCCGCGGCTTTCTCGTCCAGCTCCTGGTAAGCATCCTCGCCGAACGCAGTCGCCTGAGGCCGGGCCAGAGCTGACTCGAGTAATCCGTAATCCCGGACCATGAGCTCGGCCTGCAGCGCGCGCTCACCGACGTGCAGCAGTTCGGGCAGGGTCAGGTAAATCACTGACCGAGCCGCTCCAGAGCCTCGGCATACCGGGGCAGTTCCGCATCGAGAACCTGGTCCAGCAGTTCTGCGCGGCTGTGACCTTCCACATACTCGCGGATAGCCTCGCGCGCCACCTCCTGCATCGACCGCCGCTCCAGTTCGGCGCGGCGGCGCAGCGCCTCGGTCTCGGCGTCGGTCAGCCGCAGAGTCATCGCCATAGTGACCATGGTATCAGCTCTGATACCAGTCGGACGGTTGCGCGGTCGCCAGGACGTGACATGCTGGGCAGAATGCGGGCATGGGGCATATGCCGGATCGGTACCTGGGCGGGGATCTGGTGGTCGTTATTGACTGTGCCAGCTTGGATCGGTCGGCGGAGTTCTGGTCGGCCGCGCTGGGCTACGTGCGCGAGGGGGACGGCGGCGACCGTTACCTCAGCCTGCTGCCCGCGGATGGGCGGGGGATCGAGATCCTGCTCCAGCGGGTGCGCGACGGCAAGCGGGGCAAGAACCGGATGCACCTGGACCTGCGCACCCGTGATCTGGATGCCGAGGTGGCCCGGCTGACCGGGCTGGGCGCGCGGCTGCTCACCACCGAACCGGTGCTCGAATCGGGCTGGCGCTGGCACGTGCTGGCTGACCCGGACGGAAACGAGTTCTGCGCCCTGCAACCGCCGGCCTCCTACTGGCCGGACTAGCCTCGTAACCGAGCCGCCCAGGAAAGGGGACCATGGTGGACAGCACCAGCTTGCGTGCCGTGCAGCAGCCGCTGAAGGACGCCTACCGGGAGGACCCGCAGCAGGCGGTCATCACGTTGCGGGCCAGCGGCGAGCTGGGTAACGAGGGCATCAGCTGCTCGGTCGCCACCGGGCAGGCGCTCACCGAGGCGGGCCTGCACCCGGCCACCGGCGGCGACGGTTCGCTGGCCTGCTCCGGGGACATGCTGCTGCAGGCGCTGGTCGCGTGCGCCGGGGTGACGCTGCGCGCGGTGGCCACGTCGCTGGAGATAGCGGTGTCCGGCGGGACCGTGCGCGCCGAGGGTGACCTGGACTTCCGCGGGACGCTGGGGGTGGCCAAGGACGCCCAGGTCGGGTTCAGCGCCATCCGGCTGACGTTCGAGCTGGACGCCGGGGCCAGCGAGGAGCAGCTCGCGACGCTGCTCCGGCTGACCGAGCGGTACTGCGTGGTCTATCAGACGCTGGCTCATCCGGCGGAGCTCAGCGTGTCGGCCGTCGCCGCGGCCAGCTAGCGGGCGCCCGCTACTTCGGTGGCGCAGCGGTAGCCGCTGCGCAGCCCGCCCTCGATGTAGCCCTGGTAGTTCACCGAGGTCTGCTCGCCGGCGAAGTGCAGGTTGCCTTCCCGCTTGCCCTGGATGCCGTTGAACGCGGTGAACTGGCCGACGGCCAGGTACGAGTAGGCGCCCAGGATGTGCGGGTCACCCGGTGACCAGACGTAGTAGGCGCGCCCGCTGAACGCCCGGGAGACGTGCGGGAACAGGTGGTCAAAGTCATCCAGGAAGGCACGGGCCATGCCGGCCGGCGGCGGGCCGGAATGGCCGGTCAGGCCGTACCGGCGGCCCCAGCCGAGCGCGCTGCGCCCGCCGGGCAGTGCGGCCAGGATGCCCGCCGGGCCGGGCTGGTAGTTCGTCGCGTCCCAGCCGCCCTGGACCACGCCATCGTCCCAGCAGTTCGCGGTCATGTGCTCGGCGTTCCACATCCGCGAGGAGAACTGCAGGAACAGCTTCGAGTTGCTGCCCAGCGGCTCCTCGTTAATGGCTCTGCGGTGCCGCGGCCTGACGGCGACCCGGCTCAGGTCCACGGACCGGAGCAAGGTGAACGGAATGGCCAGCACGACATGGTCGGCCGTTACCTCGCGGGTCGCGCCTGCGCAGTCGAAGCTGCACCGGTACCCGCCGCCCGGCCGCGGCCGGACGGCCACCAGCCGCTGGCCGAGGTGCAGCACCCCGCGCGGCAGCCGGGTCAGGATGCCGGTGATCAGCTGGTCGTTGCCGCCGTGGATGTGCCACTTCTCGTCGGCGCCCGCCAGTTGCGGCTCGCCGTGCGGCTGGTTGCCGCTGGCCGTGCTGTCGTCCTGGCCGAGCAGGTACACCAGGTTCAGTGCTGAGGTCTGCTCGGCCGGGCCGCCGAACTCGTCCAGCACCGCGGCGATGCACACCTGCCCGAAGTTGGACGCGACGCCGCCGGGGATGTAGCGGTCGATCCACTCGGTCACCGACATGTGGTCGAACCGGCGGCCACCCGCGTTGCTGCTGTTGTACAGCTGCGGCCAGGGCGCGGTCACGTCCGCGGCATGGTGGAACAGCTTCCAGCCCCATTCGTGCCAGTCCCGGTTGAGCGCGGCCTGCGGCCATATCCTCCCGTGGAAGCGCATGGTCTCCCGGCCCGGATGGGTCCCCGGCGGGTACTTGTCGGTGTTGTCCAGCCGGAGACCGAACTTCCTGGCCAGCGCCAGGGTCGCGGTGTGCTCGGGATTGATGAACTCGGCGTGCCGCTCGACTATCTGCCCGTCCGCGAAGTAGCCGCGCAGCGTGCTGATCCGGCCGCCCGGCATGGTGTTGTACTCGTAGACGTCCGCCCGGATGCCGTACTTGGCCCACAACCGGTACGCGCAGCCGAGCCCGGCGATCCCGGACCCGACCACGACGACCCGGGGCGCGGCCCGGCCGGAGCGGGCCGAGGCCGGTCCGCGGGCGGCAGCGCCCAGGCCGGCCACGGCGACTGCGCCCGCGCCAGCCACGCCGAGGAACCCCCGTCGGGTCATCGGCTGGGCGAGCACCTCCGCTGCCTCATCGATGCCGCATCCGGTCCGCCGGGCGAGCCGCGAAACGGCCTGCGCCCGGCTGATCGCCGCAGCCGCCCCAGAGGATCCCCATGTGCGCACCGCCCACCACCTGTCCCGTCCCACCCGCTGGCCAAACGGTACATCCCGGCCCGGTACCCGGCCAGACCTGCGCCATCGGTTACCAGGTGGGGCGGAGCGGGCCGTTCGGGGCGACCCTGAGCAGGTCGTCGCGGAGCGCGCGGAGGCGCTCTGGGCCCAGCACGGTCTCCCACTGGCCGAGCGTGTCCGTGATGGCCTCCTCGGCGGCCCGGGTGCAGGCCCAGCCCTTGCTGGTCAGCACGATCAGCCGGGCCCGTGCGTCGTGCGGGTGCGGCTGCCGCTCGACGTAGCCCTTGGCGATGAGCTCATCGACCAGTTGCGCCGCGGCCTGCCGGGTCACGTCCAGGTGTTCCGCCAGTTCGGTGATGGTGGCCCCGGCCGCCGAGAGCCGGGTGAACGCGAAGCCGTGCGCTGGGCGAAGGTCGGCGAAACCGCGGGCCCGGACGCCGGCCGAGACCCCGTTGACCAGGGCGCGGCTGGCCGCGAGCAGGCCGAAGGCCAGCGACTGGGCATCGTCGTTCTGCATCGCACCAGCTTGCTGCATCACACCACCTTGACAGATTAGGCAAGCTACTTGAATATATACGCAAGCTACTTGCCTATCTCGAGACGGGTCGGAGAACCCTGGGGTGGGCGGGAGAACCGAGAGCCGAAGGGGCCAGCCATGCCGGTCATCCACGCCGACCAGGCCGCCGTGCACCAGATGCACGGCACCAGTTTCACCGCCTATGCCAGCCCGGCCCGGGGCAGCCGGGAACTGTGCGCCTGGCACATCGAGATCCCCGGGCACACCGAGGGTGTCCGGCACCGGGTCTCCCGCGAGGAAGTGCTGTACGTGCTCAGCGGGACGATCCGGGCCAGCCTGGACGGGCAGGCCGAGGACGCCGCCGCGGGCGACGTGATCGTGGTCCCGGCGGGCGCTCAGTTCGGGGTGGACAACCTGGGCGACGAGCCGGCCACCGCCTGGGTCACCACCAGCGTCGGGCTGCTCGGCGTGCTGCCGGACGGCTCGTGGATCAGCCCGCCATGGGCTCAGTAATCCTTGCGCCTCCGGGGGCGCTTTAGAGCCGCCTCCTTCCCTCGTCGCTCGGGGCGCTCGTTCCTCGCTTCCTCGCTCCTCAGTCCAGTCGGCGGCGCCCCCTTTGGCGCGGGGCGGGTCAGCTGAGCACCCGGCGTACCGGCTGGCGCGGGCCCAGGCTGGTGGGCGTGGTCGCCGGGCGCAGGTATTCCTCGCCCGCTGGCCAGCGGGCCACGTGCTGGGCGCCGGTCGCCTCGTCGTATCCGATGTAGGTGACGTCGCCGACGTCCACCGCGAACAGGCTGAACTGGCCGGGCACCGGGCGCCAGCCGAGTTCCGCGGCCGCCTTGTCCGCGTACCGCTGCTGGATGTCCTGGCTGGTCTCGGTGCGCACCGTGCCGCGCAGCTTGATCTCGGTCCCAGCTTCCGGGCCGGTCACCACGCTGTGCAGCACGATCCGCGGATCCCGGGCCAGATCATGGCCCTTGACCGAGCCGCGCATCATGGACAGCCACAGGTCACCGTCCATGACCAGCGGCTCCACCCCACTGATCCGGGCTGACCCGTCCCGCCGGGTGGTGCCGACGAGCAGCACACGCGGCCCGATCAGCCGCTCAGTGGCGATCGCGCCGAGCTCTGGTTCCCGGTCTGCTATCTCTGACCACTTCATGAGTCCCTGTCTACGCCCAGCTACCGACAGCCAGATTAGGGCTGGGGGCGGGTGACGCGGTCCTGGCGCTGGGAGCGCATCGGCTCGGGGAGGTCCATGGTGGTGAACGCGGCCGGCCAGTCCGCAGGGGTATAGGCCAGGCCGAGATCGCAGTGGTGCAGCTCGACCTCGACCAGCCGCCGGATCAGCAACTGCCTGGCCGGGAACGGCACCGAGCCGAGGATCTGCACCTGATACCGCCAGGCCTCGTCGGGCAGCTGGCGGGCCAGCGTGCGGAACGCCATCGCCGCGCTGGCCACGTCGTCCGCCAGGTCCTTCGGCTTCTGCGTCGCGGACTGCGCGATCCCGGCGGCCCGGGCCTCGGCGCTGGCGTACGCCGGACGGTCCGCGCCGGAGCGCGCGCTGATCAGCAGATTGCGCATCGCGTCGGCGCTGCGGGCCAGGTGGGCGAGCACATCGGCCCGGGTCCAGCCGGGCAGCAGCGACGGCGCGCGCAGGTCCGGCTCGGCGATCACGCGGGCCGTGCCGAGCAGCCGCTGCGTGGCGTCGTCGATCCGATCGCTGAGCTCGCGCTGCCCGGCATCCACCCGCTCACTGTAGAGAATGGGCGGGTGACTGGTATCGCGGAGTCCATGGCGGACGTGTTCGACTACGGGTGGCAGCGGTTCCAGGGCCGGCTGGCCGGGCTGACCGACGACGAGTATTTCTGGGCACCGGCCGACGGCGGCTGGTCGGTGCGCCAGGACGCCGACGGCCGCTGGGTCATCGATGGCGCGGGCGGCGACGTATCGGCTGGGCCGCCTCCTGACCCGCCGCCGGTGACCACGATCGCCTGGCGGATCGGGCACATCGGGCTGACGTTCATCGGCTTCGGCGACCGGCTGTTCGGCGCCGGCACCATCGGGGTGAACGACGTGCAGATGCCCGGGTCGGCCGCGGCGGCGGCCGGCTTCCTGGACCGCAGCTACCACGACTACTGGCGGGACGAGCTCGCCGGGATCAGCGCGGACCGGTGGTGGCAGCCGATCGGGCCGGCGTTCGGCCCGTACGCCACGAACACCACTACCGACCTGGCCCTGCATGTGCTGGACGAGTTCATCCATCACGCCGCCGAGGTCAGCCTGCTCCGCGATCTTTACCCGCACCGGGCACGTCTGGGCGGCGGCTGAGCCGGGCCGGGGGTACTGGCGTTCGGCAAGATCAGGGCTTGAATGCGGCCAGTTCGGGGACGAAGCGGGCCGCGTCGATCGTGCCCACGCCGGTGACCAGGCTGTACCCGGCGCGGGCCGGGTAGCCGCGAACGGTGACGGTGCGGCCGCCCTGGCTGAAGCTGACCGTGTTGCTGCCCCGGGTGACCGGCACGATGCCCGGCGCGTGCGCCTGGGCCAGCCGGTACAGCGCCGGGTTGATCAGGCCGAGCCTGGTGTGCGCGTCCTGGTCGGCGATGGCGACCAGGCCGGCCAGCATCGGGGTGGCCACGCTGGTCCCGCCCGCGGGCTTCCAGGCGCCGCGGCCGGTGAACGACCCGTAGCTCAGGAACCCGCCGCGGAACGACGCGCTGAGCGCCACGTCCGGGACGCCGCGGCGGCCACCGGTCACGCCGCGCACCGGGTCCTGGTAGGCCGGGCGGGTGAACACCGCGGACCGGCCGCCGCTGCTGGCCCAGGGCAGCGCGCCCGCGTACCTGGCCACCGCCGGGTTGCCGTCCTCGTTCCAAGCCGAGTCGGGAGCGGTCCGGCGGCCCCCCGCCGTGAGCTGCAGCCGGGTCCCGCCGACCCCGGTGACCAGCGGATCCGACGCGGGCCAGTCGACCACCGGCCGGGTGCGGAACCCGCCGCCGTCCCGGGTCGGGCCGGTCACCCCGAAGTCGTTGGCCGCGGCCAGCACCGTGACGTGCTGCCGGTAGGCGTCCTGGAACGCGTAGCGCAGCCTGCGGATGGCGGCCTGGCCGCCGAAGTTCTGCTCGGGCAGGCCGAAGCTCTGGCTGATCACGTCGCCCAGGTTGTGCCGGACCACGTAATCCTCGGCCGCCATGAACTGGGCGAAGCCGCCGCCGCTGAGCGTCTCGTCGGCCGGCGTCTCGACCAGCAGGATGCGGGCCCCGGGCGCGATGCTGTGCGCCGCCTCCACGTCGGTGGTGGTCTCCGCGGCCGCGTCCACCATGTCCTCGTCGCGGCGGTCGTACCGCGGCACCCGGCCCACCGGCTGGATGATGCGCAGCGACGGCGGCCCGGGCAGGCCGCAGCCCGCATCGAATACCCGCAGGTCATGACGGATGGTGGGGGATCCGTAGGCGTCCACGATGACGATCGTGCGGCCCTGGCCGTCCAGCCCCCGCGCGTACAGCTGCGGCAGCCCGTACGCCTGCTCCAGCTGCCGCGGCGAATAACAATTGATATCGAACGCCCGCACGCATCCCTCCGACGTAGGCGCTGCGAGGTGACTGGGGGCGGGGGAAACCAGCGGTGTTGCCGGGGAGCCGGACGGGCTGGCCGGAGCCGGGGGCTGGCTGCCGGGCGGGGTCGCCGGGCGGGCCGGGGCGGTCACCGCGCGGCTGTCGCCGGCCGCACCGAGCACGGTGAGCACGGTGAGCAGCACACAGCCGGTGATCGTGGCCACGCCGAGGATCGTGGCCCGCGCCGGGGTGGGCAGCGTGCGGGCCGTAGTCCGCGCCCGGGTAAGCAGGGTGCGGGCCGTAGTCCGCACCCAGGTAAGCAGGGCGCGGCCGGCTGCCGCCACGGCGGCGGCGATTGCGCGCCGATCCGTCATCCGGGCACCTCCCGCGGGACCGGCACGAGTTTTCCAGGGACGCGCCTGCCCGGCTGCGTTTTCCGCCCGGACATCCGCTATCCGGTGCCGCGCCGGGCCAGCCAGGCGGCGAACTCGGCCGGGGTGGTCACCCCGTCGTCCAGCACGGCGGTGTAGATGTCCAGCCCGCCGACCTGGTCTGGGTATTCGGGGCGGCGGTGCCATTCGTCCTTGATGCGGAGTATCGCGGCGCGTTGCCCGGCGGTGATGCGCTCGCGCAATTCCTCATGCCAGCGGGTCACGTTGTGGTGCGGGTCGTGCAGCCACAGGGTCAGGTCGACGCGCCAGTCGGCGCCGCCCCACGGCACCGTCATCGGCACGTGGTAGCGCTCGTCGCGGCGCTGGCCGGTCTGGCATCGGGGGCCCCGCTCGTCGCGGTAGTCCAGCGCCGTGACCGGTACCTGAGCCACAATCCGGGCCAGCAGCCGGAGCACGTCGCCGGGGGTGAAGTCCGGGCCGGCCAGCAGCATCACGTCGATCTCCCGCCAGCCCATCAGCCCGGACACGACGCTGCCGGCCAGCAGCAGCGGGCCGATGTCGGCGACCAGGGCGGCCAGATCCAGCCCGGCCAGCAGTTCAGCCGCCTCGGCCTGCAGCGCGGCCTGCCGGGCGAGCAGGTCCGGGTCCGATGCGGAGTGAGCAATCATGGCAAAACCTGCTAAATCAGACCGTAGTTAACAGGAAAAACATAGCCGGTAACCATTATCGGCGGCCGATCTTACGGCTGGACAGACCACTGTCTGGGCAGATAGTGGACGTCAGTGTCCGAGCGTCATCCTCAAAAGGAGGCCTAAAAGGTGGGTAGGCGACGCAGGATTTCTGTGCTGGCCGGCGGTGTAGCCGGCCTTCTGTGCGCAGCGACGGTAAGCGGAATCGCGGGGGCCACCGCGGCGTCCGCAGCGCCCGGCGGCCGGAAGCCGCTGGACGGGTCCATGATCACGGCGAGTGCCCGGAAGCATCCCGCGGGCGCCGTCTCGAAGTCCGCCGCGGTGAACTTCGAGGTGGTGCTGAAGCTGCGGAACGCGGCGGCAGCCCAGGCGCTGGTCACGGCGGTCAGCACGCCGGGCAGTGCCAGCTACCGGCATTACCTCACTGCGGCCCAGTGGGAAGCCCGCTTCTCGCCGACCGCGGCCGAAGTCAGCACCGCCCGCAGCTGGCTGGCCAGCGAGGGGTTCAAGGTGGGCGTCACGTCTGCGGACCGGATCACCATCTCCGCCTCGGGCACGGCAGCCCAGGTGGAGAAGGCGTTCGGCACCACGCTGGGGATGTTCAAGGTGAACGGCCACGTTGTGCGCCTGGCCACACACCAGATGTCCGTGCCGTCCGCGGTCGCGGGCAGCGTGGTGGGCGCGCTGGGCATCAACCAGAACATCGCCACGACCGCGTCGGCCTCGTCGACCGCGAACCGCGCCACCAGCGCCCGCACGCTGGCTAGCGCTGGCGGCACGTTCCCGCCCGCGCCGGCGGCCTTCATCACGGCTCCGCCGTGCGGCCAGTACTTCGGGCAGAAGTTGACGACGACGCAGCCGGCGTTTGGCATGGGCTATCCGCGAACCGTGCCAGACCAGGTGTGCGGTTACAAGCCGCCCCAGTTCCGTTCCGCTTATCACATCGGTTCGAACGGTGGAAGCGGAGTCACGGTGGCTATCGTTGACGCCTACGGCTCGGCGACAATCCAGAGCGACTCGACCCGGTATTTCGCGATGAATGATCCGGGCAACCCGTTCAGCAACGCGAATTTCAGCCAGCTCCTGACGACCCCGTTCAACAACCAGACGCTGTGCGCCGCCTCGGGCTGGCTGACCGAGCAGGCGATCGACGTGCAGGCGGTGCACTCGATGGCTGGACACGCGCACATCCTTTATGTCGGTGCGCAGAACTGCCTCAACACCGGCCTGTTCGCCGCCGAGCAGAAGGTGATCGACAACCACCTGGCCGACGTCGTCTCGAACTCCTGGGGCGACGACGCCGGGGACCTGCTGGATGACGTGGCTACCAAGACCGCGTTTGACGACCTGTTCATGATGGCCGACGCGACCGGGATGACCGTCCAGTTCTCCTCCGGGGACAACGGCGACAACTTCAACCTGTTCGGCTTCTCGTCGCCCGACTTCCCGGCGGTCAGCCCGCTGATCACGGCGGTGGGCGGTACCTCGCTCAAGATTGGGCGAAATGGCCAGCAGACCGGCCAGCTCGGCTGGGCGACCGGCCGGTCGTTCAAGTGCACGGCCAACGTCGTGGGTCAGATTCCGGGCTGCACCAAGGCCGCGGTGGGCAACTGGCTGCCGGTGTCGTTTGACGGCGGCAGCGGCGGGTTCACCAGCTACGACTTCCTGCAGCCGGCGTACCAAAAGGGAGTCGTGCCCAACTCGCTCGCGCTGCGCAACGCGGCCCTCACCGGCTCGTCCCTGATGCGGGTGATACCGGACATCTCCATGGACGCAGACCCGTTCAACCGGGTTCCTGATCGGCCTGCACCAGACGTTCCCGAACGGGGTGGCGAAGTACTCGCAGACCCGCTTCGGCGGGACCAGCCTGGCCTCGCCGCTGCTGGCAGGCGTAATCGCCGATGTGGACCAGGCGGCCGGTGGGGCAGTCGGGTTCCTCAACCCGGCGATCTACGCCCTGCACAGCAACGCCAACGCGATCGACGACATCCTGCCGGGCGGCAAGCAGGGCATGTTCCGGCGTGACTTCGCCAACCAGATCGTGCCGAACGTGAAGGGATTCATCCAGCAGTTCCGTGAGGTCACCTACGAAGGAGTGATCACCTACTGCGACGGGACCGGCAACTGCGCCACCCGGCCGAACACGCTCAGTACGGCTCCGGGTTACGACAGCATGACCGGGCTCGGCTCGATCGGGCCCAGTTTCGTCAGTGACCTGGCCAAATCCTAGGAGGAAGCTGAGGTAAGGGCCGGGCCGTCCCGGCGGGCAGGTTCGATAGCCCGCCGGGACGGCCCGGCGGCATGGCTGGGCGGCGCGTGAGGGGGGCTAGATGACTCAGTTGCGGCGGCCCAGCCGGGCCGAACTCCAGATAGCCCTGGTGGGATGCGTCATCGTGGGTGTTGCCTGTGTGGTCGCCTACTGGGTGGTCACCAGCACGGAGCCGCATATCTATCCGAGAGCCGGGTCCGCCACACAGGTCGGCGCGCTGTGGGCGGTGATCTCCACCGTGTTCGTGCTGCGGGAGAGTTACCAGAAGAGCACAGCGGCCGTCGTGTCCCGGTTGTCCGCCACTTCGGTGAGCTTCGCGCTCTGCCTGATCTATCTGATCTTCCTGCCGTTCCATGTCTGGGCTCTGGGGCTGCTGATTGGGGCCAGCGCGCTGGCCGTCATCCTGCTTGGCCGGCCGGGGGACGCGGTCAGTGCCGGGATCTCCAGCGCGGTCGTGATGATCGCTTCCAGGCTGGACCCGCAGCATGCCTGGCAGCAGCCGATCCTGCGGTTCGTCAACACGGTGGTCGGCGTCGTGGTGGGAATCGTGGCCGCCTGGCTCGCTACGCGCATCATCCGGCCCCGGCTGCTGCAGGGGCAGGGGCAGGGCCAGGGCCCTGGCCAGGGCCCTGGCCAGGGCGAGGCGGCCGCGCCCGGCTAGCCCGGGGCTCGCCCTACTTCCAGGCGAAGACGGGCTGCTCGAAGTGGGCGACCCTGATCATGTTCCCGTGCAGGGCGACCTGGCAGAACTGGTAGATGATGGCTGCCGTCGGCGCGTGCAGGTACTCGCCGAGCAGCGGCAACTGGATGACCGGCGCGGTGGACTCCGGGATGCGCACCAGCCGCGGCGGGACGTCGAAATCGGCCAGCGGGATCACGTGGATCCCGGCCACTTCAGACTCCGGGCCGCGCATGGCCGGGTCGGCCGGGCCGCCCCAGACCACCACCGGCGTGATCAGGTAACCGGACCGGGTGGCGTAGTCATCGAGCAGCCCGAGGACGTCTCCGGCGCCGACCGACACACCGGTCTCCTCGTGCAGTTCTCGGCGGGCCGCATCCTCGGCGGATTCGCCTGGCTCGTGCCGGCCGCCAGGCAGCGCCCACTGCCCGGCGTGGCTGCGCAGCGTGTCCGCGCGCAGGGTGATCAGCAGCGCCAGGGTGCCGTCGTCCTGGACCACGACGCACACCGCCACCGCCGCCGCCTTGAGCCCGTCCGGGCCGGCCGGACTGTCCGGGCTGGCCAGAACGCGCTCGAAGCGGGCCAGGTTCTCGGTCAGGGCCTGTCGCTGCATGCCGCGATCCTCGCATGCCGCCGATTCCGGCCGCTCAACCCGGACCTGGCTATCGTGATCAAACGTTTGGTGCTGCCCCAGCGACACCAAACGTTTGATCATTAACCCGTCGGTGGCGCGCAGCGGGTGGGAGGAGCCCGGATGAGCAGCTTGATCAGCGACATCACCGTTCCCGGACGGCCAGCGGTGCAGGAGGTGTCGGCCGGGGTCTACGCCTACGTGCAGCCGGATGGCACGTGGTGGATCAACAACACCGGCTTCCTGACCGGCCCGCAGGGCGTGATCAGCATCGATACCTGCTCTACCGAGCGGCGGACCCGGGCCTACCAGGCCGCCATCGCGGCCGTCACCCCGGCCCCGGTGCGCACCGTGCTGAACACGCATCACCATGGCGATCACACGTTCGGCAACTGCCTGTTCCCGGGGGCGGCCATCGTGGCCCACGAGCGGGCGCGGGCGGAGGCGATCGCGTTCGGGCCGCCGCGCGACCTCGCCTTCTGGGACGGCCCCGACTGGGGTGACCTGAGCCTCGACCCGCCGTTCGTCACGTTCACCGACCAGATCGCGGTGCACGCCGGCGACCTGCGCGCGGACGTCCGCTACGTGGGCACGGCGGCGCACACCACCAACGACTCGATCGTCTGGATCCCAGACCGGTCGGTGCTGTTCTGCGGTGACCTGATCTTCAACGGCGGCACGCCGTTCCTGCTAATGGGCTCCGTGACGGGTGCCGTCAACGTGCTGGAGCAGGTGCTGCGGCCGATCGGCGCACAGACCATCGTGCCCGGCCACGGGCCGGTGTTCCACGACGACGGGCCCCTCGACGCGACGCTGGACTACCTCAGGTTCGTGCTCGACGTGGCGGGCCAGGCCGTGGCCGTGGGCGTGCCGCCGCTGGACGCGGCCCGGAATACCGACCTGGGCCGGTTCGCGGACTGGCCGGACGCCGAGCGGATCGTCGGCAACCTGCACCGGGCCTGCGCCGAACTGCGCGGCGCCCCGCGCGGCGCGCCGGTCAACATCGTGGCCGCGCTGGGCGACATGGTGACCTACAACGGCGGGGCGCCGCTCAGCTGCCTGGCCTGATCGCTCAGGTCAGCGCGCCGTACTCAGCGGCCGGCCGTCCAGCCAGAACGCCCACGGCTCGACCGTGCCGACCCGGAGCAGCCCCATGGCCGCCCACGGGTCCATGGCCAGCCGGTCCCGGAGACTGGGCTCGTCGGCCGCCTCGATAGCCAGCAGGACATGCTGCCCGTCACCGGCCGGCCCGCCCAGGATGACGAAGCCGTCCGCAACCAGCCCGTCCATGAACGCCGCATGCTCGGCCCAGGCGTCCTGCTCCCGGATCGGGCGGCCGGAGTCCCAGCCTGGCCCGTGCACCATGGTCACCGCGAAATGCGCCATGACCGCAGCGTACGGGCCGGTGCCGACAGTCAGACTTTCCGCTGGTGATGGCAGACTGGCGGTATGTCTGGCCAGCCAGCACCCAGCCCGGAGGAGGGCAGCTTCGAAGCGGCCGCGGCCATCCTGGCCGAGCGCGACCCGGTGCTGCGCCGGCTTATCGCCGAGGCCGGGCCGATCCAGCTGCGCCCGCCCACCGAGTCGCATCTGGCCTCGCTGGTCCGCGCCATCGTCTACCAGCAGCTCGCGGGCGCGGCGGCGTCCGCCATCCATGGCCGCCTGCTGGCCGCGCTCGGCGGCGAGGTCACCGCGGAAGGGCTGCGGTCGCTGTCGCCGGAGACCATGCGCTCGGTCGGCCTGTCCGGCGCGAAGGCCGCCTCGCTGCAGGATCTGGCCAGCAAGGTGCTGGACGGCACGGTCGTGCTCGACCCGGCTGAGCTGTGGGACGAAGACAGCGACGAGGTGGTGGCCCGGCTGTCCACGGTCCGTGGCATCGGGAAGTGGACCTCGGAGATGTTCCTCATCTTCCAACTGCGGCGGCTGGACGTGTGGCCGACTGGAGACCTCGGGATACGTAAGGGATACGGGCTGGCCTGGGGGATACCGACGCCGACCGCGAAGCAGCTTGACCCGCTCGGCGATCCGTACCGGCCATACCGCACGGTGCTGGCCTGGTACTGCTGGCGGGCCGCGGAACTCTACGCGGGCGCGGCGGACAGCGCGCTCACCCGCTGAGCCTCAGCCGCTGATGGGCCGGGGCTGCCAGTCCCGCTCGCCGCGGCCGGCGAGCGCGGCGATCTGGTCGGCGAACTCGGGCCACAGCGGCCGGGGCAGGTCGTGCCCCATCCCCGGGTACCCGATGAAGCGGCAGCCCGGGATGGCCCGCGCGATGGCCAGCCCGCCGCTCGGCCCGACCAGCGGGTCGGCCAGCCCGTGCATGACCAGCGTGGGCACGGCGATCTGGCGCAGCGCCGCAGTACGATTCGGCTGGGTGACAGTCGCTTCGAGCTGGCGCAGCGAGCCGGCCGGGTCGAAACCGCGATCCCAGCTCCGGCCGGCTATCTCCCGGATGTGTGCCTCGTCGAACGGGTACCCGCTCGAGCCGATCAGCCGGAACGTCTCGACTGCCGAGGCCACCGCGGCGTCCCGGCCGGAGATCACTTCGCGGCGCAGCAGCCGGGCGTACACCCGTGGCTTGGCCAGCCCGACCCGCCGCGACCCGGTCGATGTCATCATCAAGGTGAGTGAGCGGATCCGGCGCGGGTGGCGCAGCGCGACGGTCTGCGCGATGAACCCGCCCATCGACGCGCCAACCAGGTGCACGCTGCCCAGGTCCAGCCCATCCAGCAGTCCGGCCACGTCGTCGGCCATGTCGCTGATGGTGTACGGCGGCTGGCGGCGCCGGGTGAGCACCTCGCTGAGCGGCGGCGTCGGGATGTGCTCCAGGTGAGTGGACGCGCCAGTGTCCCGGTTGTCGAACCGGACCACGAAGTGCCCGCGCCCGGCCAGGCTCAGGCACAGCTCGTCCGGCCAGGCGATCATCTGCGTCGCCCAGCCCATCACCAGCACGATCGCCGGATCCCCGGCCTGCCCGAACGTCTCGTAGGCGAGCTCGATCCCACCGGCCGCGACCCGGCCCTGCGCTCGGGCAGCGACGTCATCCATTCGTGCAGTCTTACATGTCGAACGCCAGTACCCGGTACTGCCGCCGGGTTCGTCCCCGGGCCGCCTGGTGTTACTGCCGGTTCCTGATCACCCTTCTGCGGTAGGCGAGGCTGCCGCCACCGGCCAGGATCGCCACCGCGCCGACGGCCAGCAGCAGTGCGTCCTGGAACCCGGCCGTGCCGCCGCCACCGGTGGCCGGGGCCACGGTCACTATCGGGCTCGGGCTGGTAGTCGCAGCGCTGGGGGTGGGGCTGGGTGCCAGCGACGGCGACGCGGACGGGCTGGCCGTCTCAGTCGGCGTCGGCGTGGGTGTCTCCGTGCTGGTGGGTGTCTCCGTGCTGGTGGGAGTCTCGGTGCTGGTGGGCGAGGAGGTGCCGCCCGGGGAGAAGGTCGGCGACCCCGACGGTGGGCTGCTGCCGGAGCACGCCGATACCGACACCGAAACGAATATGGCCACGACACCGCCGGCGGCGGCCATCCGCACGGTGCGCCCGGACGCGGCGATGGCTGTGCTCAGCTTCACGAGACCTCCTCATGCGGACGGCGGCTGGCGGCCCCGTTCCGGTCCATACCCGAAAACCGGCATCGGTAGCAAAACGCACAGCCGCCGGTCGCGGGCCGGGGTGGCGGAAGGCAGGTCCCCGAAAGCGCTGGCGGCCATAAAAGGTATCGCCCATGTGCGGCACAGGCGTGCAATGGCATAGTCACCACTGAAATATTAGGCTACGCGATAAGAACGGACTAGGGAAGACACGCGGCGGGAGGCGGGGCATTGGCGGAGGCCGAGTGGCGGCGGGTCGCCGGGCTCCAGGTGGTCAAGTCATGGCCACAGAGCCGGTTCGCCCCACCCGTGACCCCCCGGATCCCGGCCGGCGCCCGGCTGGCCGGCCTGGCCGGCGTGCTGCTCCTGCTGGCCGGGTGCATCACGGTCGCGGTGGTGATTGGCGCCCAGCGGCATGCTCCGCAGCCCGGCCGGTCGGCCGCGGGCGAACTCGGGCCGCGGGCCCGCGGCCCGTGGCTGCACCGTTCCCCGCCGGTGTCGGTAGAGATCCCGGCTATTGGCGTGACCTCCAAGCTGCTGCACCTGGGCAAGAATGCCAACGGCGGGATCGCGGTGCCATCGCTGACCGGCCAGGCCAGCCGGGCGGCCTGGTACAAGTACTCCCCGACACCGGGCCAGGTCGGCGCCTCGGTCATCGAAGGCCACGTCGACACCTACCAGGGCCCGGCCATCTTTTTCCGGCTCGGCGCACTGCGCCCGGGGGACCGGGTCGTCGTCCGGCTGGCCGACGGGGTCACCGCTAATTTCCGGGTCACCGGCGTCCGCCAGTACCTCAAATCAAAGTTCCCATCGAAAGCAATTTTCGGCCCGACCAACTATGCCGCGCTGCACCTGATAACGTGCGGCGGCGCTTTCGATTATCAAACCCACCATTATCTGAGTTCTACGGTGGTATTCGCGTCGCTCACCTCGTACCAGCGGCCCGGCCACCGGCCGCAGCGTTGAGCGTCAGGCGTGACCGCTGCCGCGCTGCTGCCGGGTGATGGCGACCGCGCCAGTCACCGCACAGCAGGGCCCCGATGAGCAGCGTGGTCGCAGCCGCGTAGACGACGTCCCGGGTGGCCGGAGCCTGCCCGCTGGCCCGGGAGATCACAGCCAGTCCCACCCACCTCCCCATCCCCCTTCACTGGCCCCGGCCAGTGGGACGCTGCCGTGCCGGTGCCAGCGGTCGGCCGGGATGAGCCCGCGCGTGCGGTTCTTCCGGGTCAGGAACAGGGTGCTGATGACGCCAATGATCATCACCGCGGTGGTCGCGAGGGCACTTATCGCCAGTGGCTGCATCGCTAGCTCCATCCGCCAATCCGCCGGTTTCATCGTAGTGTGCCAACGGCACGGTCAGGAGGGCCGGCGCGACGGGCGCCAGACCTGCACGGTCAGCGTCATACCACGTCGGCAGGGGTGGGCCCGGCTAGCTGGGCGCGCGGTGCATGCTGAGCTGGGTTTCGTGGTCGGCGAAGCCGACCGAGCGGTAGACCCGGATGGCCGCCTCGGTGGGATCGGCCAGGATGACCAGCGTGCGGGCGCCCAGCTCGCCGAGCGCGTGCTGGGCGGCCCGCCAGACCAGGGTGCCGGCCAGGCCCTGCCGCCGGGCGGCGGGGTGCGTACCCACGTCCTGGTACCGGGCCAGGCCGCCCGGCTGGGCGAAGATGCCCAGCTGGGCTGCGAGCTCACCGTCCCGGAACGCGCCGAACCAGGCCCCGTGGCCGGCTTCGGTGGCCTGGCGCCGGGCCGCGTACCTGGCCTCGATGAACGTCCGGGTGGCCGGCCCGCCATCGGCCGCGTCGCAGGTGGCCTGCAACTCCACCGCCTGCTGCCAGTCCTGGTCACCGGCCAGCGGGCGGATCACCACATCCCGGTTCGGCCGCGGCGGTTCGTGCAGCGCGGGGGCGGTCAGCACGGTCTCCTGGACCAGTTCGAGACCGGCCGTGGCGAAGCTGCCGAAGTCCGGCTCCGGGTCACCGGTGCCGTCCAGGCCGAGCGCCAGGTGACCCGCGCCGGGGAACTCGCTGCGGAACAGGTCCAGCCACGGCTCGGCCGGGCCGTGTGCCGCCGCGGCCGGCAGCAGCAGGAAGTTGCCCCACCAGAACTCCGGGTTGGCCGGGCTGCGCACGGTCACGTAATCGGGATGGTCGATGACCTCGCTGCCCTCCAGGGCGCGGACCATCAGGTCGGTCTGGAATCCGAGTGAGATGACATGCACGGCAGCGAGCCTAGCCAGGCCTGGGGCCGAGTGTGATGATCGATTTCAGTGGCACCGTATTCAGTGGCACCGTGCGCTGCGGTGCGATGCCCCAGGTAGTGCGCAGCTTGCCGGTTACGGCACGAGGAGGTCATGCATGTCGATTGAGGTGACCCGGCGTCAGTTAATGGCGTCAGCGGGAGGCGCGATTCTGGCCTCCTTCGCCCTTCCACCCAGCCTGCGAAAGATCCTCGACGGAGCCGCTCCCGCGTCGGTGCGCAGCGTGCGCACGCGGCCGCTGTCCGAGATCCAGCACGTCGTCGTGCTGATGCAGGAAAACCGCTCGTTCGACCACTACTTCGGCACCATGCCCGGGGTGCGCGGCTTCGCCGATCCGGGCGGTACCGAAGAGCCTGTTCTACCAGGCTGACCCGGACAACCCGGACAAGTACCTGCTGCCCTTCCACACCGACACCACCAGCACCAGTGCCCAGGCGCTGCCGTCCAACAGCCACAGCTGGGGACCTCAGCACCAGTCCTGGAACAACGGGGCGATGGACAGCTTCGTAACCGCGCACCTCGCCGCCGATGGGGTGGCCGGGCAGTACACGATGGCCTACTTCCAGCGCAACGACATCCCGTTCCACTGGGCGCTGGCCGACGCGTTCACCATCTGCGACGCCTACCACTGCTCGATGCTGGGCCCGACCTGGCCCAACCGGCTGTTCCTGATGACCGGCACGGTGGATCCGCAGGGCGGCAGCGGCGGCCCGGTGTACTCGAACTATGTGCCGTCCGAGGGCTACTCCTGGAAGACGTACCCGGAGTTGCTGTCCGCGGCGGGCGTGTCGTGGAAGCTGTACCAGGAGAACGACAACTACGGGCTCAACGTGCTGGAGTATTTCGACCAGTACCAGGCGGCCACGCCCAGCTCACCGCTGTACCAGAACGCTATGCGGTTCTACCAGGCCGGCCAGTTCGAGCACGACGCATACCACGACCGGCTGCCCACGGTTTCCTGGATCCTGCCGCCGTCCTACCAGTCCGAGCACCCCGACTACATGCCCGCGGCGGGCGCCGACTTCGTGGCCAGCAAGGTCAACGCGATCGCGGCCAACCCGGACGTCTGGGCCAAGACGGTGTTCGTCCTCGTCTACGACGAGAACGACGGGCTGTTCGACCACGTCAACCCGCCCACCGCACCGGCCGGCACGACCGACGAGTACATCACGGTGGATGGCGTGAGCGCGCCTATCGGGCTCGGCTTCCGGGTACCGTGCATCATCGTTTCGCCGTGGACGGTGGGCGGCTTCGTCTGCCACGACACGTTCGACCACACGTCGGTGCTGCAACTGCTGGAGCAAGTGACCGGGGTCACTAACCCGAACATCAGCGCCTGGCGGCGGCAGACCACCGGCGACCTGACTGCGGCGCTGGGTGCCTTCCCGGGCCGCCGGTTCTCCCGGCTGCCCGGCACGACCGCCGCACTGGAGCTGGCCGAGCAGCAGGTGCAGAAGTTCCCGCTGCCACCCATCCCGGGCGCGAGCCAGTCGTTCCCGGTGCAGCCGTCCGGAAGCAAACCGGTGGTCAGTACAAGGCCCCGGGCGACCGCGGTGAAGGGAGCGTGAGCGACATGGCAGGACGCTCAGCGTTCATCCCTGGCCCGCTGCGGGCGCACCCGGTCTGGGTGGCCATGGCCGCGGGCGGAGCAGCGGTCGTGCTCACGGTGGCGGCCGTGGTGGCCGTCAGCACGGTGGGCCACTCCGCGGCCAGCCGCGGCGGAGCGAGTGCCCGGCTGACCGCGTCGGCGTGCAGTGGCCCGGTCGGCGCCGCGTACGTGTCGGACTCGGGCTGGGACGGCTTCACCGCCATTGACACCGCCACCTGCAAGGTCATCCAGACCTACAACGTGGGTGACACCCAGGTGCCCGGCGACCCGGGGGATTACAACTACGCCTCGACCAACGAGGGCATCGCCATGTCCGGCGGCAACCTCTACTTCGCCGACACCGGCACGTCGAACGTGGCCGTCATCGCTACCAGCGGCCTGGACCCGAGCAACTACAACCCACCCGAGAAGCTGATCAACGTCGGGCTGTTCCCGCAGGATGTGGCCGTCACCCCGGATGGCAAGCAGGTCTGGGTGGCGGAGACCGGCCCGCAGACCTCGCCGTCCTCGCCGTCCGGGGTCAGCGTGATCTCCACGGCCAGTGACACGGTCACCGCGCACCTGCCGATCGGTGGCCAGCCCAGCCAGGTCGCGTTCTCGCCGTCCGGCGCGACTGCCTACGTGGTCACCGCGGTCGGGCTGTGGGTGTTCAGCACGGCGACCGAGAAGCCGGTCGGGGTCATTCGCGGTCTCGGCGATCCGCGCGGCATCGTGGTGTCCCCGGACGGCAGCACGCTGTATGTGACCGACACCCAGCAGGGCACGGTGGCTGTGATCAACGCGGCTACCCGCGCCGTCACGCACACCATCAAAGTCGGTGAGATGCCGTGGCAGCTGGCTATCTCCGCCAGCGGCCAGACGGTTTACGTGGCCAATCCGGACTCGGACAGCGTCTCGGTGATCGACACCGCGGCGAACCGGGTCACGCACACGATCTCCATTACCGGGGATCCGGACACGCTGGCCCTGACGCCGAACGGCCAGCAGCTGTGGATCGGCCAGAGCACGGCCGCGTTCGTGACCGTGCTGGACACGGCCACCGACAGCACCGTCGGCTCGATCAACCTCGGCGGTTCCACGCCGCAGTCTGGTGACGGGTACGAGCCCACCGGCATCGCCCTGACCAGCACGCCAACCGCCGGGTCGTAGCCGGGCGGGCTACCCGGAGCCCCGGCGGGATGTCCTCCGCCGGGGCTCCCGGCGTTATACCGCGGCGGGTTAGCGTCGGGGAGTGACGGGTGCGATGGGTGATGAGCGGACCGGCTGGCGGGCCCATGGCGAGCGGGCCATCTATGACAGCCCGTGGGTGTGGCTGGGCCAGGTCGATGTCGAACTGCCAGATGGGCAGCGGATCTGGCACCACGTGATCCGGCTGCGCCGCGCCGTGGCCATGCTGCTGCTGGACGATCAGGACCGCGTGCTGATGCTATGGCGGCACCGGTTCATCCCGGACCGGTGGGGCTGGGAACTGCCCGGCGGGCTGGTGGACGAGGGCGAAGATCCAGCCGATGCCGTGCGGCGGGAACTGGCCGAAGAGACCGGGTACCGGGCCGGGCTGGTCGAGCACCTGATCACGTTCCAGCCGCTGGCCGGAATGGCGGACGCGGAGCGCATCGTGTTCACCGGCCGGCAACCGCAGCGCATCGGCGAGCCGACCGATCACACCGAGAGCGAGCGGCTGGACTGGATACCGCTGGCGTCGGTACCCGGCCTGATCGCGGCCAGGCAGATCTGGACGTCCGGGTCTCTGGTCGGGCTGCTGCACTTCGCCGCCGTGAGGCCGTAGCCGGGAATGGCTTGACTGCTCCGGACGGCCGGGCTGGGCCGGTCCTGACGGGGCGGGCACTGGCGTTCAGTAAAAAAGGGTCAGATGAGCGGGCTGCGGCGTTCGAGGAGCAGCACGTCGCGCCAGCGGCCATGGTGCTGGCCGATGCGCTCGCGGATGCCGACGTCGCGGAAGCCCACCGCGTGGTGCAGCGCGACGCTGGCGGTGTTCTCCGGGAAGATCCCGGACTGGATGGTCCAGATGCCGGCCGCCTCGGTGGAGATGATCAGAGTGTCCAGCAGCTGGCGGCCGACGCCCTGGCCGCGGGCGGCTGGGTGCACATAGACCGAGTGCTCGACCACGCCGGCGTAGACACACCGGCCGGAGACCGGGCAGACGGCGACCCAGCCGAGCAGGTCGGCGCCGTTGCGGGCGACGTAGCGGTGGGCGGGGAGCCTGGCCGCGGTGAACTCGGGCCAGGCCGGGGCCTGGGTTTCGAAGGTGGCGTCACCTTCGTCGATGCCGGCCTGGTAAATGGCGAGCACGGCAGCGGCGTGCGCCTCGGTCATCGGCTCGATCCGCATGTCAGGCGCCGAGCGGGAGGGGCGCGGGCTGGCTGAGGACTACGTCGGCGGCGGTGGGGAAGGCCGTCACGCAGGCCTGGTTGATCCGGTACAGCCGGGAGGTGCCGTGGTCTTCGGCCAGCACGAACCCGACCGCGGCGAGCTGCCGCAAGTGCGCAGACACGGTGGACTGGCCGACCGACACGGCCGCGACGATCTCCTTGACGCTCATCGGCCGGCCGTTGCGGGCCAGCAGCGAGACCACCTGCACCCGGGTGCCATCGGCGAGCGCCTTGAACCACGCCGCGTACGTGTTGGCGGTGTCCCGGTCGAGTGGTTTCGCATCCTTCATCGTTTATCGACGATAAGCGATTAATTGTTTGACCGCAACTAGCTTTTGTTGTCACCGTCCGTGGGCGGGGCCAGGATGTGGGTCATGGTCACCGATGACCCAGGGGCGGGGCCGCTCTGGAGGCTGACATCCCCGGCGTGCCGGGTGATCTGCCTGGCCGGGACGGATGAGATCAAGAGCGTCGCGGTCTGGTTGCCGGACCGCCACCGCTATTGGGCGGTCCGCCCGGACGGGGCCGAACTGGATGTCCTCCGCGGCTTCGCCAAGCAGGTGGCGGGTGAGATCGTGGCCTCGGCATGGCCGGCCGGTACTGGCGCGGGCGATCTCAGTCTGGAAATTGAAGCTGCTGTCCTTGAAGAACAGCCGCATGAATCCTCCCCCGTGATGACCATCAAGATCGTGTTACCCAGCTCAAGGGCCAGCACCCAACCCGCACGCCATGAGGTCCGGTGGGCCAGACTGCTGTCATGGACCGGCAGACGATCGCGGCCGGGTGGCTGAGACTGCGCCCGTTCACTCCCGCCGACATCCCCTGGGTCTACGAGGTATTGCTGGACCCGGTGCTGCAGCGCTTCATGCAGCTTCCCTCGCCCTATCGGCTCGAAGATGCGGCGTCCCATGTCGAGCAGGAGTACATCGCTGGCGGGGATGACGGCCGCCGGGCCAATTTCCTAGCTGAGGATGCGGCCACTGGGACCCGCCTGGGCCGGGTCGGCCTGCGCCCAGGCGAGCCTGGCGCGGCTGAAATTGGGTACTGGGTCGATCCGCGCGCCCGCAATCGTGGCGTTGCCACCACCGCGGTCCGGGCGGTGTGTCAGTGGGCCGTCACGACGGCGGGCATCGAACTCATCGAATGGCGTTGCGAGGCAGGCAACATCGCATCCCGCCGGGTCGCGGAGAAGGCCGGGTTCCTCATCGAGGCGACGCTGCGTAAGCGGCGCGTCCGCCACGGCGAGCGGGTGGACGAGTGGGTTGGTTCGCTGCTCCGCGATGAGATGACGGCTGACCCCAGCTAGCAGCCTGCCCGCCGCTGGGGGTAGGTCTCGGCCCACCTTCGCAAGACGGGTTAGCCCCCATACCGATACCCGCCGGAAAGCGATACATAAGCCATAGGCGGCCTGTCCCGCCCCCCGGACGGGACAGGCCGATTGGCGAAGCCGTCCCGCCCAGGCCAAACCGAAGACGAGGCCGTGGCATGAAGACTCCTCGCAGGCCTGTGCCCAGCAAGGACGAGCCAGCCTCACCCGTGAATAACGACGACGCCGTTGACGGTCAGAACCGCGCTTCCGGTCGTGCCCGCTCGCGATGGGCGGTCCATCTGGCCTTGCTGATTACGGTCATCGTGGCCTTGGTGCCCCTGCTCCTGTTCAACGTCAGTCCCCGGGTGACGGTCCACGTCGTCATAGCCTGCCTGTTCCTGGGCCTGGTTATCGTCCACCTCGCGCAACGCCGGCACACGCTGAGCAGGCTGGTCGCTCAGCTCGCCCGGGCCGGTTCCCGGCTGAAGGGCAGGCGGCTGGCCGTCTCCGACGCCATCTTTGGCTTCCTCGTGCTAAACGTGCTGGCCTCGGGTTTCTATGACCTCGTGACCAGGCGAAACACCCGCCTCCCATTGCCCGGCATCCGCCTTTACATTGGCTGGCATTCTCTTTCCAGCGTGCTCTTCCTCGGTTATCTCATCGTGCACGTCATCCGCCGACGGAAGCGGCTACGACGGTCGCTGATCCGCTGACGGACGTCTTATGGCCGGCGGTGGACGAACTGCAGGAGCATCAGCCGCGGGGTGTCGAGGCTGTTGGGTGCCACCACGTGCAGCAGCCGGGGATGCATGATGACCGCGTCGCCTGGCTCGCCGGTGAGTTCCTCGACCTGGACGTGAACGCCGTCGATGTCAGCGCCTTCGGTCAGGTAGCGGTGGATACGGTCGGTATCGCTACTTGGGTTCCACAGGTCGTGCAGCCAGGGATGCAGTGTGCGCAGGTACGCCTTCACATCGCGCGAGCGGACCGGGGCGTTGCCGGCCTGCGATCCGGTTGGCGTGGTCAGCCGGTGGGAGCCGGTGACCACGAGCGTGCCGCCGCCGCGGGGCCGGACGGGGGCGAGGTGGGCGAAGACCGCCAGCATGGTCAATTCCAGGTCCTGCGTATCGAGGTGCCAGTCGCTGGTAGGGACATCCCAGGCCGTGTCGGGGCGCGGGAAGGTCACCAGCGGCCGGCCCCAGTGCGCTGGCCGTTGCCAGCGGCCGGGCCCGAGCAGGCCGTCGATGGCGGCGGTCAGTTGGCCGGTGGCCATCGCGTCGAAGACTCCGGTGCCGGTCAGTTTCTGGAACTGCGCCGGTGGGTCCGTCGGCCAGGTCTCCGGCCGGTCTGGGTGGATCCCGTCCGTGTCCAGCAGGTGCTGCCAGACGCGCAGGCGCATGGCCGTGACTTCGGCTGGCGGAATCGTCGCGGGAAGGCGCAGGATGCCACGGCGGTCGAACTCATCACGCTGAGCAGACGACAGCATGTCTCTCCCTGCTTCGCACGCTGTCCGGCGTCGAGTGTGGGCCGGGCGCGCGGAGACCTGATCACCCTCCTGCCGTCGGACCAGACCTTGAGCCGGGCGTTTCTGGTACTCGGTCGCGCCATGGTTTCACCGCCCGCAACAGGCAATTGTCGGTGCTGCCGCCCGATGCCGCCAATGGTTTTTCCGCGGCTTCGCAGGCCGAGCCTCCAGTGCCCGTCAGGCCTGTGTGAGTAGCGCAGGATCAGCTGCGGGGAGGTGCGGAGCGGGCCATCTTCATGTCCATATAGCCGCCAAAGAACTGCAACGGCGCAGTCCCCAGGAACCACGCTGCCAGCCCATAGCATTTCCGCCGGTCTTGGCTAGTTTCCGCCTGGCGGCCGAGGGAGACCAGAACGAGGCCGAGGGCCAGAGTAAAGCCGCCGGCCGCAAAGCGCACGCTCGCAACGGCACGGAGGTGGCGGTACTCCCATGGCAACATCGTGCGTCTCATGAGGGACTGCAAGGGAGTGCTGCTGTCATCTGGTGCGTGCATCCGGATGCCTCCTGCCGTGCCGACTGCGGAATATCAGAATGATATCACATTAATGAGTGGATCGTCAAGAGCGGCGCCAGGCCCGGTGGCCACTAATGAGTGCTAGGCCCCAGCCGCAACTACCAGCCCACCAGGCCCGTCGAACGGAACGCCCTACAGACAGAAAACCCCGAACCCTAGTCGCAGGTTCGGGGTCATTCCGAATAGCTGTTTACTGTTGCCGGCGTCCGGGTTCTGCCCCAGCACCTCAAGTGCGCCGTCGGGGATTCGGTTCCGTGTGTCGTTCATGGAGCCCGCCCGGGCGGATTCGATCTGCACAATCCATTCATTGCACAACAGTGTGTAATGAAGTAGATTGCACACCAGTGTGCATTGCACACCACTGTGCAGCAGATCGCTGCACTGCGAAGCAAACGTTCAGGAGAACAAAGCATTGACCGCATCGACGCCCGCACCCTCACCCCTCGTCCGTCCATTCACCGTCGCGATCTCAGATTCCGAGATCGAGGACTTGAAGCAGCGACTGGCCAGAACTCGTTGGCCGAATCCGGAAACTGTCGCCGACTGGTCGCAAGGTGTCCGCTTGGACAATGCAAAATCTCTAATCGACTACTGGGAGCGAGAGTACGACTGGCGCCGATTCGAGTCGGAGCTCAATCGTTTCCCGCAATTTCTGACCGCGATCGATGGGCTCGATATTCACTTCATCCATGTGAAGTCGAAGAATCCGAATGCGATGCCGCTCATTTTGACGCACGGATGGCCCGGTTCGATCGTCGAATTCCTGAAAGTGATTGGCCCGCCGACTGACCCGGTGGCGTTCGGAGGAAACGTCGAAGATTCATTTGACGTCGTCGTCCCGTCGCTGCCGGATTCGGGTTCTCCCAAAAGCCGACCGAAACGGGGTGGACTGTCTCACGTATCGCAACCGCATGGGTGGAACTCATGAAGCGTCTTGGCTACAAGAACTGGGCCGCTCAGGGGGGTGATTGGGGTTCCGTCGTAACCTCCGCCCTCGGGGCTATGCGGCCTGAGGGTCTTCTCGGAATTCACTTGAACAGCCAATACGCCTTTCCCGCACAGATACCCGACACGCTGTCACCCGAAGAGCGATACGCCGTGGACACCCTCGCCCTGTACACCGGCGATATGGGTGGAGCAAATCACCTTCAGGGCACGAAGCCAGAGACCATCGGATTCGCCCTGGCGGACTCTCCGGCTGGCCAGGCGGCCTGGATCTACGAAAAGTTTCAATCCAAGACCGACAATCACGGGCTCGCCGAGGACGCCCTCAGCACCGATGAGATCCTGGACGCGATATCGCTCTACTGGTTCACAAACAGTGCCGCGTCGTCCGGCCGCATCTACTGGGAGAACAAAGGGGTCAGCATGGCTGGCCCAAACTGAATCTGCCGGTCGCGGTGACTGTGTTCCCCCGCGACATCCCACGCCTGCCCCGAAGCTGGATCGAAGACACCTACGCCAACTTGATCCACTACTGCGAGGCCGACAAGGGTGGCCACTTCGCAGCCTTCGAACAGCCCGAGATCCTGGTTAGCGAAATCCGTACCGGCCTAAGGAGCCTCCGCTCCTAAAACGAACACAAAACGCTAGGAAAAAACTCAAATGCCTCAGGAAATCACCGCGTCGAGCGACAGCGCCTAGATCTACCCGGACGGGTTGTCGCGGTCCGACTACCTTGACGCGAGCAGAGTTCCCGGTGGGCGCCGATGGCGCTAACGTGATCTGACGTCGGCTCTTGCACGCCGAGGCGATTCCCCGATAGATGCCGATAGCCGGCGACTCTCGGCCGGGTTCGGCCGAGAGTCGCCGCAGGCCATCGCGTAGCGACGCGCAGCGCGCTCGACGGGTTCCGGCCGACGCCGGAGAATCGGGAAGCGGGGATGAGCCACCCTGATCAATGGGGGAGGCAGCACCGACCTGGCGCGCTCGTGCCCGCCGTGCCCCAAGCCGGAGCACGGCGCGGGCGGCGCCGACGCGGCGGAGCGAAGCGTAGCCGCCTTGACGGCGACGACGACAAGTGGTTCGGCGTCATGGAGGACTCGCTACGCGAGGACTGACCTGGCCTGAAGGCGTCCCGGCCGTTCCGGATATGTTCCGGGAACCGCGATGACGGGCCGCATATGGCGGCATACAACTGCATGTGATCGAACTCTGACCGAGACCAAATCCGCTGGTCAGCAGGGTTTCGGCCTGATTTGGAAGGCGCCCCCGGCAGGATTCGAACCTGCGCACACGGCTCCGGAGGGGGTTGCACTGTACTGCCCTGACCAGCGGAAACATGTTCAGGGGAGGGCGGCGGGGGCGCGTATAGGGCGCGGCTCACCAGCCCAGGACACGGGTAGTGCCGGTGAGCGTGGAAATACGCCGATCGGCGCTCTGTCAGCGGCTGTTGCGTGCAGTGTCTGCGTTGGGTGAAACGTGTGACCAACAGGCAGCCGAACTGGGGCGGAGCCGATCCCGTGCTTGGGCAGCTAGCTTGCCAGCGCCCGTTCCACGAGCTGCCGGTAGTCATCGACCAGCCCGGGAAGCAACCTCAGGTGCACAATCGTGCCATCGCCTGCGGGCACAAGGCCGACAACCTGGCACACGGCAGCGGTGTCTTCGTCTCCAGCGACGACGAGGGCACCTGGCGTGATCTGGCCGGGATCGCGGGCCTCGTCCAGGAAGGTCCAGAGGTAGCCGGTCTCATCCTCGTCATTGAGGTCGGCGGTGATGTTGACGCGGTACATCACGGCCCTCCTCTCGCCAGATCGTGCTCCTAGCGTACTGAACGTTGGACACCGGAGGCCCGAGCGCGGCCAGCAGCTCGTCGAACTCGATGCTGTCGGCCCGGCGGAGGCGAACGGTGTAGTGCGGGCGCAGCCCCGTCGGCAGCAGCTCGAAGCCACGGTCGCGCAACCGGGCGGCTGCCGGCATGTGGATCATGCGGTAGGTGGCGAAGCGGGCGCTCAGCAGCTCATCGAGCGGGATGTCCAAGACAGCGAAGACCGAGATGCTCAGCAGCGGCTGGCCGTCGAGCGACCAGGCGCGGGCGGTCCGGCGGGCATGGCGGGCCAGCTTGTCCTGTGTGTCAGGGCCGCCCCGGACCAGAACAGCCGCCTCCGACAGCGGCGGCTCGGCACGCAACCGGAGGCGCTGCTCGATCCGGCCGCCAGCCACCCGGCAAGGCTAGCGCCAGATCGTGGCCGCCGATGGCAGGGCAGCCGTCCAGCCCATAATGTGTCGTCTTTTCGGCCCAGTCAGCCCACGACAACCCCTGACGGCATCGGACCTCTCCTGTGGGTACGCACTATGAGCGGTACGTCGGCCCGCCCACGTGGCCGTAGCACAGGCGGGTCCGTCGCTGAGCGAGAAACCGTTCGGTCCGCGGCTAGCCGACGCCGCCCAGAACGCCGAATCGGGCGCGGTGGTCGGTGGCATTACCCGCTTGTATGACCGGTACAGATCGGCCAGCTTTGCGCTCATCGCCGCGACACGATCGCGGTTGGCTCTGCCGCCGTGAACGGCGGTTGACGCACCCCAAGGGCGTGGGCCGGTTCCAAGGTGCTCGGTGAGGACGGATTAGGCGCTGGCGGGACGGTCTTGGGCTTGTTCGAGGCTGGCGGCGAGCTTGGCGAGGAGCCCGGCGAGGGCTGCGCGGTCATGCCGGGGGAGGCCCTCGAGCAGGGCGGCTTCGGTGGCCAGCAGGTCGGTGTGGGCGTGTTCGAAGACGGCGCGGCCGCGCGGGGTGAGCTCGACCAGGACCGACCGCCGGTCGCGGGTGGCGGGCCGGCGGCGGATCAGGTTGCGGCGCTCGAGCCGGTCCAGCCGCTCGGTCATGGTGGCCGAGGTGACCAGGACGCTGCGGTACAGCTCGGTGGGGGTGAGCTGGTGGCCGGGGCCGCTGCGGCTTAGCGCGGCCAGCACGTCGTACTCGCCGGAGTCAACCTGGTGGCGACGCCAGACCTCGCGTAGCGCCGCCGACTGGTAGCGCTCGATACGGGTGACCCGGCCGAAGATCGCTACCGGGGACACGTCTAGGCCGGGCCGCTCGGCGCGCCAGGCGTCCAGGATCGCGGCCACGTGATCACGCTGCTCGTCCACCCCTCAATGATAGCTCGGTTCCGAGTTACATGTTGACGAGCTAACGCGCTGCGCCTAGTGTATCTCGGTAACGAGCTAACTAGCTCGGCACCGAGTTATCTTGAGAGGGTGTCATGGCGGGCGGCACGGCGGCACGGGGCGGGCGCGGGGGGCTGCCGCGGGTGGTGTGGGTGCTGGCCGCCGGGTCGTTCGTCAACTCTTCCGGCAGCTTCGTGGTGTCGTTCCTGGTGCTCTACCTGGTCCACCGCGGTTACGGCACCGGCTTGGCGGCATGGGCGGTCAGCGCGTACGCGGCCGGGAAGATGGCCGCCGGGCCCGTTGGCGGGCTGGCCACCGACCGGCTCGGCCCCCGGGTTGTCACAGCCGCGTCAATGGCCGGCTCGGCCGCGGCCACGCTGGCTCTGGCCGCGGCAAGCGGGCCGCGGCCGATCCTGGCCACTGCTGCGCTGACCGGCCTGGTGTCGCAGCTGTACCGGCCAGCGGCCAGCGCGATCCTGGCGGCCGAGGTCCCCGGCCAGCGGCGGGTGCAGGCGTTCGGGGTTTATCAGTTGGGGGTCAACGCCGGCGCCACTGCCGGGCCGGCGATCGGCGGCCTGGTAGCCGAGCACAGCTTCCTGATCCTGTTCCTCGCTGATGCCGCCACCTCGCTGGCATGGGCCATCGTTGCCTGGTGTGCCCTGCCAGCCACCCGCGCGCGTTCCGCCGAGAACGGGCTACGCCCAGCCGGTCATGGCGTGCTGGCCGACCGGCGGCTGATGCGCCTGCTGGCCATGACCGTGCTTGTCAACCTGGTGTTGTTCCAAGCGCAGACCACGCTGCCGCTGTGGGTGCACCGCCAGGGCCTGCCTACCGCCGCCTACAGCCTGCTACTGGCCCTGAACTCCGGGCTGGTCGTGGCCCTGCAGCTGCCCGCCGCACGGCTCGCTGGGCGTCGGCGGCCCGAGCCGGTGATCGCCGTGGCTAGCGTGGTGATCGGGGCCGGGTTCACCTTGCTGGCGGTTGCCCACACCGCCGTGCTGCTCGCCGCCGCGGTGACTGTCTGGTCGCTGGGTGAGCTGGCGCAGTGGCCTGTCGCCGCCGCCTACACCACCCGCCTGGCCCCGCCAGGGATGACCGGCCGTTACGCCGGCGCCCGCAGCTTCTGCTACGGCCTGGCGCTGCTGCTCGCCCCGCTGGCCGGCACCGCCCTGTACGGCCTGAGCCCGGCCGCCTTGTGGGCTGCATGCGGCGCGGCCGGGATCTGCGCCGCCGCGGTGATCGCCCCGGCCTCTGCGCGGCCACGCGGCCGCGCGCTGGAACGCTCCCGGCACCCGGGCAATCTGCGGGCAACAGGCACGAGCATGAGCATGTCCCGCACCGGGGCATCCCCGGATTCGGTGGCAGCGCGCCGTTGCCCGGCTAGCAGCGGCCCGGGCGTGTCGTTGCGTCCTGTCGAGGTCAACGGCGGCCCGGGAGCGCTGTACCTCGACGCGCAGCAGCGGCTGATCGCCGTGGTGGTGCTGGATATCGCCGCCGGCCAGATCGCGAGTATCAGCGCTATCGTCAACCCCGACAAGCTGGCGCACCTCGGTCCAGTCGGCGACCTGACTTCGCTGCCGGGCCGACGAGATGAACTCCGGCGCTGTTGCTACCTCGCCCCGTGCGGTGAACACGTTCCGGCAAGCATTGGAGGTACTTCGATGGGCAGGCTGACTCCCCACTTGGTGACGCGAGATCCGGCGGTGGCTGCCGCCTGGTATGGCGAGGTGCTGGGCGCAACAGAAGAGGGCCGTATCACGCTGCCGGGCGGCCGGGTGCTGAGCGTGGACCTGCGGTTCGCAGACAGCCGGCTGGCGATCGGTGATGAGTTCCCGGACCTGGGGATCGTGTCCCCGGTAACGCTGGGCGGCACCTACGGGGCGCTGCACCTGGCGGTCGCGGACGCCGCTGCGGTGTGGCAGCAGGCCCTGGAGGCCGGAGCCAAAGTGTTCGAGCCGCTGCATGAGGCGTTCTGGGGCGATTACACCGGCCAGTTCATCGACCCGTTCGGTCATCGCTGGGCCATCGACCAGCACCTCCGCGACGTGCCGCCGGACGAGGTTGCCCGGCTGGCAGCGGAGGCATTCGGCGAAGGCTCCGGCTGATGCGCTACCGGTTGTTCGGCCCCACCGGGTTGCGGGTATCGGAGCTGTTCCTGGGCGCGATGACCTTCGGCGAGCAAGGCGGCGTGGGCGCCCCGCCCGAGGAATGCGCACGCATCCTGGACACCTACGCGCAGGCGGGCGGCAACGTGGTCGATACCGCGGTCAACTACCGCGGCGGGCAGAGCGAGGAGATCCTCGGCCAGCTGCTGGCCGGGCGGCGGGACCGGTTCGTGCTGTCCACCAAGTACACCGTCACCCGCGACCGGGATGATCCCAACGCGGCCGGCAACCACCGCAAGAACCTGCGGCAGTCCCTGGAGACCAGCCTGCGGCGGCTGCGGACGGACTACATCGACATCTACTGGGTGCACATGTGGGACGCCGCCACCCCGGCCGAGGAGACCCTGCGTGCCCTCGATGATCAGGTCCGCGCCGGAAAGATCCTCTATGCCGGTATTTCCGATGCCCCCGCGTGGGTGATCGCCCGGTCCAACACCTTGGCCGAATGGCATGGGTGGACGGCGTTCGCCGGCCTGCAGGCGCCCTACAGCCTGCTGCGCCGCGACATCGAACGCGAGCTGCTGCCGATGGCCGAGGCCCTCGGCCTGACCGTGACCGCGTGGAGCCCGCTGGCCGGCGGGATCCTGTCCGGCAAATTCACCGGGGCGGGCACGGCCGGTCAGCCCACCCGGATCGACCCCACAACGCTGACCGAGCACCAGCATCAGGTGGCGGCACTCGTCTCGGAGGTGGCCGAAGGCCTCGGAGCCAGCCCGGCGCAGGTCGCTATCGCCTGGACGAAAACCCGCTCGCCTGCTATCTGCCCGACCATCGGCGCCCGCCGCACGGATCAGCTACTCGACAACCTCGGCGCCGCCGCCCTCGACCTGCCCGCCGACGCGCTCACCCGGCTCGACGCGGCCACCCGGATCGACCCTGGCTTCCCGGCCACCTTCATCCGCGACAACACCCCGTGGGTCTTCGGCGCCGCCGCGCTCGAAGGCGACACGACCACGCCGCCCGGGAGGTAACCATGACAGGCACACCGGCGTCACCGAACTGCGGCTGGTAGTGACCGCACCATTCAAGGAGATCCTCATGAACCGGAAGCTAAACCTCGCTCTGTGGATCGTTGCCGCAATCCTGGCCGTCGTCTTCCTCATCGCCAGCAGCACCAAGGTGTTCGTGCCCAAGGAGAAGCTGGCTGGTATGGGCGGCGCCGCCTCGAGATGGGTTGAAGACTTCAGCCCCGGTGCCCTCAAGGGCATCGGAGCCCTCGAGTTCCTGGCTGCGGCCGGCCTGATCGTGCCCGCCGCGCTCGGCACCGCGCCGGTTCTGGTGCCACTGGCTGCTACCGGTGCGGTGTTGCTATTTGCTGGCGCAGTGATCATGCGCCTGCGCCGTGGCGAGAGGGCAACGATCATCGCCGACCTGGTCTATCTGGCCATGGCCGCCTTCGTGGCGTGGGGCCGCTTCGGCCCAGGGTCGTTCACCCGGCCGACCCAGCGGGCCGCCTGTAGCCGGGCTCCGAGGCGCTGATCGGACGCTGGTTCAGGCCGGTGTGCCCGACGTCGTCCATACCAGCGACGGGCGCCGCGAACCGCTACCGCTGACAACCGGCGCGCTCCAGGCACACGGGGTCGCCAGCCCTGAGGAACTCCGAGTCAAACTCGGCCAGTTGCTCCCCGCCGAGGTGGTTACCAAACCACTGCAACCACGCCATGAGATCGCCGCCTCGGCCACGACCCGGAGCCCTCGTCGGTAAGGGATCTGGCCTGTCCTGACGGAGGACGTGTGCCCGGAAGTGGCTCCGACTGTCTGAGTTTTAGGTGTGGCGTACGCGTAGTTGTGGCTGATCGCGCGAGGTTGTCGGCGTCGCCGGGCGCTGCTGCGAGCCGTTGGCTGGTGCCGTTGCTGTCGGTCCCGCCAACTGAACCGCCCCGGTGAGTCCGGAGACTCAGTTTGTTGGCTAAACGCAGCTGCAATCCTGCAGGTTCGCAACAGGCCCTGGCCGGGAGGCCATGCAGGTTCGGACAGCCCAGCGGGCAACGCTGCCGTCAGTGCTCCAACTGGCTGCCGGCGCTGGTGGAAAGGGCGGTTAGCTTTTGCCCCAGTGGCGCTGCAGGTGATGGATGGGTCCCGGTGCAGGGTGCGGGCCAGCCAGCTGCCCTCTTGGTTACTAGTCATCAAGATAATTTCGTCGTAGTCGTGCCTGCGGGTCTCGGCGTCTACGGCCTTCACCAGGTCCTCGTCGCTGATCGGGAACATTACGCTCACGCTCTGCAAGCTTTAGTGCCTCGATGACAGCACGCTGGCCCCAAGGGCACCGCCCCAAGTGGCCTGGGTACGCCTGGCCCCACGGCGGAAGGGCTCGCCAGAATCGCGGCGGCGCCGCCAATGGTCTCTACCTGACGAGGCCGACGGCCAGGCGACACGCACAGATCAGCCAAATCTGCGCGATCGACATCCGATCAACATCAGGCGGCAGACCGGACCTAACCTCGGGCTTTCGCCAATGATCGGCTGACCTTGATCGTTTACATATAAAAAGTGCCTTGGCCTGGGAGGATAGGGCTTGTCGATGGTCCTGTCCGCGCCGAGCCGAAGGCACTTTCCAGGTGAACAATACCGTGCGCCACCCCAAGATCACCGTGTCCGCTGACGGCCGGGGCCTGGTGTCCCAGGCCGGGGCATTACTGCTGGCCGAAGCCGCCCGGGTCACCGGCCTGGGTGAGGGCCTCTGGGCGGGGCTGGCCCGGTGGCGGGCGCCGCGGGCGGTGCATGACCCGGGGAAGATCATTACTGACTTGGTCATGACGCTGGCACTGGGCGGGGACTGCCTGGCTGATATCGCGGTACTGCGCTCCCAGCCGGAACTGGCCGGCCCGGTGGCCTCCGACCCGGTGGTCTCCCGGCTGATCTCGGCGCTGGCCGCGGACGCGCCGCGGGCGCTGCGGGCGATCCGCAAAGCACGCGCCGCGGCCCGGGAGCGGGCCTGGGCGCTGGCCGGTGAGCGGGCGCCGGGCGCGGACGGGTCGCTGATCCCGGTGGACATCGACGCGACGATCGTGATCGCACATTCAGAGAAGGAAAAGGCCGCCCCGACGTGGAAGAAAACCTATGGGCACCATCCCCTGGCGGCGTTCGCTGACCATGGCGCCGCAGCGGCCGGGGAAGCGCTCACCGTCATGCTCCGGCCGGGCAACGCCGGCTCGAACACCGCCAGTGAGCACATCCAGGTGACCGGCCTGGCTCTGGCGCAGCTGCCCCGCCGAGCGCGGCGGCGGGTGCTGATCCGCACCGATTCCGGCGGCGGCACCCACGACTTCCTGGCCTGGCTGACCAGCCCCGGCCGCCGCCTGCACTACTCCGTGGGCATGACCATCACCGAGGACATGCACCAGGCCATCCTGGCCATCCCCGACCGGGTCTGGGAACCCGCCTATGACGCCGGCGGCCAGGTCCGGCCGGGCGCGTGGGTCGCCGAGCTGACCGGCCTGCTGGACCTGCCGTCCTGGCCGCCCGGGATGCGGGTAATCGTCCGCAAGGAACGCCCGCACCCCGGCGCGCAGCTGCGGTTCACCGACATCGGCGGGCACCGCGTCACCTGCTTCGCCACCGACGCCACCACCGGGCAGCTCGCTGACCTGGAACTGCGCCACCGCCGCCGCGCCCGGTGCGAGGACCGGATCCGGTGCGCCAAAGACACCGGGCTGCGCAACCTGCCCCTGCACGGGTTTGACCAGAACCAGATCTGGTGCGAACTGGTCGCCATGGCCTGCGAACTCACCGCCTGGATGCAGATGCTCGCCCTCGACGGCCCCGCCCGCGCCTGGGAACCCAAACGGCTGCGGCTGCGCCTGTTCACCGCCGCTGGACGCCTCATCCGCAGCGGCCGGCGGACGCGGCTGCGCCTCGCCGCCAGCTGGCCCTGGGCCAGCCACATCACCATCGCGATCAGCCGCCTGCAAGCCCTCGCCCCCGGCTGACCAGCACCACAACGCTCCCACGCCAGAAAGGACAACCCCAGGGCCCATGGAACCCCGCCCACCCGGCGCGACAGCCGGGCCACCAGGCATGGCCGGACGCTGAAAAACGGCGACCCCCCACCGCCTCAGGCGGTCACATCAAGATCACGAAAGATCGAGGCTAACGGCGGGACTGGCGCGCTTCAGGCCGTTGCGTTCGGTGACGTATTTGGCGGCCCCCGATGTCAGACGGGCTTGCTATGGGCTGGCGGCCAGGAACGGACGTGCGAACTCGGATACCGGCAGCAGCCCCAACACAGCAGGCGCGGCGCCAGGACGGAAACGAACGCCGGCGCGCACCAGACCCGCCCCGCGCCGGTCAGCCCCCGCATCAGCGTTTGGCGAGGAATGTGGCGATCGCGGCGGTGAGCTCGGGCGCGGCGAAGGCGCTGCCATGATCGCCCGGCACGCGGACGAACCGGGCATCGTGCAAGAGCGCGGCCAGCTCGTCGGCATCGGAGCGCTCATCCTTCTCGCCGATCGCGACGAGCGTCGGGATCGCGATCTGGCGCAGCGCGTCTTCAGGCGTTGGAACAAGCGAGTTCAGCACGTGCAACAACGCCACGGGGTCGGCGCTGAACTCTGAGATCCAGTGCGCGATGCGCGCGTTGGGCGAGCCGGGCTCGATCGCGACCCCGCCGGCGAGCGCGGTCAGCACGCGGTGGTTCACCCCGCCGCTCTGCGGGCCGCTGACCTTCGCCAGTCCCTGCCCGGCCACGATCGCGCGGCCCAGCTTGGCACCTCGCACGAGCATGCGCACCACGATCCGCCCGCCCAGCGAGTAACCGCCAAGGTCGTAATCCCCATCGCCGAGCCCGAGATGATCGAGGAGCGCAAGTCCGTCGCCGGCCAGCACATCCGCTCCATCAGAGCCGACACCGCCGCCAGGCGGTGCTCCACCCGCAGCACCGAGATGACTCCCGCACCCGGGCTGCCGAGCGCCACCAGATGAAACTCTTCCGCCCAGTCGATCCCTACTCCCAGCACATCACCCTCCCCTTGTCCTCGACTGCCGGTAACACACCACGTGCGGGGAGAAGCGCGGACCCAGGCGGCGCGCGCCGCGCAGTCCGCGGGAGGCGCCGCGCCGTGCTGATAGACAGTCCTCAGGGGACGGCAACCTCGTGGGCGTCAGGCCTCCAGGGCCATCCCCTGGGGACGCCGTCTCCATTAAGTCCTCAAAGGACAAGCGCCCGAAGCGTTCCCCAGGGGAAGACCCTCACCAGGAGGGTAGAGGTATCAGCGCCCGCAGGGGTCTGTCAAGATAACGGTGTAACTTCTGTCTCTGTTGTTACTTCCGCCCCGCGCTGAGGCGGCCGTCGAAGGTGATGTCGAAGGCGTTGAGGGCTGCCTTCCACCGGTTGGTCCACCGCTTGCGGCCCTGGCCGGTCGGGTCCAGGCTCATGATCGCCATGTACAGGCACTTGAGGGCGGCTTGCTCGGTGGGGAAGTGGCCGCGGGCGTTCACGGCGCGCCGCAGCCGGGCGTTGATCGATTCGATGGCGTTGGTCGTGCAGATGACGGTTCTTATTTCCCGGTCGAACTGAAGGAATGGCACGAATTCCGCCCACGCGTTCTCCCACAGCCGTATAATAGCCGGGTAGCGTTTCTCCCACTTGCCGGAGAACTCGGCGAACCGGTCGAGCGCCTCCGCCTCGGACGCTGCCGTGTAAACGGGCTTGAGGTCTTTCGCGATGACGCCCCAGTCTTTCTTCGAGGCGTACTTGAAGGAATTCCGCAGGAGATGAACAATGCAGGTTTGCACGACCGTCTTCTCCCAGACCGCGCTTACCGCATCGGGCAGGCCTTTCAGGCCGTCGCAGACCAGCATGCACACGTCCCGCACGCCGCGGTTCTTGATTTCAGACAAGATCCGCAGCCAGAACTTGGCTCCTTCCCCGTCGCCGTGCTCGCCGGCCCACAGTCCCAGCACGTCACGCTCGCCGTCCACGGTGACGCCCAGGGCGAGGTAGATGGGCCGGTTGGCGACCTGGCCTTCGCGGATCTTCACGTTAATAGCATCGATGAACAGGACGGCATAAACCGGGTCAAGGGGCGGCTCTGCCATTCCGCCATGCCCTCCATCACCCGGTCGGTGATCGTGGTAATAGTCTGCTTCGACACCTCGGCGCCGTAGACCTCGGCCAGGTGCGCGCTGATCTCCCCGTGGGTCAGCCCTTTCGCCGACAGGGAAATCACCATCTCCTCCACCCCGGTCAGCCGCCGCTGCCTTTTGGCGACGATTTTCGGCTCGAAACTCGAATCCCGGTCCCGCGGCACCGAAAGCTCCACCGGCCCGGCCTCGGTGAGCACGGTCTTGGCCCGGTGCCCATTGCGGGAATTGCTGCCATTGCGGCCCGCCGGGTCGTGCTTGCCGTAGCCGAGGTGGTCATCCAGTTCGCCTTCCAGGGCACCCTCGACCACCATCTTGGTCAGCTTGCCCAGCAGCCCGCCCTCGCCGGTCAGCTTCAGCCCGCCGGTGCGGGCCCGCTCGGTAAGCTCGCGCAGCAGCTGCTCATCGGCCGCCGAGAGCTCCGCTCCGTCCCCGGCATGGCTGATCGTCACGTCTGTCACTGGTGTCTCCTCCGTCTCGGGAGTTACACCGTTGAAATTACAGTCCCGCCCGCAGCCGCGTAGCGGCGAGGACGAACGAGCTGGACGCCGCCAAGCGGCGGCACATCCTCGGGAGCGAGGAAGGATTCCTTATAGGTCTTGCGAGGGGTTGTGCTGGTGTCCCCGGCGTGTGGCGGGCGGAGTGGCCTCACAAGCACCCATTCGGCGTTCCTCCTTGTAGTGCGGGCGGACGCCATGACCATGTGTCCGGGGACCGGGCTGCTCAGTCATGTGATCGAGCCTGGCCTGGTGGGCCGGCTCATGCCGCTGGGGCGAGCGCACCCGGGGTTTGGCGACCCCTCCCGGTCTGGATGTTGGCCGGCCGGTCATGTCTTCCCGGCCTCGGCGCCGGCGAGCAGGTGGTAGGCGCGGGTCAGCAGCTTGCGGGAGATCGCGATAGTGGCGATCTTCTTCCCGCGGCGCCTGGCGATCGCGGCGTAGGTAGCGGAGAACTCCGGGGAGCGTTTGGCGGTCTGGGCGGCCTGGTTGAGGACCCACCGCAGCCACGCTGAGCCTTGCTTGGAGATGTGCCCGTGGCGGACGGTCCGGTCGCTGCCCCGGACGGTGGGGGTCAGCCCGGCCCAGCTGGCCAGCTTACGGGCGGACGGAAGCGGTGATGTCACCGATCTCCGCGACCAGGACCAGCGCGGTGAACTGGCCGACACCAGGCAGCGTGGTCAGCACCTTAACCCGCGGATCTGCCCGCGCGTGAACGCGCAGCTCCGCGTCCAGCCGCTCGATCACCGGTGCGAGCGCGTCGGTGAACGCCAGGCAGTCATCGACGATCTCCCGTGACACCGTCGGCAGCGGCAGCTCAGCCAGCCACCCGCGCCCCGGCCCCGTCCAGTAGCTGCCGGTGCGGTCGTAACCGAAGTCGGCCACCACGGCGTGGATCCGGTTACGCAGCTGGGTGCCCAGCCGGACCAGGCTGGCCCGGTGGCGCAGCAGCGCGCGCAGCTGACGCACCGCCGGCGGGGCGATCCACGCCTCCGGCAGCAGGTCCGCCCGCAGCAACTGGGCCAGGATCGCCGCGTCAACCTTGTCGTTCTTCAGCCGCGCCGAGGCGATCGCCTTGCACTGCAGCGGGTGGACCATGTGCGGCTCGAAGCTGTAATCCTCCAGCAGCCCCACCAGCCAGTCCCACCCGTAAGCGGACCCGAACGCCACCGGCGTCCCGGCCGGCAGCCCCCCGATCAGCTTTAAGATCGGCTCCGTCCCGTTCACCACGTTGCGGTTGAGCTGCACCTTCCCGTCCCCGGTGACCACCGCCACCTGGGACCGCTTGCGGTGCACGTCGATACCGACGTAGACAGACATTGCCGGGCCTCCTTTCCCGAGCTCGCTTTCACCCGGAGCGTCCCGCTACCGGGCTGAGCAGGGAAGGGGGCCCGGCCCTCATAGGGTCATGTGAGTGCGCCTGCCCTCATCGCCTCGGGGGGTTCCATTCATAGTGCAGCAGGCCATATAGCAGGTCGTCGGTCCACTCGCCTTTGGCCCAGGTGCTCTCCCGCAAGTGACCCTCCTGCCGCATGCCCAGCCGCTGCAGTACGGCAGCCGACGCCGCATTCCGGGCGTCGCAGCTGGCGGTGACCCGGTGCTTGCCTCGCTCGGTGAACAAGTAACCGACCAGCAGGACCGCGGCTTCCGTGGCGTAGCCACGGCCTTGATACCCGGGAGCAATCGTGAACCCTATCTCGCATTGCCGGGGATCGTCAGCATGCGGTATGGCCGCGCAGTCTCCGATCAGGTACCCGGCGGGGCGCAGCCCCACCGCGAACTGGAACCACTCCCCGGCAGTATCGGGATGGCGTTGCATCATCTGGTGGATGAACCGCTCGCCGTCTTCGTGCGGATACGGCGCATCCCAGTCTTGGAAGCGGGCCACCTGCCCGGACGAGCGGTACGCTACGAACTCTGCCAGGTCGGTCAGCTCAAACCGGCGCAGAGTCACACGCTCCCCTGATAGCTGAGTGAACCTCTCATCGGGCATGATCCCACCCCCTGGGAAGGACTTGTCCTGGCCACCATGCCATCCCGCCACCACCGCCCCACGCGGCAAAATAGTGCGTCTTTCAGCCTCCATACCCCCGCGTACTCTGGGCTGAGATCGAGGGCTGGAATAGGTTCGATGAATGACCGTTCCGGACGGTGGCAGGTCCGGCGCCGGTGACGATGTCCTGGAAGTGGGCGGCGGGCGAAGGCTGGTCCCCCGGTGGCTGTGGCCGCCGCCGGGCGCTCGCATCATGGGGGCCGCGGCACTGCTGGCCGGCCTGGCCATCGGTTACGCCGCCGGCGCCCAGCACTCCGCAGAACCTGCCGCTCCGCCTTCCCCGTCGCGCGCCGTGGCGCCAGCGGAGCCGTTCTCGGCGGGCGGCTTCCCGCTCAGCCAATCCGGCCCGCAGTGCTCCGTGCAGGCCGGCCGCGAGCTGCAGGTGGGCGTGCAGATCATGAACCTGTCGCCGGCCGTGGTCAGGCTCCGGCGGGTACAGGTCGTGCTTCCGCTGGGCGGGCTGCGGGTGATCTCGCAGGTCTGGGGGCCCTGCGGGAAGCTGCCGCTCGCCCGGCAGGCACCCACCAGCATTCTTCCCCCCACCCTCGGACAGGGGGCCAGCTCCTGGTTCACGGTCACCTTCCAGGTGCTGGTCAGGTGCCCCCAGCCGCTGCCGGTCCAGTTCAGGCTCGACTACGACCAGCAGGGCCAGCTGGCGGCAATCCGGCTGCCGGGCTTCCCTGACCTGAGCCAGGTGCCCTACTCCGGATGCCCGTAAGCGAGGCGGCGCCGCCTGAGACCAGGTCATGCGTGCGGCAACTCCAGTGCCAGCCCGCGCTTCAGACCGCCGACTGCCCTGGCGCCCTGCCACCCAAACACGATCTGCCAACACACCCCGAAAACGCGCTCGCCGCGGCAGAAGCGGGCGGGTCTGATGACTTCTGGCAACGGCCTGGCGCTAAGGACCGCAGCCAGGTGTCTGGCGCGACAGACGGGCCGGATGTCCGTGGGTTGCATTTCGAAGCAGGCTGCAGGGGATACTGGCCGCATGGTTGACGACACCGCACGGAACCGGGCCATCTACCAGGCGCTGAAGGCGGCAGACGAAGTCGCTGCGGCCCTTCAGGCGCACCTGATCGAGGAGCACGGCGCTGATCCGGATCGCGCCGCCGTGCAGAGCCCCGCCACCAACCCCCTCAAGCTCTTGCGGCAAGCCCGCGAACGCCTGGGTGAAGGACTCCGAGCCGTCGAGGCCGACAACATCGCCGAGTCCGACCAGATCTCACTGCGCAACCGCTGACACCCGGGACAAGCACACCTTTTAAACACGCGGTCAGCGGCTATGAGCGAGCGTTCTAACCGCAGTGCATAGCTGGTTTCTGAGTGTGTATGCCTTTCGGTTGCTCTTCCGGGTGCGCCGTCACTCGGCTTGGGAGAAATCGCTCCGAGCTCACGTGCACAAAGGCGTGATCCACGTTCTTTTACCGGCGTGTTGTGGCCGCGGCGGCGTCGCTGACGACTGTGGGCAGCTGGCCGGATCGGCGGTATACGTCTCGCTGGAATGTTGCGCCGTTGCCCCGGCTCATGTCGGCGGCGAGCAGGCCGGCGACCGTATCGGTGTCTCCAGCCTCGGTCAGCGCGTCGCGGTCGTGCTCGAATAGCAGATCCACCACGCTCGCAGCTTGTTCTGGCCGCCCGGTGACCGGAAGCGGTTCTTACCTGTCAGCTCGGGCTCGACCATGGCCGGCGCACGCATCCCTTCCACCGGGAAACCGGCCTTCCCGTGCGCCCCGCCCACAGGGCCACGACCCGACGCCGGTCCAGGTAGCAGCGCAGATCGGACTCGGTGTGGTAGCGGGAGGAGCCCTGGAAACGGGCCAGGTAGGCAGCCACCGCCAGCCGCAGCTGATCAGTGAACGGCACCAAGTGATCGGATGGGACAGGCGGCAGTTCGGCAAAGTTCCTCATGTCCAGACACTGCGTCCACTTCCAGCCGATGCGAAGCCTGCAAACGCGCCGGCATGGCATGAGAGCGCATCACGGCTGGGTGGGTCGCTGGGCCCCTTGGTGAAGGATTAGTCTTCGCTGTGAAGGGATGGCAAGAGTGCAACCAGGGCAGCAACCCCAGTGGCAACCGCTCAACCGTCAGGACAGCCATGTGGCGCAGCAGATGGTGGCGCGGGCGGCGGAACTGGCCAGGGATTCCCATGCACGGACCCGGCATGCCGCGGTGCTGGTAAAAGACAGCAGTCTGCTGGCTTGGGGTAACAACGGCGTGCCATTCCCCGGGGAAGACCACTGCTACTGCAAGTTCGGGGAGTTTGGCCACCATGACCAGTGCCGGACCCACGCGGAGCAGCGGGCGATCACGCTGGCACGCGAAGGTGATGGCTGGCGGATGCTAGAAGGATCGACGTTGATCTATGTGCGGCTCGAGGCGGACGACTCGGTCCGGCTGGAGGTGCCTCACTTCTGCGCCCGGTGCAGCCGTCTGGCGTTGTCCATGGGTGTGGCGGAGTGGATCTTCGCCCTGTCGGAAGGCTTGGCCGGGTACTCCGCGGCTGATTACGACAGGGTCGCCGAGCTCAGGTGGTAGCAGCTACCTGCATTCGCACCCCCAGACGCTGCGCCGATCCCGTATGCGATGTCTGGCCCACCCGAACTGCAGAGTTCTAACCCCAAGTTGCGTCGGCGTGTCGCTTGAGAAGCGGATATGAGCTGCGGAAACGCTGCGTTTGAGGCACGAAGATGTAGCCAGAAGAATCTGGCGATGCCCACGGCGTGATACCAAGCTGATCATCAACGGACGGCCGAATGCCGCGCCGGATACCGGCATGTAGCCAGAACGCCGACTTGCCTCACCCATCGTTTGCCCAGGTCACCGTTTGTATTCTGTCAACGGACATTAGGAACTAGGAACTGCCCGGAGACGGCCATGAGATCTGCCCGCTGATGGCCACCAGATCTGCCCGGTGGTGGCCATCAGGCGGGCCGCAGATGGGTTAGCTCAGCGGGGTCACTCCCTTCCCGGCGAGGGCCTGGGTGAGCCGGATGCTGTCGCCGCTGGTCTGGCAGACGTGGGCGTGGTGCATCAGCCGGTTGACAGTGGCGGTGGCCAGGGTCTTGGGCATCAGCTCGTCGAACCCGGACGGGTGAAGATTGGAGCTCACGGCCACGCTGCGTTTCTCGTAGGCTGCATCGGCCAGGCGGTAGAGCCCTTCGGCGGCGTCCGGGCCGACCGGCAGCAGCCCGATGTCGTCGACCACGACTAGGTCGGCGCGCAGGATGCGGCCGATGGCCTTGGTGACCGAGTCGTCGGCGCGGTGCCTGCGGATCAGCACGCCGAGCTGCTCAAGGGTGAACCAGGCGACGTGCTTGCCGGCTTCGACGGCTTGCTGGCCGAGGGCCTCGAGCAGGAAGGTCTTGCCGGTGCCGGACGGGCCGCAGACCACGAGATTCTCGTGCCGGCTGACCCATTCCAGGGTGCGCAGCGCGGCCTGGGTAGGTGGCGGGATGGACGACAGGTGCTCGTCCCAGGCGCCGAAGGTCTTCCCAGTGGGAAATGCGGCCCGGGCGCGGCGGGTGGCCAGCGCCGAGCGGTCCCGCCCGGCGACCTCCTCGGCCAGCAGCGCCCGGAGCACCTCGGCGGGATCCCACCGCTGAGCCTTCGCGGTCGCCAGGATCTCGGGGGCGATGCGGCGCATGTGCGGCAGCCGCATCCGGCGCAGCAGGCCCTCCAGCCCGGCATCGATCGGCGGCGGGGCCGGCGCCGCGGCGGTCACCGCCGGCTCCGCGCGGGTGCGGCGAAGTCGAGGTAGTCGATCGCGAGGCAGGCGTCGTAGATACAGCCCGCCGGCGGTCCGCACGCGTCCGGTCGCGGCGGTGAGCTCGGCGGCGGCCTCGTGCCAGGCCGGGCCGGCGTGCGCCCCGGCCCAGGCCAGCAGGTGCGAGCAGCTGACCAGGACCTGGCGGACCATGGCGATCTCCTCGCTGGTCAAGACCGCGTCCTCGCCGGGGCGGCGCAGCGTCATCGGCCGGCCTCCGTCCCGCGGTGCCGGGCCCACCCTGCGGTGCCCTGGGCCAGCGAGGACTGCTCGCCGGCCCGGGACGGCTCACCGTCGGCGGCCGCCGCCTGGTGGGCGAGGATGGCGGCCAGGTCACCGTCGGCGAACCGGCCCGCCGCGGCCGCCTGGCCCAGCGCCCGGTCCACCCCGGCGGCACCGTGCAGCGCGGCGAGCTGGACCGCCCGGGCCATCTTGGCCCGCACCCGGCTGGCGCCCGCCGCGGCGGCCTCGGCCAGCCACAGCCCGGCGCCGTCGCCGATGGTCAGGAACTGGGCTTCAGCCTGGCTGCGCGGCTTCGGCGTGCGGTTCAGCGCACCGGGCGGCGCAGACGGGTAGTGCGTGTCGTCGATCCGCGGGCTTCCCGGCGTGGTCACCTGGTGGCGGGCCACCTCGGCCGGGCCTGCGGGCCCGGCATGGGTGATCACCACCTGCCCGCCATGCTGCCGCACCCACACAACCTGCCCGGCCAGCTCGTGCGGCACCGAGTACTGGCCACCCTCGAACGCGACCAGCGACAGGCCGTCGACCTTGCGGGTCACCCCGAGCGCTGCGGTGAACGGGGCGGCCGGGACCGGGTGCAGCCGGGCCCGCTCCTCGGCCAGCATCTCCGCCGGGGCGCGCCGGGTGATCCGGTGCGGACGGGCGTTGACCTGGCCGCAGAACCCCGCACACGCCGCCTCCAGGTCCGCGAAGCCGGCATAAGCCGGCAGCAGGTTCGCGCTGGTGGGTTCCCGCCCACCGAGATCGCGGCCTGGGCCGGGCACAGCGTCGAGATGCTGCTGCGTGTCTACGCCCGCTGCGTGGCCGGGCTGGAGGACGTGTGGATCGCCCGGATGGAGGCCACTCTGCGCCCCCTGGGCGCTCAGGCCGACGCCGAGCCCGTGGCTGAGCACGAAGATCACGCGGAAGGGGAGGGAGCATGACGGGCATCACGCCTATGCCGTCACGCCAGTGCGGCACCGATCGTGGGCGAAGCGGCCACACCGCCATTCGCAGCATTGCCGCTACTGACAGGAGAATTTCGCTGGCTGTGTTCGAGCGCCCCCGGCAGGATTCGAACCTGCGCACACGGCTCCGGAGGGGGTTGCACTGTACGGCCCTGACCAGCGCAAACGTGCTCCGAGGAGGGCCGTCTGGGCGCGTATGGGGCACAGCCCTGAAGCCGGGGTGGCCGGGAGCGCTCAGCGGGCGGATTGCCGGTGGGCGCCGAGGCGATCTGCTGGGCGCTCAACCTGGTCCCGGCCGACCTTCCGAGACGCTTAATCCCGGACAGAGCATACAGGGGTACGAAGGGCCTGCTTGGCCGCGTTGTCCGCGCAGGTCAGCAACGTCTGATCGGCGCTGGAGCCGGTTCGCCGCGTCCGGACCTGCCAGCTGGCACGTCGGCCAGGTGCCGGGGGGTGGCCAGTGAGCGTCGAGGCGATGTCGTGGGTGCTCAACCTGGCTCCGGTACCCGCCGACCGCAGCGGGCAGCCGTCCAGCGCGTGCAAGTTCGTGCTCGTCGGCCTGGCCAACCACGCCGGGCCAGACGGGACTGGCGCGTTCCCGTCGGTGGCCACGCTGGTGCGCTACACCGGCCTGTCGGAGCGCACGGTGCGCATGTGCCTGGGCTGGCTGGAGGCCGCGGGGATCATCCGGCCGTGCGATCCGGAGATCGTGGCTGCGCGGATCAAGCGTGCGGACCGGCGGCCGAAGGGCTGGGATCTGGATCTGAGCCTGATCCGGGACGGCCTCACCGAGGCTGACCTCGCGGCGCTGGAGCATCAGTTTCCTGGCCGGCGCGCCAGGGTCGCGGCGGCCGCGTGCCCGGACGCTGGCGACGTGGCTGACGGGGTGCAATTGCCGCACCCCGCGAGGGCTGTGGATAACCGGGCTGGCGGGGTGCAGCCGTTGCACTCCGCGCCCGGAGCGGGATGCAGCGAGCGCACCGGCGGGGTGCAACCGGCGCAGTCACGGGGTGCAGCGGTTGCACCCGAATCGTCCATGAAACCATCCAGGGAACCGTCCGCCGCCCCCGCGTGCGGGCGCGAGGCGCTGCCCGTAGCCGACGGCCCTCCCGACGGCGGGCAGGTGGGGGAGTTCTTCGGCGCGCTCGGCCCACGGTGGCTGCTGACGGCCCGCCAGCGCGAGCGGCTCGCTCCCGCGGTCACCGCCGCGCTGGCGGCCGGCTGGACCCCCGAGAGGCTGGCTGAGGTTGCAGGGGCCAGCACCGCTGGCGTCCGGAACCCCTACGCCGTGCTCGCCCGCCGGCTCTCGCCGGACGAGCTGCCGGATCCTCCCTCGCGGCCGTCCCGGCCGACCTGGTGCGGCCGGTGCAACCAGCACACCCGGCGCCTGGAACACCCCGACGGCACCGACGCGGGCCGCTGCGCCTGCTGCCACCCGCTCGCCGGCCCGGCCGGCCAGCCTGCGAGTCCCGGGACACTGCCGCCACCGGGAGCCGGGGAGAACGTACTGACTGGCGCGCTGCCACAGCATGCCAGCGCCTCCGTCGCGGCAGCACACGCCAGGGCAGTGGAACCCAGCGGGTCGCCAGGGCACAGCGCTGGCGAGATGAGTCCTGGGAGTTCTCCGCGATGAGGCCGGCGGAGGCCATCCATCGCTCAGGCCCTACCTCGTCTGCGGCGGCGAGGTCGTCTTGGTCGCGGACGCCGAACTGGAGCCGGAGGCGATGAGCATTCCCACCGAGACCACGCAGTCGTGGCTGCATCAGCTTCTGCATCCGGACGAGATCCCATCCGAGGCCCTGGTCGGCGGGGTGACACCCGAACTGGCGTGGGAGCACTGGGCGGAGGACCGGGCCCGCGCGGCCAGGGGCCTGCCCAAGGTGGACCGGCACCTGTCCAGTGCCGAGCGGTGGTGGTACCAGCGGTTCGACCACGCCCACCTCCAGGAACGCGGCGCCGACCTCAGCAAGGCCATGTCCGCCGCCGACGCGGCGCCCCGGTCAGAACGCGACCTGGAACCGGAGGCCGGGTGATGGCCGGCCCTAGCGACGCGGAACTGCGCGAGATCAAGGCCCTCCAGCGGGCCCTGCGTGCGGATGGATGGCTGCCGGTACCTGGCGGGTTGACGCACCCGGACATCCCCGGCATGGTGTTCTGCGACCCAGACAGGCTCAGGCTGGGCTCGGAGGCCGGGTAATGGGCCGGTCCAGCATCGAACAGATCGCCGCCCGGGCCCGGGCAGCGTTTCCCGGGCCCGCCGGGCTATCGCATCTGGGGGCCGGGCCGGCTATGGCGTGGGGGATGGCGCGGTGAGCGGGCTGGAGGCAGCGCGGGATGCACGGGCGGCGCTGGCCCGGCGGATCGCTGTGCTGCGGCGGGCCGCCGGGCTGACCCAGCGCGACTTGGGCGCGCTGGCCGGGTACAGCCGCAGTGCTGTGGCCCGCGCAGAAGCCTCCGGCGCGTGCTCCCGGCCGTTTTGCGTCCGGGCCGGGCGGGCGCTCGGGGTGGACGGCGAGCTCGCTGCCGCCCATGACCGGGCCGCCGCGCTGACCATCGCTGCACGCGCTGAGGCTGCCCGCGGCCGGCGCCGCCCACCACCAGCGCCCGGCCCGGAAGGCCAGGAGGCCGAGGACCCGCAGGTCCTCGCTCGCGAGGCGGCCTGCCCGCATTGCGGAAAACCGATCGTCGTGGTGATCCGCCAAGCCCTGTCCCTGCTCCCGCTGGAAGCCGCCTGACACCCGGCCTCCGCCGTGTCAGCAAACCGCGTTCACGGCTGCTGACAGGGCCGGTAACACGCCATCGTCGCGTTCCGGCAGCCCGGCCATGCAGCGCCGCGCGTGCCTGCCTGCCGCAGTGCCGCAGGCACCCGGTACAGCTGCGCGGCCGGGCCTTCACTGCACAGCGGCATGAAAGGCCAGGTGATGCCCCCCAGCAGATGACACCGGGGGAGGAGCCGCACCTGCAGTATCAGCACAGTCCTTAACCGAACGGGACGACACAGAGATCCCATCGGGCACACCGGTGCACGCGGCCTCCCTCCACACCCTGGATGCCCCGGGGACCTTGGCCAGCCTCCCCGGGGCACCCACCAAGTCCAGGCGACAGCGGCAAGAAAGGAGCATCAGCGTGTGGCGCAAATCCAGCTACAGCGGGCCCAACGGCAACTGCGTCGAGGTGGCCAGCACCCAGTGGCGCAAGAGCACCCACAGTGCCGCCAATGGCAACTGCGTCGAGGTGACCCAGACCCCAGACCTGGTCCTCGTGCGCGACAGCAAGGACCCCGCGGGCCCGGTCCTTGAGTTCAGCACCCCACAGTGGCGGGAGTTCGTGGCCAGGCTGATGGCCGGGGAGCCGGGCCGACCGGCCGCCGGGCTGGGCTAGAACCCGCAGTTTTTTCGCGGCCGCCCCCGGAGGGGAGCAGCCAGTGCGGTGCTATCGCGAAGGTGAGCAGGGCCAGGACCGCGAACGCCGGCGGCCGCCGGCGATTCGGGTTGGTGGTGGCCAGGTAGGTGAGCAGCGCGGGCGCCGCCCAGACCCAGTGGTGTGACCAGGATATGGGCGAGATCAGCAACCCGGCTGCGGCGTTCAGCACTAGGGCGTACGTGACCTGGCCGGCCTTGAGAGCGCCGCGCATGCCGGTGACCGCGAGGGCCGCGACGAGCAGGCACAGGGCGAGCCAGAGCCAGGTCCGTCCGGGATTGCCGAGGCCGAGGCGGGCCAGGGTTCCGAGTATGGACTGGTTCGAGGCGTAGGCGATGCCGCCGGTCCGCGTGGGCTGGTAGGCGATCTGGGTCCAGTAGCGGAGCGAGTCGTGCGGGGCGAGGACGAACCCGGCACCGGTGCAGGCGGCGAAGCTCAGCCCGGCCCGGGCCGCGCTGCGCAGGTCGCGGCGGAGGAGGAAGAACAGCAGGAAGACCGCGGGGGTGAGTTTCACTGCGGCGGCGATGCCGACACCGATCCCCCCGGGCCATCGGGGCGCCCGGGTCAGGCAGTCGAAGGCGACCAGTGCCTTGAGTAGTGCGTTGATCTGGCCGTAGGTCAGGGTGGAGCGGATGGGTTCGGGCAGCAGCGCGGCGGGCAGCGCCCAGGGCAGGAGCCGCCGCATCCGGGCGCCCGCCTCCGCTGCGGTATTGATGGCGAAGCGCCACAGCTGGCCGCAATGCTGACGATGGTGACGGCGATGAGCAGCCAGTTCGCCGCGCTGTAGCTCGGGAGCGTCAGGGGAATGAAGCTCAGGGCCGCGAACGGCGGGTAGGTGAACGGTAGCTCGTGGCCGTCGCCGAGCCGGGGCAGCCGGCCGTACAGATCGCCGCCGTGCAGCAACACCCTGGCGCCGGTGCGGTAGACGTCCAGATCGATGCGGTAGCCGCCCAGGCCGTCGGCGTGGCCGAAGTGAACGAAATAGATCGCCGCGGCGGCCAGGTTCAGCGCCACGAGCAGCGCGGATCGTCGTCGGCCCGAGAGGTTCACCGCCGGCCGGGCGCTCGCCCACCAGGTGCTGGCCGGGCAACGGACAGTGCGCATGGTGATCTCCAGCGGGGTAGGGCTTGATGCGCCGGCCGGCGGGCGTCGTTACTGCACGGGTGTGCGCTGGCCGTCCGCCGTTTCGCATCCCGGAGGGTTAGCCGGTCGGGCGCCGGTCACGCGGCGAGGCGTATTACGCCAGGCCGCGTGACCGATGATCAGCTTCCTGTCAGCCGGTCCTTGTCTTGCCGGTCATTCGGCCCGCAGGGCGGACGCCGTGCGGGCGCGTGCCGCCCAGCTAGCCGGGAGCAGGGCGCCGGCGACCCCGATGATCAGCCCGGCCAGGGCGAGGAGCAGGAGTTCCGCGGGGCTGAAGACGTTGACGTAGCTGGCCGGAATCCCGGTGCCAGCGGCGCTGGCCATGTCCCGCAGCACGGAGGAGTGCAGGATCATGGCAGCTGGGACGGCGATCATCCCGGCGATCAGCCCGGCACCGGCGATCCAGCAGATGACCATGGCGATCGTCTGCCGCGGCGTCATTCCGACCGACTTGAACACCCCGAGGTCGTGCACCCGGTCCCTGGTGCCGAGGACCACCGTGTTGAGCACGCCGAGCCCGGCGGCCAGAGCTATCAGCAGGGTCAGCGTGCCGATCAGCGCGGTGAGGGTCAGGTAGAACGGATCGTTCGTGGTGGCGGAGGCGAAGAAGTTGGGGACCAGCGCGTGGTTGACCGCATCCGCGTAGGCGTTTGGGTCCGTGCCGGGCCGCAGGCCGACGTCGTATTGCCCAACGGTCAGCCCCGCGCTGGCGCCGCCCAGGGTCTGCCAGCTGGTGAGCATGGCGGGCGTCCCTCGTCCTTGCGGGTCGAAGACCTCGCCGACGATCCGCGCGGTGATCTGCTTGCCGCCGAAGGTGAGGGTGACGGTGTCGCCGACGGACTTGCCGGTCTGGGTGAGGAAGCCGGTGTTGACGACCACCTCACCGGGTGCCCGGTACCAGCGCCCGCTGATCATGTCGTAGCCGGTCCACGCCGCGTTGCCGCGGAAGGCCTCGGTGGAAACCGGGCCGGTCAGGCCCGCCACGCCGACCATGGGCATCGCCTCGGCAACCCAGCGCAGCGTCCCGGGCTGCGCCCGGAGCGCGGCACCGACGGTCCGGTAGTGGCCGGCCGCTGAGTGGCCGGCGCCCGCCGAAGCCGGGGAATCGCTTCGGGGCAGGGCCGTAGGGCAGAGCTGGGGAGATCTGCACCTGCTCGGAGGCCGCGCGCGACTGGCCGTTCGCCGCCTTGGCCAGCGATGAGTTCAGCCCGGCGGCGAAGATCACCGCGGTGGCGCCGAACCCGATCGCGGCCATGGTGACCGCGGTGCGGGCCGGGCGTGCGAACGGGGCGGCCAGGCCGATCGTGACCGGGCGGGGGAGCGGTAGCCGGCCGAGCAGCCGGTGCGCGGCGTAGCCGCGGCCGGTCCGTGGGGCGCGCCCGGTCGCGATGGCCGCGACGGCGCTGAGCCGTCCGGCCCGCAGCGCCGGCAGCACCGCCGCCAGCCCCACCAGGGCGCACATCAGCAGCGGCACCCCGATATCGACCGAAGGTGGCACGAGCAGCTTGCCGACTCCGTAGATCGTCGCGGTCTGGCTGAGCAGCGGCACCGACAGCACGTTGCCCACGACCACGCCGGCCAGCATTCCGGCTAGCGCCGGGATCCCGGCCTGCGCCACGTACGCGGCCACCACCTGCGCGGGGGTGAAGCCGATGCTCTTGAGCACGCCGATCCGGCGGTAGCCGGCCACGACGGCGCCGTTGACCACGTTGCCGACGATCACCACCGACATCGCCAGCCCTATGACGCCGAACGCGACCACGAACGGCACGATGATCGCGATCGACCCGCTCTCCTGGGTCTTGACGGTGAGCCAGGAGCTGGTGCCGGTGATCGTGCCGGACGGCAGCGCCCGGGTCAGGGCGGTGACGTCGGAGGTGAGCTGTGGCTGGGTGTCCGCGTGGTGGAACCGGTAGAGCATCTGCGCGGCGGCCGGGGTGTGTGGCGGGCGCAGGGCGGCGATCTCCGCGGGCAGCACCCAGGCCCCGGCGGTGCCGGTGATCGACTTGGCGACGCCGACCACTTTCAGCACCGGCCGACCCGGCGCGCTGGTCACGGTGATCCGGGTGCCGATGAGCTGCACCGCGCTGGCGTCCCGGTAAAAGGAGTCGGGAGAGATCACGATCTCGCCGGGCCGCCGCGCCCAGCGGCCCGCGTCCAGCGTCAGCTCGTCCACCGGGCCGCCGGGTGAGGCGCGGCCGACTACCGTGACCGGTGGCATGGTGAGCCCGATCGCGTCGACCCGGGGCGTGATGGTCGCCTCGGCGAACGGCCCGGCGGCGGCGGTGACCTGCGGCAGCCGCCGGGTCGCCGCGACCTGGCCGGTCGTGGCCCTGGCCGGGTCGATGCTGGCGGTCACCTCCGCGCCGCGCTGCGCGGCGAACGCGTGCTGGAACGGGCTGTTGGAGGAGAGGAGGAGCCCGAGCCCCAGCGTGGCCGAGGCGGTGGACACCAGCAGCACGGTGAAGATCACGACCGTCTGCACCTTGCGGCGGGTCAGCCCGCCCGACACGGCCCGGATCACCGGCCGGGCGCTCATCGCCGCGCCCCCGCTCCGGCGTCGCTGGCGATCCGGCCGTCGGCGAGCTGGATCGTGCGGCTGGCGTACCGGGCGGCCAGGCCGGGGTTGTGGGTGACGAGCACCAGCGTCTGGCCGGACCGGTTGAGGTCGAGCAGCAGCTCGCCGATCTGCTCGCCGTTGGCGCTGTCCAGCGCGCCGGTCGGCTCGTCGGCCAGCAGCATCGCGGGGCGGTTCACCAGCGCCCGGGCGATCGCCACCCGCTGCCGCTGGCCGCCGGACAGCCGGGCCGGGTAGGCCTGGCGGTGCTGGCCGATCCGCAGCGCCGCCAGCAGCTCGTCCGCCCGGGCGCGGGCCTTGCCCCGCGGCACCCCGGCCAGCTGGGCGGGAAGCAGGATGTTGTCCAGGACGGTCAGGTCGTCCAGCAGGTTGAAGAACTGGAAGATCATGCCGACCTGCTGCCGCGCGGAACCGGGCCACGCCGGTCTCGCTCAGCCGGTCGATCCGCTCGCCGGCGACGGTGACCGTCCCGCTGGTCGGCCGGTCCAGGCCGGCGATCAGGTTCAGCAGCGTCGATTTGCCGCTGCCCGACGGGCCCATCACCGCGACCGCCTCGCCGGGCGCGATCTGCATGCTGACGCCGTCCACCGCGGGCGCGGCGTCACTGTCGTAGCGTTTGGTGACTTCGTCGAGTCGTATCAGGGCATCCATGCCCGGCAAGCTAGGCGCGCCCGGTCCTGGCCCGCCTCGGCCGCGAGAGGCAACTTGGCCGCCGCGGCGGCTGACTTTCGCCGGGCAGGTCGTTCGCGAGGCGGAGTCGCCTCGGCCGGGCGGGCGATGCCACGCGGGGGAGTCGCGGGGGACAATGGGCTGGTGAGCGAGAGCAGGCGAGGGCTGGTGCAGGCCGGCCTGGCCCGGGCGCTGGCGTTCGCCCGGTCCACCGAGCCGCGGCCGGCGGTCTCCCGGCGCGCCATCAGTCTCGACGCAGTCCTGGCGGCGGCGGCAACCGTCGCGGCACTGGCCGCCGGGACTCCTCCTGCCCGCCCGCTTGGGCCGTTGCTGGTCGCCCTGACGGCGGCACCGCTGGCGCTGCGCAGGGTCTTCCCGCTGACCGCGTTCTGGACGATCATGGCCGCCGCCGTCGCTGCCTACTACGGCAATAACAACGCGACGCTGGTCACCTTCCTCGCGGTGGCGTTCGCCGCCTACTCGGCCGTCGTGCACAGCCGGTACCGGGGCGCCGCGCTGCTCAGCATGCCGATGGTGACCGTGCTGCTGATCGCGCTTTCCGCGGACATGAGCCCGCCAATTCCGGCCCGGGCCACCCCCTTGCTGATCTTCATCCCGATCATGATCGTGGGAGACGCGGTCCACCGGTGGGCCCGGCGGGCCGGTGACTCCGGCGCGCGGCTTCGCCAGGCCCAGGCCGAGCACGAGGCTGCGACCCGGCGCGCGCTGGCGCGGGAACGGGCGCGCCTCGCGAGCGAGCTGCACGACGTCGTGACGCACAACGTGAGCGTGATGGTGGTGCAGGCGGGCGCCGCCCGGCGGGTGCTGAGCGCCGATCCCGCCGAGGCCATCAAAGCGTTGCGCGCGGTGGAATCAAGCGGCCGCACGGCCATGACCGAGCTTCGTCACCTGCTCGGCCTGCTCAGCCCCCCGCCGGGGACCGATGATGCCGGCGGGCCAGCCGGGCCACCGGCCGCGCTGGTGGATGCTGGCAGCAGCCCGGGCGGTGCAGCCGGCCTGGCGCCCCAGCCCGGTCTCGACGAGCTGCGCGAGATGGTTGGCCGGGTCGTCAGCCGCCGGGCTGCCCGTCGAGCTGCGCATCGCCGGGACGCCGCGGGACCTGCCGCCCGGCCTGGGACTGGCCGTGTTCCGGGTGGTGCAGGAGGCGCTCACCAACGTGATCAAGCACGCGGGAAAGCCACAGGCCGAAGTCCGGCTCACCTATGAACCAGCCGCGCTGGTGGTCGAGGTCGCCGACGACGGGCGGCCGATTCCCGCCGCTGGCCCGGTCCCGGACGCCGGCGTTCCCCGCGGTGCCGGGATGGGCCTGCTTGGCCTGCGGGAACGGGTGGCGCTGTACGGCGGCGAGCTCGCCGCCGGACCGCGGCCCGGCGGGGGCTGGCTGGTACAGGCAAGGATCCCGGTGGAACCAGCCGAGATACCCGCGGAAGTGACCCCGCCATGAGCGAGGCAGCCACCGCCGGCGCTCCGCTCCGCGTGGTCATCGCCGACGACCAGACACTGGTCCGCAGCGGGTTCCGGCTCATCCTGAACGAGGCCGGGATCACCGTCGCGGCCGAAGCGGCCAACGGCAAGGAAGCGGTCGCCGCCGTGCTTCAGCACCGCCCCGACGTTGTCCTCATGGACATCCGGATGCCGGGGATGGACGGGCTCGAGGCCACCCGCCGCATCCTCGCATCCAAGCCCGGATGCGGATGCCGGATCATCATCCTCACCACGTTCGACCTCGACCAGTACGTCTACGCCGCGCTGACCGCCGGGGCAAGCGGGTTCCTGCTCAAAGACACCTCGCCCGAGCAGCTCGTCGCCGCGGTACGCATGGTCCGCTCGGGCGACGCGCTGCTCGCGCCGTCCATCACCCGCCGCCTGATCGAACGGTTCGCCCCGCACCAGCCCGGCCAGTTCATCTCGCACGCCGGCCTGTCCGACCTGACAGTGCGGGAACTCCAGGTACTGCGGCTGCTGGCCCGCGGGCTCAGCAACGCCGAGCTGGCCGCAGAGCTGACGCTCAGCACCGCGACGGTCAAGACCCATGTGGCCAGCATCCTGGCCAAGCTGCAGCTACGGGACCGGGTCCAGGCCATCGTCCTGGCCTACCAGACCGGGCTGGCAGGCCCGCCGCCCAGCAGTCCGGCCTAAGGCGGACCGTGAATCCCCGGGACGGCACCGTCCACCCCGCCAGGCCTGGGGCCGCCACACCCGCGCCCCGGCACAAGCTCCGCCTCGATCGCGCCCATCGAGTACAACTACAAGGACAAGCAGGCCCTGCAGCGGGAGGGCCAGCCGCAGGGCACCGCCCCCGCCGGCTCCGGCGCGCACGGGGTGAGCGTGTTCGTCCGCGACGGCAACCGGGTGTTCCACACCTACTCCGCCTACGCGGCGGGGACCGACGTGATGCTGAGCACCTACCGGTTCCTGGACCTGACACCGTCGGGCCGGGAACGGTACGTCACCGAATGGCCATGGCATGACACCTACGACGACGCGACACCGGTCACGCTCGCCTCGATCATCGGCGGCTGACCGCGCCCGCCGGGCCGCGACCGTGCACCACGGCCTGATGGCGGGCACCATGACGTGGATGGTCGTAGCGATGCCCGCAGGCGCGCTCGCCGCCGTCACGGGGGTCTATTTCCTGCTCGCGGCGGTCCCGTGGATCTATTCCGGCGGCCGCACCAGGCGCGGCATGAGCGCGCGCTCAGATGGCTGGTGTAGAGCCCTGGGAGGCGGGTCGAGTGTCGGTGGCTGCCAGTACCCTCCGGCCATGGCCAATTTCGCGGTGAGGCTGGTCCATGGCCCAGGCTGGGACCGTTCCCGTCAGATCCGGGACCAAGATGCCTGGGAGGAGCATGCGGTATTCATGGATGGACTGGTTGACGATGGGTTCATTATTCTCGGCGGCCCGATCGGCGAGGGCGAGGAGACCCTGCACGCCGTCGAAGCCGCAGATGAGAACGAAATTGAGGCGCGCCTTGCTAGCGATCCCTGGGCTTCGGCCGGACTGCTGCGGATCGGCGTCATAAAGCCCTGGGCGCTCTGGCTCGACAGCCGCCCATGGACTCCGGCGGACTGACTAACATCATGCGCTGATCTGCCGGAGCAACGTGACGACGTGTGCACACTGCGGCAGAACAGGACGTTCGCACCTAGCGCGGGATGCATGAATATACGACCTGGCCACCTGTCCGCTGAGCTGCGTCAGGATTGCCTCCGGATTCTGGGTGCCCTGGCCCCTTGGACCAGGGCCATGCAGATGGGCCCGTCCGTCCTGCAGACCCGCGCTGTCTTGGCGGTGGGAAACCTGTTGCCGACGGGCGTACTCATACGCGACGATTCCTCTGTGCACTGTCACGCAGCCTTGCGCACCCGCTGAGAGAGCGCTCGCCATCGGCGAGCCAGCAAGCCCGGAGACCCTCCGGTCTTGTATTCGTTCTCTCAGCAGAAAGGCTCCGCAATGCACATCCGGCCACTTGAGGTTGACGACTATCCGGCGATCATGGACCTTCTCACCCACACCTTCAGGCCTTTCTTCGAAGGCTATGCCCGTCCTCTCCTCGGCGAGCAGGTGTTCCAGCACCAACACGGCCACCGGGTCGAACTACCGTGACGAGCTTCCGGCACTCCACGCTCCCGGCGCAGGCCGTCACGCTGCCGTGGCTACGCTCCCTGACGGCACGATCAGCGGGCCTCATTTCCTGGCGATGCGACGCCAGATCTCGCCACGGCGAGATCTATCTTCTTGCGGTATCCGCCACTCCACCGGCGTCAGCACATCGGCCGCAGCCTCTGCGAACACGCCATCGCCCACATGCGCACCAGCGACGTCGAGGTAGTCCAGATCGGCACCGGCGGCGACCCTTTCCACGCGCCTGACAGAGCCTCTACCGAGGCTCGGCTTCACCGAGGTGCCAGTCGCCGTATACCTCGCAACGATCTAACCAGCAGGCGGGCCCCCACCGCTGCCGACGGCTCCAAGGTGCGTGGCAGCGGTGGGCTCGCACACAACGTCACAGCCGCGACGGGGGAAAGCCGACGAGGCACCCACGCCCGAGGGGGCCGATCTGACCGCGGAGAGCGGCATGTGGGGCGATCACGCCCAGCGCTGTCTATGCATAGACCAGCCTGTTGCAACAAGGTGGCCCGTCGAGCTCCGGTGGGGGTGAGCGCTGCCAGCGGTCACCTTTCGGCCGCTGATTGGAGCGCCCGCGCCTTAACGGGACGCCCGCTGGCGCCTGTGTGGAGATCGTTTTCGCCGGGAACCGTTTATGCGACAGGCTGAACCATGCACAGAGCAGAACACGGCGAACATCTTGATCTGCCGCGCCCGGTGCCTTTCGGGCTTCGCGGCGTACCGAAGCAGGCCGCAGTGTCTGGGCATGATGACCCCTTCACAAACCTGCCGTCCCTCTTGTCCGATCACCCGGTGCCGTTCACTGATCAGTCGCGGCTGGCGGTGGGTGCCTACCTAAAGATCTTCAATGGTGGGGTTACCGAAGGGCGTCAGGTCCAAGCCGGTGCTGGCGAGGAACCCGTCAAGGAAGCCAGGCCAGTGCTGCGTCCGCTTGAGCCAACTCGGTCTCCATCACGCCGGAAGCGACAAGCCTAGTACTCCAGCAGTAGATCGTTAGGTTTGTAGTTTCCTGCGTTGCCGCTGGTAAGGCATGTTCGGGCGGTGCTGGTTTCGCCGCGTCTGCTCAGCCAGGGTGCGCCCCGATCAGGGGCAGGCCGTGGCCGCGGCGGCCATTGATGGCAGACCGGGCCGCGTTGGCCCACGAGGGGGTGGCCAAGCTGTTCCAGGACCTGGGCTAGCCAGGCCCAGGCGTCGGGATCTAGACGGCAGCGGCCAGGTCAGCTTTGTCTTTGGGCCGGTCGAGGTGGGCCTTGTGCAGGAGCGCCAGTTCCGGGCGGAGATAGGGAATGCCGTTGACCGTGTGCAGGGCATGCTGCCAGGGCACGCGGATGCGCGGGTCGCGCTTGAATGCCCACTGGTCGTGGCTGCGGTCAAGCAGCAGGTCTAGTTGCCAGGGGTGCTGGGCGTCGCGGCGCGCCCATAGCTGCTCGCATCCGGGCGTGAGGTTGCCGCCGGGTAGCAGCGGCCGCAGCGTTCCGTTGTGCGCTTCCCAGAGGTGCCAGCCGGACAGGTGCGTGCGCAGGGTGTCGAGGTCGTCGATTCTGTCCGCGATGTCGGTGTCCTCGTGATGACGGGCCGCGACTCCAGCCCTGGCTGCCCGGCCCCCGGCGACCCACCATCGCAGCGAAGCTGCCGGAACAGTTCGGCCACCTGGGCTGGCTCGAGAGGATCCCAGAGGCCGTAAAGGGCCTGGAACGCTTCCTCGTCCAGGTTGCTGATTGCCTTGGCGAAGGCTTCACTCACCTGGCCAGTGTGCCGCAGCCGGCCGCGATGTCGTGGATTCCCGGTAGATGAGTGGTGATCATGGGTCGTCGGCGGCTTGCCGCCGGTAGTGGCAGGCCCGGGCGGTGTGCTGGTGGCGCCTGCGCCAGGGGGACCAGCGCAGCCGGCGGCGGGTATCGCGTGCAGGCTCGTTGATCACGGCGGCGGCCAGGCGGGCGATCTCGTTGCGGGTCAGCGGGATCAGCCCGGCTGGCGACGGCTGGGCGTGCTCGGTCAAGGCGGCGACGGTGAGGAACGCGAGCGCGAGCATGGCCAGGGTGACCCACCGGTACCAGGAGGTCCAGCGTGCGGACCTGGTGCTCGTCGAGGGCGGCCAGGCCCTTGCGGCCTGGAAATCCTCCTCCACCGTCCACCTGCGGCCGGCGCCTGGCCAGGGCGGTGAGGGGGGCTTGGCGGGGCGTGTAGCAGCGGTAATAGGCCAGCTCACCGGTCCGCCGGTGGGGCGGAAAGCAGTGGCGGTGCCCGGGCTGCCAGGATCAATGGCCGCCCAGGCCCAGTCGTACCAGCGGTGGCCCTTGGCGCCGGGCCCGGCAAGCCGCTGCCAGGCCCGCGGCGGCAGCCTGTTGGCCAGCGCGTCCGCGCGGCACGCGCCGGCCACGGTGGTCACCGGGTGGCTCTTGGCCACGGCCAGCACATAGCTCATCTGGCGTTCTTCCAGGCCGGCCCGTAATGCCGGGTCGGCGCCGTAGACCTCATCGCCGGTCACCCAGGCCGCTGGCATCCCGGCATCCAGCGCACGGGTGATCATCCGCAAAGCCAGTTCCGGCTTGGCCGCGAACCCCGTCCCCGCCGGGATGCCCGCGGCAGCGCACCGTCCCGGGTCGGCCGCCCACGACTCCGGCAGGTAGAGCTCCCGGTCGATCAGCGCATGCCCGCCCGCGGCCGCGTAGGTGAGGTACACCGCGACCTGGCAGTTCTCCACCCGGCCGGCAGTGCCGGTGTATTGCCGTTGCACGCGGCACTGGCTATCCCCTTCTTAAGATCGCCAGTCTCGTCAACGACCAGCATCCCGTCCAGGTCGCCCAAGTGCTCGGTCACATAGCCACGGACGTCATCGCGGACGCCGTCGGCGTCCCAGCAGGCCCGCGACAGAGATGCTGCATCCCGGCCGGGCTCGCGTCCCCCGCATGCTCGGCGATGCTCCAGCAGTTCACCCGCGGCAGCCCCGCCAGCAACCCCATCACAAACGCCCGCGCCCGCCGCCGCGGCTCCACCCTGCGGAAACGAGCCCCCACCAGCAGCAGCAGCTCATCAAGAATGCCCAGCCACCGGCCCGGGTCTACGCTGTGGCCAGCGGCCACCGCCAGATTGTCATGTGTCGTCACAAACCATGATCATCAAACGGTGGCCGTCCCGCGTCCAGCCCGCTTCGCGCCCGAGATAACGATCTACTGCTGGAGTACTAGGACCACTCACCTTGGTTGCCAGGCCGAGCGCATGGCCTTGTGGTAAAACCAGCCGCTCCGGTGGTCTAAGTAGGTAGGAGACCAAGCGGAGACGGCGGTGCGATGCACGCAGCAGGCAGAGCGGATCCGGTTGTGAGGCCGGGACCGGGCACGGCCAGCGATGACAGGGCCGCGTTCGAGCGGTTCGTGGAAGAAGCCGGGCCGCGGCTCGGCCGCGCTCTGGCCGCGGCCTATGGCTTTGAGGACGGGCGGGACGCGGCGGCCGAGGCACTTGCCTATGCCTGGGAGAACTGGCACCGGCTGCAACACATCGCCAACCTGCCGGGCTACCTGTTCCGGGTCGGCCAGACCCGCGGCCGTCGCCGCCGCCAGCCGGTGCTGTTTGAGTGGGTGAATGCGAGACCACAACTTCGAGCCGGGCCTGCCCAAGGCGCTTGCCGCGTTGTCTCAGCGGCAGCGGCTGGCCGTGGTGCTGGTGCACGGTTACGGCTACACGCTGCGCGAGGTTGCCGAGTTGACCGGCATCCGGGCCACAACCGTACAGAACCATCTCAACCAGGACTGGCTCGGCTGCGCGTCTTGCTGGGAGTTGACGATGAAGACTGACCTTGGCGAGCAGATCCACGAACTCATGGAACACGGCCTGCGTCCCGTCTCGATGGCCGATATCAAGACCCGTGCACCGGTACGGGTAGGCACGCTGCGGCGAGTGATGGCCCTGTTCAAAACCCGGTAATGGCCGTCTGATCCTGGCCGGAGCAGCCGGGATAGCGGCCGTGGCCTTGGTCATGGCCATCCTCCTGCCCGGTAGCGGTACGGGTCACAGTACGAGCCCGGCGCGGCTGGCAGCCTGGACGGTCGTCAAGCAGCCAGACGGCAGCGTGAAGGTAACCCTTCATGAGATACGCGATCCGGCCAGGCTCCAGCACATCCTGCGGGCCGATGGCATCCCCGCCAAAATTCACACCGGGCAGTTCCCTCAGCGGAGCCGGTATGAAGATCCCGGGGATGCCACGTTTATCCGCTAGGCGGGCCTGACGGCACTCCTTTCTCCGTCTGGCGCAAGGTGTTCTACGGCCCGCACACGAAAGTATCGAGCTACACCTTCTGGGTTTACCCATCAGCCATCCCACGCGGGAAGGGCGTAGCGATCTTCATCGATTACGGACCGGCGAAACTTTCCAACCATAACCAGAGTCCGGGCGAGGACCTCGGCTACGGTGTTAACGGCTACGGGCTTTACCTGGCGAAGGCCAGCCCCCGGTGCACCGGTACGTGAAATCGCCCAGCGACTACCGTGCCCGTTGCGCGCCACCGAGCCGAAAAGCGCCGACACCAGCGGTCACGCACCGATAGTTACCCGGGCTCGATCTACTGGATCAGCCGCCATCGGGCGTACCCCGGGGTAGCTGCTCGTTATCGGGCGCTGCTGGAACAGCGTGACTTTCGCGGGCAGATAGGTATTGCGGGTTCATGGGATACCCCTCGGGGGTGGACGGATGCGTAAACGCCGACTGCTAAGTCACGCTCCCTGGTACCTGGGCGGTGACGCTCGGCCTTGCTGTGGGCCTGGCGGGGTGCCCGGCCAGCCTCATCCACCGGGAGGTTCACAGTCCGGGGCGGATCGGGGGCGGCCTCGGGCCTGCCGGGTGGCGGCCTGAGCCCTGCGCAGATCTGGGCAGCTTATGACCTGAGGCCGCTGCTGCGTGAGGGCATCGGTGGCAAGGGCCAGACGATCGCGATTGTCGAGCCCTTCGGCTCGCCGTCTATCTCGCATGACCTGGCCGTTTTCGACAAGCGGTTCGGCCTGCCGCCGCCTTCGCTGCGGGTCATCCAGCCGGCGGGCGCGGTCCCCCGCTACCGGCCAACGCCGGCGCGGACCAGTGCCGCTGGCGAGACGACGCTGGATGTGGAGTGGGCACACGTGATGGCACCGGGAGCCAGAATCTTGCTGGTTGAGACACCGGCCGCCGAAAATGAGGGGCGTAGCGGCTTCCCGCAGATCGTCAAAGCTGAGAAGTACGTCATCAGGCATCATCTCGCTGGCGTGATCAGCCAGAGCTTTGGCGCGACCGAGCCGACCTTCCGGTCCGGTGCCGAGCTCCGGGCGCTGCGCGGGGCCTACCAGCTGGCCGCTAAGCCCCGCTACCGTGTCACGATGATCGCGGCCACCGGCGACTCCGGCGCCGCCGGCCTGACCTACAGCACGCACAGCTTCTTCAAGACTCCCCAGGTATCCTGGCCGGCCAGCGATCCGCTGGTGACCGCCGTAGGCGGCACCCAGCTCGGCCTGGCCCATGACGGCACCCCGCGCGGGCCGGCCCAGGCCTGGTCGGGCAGCGGTGGCGGCCGCTCAGCTATCTTCACCCAGCCGGCCTATCAAGCCGGCGTGGCAGGCGCCGTCGGTCAGCACCGGGGCATTCCCGACATCTCCATGGATGCATCCTGCGCCACCAGCGTGGAAGTGTACGGCAACAACGGCAGTTATCCCGCGCAGCCGCCCGGCTGGTTCACAGGCTGCGGCACCAGCCTCGCAGCACCGATGTTCGCCGGGATCGTAGCGCTCGCCGCTCAGGAGGCCGGCCACACGCTCGGCGCGATCAACCCGGCGCTTTACCAGATGGCGGCCAGCCACGCCCCCGGCATTGTGGATATCGTGCACGGAGACAACAGCTTCAGGTTCTCGAACCACGGCAAGACCTACATCGTGCCGGGCTTCCACGCCCAGCGTGGTTACGATCTCGTCACCGGTCTCGGTACTATCGACGCCGCGCAATTCGTCCCCGAACTCGCTAAAGCCGCTGGCTAATGTAAAGACGGGCTAACGGTCGCCGCCGGCGTCCAGCGGGTAAGAAGGCCCAAGATCCCCAACCTGCCCCCGCACGGCTTTGTGCGACAGGCTGAGACATACGGGCTTGGCCGCTTCCTGCTCGGCCGTAGGGGGATCGCCGACGGTACGGGGAGCCCTTCATAACCGCGCGCCGAGCCGCCGATCTGCTCGGCTTCGGCGAGCCCGCCACCCCCAGCACGAGCGAGTGCAGATGGATCGATCTGGGCAGCGTCGTGGGCCGTGCCCCGCGGCCGGCGAGCAGACTGTTCTTGTGCAGACGAGCTACGGCCTGGTGCCGATCGGGTGGGTGCAGTCGGCGCTAAGGGTCCTCGACGATGCGCCGAACCAGCGCGAAGGCGCGCCTCGGGCGTGGATCCGCTTCGATGAGCAGGTCGCGGAGGGTGCCAAGGACCTGCGGCCGGGCGATGAGATCGTGCTGCTTACCTGGCTTCACCTGTCGTCCCGCGACGAGCTGAGCACGCATCCTGAGGACGACATGAGCCAGCCGCTTACCGGCGTGTTCAGCACCTGTTCGCCCAATCGGCCGAACCCCATCGGCCTGCACCGTGCCCGTATCGTGGCACGCGACGGGCTCCGGATTGAAGTTAACGCACTGGAGGCAATCGACGGGACACCGGTGGTGGACGTCAAGCCAGCCATCGACCCGCCCGCATGACGCGCCGCACGCGGCGGTCTCCTACGGCGGCTTACCGGCCCCGGAACCGCACGTCCCGGTAGGGGCGGGCGATCCGTCCCGGGCCGAACTCCCGCTCAGCTCATCGGGCAACGCCGCCATGGGCTCGCCCACCGAGGTCTCGTAGAACACCTTGTGCGCGGCTCCAGTAGGCCTTGGTGTTGTCAGCCTGAAGGCCCTTGAAGAACTGCACCGCTTCCGGGGACCAACCCGAGAAACCGGTGGCCACATCCTAAGCAGGGGATTCTCGCGGCGACGGGTACCCTGCACCACCGCGCCGATGACGCTACGCAACAAACCTTCGGTGCGCCTGGCGCGCGTGTAACCGCCTAATTGGCGGCAAGTCCCAGTCGGCCGACATGCCGTCCGAGCCGCGTCCGAATGGCCGTTCTGCAGCACACAGCTGTCGGCCACTGATTACCATCGGCGGCTCCCAGGAGCGGCGCGGCATGGGACGGGTGGGCCTGTGGCACCTTGGCGATGGTGTGTGACCGAATTCGGGGCACTCGCGCGTGACCAGGTCGGCTGCCTATGATTTGCGAACCGGTCAGCGCGGCATGAGGGGGAACTTGATGTGGTCGCTGCCGATTCCCTGAAGCGGGTGACCCTCGCCGAGTTGGTGGCGACGCTGTCGCTTGTCGCCGACCTTGGAATGGGACGGCCGATGGAGCGGGTGCTGCGTCAGACCGTCGTTGCGATGCGGCTGGGGGCGGCGGCCGGGATGGATCAGGCGGCCTGCACGTCTGCGTATTACACGTCGCTGCTGGTGTGGGTGGGCTGTGCCGTTGACACCACTGAGCTGGCAGCGCTGTTCGGTGATGAGATCGGGTTGTACGCCGATACGCGCGATGAGGACCTCGAGCGTGTCACGCTGGCGGTTTTCGTCGCCCGCCATCTTGGTCGCGGTCAGCCGGGTTTCCGCCGGATCGGGCTGGTCGGGAAATTCCTGGCGACCGCCGGCCACTCTGTGCAGCAGGTCATGGAGTCGCACTGCCGCGTGACGAGCGATCTTGCCGAACGGCTCGGGCTGGGCCCGGCCGTATGCGAGCCGCTGGCGCAGACGTTCGAACGATGGGACGGGAAGGGGGTGCCCGGGGCGGTCGGTGCCAGTGATCTTGCCCCGGCCATCCGCCTGGTTCACCTGGCCGACGCCGTCGAGGCGTTCCACCACACTGGCGGTGCTGAGGCCGCACTGCATGTGGCCCGGGATCGGCGGGGCACGCAGTTCGATCCGGAGCTGGTCGACTGCTTCTGCGCCCAGTACACCGAGATCCTGGAGGGGCTTGGCGGAATTTCGGCGTGGGAGGAAGTGATAGCGCTCGACCCTCGGCTGGGCACTGTATTGAGCGAAGACCACCTGGAACGGGCGCTTGCTGGCCTCGCTGACTTCAGTGACCTGAAGTTGCCGCTGCGCCTTGGGCAGTCCCGCGGCGTGGCCGATCTCGCCGCCCAGGCAGGCGCGAAGCTCGGGCTTCCGGATGCTGATCTCGTCCTGCTGCGCCGCGCGGCGCTGGTCAAGGACATCGGCATGATAGGGATCCCGAGTGCCGTGTGGGACGAGCCTGGCGAATGGAGCGTGGCCCAGCGCGAGCGGGCGCGGACCCACCCGTACCTGACCGAACGGATGCTGGCCCGGGTACCGCAACTGGCCGAGGTGGGGCGCTGCGCATCACTGCACCATGAACGGCTTGACGGGTCCGGCTACCCGCGCGGGCTGTGCGGCGACGCCATCTCGCTGCCGGTGCGGATCCTCGGCGCCGCCGACGTTTACCAGGCCCTGCGGCAGCCCCGTCCACACCGTCCCGCGCTCGGCGCTGCCGAGGCCGAGCGGGTGATGCGCGAGGAGGTGCGCGCTGGGCGGCTGGACGGCGAGTGCGTCAAGGCGGTGCTCGAAGCGGCGGGCCACCGGGTCCGCCGCAGGGCGGGCCTGCCGTCGGGGCTCACCGCCCGCGAGGTGGAGGTGCTGGTGCGGCTCGGCCAGGGCCGGTCCAACCCCGAGATCGCCGCCGAACTGCACGTCAGCCGCAAGACGGTCTCCTCCCACCTTGAGCACATCTACGCCAAGCTGGGTGTCAAGACGCGGACCGGCGCCGCGCTGTTCGCCATGCGCCACGGCCTGACCGCGGCAGCGGGCGAGCCCGGAACCTGACAGAAAGATCGGGCAGTTACCCGATTCGCCGCCGCTGGCAGATCCGTACAACAGAAGCATGACCACAACCCACGACCACGGCGCGGCCAGTCTGGTGCCGCAGTTCGCCCGGGCGGGTTCGTTCTTGGAGGGCCTGGCCGCCCAAGACTTCGCCCAGCTCGGCGGCGCGCTTGCCGTCGGCGCGCGGCTCCGCGCCCTGCTACCAGTGGGTCTGCGGGAGTGGACCGGAGCTGAAGCGATCGCCGGCCGGTTCGAAGGCTGGTTCGGCGACACCCAGGACTTCGACCTCGTCGAGGCCACCGTCGGCGAGGTCGGCGGCCGGCTGCACCTGCACTGGCGGCTGCGGCTGCGGGCAGAGCGGCTCGGCACCGGCTGGTTCACCGTCGAACAGCAGGCCTACGCCGACACCGACGACGGCGGCCGCATCGCCCAGCTCGACCTGCTCTGCACCGGCTACCGGCCCGAGGGCGACAATGCCTGACACGCTCGCGACCTGGGGCGGCTGGGAACCGGCGATCCGCGACGACCCGTTCGGTCACTTCGCCCAGGCCAGGGCCCGCTGCCCGGTGCAGCGGATGCGCCTCGCCGACGGCCATCCGGCCTGGGTCGTCCTCGGCTACGACGCAGCCCGCCAAGCGCTCGGCGATCCTCGCATCTCCAAGGACATGCTCGCCGCGCTCAAAGACAACGGCGACGTCGTGGCCGAGGGCCTGCCCGGGCCGGAGTTCTCCCGGCACATGCTCAACGTTGACCCGCCCGACCACACCCGGCTGCGGCGGCTGGTGTCCCGGGCCTTCGTGCCGTCCCGGGTCGCCGCGCTCGAGCAGGCCGTGCGGGATATCGCCGGCGACCTCCTCGATGAGCTCGACGACGCCGGTCCCGGCGCCACGGTCGATCTCGTCCAGGGCTACGCCCACCCGCTGCCTTTTAAAGTGATCGGGGAGCTGCTGGGCATCCCCCCAGCCGACCGCCCGGATCTGCACGCCTGGTTCCAGGTGCTGCTGACCGGATGGGCCGGCGAGCCGCCAGCCGAGGCGGTCGAGGCATCCGGCAAGATCGTGGCCTACCTGCGCGAGCTCGTCGACACCAAGCGGCGAAACCCGGCCGAGGACCTGGTCAGCGTGCTGGTCGCCGCCGGCGACGACGCGCTCACCACCCAGGAGCTGCTGTCGAGCCTGTTCCAGCTCGTCGTGGCCGGCCACGACACTACGGCCAGCCTCATCGGCAACGGGATGGTGGCCCTGCTCGATCATCCCGACCAGATGCAGGCGCTGCTGGCCGACCCGGGGCAGCTTCCCGCCGCGGTAGCCGAGCTCATCCGGTTCACCGCCCCGGTGCCGCACGCCACGTTCCGGGTGACGACCGAACCAGTGACCGTCGGCAGTGTGGAGATCCCCGCGCACGAACAGGTACTGGTCTGCCTCGGCGCAGCTAACCGCGACCCAGACCGCTTCCCGGCCCCCGACATCCTGGACATCAGCCGCGACAACGGACCGAACCTCGGATTCGGCCACGGCACTCACTACTGCCTCGGGGCGCCGCTGGCCCGGCTGGAAGCCCGGGTCGCCTTCGAGAGTCTGCTCGGGCGTCACCCCGGCCTGCGGCTCGCCGCCGACCGTGACGCGCTCGCCTGGGCGCACGGCGATGGCCTCGTGCTGCGCGGTCTCGTCTCGCTTCCCGTCGTCCTCGGGCCCACGCCGCACCGGGCCGAATGATCATCCGATCGCACCGAAATCAAGTCCGCATCAAAAGGAGACACAGATGACCATCACCGACCGTCCCGTCGACAACGGCGTGAACGTCCAGGCCCTGCTCGATGCCCGCGACGCGCTGTCGGCCGCACCGGAAGCGGCGCAGTTCACCTGGCGGGCCAGCTGCACCTGGCGCAACGGCACCCACAGCCACTCCACCGTGGCCGGCTTCACCGGCCTCGGCACCGAACAGCAGCACCGCACGACGTATGAGTTCGACGTCGATCACCCCGAGTGCTTCGCGTCCGAGGACAACGGTGCCACCCCGGTGGAGTTCGTCCTCGTTGGCCTCGTCGGGTGCCTCACCGCGGGCGTCGCCGCGGTCGCCCAGCACCGGAGCATCCAGCTCCGGTCCGTCACCGCAACGATCGAAGGCGCGATGAACATCCTGGGTATCCTCGGCGCCGACCCCGGCGTCCGCAACGGCTTCGAAGCGATCACCGTCCGGTTCGCCATCGACGCCGACGCCTCCCGCGACGACCTCGAGGCGCTCATTGCCCAGTCGCAGAAGCGCTCCGCGGTGTTCGACGTCGTGACCAACCCGACGAACGTGCTCGTCGAACTGGCCTGACGACCACGATCTGGCCGCCCACATGACGAAGACCACGGCAGTCGTCATCGGCGCCGGCCACGCCGGCCTGGCCATGAGCCGCCGCCTCACCGAACGCTCCATCGACCACGTCGTCCTCGAGCGGGGTGAGGTGGCGAACTCGTGGCGGACCCAGCGCTGGCCCAGCCTGCGGCTGCTCACCCCCAACTGGCTCACCCGGCTGCCCGGCTACGACTACGCCGGGGATGCCCCCGACGGCTACCTGCCCGTCGCCGGCGTCGTGGCCACCCTCACCCGCTACGCACACTTCGCCGCCGCGCCGGTGCGCACCGCCACGACGGTGCACACGGTGCGCACCACACCGGGAGGCTTCGAGATCCAGGCCAACGACGAAATGCTTCACGCCCGGGCCGTGGTGCTGGCGACCGGAGCCAGCACCCAGCCAGCGATCCCGGCCGTCGCCGACGCCATCCCCCGATCGATCACAACGCTCACCCCGCTCACCTATCGCGATCCCGGCCAGCTCCCAGACGGCGGCGTGCTCGTCGTCGGCGCGTCAGCCAGCGGTGTCCAGCTCGCCAGCGAGATCCACCGGTCCGGGCGCCCGGTGACCCTGGCGGTTGGCGAACACGTCCGGCTGCCCCGCCATTACCGCGGCCGGGACATCTTCTGCTGGCTGGGCTCCACGGGGGTGCTGGCCGAACGCTACGACCAGGTCAACGACCTCACCCGGGCCCGCCACCTGCCCTCGCCGCAGCTCACCGGGGCACCCGAGCCAGCCACAACCGACCTGAACGCGCTCACCGCGCAGGGAATCCGCATCGTCGGCCGCCTCGGCCGCATTTCTGACGGGCGGGCCCAGTTCTCCGGGTCACTCCGCAACACCTGCACCCTCGCCGACCTGAAGATGAATCGCTTCCTGGCCCGCGCCGACAACTGGGCCGCTGAGCGCGGCCTCGACGACGAACTCCCGCCACCGCACCGCTTCGCACCCACTCACGTCGATCCCCGCAGCCCCCTGGAGCTGGACCTGGCCAGCGGGGGGATCACCACGGTGTTGTGGGCTACCGGCTTCCGCCCCGACCACTCCTGGCTCGACATCCCCGCGCGGGACTGCACCGGGCACATCCGCCACAACGGCGGGGTGATCGCCAGCGCTCCCGGACTGTACATCGTCGGCATGCCGGTACTCCGCACCCGCGCCTCCGCCTACATCCACGGCGCGGTCACGGACTCCGAAGCCCTAGCCGCCCACCTGCACTCCTTCCTCAGCAGCCGGCGCCGATGAGAACCGTTGCGATGCAGGGGTGGTATCGGTATCTCATGTTCCACATCGTGGCAGCCGAATCGGCTGCCACAGGAGCCCTGCATGGCACCGGATGCGAAGGGGTTGCCCGCATCATGGGTTGCCCGGAAGAGACCGGACTCCAAGACAGCCCAGTTATCTAAACGAGCGCGTATGTGACAGACCTGCCGGACTCATAACCGCCTGGTCTGTGCTTGGCTAGCTGTTCGATATGCGCTGCCGGAACCCAGACCGAGTCGGCGATCGGCGTACCCCGGATACGAGTCACAATGCTGAGTTGCGGATCGTCGTGGCCCCCGGTCTGCCCTCAAGGTAGCGAGTTACAGTAATATGCCGGTCAGCGCATGAAAATGCATACGACCAACGCACTACTTTCGGCATTATGCGGGTGATCGTTGTCAAGCGGATCATGATGCTTGGTTGTCGTCGATTTGGTGGATGAGGCGGGCGAAGAGTTCCTGGCGGCTGGTCTGGCCGTGGGCGGCGGCGTGGTCGTGCTGGGCGGCGAGGGCGGGCCGGAACTCGATGCTGGTCTGGAAGTAGCTGCAGGTTTCGCAGATGGACTCGAACGCGCAGTCCAGCTGGGGCGGGCGGGTGCACCAGCCGTTGCCGAGGAGGCGGTGGTGCTCGCGGCGGAGCCGGTTCATGCGGGGTCCGGCGGCGTCGGCGGGGAGCTGGGCGGGCTGGCCGTAGAGGGCATCGACTTTCTCGGACACGGCGAAGTACTCGTCAGCGACGGTGCGGCTGGCGATTTTTGCATACCGCAGGGTCATGTCGAGGCTGCGGTGGCCGAGCAGGGCGGCGATGGCCTCCAGGCTCATCCCGCGGTTGATCGCCTGGGTGGCCAGCGTGTGCCGTAGCTGGTGCGGGTGGATATGCGGCAGCCCGGCCGCCGCACCGGCCCGGTTGATGAACCGGGTGACGGTATGGCGGTCCAGCGCCCGGCCGTTTTCACGGGGCAGCAGCAGCGCGTGCCCAGCCGGGACATGGGCAGCGCGGTAAGCATCGATCAGGGTGACCAGCTGTGGGTGCAGCGGCAGGTAGCGGTCCTCGTGCAGCTTGCCGACCGGGACGTGGAGCCACGGCCCGGCTCCGATGAGCACGACCGCATCAGCGCGCAGGCCGGTGTATTCGCTGACCCGCAGCCCGGTGCGCAGCAGCATCTCTACGGTGACCCCGATCAGCATCCGCCGGTCGGCCTGGGCGGCGCGCAGCAGTTTCGCGGCCGCGGCGTCGTCGAGGGCCTTGGGCAGAGGGTGGTCCTGGCGGGGCAGGTCGCCCGGGAACATCGGCACCCGGGCCGGGGCCTCGTCCCAGCCCCATTCGGTAATGCGGACGAAGAACATCCGCAGGGTGCCGAGCCGGTGCGCGATCGTGGCCGTGGTCAGCCGGGGCTTATTCTGCCCCGGGCGGGCGGCCAGCCAGGGCTTGAAGTCCTCGATGTGCCGGCGGGTGATCAAGGTAAGCGAGGTGACCGGCGATGTCTCTGCGAGGAAGGCTGCGAACGAGCGGAGCGCCAGATCCGCGCCGCTGACACTGCCAGGCCGCAGCACGCAGGCGATCTGCTGCAGGTAGCGGCGCATCGGAGCCGTGGCGCCGGGGATGGCCTGCTCGAGCTGCGCCCAGTCCGGGAGCAGCACCGGGCCGGTCACTGGGCACTCACGGCGAGGGCCTGGGCGTCGATGGCCTCGGCGGCCCGGCGGTACTGAGACGCCAGCCAGTCATCACCCAGGTGCAGGTAGATGCGGGTGGACTCGATCGAGGCGTGCCCGGCCTGGGCCTGCACCGCCTCCAGCGACATCCCGGCCTTGCGCAGCCGGGTCAGGCAGGTATGCCGCAACTGATGGCAGGTCGCCCGGGCCAGCCCGGCCCGGCGGCGGGCGCCGTCGAGGATCTCATCCAGCCCGGCTGCGGTCAGCGGCAGGCCGCGGCGCGGGCCCTTGAGCACGGTGAACACCGCATCGGTGGCTGCCCCAGCGGGGCGCTCGGCCTCCAGGTAGGCGCTGACCTCGGCGAAGAACCGTGGCGACACCGGGATCAGCCGCTGGTGGCCGCCCTTGCCCTCGGCGATGAACACCCGCCGCTCCCCGAACCGCAGATCGGCCAGCCGGAGCCCGAGGACCTCGCAGCGGCGCAGGCCGCCCAGCACCATCGCCGCGACCATCGCCCGGTCCCGGTGCGTGCGCAGGGCAGCGGTCAAAGCGTCCACCTCGGCAGGGCCGAGGATCTGCGGCAGCGTCCGGGGCACCCGCACCAGCGGGACGCCCTGACCGGGCCGCTGCCGTTCGCGCCGGGTCGGCAGGCCCCGCGGCACCGGGTTCACGCTCACGTCCCCGCGGGCCAGCAGGAACCCGTAAAGACCAGACACGCTCGACAGCCGCCGCCGCAGCGTCCGGGCCGACACCCCGCCAGCCCCCGCCATCTGCAGGCGGCCGTCCCCGCCGGTGCGCTGCGCGGTCATGAAAGCCAGCACGTCCACCGGCCGGACCTGCCGCGGCGTCTTGCGCGCCACCGTGAAGAAAACCTTCAAGTCATAGGCCACAGCCAGCACCGTGTTCGGCCGGCACCGGCCAGCCAGGAACTCCAGATACTCATCCAGCAGCCGGACGCCCAGCCGCGCCACGACCTCACCGTCCGCGTTCCGCGACCGGGTCAGGCAGACAACAGTTCCTGGCATGCAGGCCCCCATCTTCATAAGGACAGGCCTGTCAGCCTGCCAAGATCCTCATGAAGATCACCCGCATATCATGCATGAGCGGACGGCGCCAACGCGCCAGACGACGTGGTCGGCGTGCGGGGGAGACGGCCCTGCCCGTACCCGATGGTGCGGATGCCACTCTTGCGCGGTGGTGGTCAGCTGGCCACCTGGCGGGCCTTGGTCATGGCAATCGAGATTTCTTGCTCGAAGTTCGGGCGGCTGCGCCGGGCGCTGGCGCTGGGATGTGGAGCGACGATGAGCCCGAGCACGGGACTGTCAGCGCGGCGCAGGTAGCGCAGCCACCAGTGCTCGGCAAAGCCTCCCATGGCCACGACGACCCGCAGCTTCGGCAGTAGCGAGATGAACTTATGCAGGTATGGCAGTGCGGCCTGCCCGTCTGCATGGTCGCGTTGGCGTTTGCGCTGGTAGCCGAGACATACCAGGGAACGATGTTCCAGTTGATGTAGGCGTTCCTTCGCAGCCCGGCGTCGTGGCTCAGCCGCCAGAAACGCGCGGCGGTCTGGTCGTTGTTATCGGGGCTGATGATCCCGCTGCCATGCCGGGCCGACGCGGCCGGCCCGGGTGACTCGTGCAGGAACAGAATCCTGCTGTGCACCCCTCCCAAGTCCGGGTCCGCCCAGGGAACCCGCCGACCCTGCGCGCGCCACGATTCCACGAGCTGGTTCAGCGGCGCGACGTGCAAATCGTGGACCCTGCTCAACTTGTCCGCGAGGAAGGCAGAGTCCCTGTTCATCCGTGGCCCGGTTGGCATGCTCGTCATCATCGCGCCCAGCCAGCCCATCCGACGCTAGTTCTGATTTACCCGAAGGTGAGGAGCGGCACGTCGTAGAGGCTGCGGTTGCGCGGGCGCGTCAGCTCGGGCGAGTTCGACCTCGACAATGATCATCTCTGTTAGGAACTGGACCTTCGCGGCCAGGAGGTGGCTGGTGTGGGCACTCGCGGAATGTTCCTTGAGTCCGACGGATGTGTGGATGTGGGGCAGGATGCCGTCGGCGTCATCACGGGCGATGGTGCCGCATCCGAGGGCCTCGACGTTGGTGACATGCACCTTGGACCACACTGGGGCGTTCGGGTCATTGAGCTTCTCGCAGGTCCCGACGACATCGGCCTCCGCGAATCCAGCCAGGAACATCGGGATGTAGCCCTGCTGGACGTCGTTGTCGCGGCAGAACGTGACCAGCGACGCCATGAAGTCGTCCCCGTGGTCGAACGCGACCGCGAATGTGCGCCCGGCCTTCAGCTCACTTGCTCTCATGTCAGACCTCGGCTTCGGTGCGGTGGTCACGGATGCCCTCAACCGGCGATGGCGCCCGCGACCGCGAACGTCTCCCTAATGCGGGTGTCGTTGGCCCCTGTGGCGAGGAGCAGGTGCAGCAGGAGGCGGGCTTTGACAGGGGCCAGGTAGCCCGCGCTGATGAGCCCGCGAGCTTGCAGGTCGGTCTCTGAGCCGGGGAAGCCGTAGGTCCGCTCGTGAACCGGGCCGCCGCCTGTCCGCGAGGCGAGCACGACCGGCATCCGTCCGGCGAGCTTGTCGAGGATGGCCACAGCGTCGGCGGGCACGTGGCCGACGCCGAGTCCGGCTACGACCAGGCCGTCCACACGCTCGGCGAGCGCGTCGATGAGCATGCCGTCGTCCCCGAGCGCGATAGTGACCAGGCCGACCCGGACGTCCCGCCGGCTACCGGAGGTGAAGACCGGTGACCGCCACGCGAGCCGCACGGGGATGGCCACCCTGCCCTCAATGACGTGCCCGAGCGGCCCGTAGCCGGGTGAGGTAAAGGCTGCCGGGCTGGCGGTATGTGCCTTCTGCACCCATCGAGCCGCGTGGACTTGGTCGTTCATGACCACCAGGCAGCCCAGGCCGCGCGCGGCGCCATCGGCCGCGACCCGGACCGAGGCAAGGATGTTCGCTGGGCCGTCGGCCCCGGCCAGCGACGGGTGGCGCATCGCGCCGGTGACCACGACCGGTCCGTCGGAGACCACCAGCAGGTCGAGCAGGTAGGCAGTTTCCTCGATGGTGTCCGTCCCCTGGATCACTACCGCTCCCGCGCAACCTCCGGCATGCGCCGTGTTTATCACGTCGGCGAGGGCATACAGGTCAGCGAACGAGAGCGACGCCCCGGGCTTGTTCGCCACGTCACGAATGCTCAGCGCAACGCGAACCTCATCGAGGGCCGGGACCGCAGCCAGGAGATCGGCCGCCGACAACGTCGGCGTCACTCCGCCGCCACCCGGTGCCGACCGCATGGCGATGGTGCCGCCGAGAGTGAACACGGCTACCTGCGGGCGACCAGGATCTTCCACCAGCGATCCCTGTTCGGCGGTCATCAGGCGTAGTCCTCCCCGGCCTGGCCCACATACGCGCACGCCACGTCCACGCCTGCCGCCGACATGTGGCGGCTACGAGGGCGCAACAGCCCCGCGGTCCCGACGCTCGCGAGCTGCTGGCACCGGCCGCGGAGCCATGGCCAATCTATGCCGAGGTAGTGCGCCAGCGCCCGCAGCCGGCCCGCGGGCGTCGGCGCGTCGATCACGGAATGGGCGCTGGCCCGCCCGGAGGCCTCACGGAAGTCGCTCAGAACTGACGTCCGGCGGGAGGTGTCCACGTGCCAGAGACCTTCTCCACGCACCCAGTTGGCGATGATCGCTTGGTCCGTCCCGCCGAGGACGAAGCCTTCGACCTCTGAATACGCTAGATCGTCGCACACCTTGACGGTGATCCCCGTCGCCTCCATGAGGGCGATCGCGAGCATGAGCAGCAGGCGCTGGTATAGCGGCGAGCCATCAATGGCCAGCCGCGGCAGGCAGAACATCCGTGACAGACCGCCGCTGTCAAACCGGTCGCTCGTCGCGCGAAGGTATGCGTACTTGTGCTCGAAGAGGAGCCAGGGGCACGCCTCGCTCCCGGTCTGCTCGCGGGCCCAGAAGACCGGGATGTTGCGCAAGGACGCCATGTTCCTCAGGATGTGGCGGGCGCAGAAGTCAGAGCCGAGCCACATGTGTGCCGTCGCCCCGAGGGTCGCTGCCGCCTCCCGGCTGACAGCGGAGGAGGGCAGTTCCTCATAGGGGGTGAGCTCGGCGATCGTAGCGGAAAGCTCCTGGTCGTCGGCTTGGAGCCCGGTGTCGAGGCTGGCGCAGGCCCACAGCAGGGCGAACGTGAGGTCGTCCAGCTCGTAGGCCTCGGGGATCGGGACGGTAGCGCCGTGCGTGGCTGCGCGGCGCCGTGCCTCCCGGCTGTCCATGAGGAAGAAGCGCGCCCGCCCCCGCTCGCGGCAGGCGGCCACGAGCAGCCCGCGCGCCGTGCCGCGAGCGAACTCATCCCATCTGAGCAGGTCTTTCACCGCCGTGACAGCCCTGCTGTCGATCACCTGTGCTTCATGGAGCTGGACCTGGACGGTCGCGCCCTCGACCGCATGGTTGGCCGGCAGCAGCGCCGAATAGTCGACCCCGTAGTCGGGATACGGTCTGGCCAGCCGGACGTCAGGCCAGCGGCGGCTGATGAAGCTACCGAACCCGTAGGGATCGAAGTTGCCTGTCAGCCCCGGGACTCCCACGTCCTCGCCGCTGTCGGCGAGGCCCGCCTGGATGAGCAACGCGGCCGAGGTACCCACCAGGAACGTTCTGCGGCCGATCGTCGCCCACACATGGCCCTCCTCATCGACATGAAGGGACAGTTTGCCGGGCGCGAGGTCGTCGGTCGATGGCACTTCGATGGCATTGCGCGTGCGGAAGCCCAGTTGATCGAACGGGCGGCCGGTGAGGGCGGCCAGCGCCCGCTGATATGCGGGCCTTGGGCAGCCGACGTCCCCGGCTGCCCCGGTTCCGGGTCCGCTACCTGCGGATGCGCCTTCATCTGCGGCTGCATCCCGGCCGGGGGTCACGCCACGGCATTCGAGTTGTGGCTGCGATGGGGCCGGTTCGCCGCGTTCCGCCGGTCCCGCCGGTCCCGGACATCGCTGAGCATGTGGCGGCGCGCCATCAACCCGGGCCAGCACTCGATCATGCCCGGCCGGGCGCACTACCGCCACGGCCTGCGCGTGCCGGTGGAAGAGCACATGCTGATCATGGCCCCGCCCCGGACCCGTAAGACCGGGCTACTGGCCAAGATCATCCTCCGCTACCCCGGCCCGGTGCTGTCCACCTCGACCAAGCACGACGTGTTCGCCCTCACCTCCGGCATCCGATCCCGGACCGGCCGGGTACACGTGTTCAACCCGCAGCGGGTGGGAGGCGTGCCGTCAACCTTCCGGTGGAACCCGGTCGCAGGCTGCGCCGACCCGGCCACTGCCATCAGGCGCGCTGACGGGTTCGCCAAGGCGGTCAACATGGCCGGCACCGAGGAAGCCTCGTTCTGGTCTGGGAAGGCATCGGACTTTCTGCGCTGCCTGTTCCACGCCGCCGCCCTGGCGGGCGGGGACATGCGGCTGGTCGCCCGGTGGGCGCTCGGCAACGCCGAGGCCGCCGAGGACATCCTTGACGGGGCCGGAGCCGACCAGTGGGCTGCAGAACTGGCCGAGCTACGCGGCGAAGCGCAGAAGACCGCCGCGACAATCCGCATGGTCCTGTCGCGGGCCCTGGGGTTTATGACCGACCCTGCTCTCGCCCGCTCCGTCGTCCCCGTGGGCCACGACGGCAGCGGGGTGGACATCGGCGATTTCCTCGCCGGATCCGGCACCCTGTACCTGATCGCCGAGTCCGAGCACGACGACTCCCCAGTCGCCCCGCTGTTCGCCGCCATGGCCAGCGAGATCCACTACACCGCCGCCCAGGCCGGCCAGGCGATGGCCGGGGGGCGGCTGGACCCGCCGCTGCTGATGGCACTGGACGAGATCGTGCAGACCTGCCCCGTCCCCCTTCCCGCCTGGCTAGCCGACTCCGGGGGCAAGGGCATCCAGCTCATCCCCGTCGCGCACGGCGAGGCGCAACTGCGCACCCGGTGGGGCAAGGACGGCGCCCAGGCAATCCTCGACACCTGCGGCGTGAAGATCTGGCTGCCCGGTATCACCGACACGGCCACGCTGAAGATGGCCGGCGAGTTGTGCGGCCAGGCCGCCTTTACCGAGCGGATCCACTTTCGGAGCCGGGACGGAGACCGCGAGCAGCGACGGCGGGTCTGGCACGACGTGATGACCCCGGACATGATCCGCCAGCTCCCCGTCGGCCACGGCCTCGTCATCCGCGGCGGCTACGCCCCGGTGATCGCCCGGCTCGGCGCGGCGTGGAAAGACCCTGCCTTCCGCCGCGCTCGCTGGGCCGGCACGGCCGTCGCCCAGCTCACGCCGGTACCCGAGCCCACCGCCCAGCCCGGGCCGACAGCGCAGCCGAAGCCCGAGCGCCGCTGGCTGCGGCCGGTGCCCGACCTGGACGGCGAGGCCGCAGGCGGCGACGACGACCGCCACACCTTCCCGTGGAGCTGACCGCCAATGGCTGACACGACAGGACCCGAGGGCATGACTGCCATCCTGCTCCAGCTCGCCGACCTCACCGAGAAGATCGCCGGATTCGATCAGCGACAGGCCAGCGACGCCCGCAACGTGCGAGAGCGGATCGCGGCGCTGGCCGCCGTTGTGAACGACCTTAAGGGCACCACCGCGAGCCACGCCGAAGCGCTGGCGGCGCTCGACGGCCTGGACCGGCGAGTCTCCGACCTGGCTGCCCGCGTCACCGGCAGCGGCGACACCGATGGCGCCGAGGCGGGGTACCGGCCGGCGGCGGCACCCAGGTTCTGGAAGCCCGGGGACCCATCTCGCGAGCAGGTGACCGGCAAGCTGCGCGCCTGGGTGGAGCAGGTGTACCGGCCGGGCTACGGCCACCTGGCCGCCAGCCTCGGTGACTGCTGGGAGCAGCACCCGCTGTGCCTGTACATCCTGGACTGGCTGTCCGAGCTGTGGTCCGTCCTCTACCTCGCCCCCGCGCGCACCTCCGGAACGCTGGCCGGCCAGGCGGAATGGCACACCCGGCTGCTGACCGCCGCGGCCGGGCAGCTCGCCCGCGAGACCCGCGGCTGCCAGCACGGCACGGTCCACAACCGCACCGCAGGTACCGAGGCGCGGCCATGAGCACCCGAGCGGATGAGCAGGCGCAGGCGTACGCGGCGCACGGGTGGCCGGTGTTCCCCTGCCGGCCCGGCAGCAAGGAACCCGGCACCATGCATGGCTTCCACGACGCCACCACCGACCCGGACAAGATCACGTGGTGGTGGAGGCGCCACCCGGACGCGAACGTGGCGATCGCCACTGGGGAGCCTGGCCCCGACGTCCTGGACGTGGACCAGCATGGCCGGGCGGGCAGCGGGTTCGCCGCCCTGAACCGGATCAAGCGCGTCGGGCTCACCCGGCACGCGGGTGCGATCGTCTCGACCCCGGGCGGCGGGCTGCACCTGTACTTCGCCGGCAGCGCTCAGCGCTGCGGCAAGCTGCCCCGCCACCACCTCGACTTCAAAGCCGCGGGCGGGTACGTCGCTGCCCCGCCCTCGCGGGTCAATGGCCGCCCTTACCTGGTCGTCAGGCACCAGGCCCCGACGGGCGGCCTGGACTGGGGCAAGGTCACCGCACTCCTCGAACCGGGGCGGCAGGAAAGCATCCGCCCCACCGCCGTCAAGGACGCGGATCTCAGTCACCTCGCGTCCTGGGTCGAGCGGCAGCACGAAGGCAACCGCAATGACGGCCTGTTCTGGGCGGCCTGCCGCGCCGCCGAGACCGGCGACAAAGCCGTACTCGCCGAACTGGCGGCCGCCGCCCGCTCGGCTGGGCTGACCAACCGGGAGATCGCCGCCACCATCAGCTCGGCGCGGCGCACCGCCGGGCACCGGCAGCCCGGTCACCAGGCCGGGCCGGAGTGCACGCCATGAGCCGCCGCGCCGCCCACCTGGGCCCGGACGGCGCAACAGGCCGGGTGGATGCCAACGGCAGCACGTGGCGGCTGCGCTCGCTGGTCGCCATCGGCCACGACTGCACCCGCATCGCCCGCGCCCTCGGCGCCGATCCCGGGCTGGTGCGCCGCGTCGTCCGCGGCCAGGCCCGCACCGTCACCTGCGGGTTCCATGTCCGCGCGTGCGTGCTCTTCGATGCGTGGTGGGACAAGACCCCACCCGCTCGCACCCCGGCCCAGCGGCGCGCTGCTGCCCGTGCGCTGCGCCAGGCCAGGCGCAATGACTGGCCCGCTGCCGCCGGCCTGGACGAGGACCTCCTCGACGAACCCGGCTACCGGCCCTGGTGCCGGTACCGGCCCGCCACTGGGACCGGGCCCGCGCCGGACTTCCCCCCGGCGCGGCCCCGTCCCTACCACACCCGGGAGATCGCGTGACCACTACCCACCACCCGCGCCACAGCGTGGCGGCAGCCGCGCCGACACGGAAGGCCACCCGCATGACTCAGCCCATCACCGCCGTGCCGCCGGACCGCCCGTGCCTCGCGGACCTGGCCCGCGCCGCCTGGCGCAGGCTCAGCGCCCGCATCCACTCCGCCGCTGACGACCGCGCACGGGCCCAGGGCTGGGAGATCAGCGAAATCCCCGGCCCGCTCGGCCTGCGCGGCCGCAGCTACCCCAGGTTCGCCGCGCGGCGCAGCCATCAGGACGCCGTTGCCCGAGGAGGCGGGTGCCATGACTGACCGGCCGCCAGCGCCAGAGCCCGGTGCAGGCCAGGATGCCGCAGCGGAGGGCGCCACGGTGCGTGCCGAACTGCCGGCCGACCTGACCTCGCCCCGGCAGGCCCGCGCCGCCATTCACCAGGCCCTCGCCGCCTGGCACATGGACCAGCTCTCGGGCGACGCCGAGCTGCTGGCCTCCGAACTGGTCGCCAACGCCGCCGAGCACGGCGACGGCCGCCCAATCGGGCTGTCCCTACGCCGTCACGCCGAACCCGGCGGCCGGCCTGGCGTGCTCTGCGAGGTGACCGACACCGCACCACCAATCCCGCAGCAGCGGCAGGCCGGGCCGGACGCCGAGCGCGGCCGGGGCCTGGCGATCGTCGCCGCGCTTGCCCAGTCCAGTGGCGTGCGCGCCAGCCAGGCCGGCAAGACCAGCTGGTTCACCCTCGCCCTCACCGACCGCGCCCACCGGAACGCCCGCCAGCTCGAGCACGAACCCGAAGCCGGCGCCTGACCCACCCGTACCGGAAGGAGAACAGCCACGATGCCTCACCCAGGCAACGACCCAGACGAACGAGCACGAGCATCCGAGGCCGCACGCCGGGCCATCACCGGCCTAGCCCGCGACCGCGGCGCCCAGGTCACCACCCGCCCGGTAGTCCCCGGTTCCGAGGTCACCGTCCGCGACGTGGAACCACTCACCGGCGCCCGCGCGGCTCGCGACATCGAGCTCGGCTCCCGGCACGCCGCCCGCGAATACATCCGCGCCGCCCGCGAAGCCGGCCACGGCTGGGACAAGATCGGCCAGGCCCTCGGCCTGACACCTGGCGGCGACGCCGACCAGGAAGGACTCACCCTCGCCGAGGCTGCCTACACTTACGCCGCCGGCCGCCCGGACACCGAGGCGCCCTGGCAGCCGAGATCCTTCACGTGGCGCTGCCGCTCCTGCGAGCAGGCAATCAGCGACCGCGGCCTGATCGCCGGGCCCGCCGACGACGAGCTCGGCCACACCCAAGACTGCCGGCGGCTCGCCGCGGCGATCGCCGACTGGGACGCCAGCTGGGAGCCAGAGCCGTGACCGCCCCGCCCGCGCCGTATGACCTGATGCTCGCCGACGACGGCATCGTGGACCCGCTCGCGGTCGAGATCGCCGCCCGCGGCACGCGCCCGGTCGCGCTCACCCGCACTGAGCGGCAACTCGCCGCCGCCCGCATCCTGGCCCGGGGCGGCACGTCCGACCTCATCTCCAAGCGGCTGCACGTCAGCGGATCCACCGCCCACGCGCTCGCCGCCCAATGCCAGGGCAGCCGGCTGCGCCTGATCGCGGAACTGGAGGACAGGCCATGACACTCCCAGGAGGCCCGGCCCGGATCAGCCGCAAGGAACGGGCTGCCCGTGCCGCGATCGGCATGCCCGCTGAGCATCCCGAACTCCTCACTCGCCGTCCCGCCCGCGGCGAGTGGAAGGAGCTCGCCGCCTGGCTGGCCGAGATGTGGCCGAACGACGAGTACGCCGCGATTGTCGCCGGGACGTGGCGGCAGGACGGCCCACCCGGCACGCAGGGCCGGAGGTGATCGTCATGCCAGCCGGTGTCTACTCCGGGCGTGCCCGGCGATGTGCGGCACGCCCCGGCAGTCATCCAGGACGTTGCCGCCAAGTCCGGGAGAGGGGAGTCGGCAGATGACCTGCCGTGGGCTGCACTGCCCCGGCTGCCACCGCAGCGGCCCGGGCGGCGGCACCTCCGTTCTGCTGATCCTCCTCGCGGTCAGCGCAGGCGCGCGGGTGGCGGCGCGCATCCTGCCGATCCTGCTGCACGTCCTGATTGTGACCGCGATCACGGCCGCTGCGGCGGCAGTCATTCTCACCGCGGTGCTGCTTGCTGTCCGCCTGTCCGCGCGGCCGGATCAGCGGCCGGCCCGGCAGTCGCTGCGGCGTGCGTCTGCCCACACCATCCGGGGCGCGGCACACGACCGGCGGGAACTGCCTGCACCGCCGGGAGCGCGATCGCTGCCCCGCCCGCCGCACTCCGCGGCGGCGCCACCACCTGCACATCATCCGGCCACCAAAAGGAGGTCACCGCCATGAACCGGCCACGCCAGCCCGATAACAGTCCGCCGCTAGGGGCCCGGCCGCCTGAGTACGTGATCGAGGCATGGGTCAGCGCGCAACTCAAAGACAGGATCCGCCGCCTGGCCGCCGCCCGTACAGGCCAACAGCAGGCAGACCCGCAAGGTGAGGCCCCGCAGCCGGACCTAGAGGCCGAACCGTGACGACTGCATCAGAGCGGAGGAACCGATGACCGACACCGCCTGGTCCACCGCCAGCCGCCACCGCACCGGCCACGTCCCGGCAGCCATGGGTACGAGTGCCAGGCGCAGCCCCAGCGGGATGACAGGACGGAGCCGGCGCAGCCCAGGCCCGTGGCCGCGGCCGGGACGAGTGGCTGACCGTTGAAGAAGTCTGCGCCGAGCTGAACATAGGCCGGCGGACCTTCGACCGCTGGCGCGCACTCGGGATCGCCCCCAGGGCAACCCGGCCCACCAGGAACGGCCGGTGGAAGATCAAGCGGAGCTGGCTGGACGAATGGGCGGAGGCCGGCGCCCAGTGACCGAGGCCAGCTTTGACGTGCGGCTGTGGCAGATCGAGGAACGCCCCCGCGCGCGGGGCCGGTACCGGGTCCGGTGGAAGGTAGCCGGGCGACTGTACCGCCGCTCGTTCACCACCAAGACACTCGCCGGCGCGTATGGGGCGCGGAGACCGGCGACAGGTGGCATCTGGCGACGGAAAGTGGCGAAGCGGCCACACCGCCACTCGCAGCATTGCCGCTACTGACAGGAGAATTTCGCTGGCTGTGTTCGAGCGCCCCCGGCAGGATTCGAACCTGCGCACACGGCTCCGGAGGCCGTTGCTCTATCCCCTGAGCTACGGGGGCTTCAGGGCGGAGAAAAGAGTATCAGCACGGAACCAGGCTCTGGACCAACCTGCCCAGCGCAGGCCCGGGGCCGTGCCTGGCTGAACAGGGCACGCGTCGGGCGTGTTGGCGCGGGAAGTCCTTGGGACGCGCTAGCCTCGCGGCGTGGCCGAGGCTCTGGGACGCGTACTCGTGGTGGACGACGACGAGGTAATTCGTCAGCTCATCGCCGTCAACCTCACGCTGGAAGGGTTCGACGTGGCGACCGCGGTCGATGGCCAGGATTGCCTGGACAAGGTCACCGCGATCGACCCGGACGTCATCACACTCGACGTGATGATGCCGCGGCTGGATGGCTGGGTCACCGCGGGGCAGCTTCGGCGCAACCCGCAGACCAGCAAGATCCGGGTGGTGCTGATCACCGCCCGGGCGCAGGAGGACGACAAGAACCGCGGCCGGGAGATCGGCGTCGACGCCTACCTGACCAAGCCGTTCGACCCCGGCGAGATGATCCGGGTGGTCCGCGAACTGGCGGTCCGGGAGCCGGGTGACCAGGCGGCTGAGGACTCAGCCGAGCGGCGGCGGGAGCAAGCCTGAAGGACCGCCGGGCCAGCCCGGATACCCTTCTCTGAGTGATCACCGGGGAACTCAGCGCGGCAGTGGCCGCGGCAGCCGAGGCGGCCCGGGCCGCCGGTGAGCTGGCTGGGCCCCCGGTTACCAGCGGCGCGGTGCTGGCCGGCAGCTGGCGTCCGGTGCCAGCCACGGCGGGCGGCGGCCCGGGCAGCTACGCGAGCACCATCCCCTTCCTGCTGGCCAGCCGGTCGGCGGGTGATCCCGGTCACATCGCCGCCGTGCTGGCGGCCCGGTTGCCAGGCGTCGGCGCGGCCGTTGGGATCTGCCACGCCACGGTCACCGGCCGGGGATACCTGTCGCTCACCGTCAGCCCGGAGGCGCTGGGCCGGCTGGCCGTACGGATCAGCCAGGCCGGACCGGGCTGTGCGCGCAGCGACGCGCTGCGCGGGACCGCCGTGACCGCACCGGCCGGGACCCTACTGGCCGCGGCGGCCAGTTGGGATGAGGCCTGGCGGTGGCTGGTGGCGGAGCTGGCTGGTCGGCTCGCCAGCGCGGCGGGCGCCGAGGTGCGCTGGACAGCAGGGCCGACCGGGAGTGCGCCGGGTCCAGCCGCCGCACCGGGTCTGACCGCTGCACCGGGTCCGGCCGCTCCGCCGGGTCTGACCGCCGCGCTAGGTCCGGCCGCCGTGCCAGGCCTGGTCGCCGCACCGGGTCCGGCTGCCGCGCCAGGCCTGGTCGCCGCGGCAGTGTCGTTCGCCGGGCCGGATGCGATTCGGTACGCGCTCAGCCGGGCCGTGCCCAGCGGCGCCGGCCAGGCCGGCGGATCCGGGCCATCGACCCCCGCGCTGCGGCCGCGCAGCATCTGGGCAACCCCTTCTATGCTGTCCGGTACGCGCACGCGCACGCTGCGTCCATCCTCCGGTGGTCCGCTGACCTCGGCCTGCCAGCGGCGGACGCGGCCCAGTTCCAACCGCGCCTGCTCGCCCACCCACGCGAGCAGGCGCTGCTCGACGCGATGTCCTGGCTTCCAGAACGGGTGGCCGGGGCAGCGCGCCGAGGCCAGCCACACGTGCTCGCCGGCTACCTGGAAGAGCTCAGCGGAACGTACCTGGACTGGCAGGAGTGCTGCTCACTCAGCCAGCCCGGCGCGTTCCCGCCCGGGCCGGACCAGCCACCCGGACCGGACCGGCCACCCAGGCCGGACAAGCCGCCCGGATCGAGCAGCCGGCCGGACCGCACCAGGCAGCCGGGACAGGCCAGCCGCTCCGGCAGGCCAGGCTGATGCTGGCCGACGCGGCGCGGACGGTGCTCAGCACCGGCCTGGAACTGCTCGGCGTGGCCGCGCCGGACCATGCCAGCTAGCCAGGCCGGTCACACCCGATAGCCAGACCAACCAGCACCCGAACGCCAGACCGACCAGCAAGGAAGCCCGATGAGCCGTGTCGCCCACCCAGCCGGCCCGCGCCACGCCGACGTGCTACCCGCGGAACACCCGCCGGCCCCGCCGCGCGACCTCAACGCGCTGGACCCGGCCATCTGGCCGCGCACCGCGCAGCGGCGCGGCGGCGTGCTCACCGTCGGCGGCCTGGACGTGCGGGACCTGGCCGCCGAGTTCGGCACCCCGCTGTTCATCTGTGACGAGGACGACTTCCGGCTGCGCTGCCGCGGCTACCGGGAGGCGTTCGGCGACGCGGCCGGGGTGTACTACGCGGCCAAGGCGTTCTGCTGCCGGGGCGTGCTGCGCTGGGTGACCGACGAGGGCCTGGGCGTCAACGTGTGCACCGGCGGCGAACTCGAAGTGGCGCTGCAGGCCGGGGTGCCGCCGGCCCAGATCACCCTGCACGGCAGCAACAAGCTGACCAGCGAACTGGCCTGGGCCATCGAGGTGGGCGTCGGGCACATCGTGGTGGACTCCTTCGAGGAGATCGCCCGGCTGGCCTACCTGACCGAGCCGGAGGTGACCAGCCCCGGCGTAACCACCAGCACGCCGCCGGAACGCCAGGTCAGCGTGCTGGTCCGGGTGACCACCGGGGTCGAGGCGCACACCCACGAGTTCGTGGCCACCGCGCACGACGACCAGAAGTTCGGCTTCTCGCTGTCCTCGGGGGCGGCGGCCGAGGCGGTCCGCCGGGTGCTGGCCGGCCCGGGCCTGGACCTGGCCGGCCTGCACTCGCACATCGGGTCGCAGATCTTCGACACTGACGGCTTCGAGATGGCCGCCCGCCGGGTGCTCGGCCTGGCCGCCGCCATCCGCGACGAGTACGGGCTGCAGATCCGCGAGCTCAACCTCGGCGGCGGCCTTGGCATCGCCTACACCGGCGACGACGACCCGGCCGACATCAAGATCATCGCCCAGAACCTGCACGAGATCGTGCGGGCCCAGTGCACCAGCGCCGGGCTGCCGGTGCCCCGGCTCACGGTCGAGCCGGGCCGCGCCATCGTCGGGCCGGGCACCGTTACCCTGTACGAGGTCGGGACGGTCAAGGATGTGGACGGACTGCGCAGCTACGTGAGCGTGGACGGCGGGATGAGCGACAACATCCGCACCGCGCTGTACGACGCGGAGTACACCACCGTCCTGGCGTCCCGGGAGTCAACAGCGGCGCCGATGCTGTCCCGGGTCGTCGGACGGCACTGCGAGAGCGGCGACATCGTGGTCCGGGACTGCTACCTGCCGTCCGACGCGGTCCCCGGCGACCTGCTCGCGGTCGCTGCCACCGGCGCGTACTGCCGGTCGATGGCCAGCAACTACAACCACATCGGGCGCCCGGCCGTGGTGTCCGTCCGGGATGGCGCGGCCCGGCTGCTGCTGCGCCGGGAGACCATCGAGGACCTGCTCCGGCTGGACGCAGGGTGAGCAGGATGACCAGCGCTGGACGCAGGGTGAGCGGGATGAACAGCGTGAGCAGGGTGAGAGGAGAGCAGCCGTCGTGCGGACGCTGAAGGTAGCCCTGCTGGGCTGCGGCACGGTGGGCTCAGAGGTGTTCCGCCTGCTCGGCCAGCAGGCGGACGACCTGGCCGCGCGGATCGGCGCCCGCATCGACGTGGCCGGGGTCGCGGTGCGCCGGCCCGGCCGCAGCCGCGCGGTGCCCGTACCAGCCGGCCTGCTCACCGCCGACTCCATGGCGCTGGTCACCCGGCCGGACGTGGACATCGTGATCGAGGTGATCGGCGGCATCGAGCCGGTCCGCTCGCTGCTGCTGGCCGCCATGAAGTCGGGCAAGTCCGTGGTCACCGCGAACAAGGCGCTGCTCGCCGAGGACGGCGCGACGCTGCACGAGGCGGCCAGGGACAACGGCGCCGACCTGTACTACGAGGCGGCTGTGGCCGGGGCCATCCCGCTGCTCCGGCCGCTGCGCGAGTCGCTGGCCGGGGACGCGGTGCACCGGGTGCTCGGCATCGTGAACGGCACCACGAACTACATCCTGGACCGGATGGACACCTCCGGCGCCGGGTTCGCCGACGCGCTGGACGAGGCCCAGTCGCTGGGTTACGCCGAGCCGGATCCGACCGCGGACATCGAGGGCTTCGACGCGGCGGCCAAGGCGGCCATCCTGGCCGGGCTGGCCTTCCACACCGGGGTGACCGCGTCGGACGTGTACCGGGAGGGCATCACCGCGGTGACCGCCGCCGACATCGCCAGCGCCAAAGCACTGAACCGGGTGGTCAAGCTGCTGGCCATCTGCGAGCGCCGGGACGGCGGCGTCTCGGTCCGCGCGCACCCGGCGATGATCCCGCGGGCGCACCCGCTGGCCGGGGTGCGGGAGGCCTACAACGCGGTGTTCGTCGAGGCCGAATCCGCGGGCCAGCTGATGTTCTACGGGCCGGCGCCGGGGGAGTGCCCACCGCCAGCGCGGTGCTCGGCGACGTGGTGGCGGTAGCCCGCAACCGGGTCGCGGGCACCCGCGGGCCGGACGCGTCCACCTACGCCAAGCTGCCCGCGCTGCCCATGGGTGAGACGCTGACCCGGTACCACGTGGCGCTGGACGTGGCCGACCGGCCCGGTGTGCTGGCCCGGGTGGCGGACACGTTCGCCCGGCACGACGTGTCCATCAAGGCGGTCCGCCAGGAGGGCCGGGGCGACGACGCACAGCTGGTGATCGTGACGCACATCGCCCCAGACGCCGCCCTCTCGCGCACCGTGGCGGAACTGGGCACTATGGACCCGGTCCGCGCCGTGGCCAGCGTGATGCGTGTGGAGGGGGAGGCAGCCGAATGAATGCCACTCTGAAGTCCAAGTCTGCGCAGTCCAAGTCCGCGCAGGCCGGGCCGGCCTACCAGCCCTGGCGGGGCGTGGTCGAGCAGTACCGGGACTGGCTGCCGCCACTAGAGGATGGCGCGACAGTCATCACGCTAGGCGAGGGGGCCACCCCGCTGCTGCCGGCCCCGGTGCTGTCCGCGCAGACCGGGTGCGACGTCTACCTCAAGGTCGAGGGGGCCAACCCGACCGGCTCGTTCAAGGACCGCGGGATGACGATGGCGCTGAGCATGGCCGTGGGCCGTGGCGCCACGGCAGTGATCTGCGCATCTACCGGGAACACCAGCGCCAGCGCGGCCGCGTACGCGGCCCGGGCCGGGCTGTCCTGCGCCGTCCTGGTGCCCCGCGGGAAGATCGCGCTGGGCAAGCTGGCCCAGGCCCTGGTGCACGGAGCCAAGCTGATCCAGGTGGACGGCAACTTCGACGACTGCCTGGAGCTGGCCAGGAAGCTGGCCGCCGACTACCCGGTGGCCCTGGTCAACTCGGTTAACCCGGACCGGCTGGAAGGCCAGAAGACGGCCGCCTTCGAGATCGTGGACGAGCTGGGCGACGCGCCGGACGTGCACTGCCTGCCGGTGGGCAACGCGGGCAACATCTCCGCCTACTGGATGGGCTACACCCAGTACGCGGCGGCGGGCCGGGCCACCAAGGCCCCCCGCATGTGCGGCTTTCAGGCCAGCGGCGCGGCGCCGATCGTGCGCGGCGAGCCGGTGCGCGCCCCACAGACCATCGCGACCGCGATCCGGATCGGCAACCCGGCGTCCTGGGGTTTGGCCGAGGCGGCCCGGGACGAGTCGGGCGGGCTGATCGACTCGGTGACCGACCGGCAGATCTTCGCCGCGTACCGGATGCTGGCGGCCAAGGAAGCCGTGTTCGGCGAGCTAGCCTCCGCGGCCGGGGTGGCCGGGCTGCTCCAGGCGCGGGAGCAGGGCCAGATCCCGGCAGGCGTGCGGGTGGTCTGCACGGTGACCGGCAACGGCCTCAAGGACCCGGACTGGGCGGTGTCAGCGGCGCCGGCCCCGATCACCATCGCCGCCGAGACCGCGGCCGCCGCGGCCGCGCTGGGCCTGGCCTGAACCGGGGGAGCGCAGGCGTGACCGAAGAGTCCGGCTCGCCAGCCGCACCGGTGGTGGTCCGCGCCCCGGCCAGCAGCGCCAACCTCGGGCCCGGTTTCGACGCCCTCGGCCTCGCGCTGTCCCTGTACGACGTGGCCGTGGTCCGGGTGACCAGCGGCGGGCTGGACATCGAGGTGTCCGGCGAGGGCCGGGATACCGGGGACGCGGGGGAAAAACATCTCGTGGTCCGCGCCATGCGGGCCGCGTTCGACCGGCTCGGCAGGCAGCAGCGGCCTCTCGCTGCGCAGCCTGAACGCCATTCCGCACAGCCGCGGGCTTGGCTCGTCCGCGGCCGCCATAGTCACCGGGATCCTGGCCGCCCGTGCGCTGGTCCCGGACGGGCCCGGGCTGCTGCCGGACCGGGCTGTGCTGGAGCTGGCCACGGACCTGGAGGGACATCCGGACAACGTGGCGGCGTGCCTGCACGGCAGCCTGACGATCGCGTGGATGGCGGACCCGGCCGGGCCGGGCGGTGGCGCCCAGCGGGCCGCCCCGGACGGCGCCCAGCGGGCCGTTCCGGACGGCGTCCAGCCGGCCGCCCTCGACGGCACTCAGCGGACCGCCCCGGACGGCGCCCGGCCGGCCACGCCCCGGATGATCCGGCTGCCGGTGCTTGAGGAGATCCGCCCGGTACTGTGCGTTCCGCCGCAGGGCCTGCCCACGGCCACCGCCCGCGGCGCGCTGCCCGCGACGGTGCCGCACCGGGACGCGGCCGCGAACTCGGCGCGCAGCGCACTTCTGGTCGCCGCGCTCACCCGGGATCCGTCGGTGCTGTTCGACGCGACCCAGGACTACCTGCATCAGGGTTACCGCGCCGACGTCATGCCGCCGACCGCCGACCTGCTCGGCCGGCTGCGTGCGGCCGGGGTGGCGGCCACCGTGTCCGGGGCCGGCCCGGCCGTGCTCGCGCTCACCGTGGACGGCCGCAATCCTGGGCCTGACCTGGTGGATTCAATTGCTGCTGAAACGGGTATCGGATGGCGTATAAGCCCCCTGGACATCGACCGGCAAGGTGCAACCCTCCAGACCGCCGTGCCGGCCGAACGTTCCTGAGACAGCGCGCGGCAAGCGCACCCGGACGCCCGGCTCCCAGCCGCCTGGCTTCCGGACGCCCAGCACACCTGCCTCAGGCGAGCCGTACGGGATATTGCCGTGTGGCTGGCCAGGGTCGTCTACGACACACGGACCGGTGCCGAGGGAATGCTGTGGGCGCTCCTAGTGTTAAGGTAGGCACTGCACCAGATACCCCGCCAAGGGGTCAGGTGCTCGCCCGTCACTTGCCGCCTGACCGGCCTTACGGCCGGGCGGGGTCAGTGACGCTCCGTCAACTTTGTGGGTCACCTCTTCCCCTCCGCGTACAACGAACACGGGGCGGTTGTGATGAGCCGGAAGCGGACGGAGTGCCAGGGCGGGCTACCCCAGTCGTCTGGGCTCGTTCCGAAACCCCTGCCCTGGCCATGGAATCCGGGTTAGCCCCACGGTTGCCGGAACGAGGAACAGGCGACAGCCCGCGCCCCGGCAATACGGGCGTAGCAAAACTGCAGTACCTTGGCCCGGCCGATTCGCCGGGTCGTGACACCGGGTGAACCGGCCGCACGCGCGGCCGGAGCCCGCTCCCTGGGAAGGACCCCTCGTGAGCGACACCACCGAACTCTTCACCGGCTCCTCGGGCACTCCTGAGGCGTCCCCGCCGGGACCGGGCAGCGGCCCGTCGGGTGCGGTTACCCCCGCCGGTGAGACGGTGACCGACAAGCCCACCCGCCGCGGCGGTTCCGGGCTGTCTGGCATGAAGTTGGCCGATCTGCAGCGGATCGCCCAGGAGATGGGCATCACCGGCACGGGCCGGATGCGCAAGGGCCAGCTCGTCGAAGCCATCCAGGCCAGGCAGGCAGGCGGTGCCGCCTACACCGCTTCGGCGCCATCGCGGCAGGACGGCGGAGCCGGCCACCGCCAGCAGGGCGGCGAGTCTGTCAACGGCCAGCAGGCCGCTGGCTCGCCGGCTGGCGACGGGAGCGGGGCATACGACAACTCAGTCCAGCGTGGCGCGTCTGCGGGAGCCGGCGCACCTCGCCAGCGTGAGCAGGACGCCATGGAGTCAGACACACCTACTCAGCCCGCTCTGGGCGACGCCGGGCACGCATCTGTGCCGGCGCAGGAAGCAGCCGCGACAGCGCGCGAGGCGCAGCGAGACGGGTCCCGTTCGGGTGCGCAGGCCGGTGGCCCCGCCCAGGGACAGGATGGCCGTGGCCCGGCCGGGGACGGCCAGCTCGCGTTCGGTGCGCAGGAGGCCGCCGAGGCGGGCCGGAACGGCCAGGCCGAGGGCGGTGGCCGCGGGGACGGCGGGCAGCAGGGTGACGGCGGGCAGCGGCGTGACCGGCGGCGCAACGGGCGCCGGGAGGACCAGGCCCGCGCCGCGGACGGCGGCGAGCAGCGGGACGGCGGCCAGCGCGACGGCGGCCGGGACAACAGCGGCCGGGACAACAGCGGCCGGGACAGCAGCGCCCAGCGCGACGGTGGCCGGGACAACGGTGGCCGGGACACCGGCGGCCAGCGGGACGGCGGCCAGCGTGGCGGGCAGATGATGGACCGCGACGACGACGACGGGTCGGGCCGCCGGCGCAACCGGGACCGCTTCCGCAACCGCAACCGGCGCCGCGAGCGGGGTAGCGGCGGCGAGGCCGAGCCGGTCATCGCCGAGGATGACGTGCTCATCCCGATCGCCGGCATCCTGGATGTGCTGGACAACTACGGCTTCATCCGGACCACCGGGTACCTGCCCGGCTCCAACGACGTGTACGTGTCACTGTCCCAGGTGCGCCGGCACGGGCTGCGCAAGGGCGACGTGATCGAGGGCGCGGTCCGGCAGCCACGCGAGGGCGAGCGCCGGGAGAAGTTCAACGCCCTGGTCCGCCTGGACAAGATCAATGGGCTGGACCCGGAGCAGTCCCGCGGCCGCCCGGACTTCGCCAAGCTGGTTCCGCTGTACCCGCAGGACCGGCTCCGGCTGGAGACCGACCCCGGCGTGCTGACCACGCGGATCATGGACCTGGTCAGCCCGATCGGCAAGGGCCAGCGCGGCCTCATCGTGTCGCCGCCCAAGGCAGGCAAGACGATGATCCTGCAGGCCATCGCGAACGCGATCACCAAGAACAACCCGGAGTGCCACCTCATGGTCGTCCTGGTGGACGAGCGGCCTGAGGAAGTCACCGACATGCAGCGCTCGGTCAAGGGCGAGGTGATCCACTCCACGTTCGACCGCCCGGCCGAAGACCACACCACAGTGGCCGAGCTGGCCATCGAGCGGGCCAAGCGCCTGGTGGAGATGGGCCACGACGTGGTCGTGCTGCTGGACTCGATCACCCGGCTGGGCCGCGCGTACAACCTGGCCGCGCCAGCCAGCGGCCGGATCATGTCCGGTGGTGTGGACTCCACCGCGCTATACCCGCCGAAGCGGTTCTTCGGCGCGGCGCGGAACATCGAGCACGGCGGCTCGCTGACCATCCTGGCCACCGCGCTGATCGAGACCGGATCCCGCGCGGACGAGGTCATCTTCGAGGAGTTCAAGGGCACCGGCAACATGGAGCTGCGGCTGCGCCGCGAGCTGGCCGACAAGCGGATCTTCCCGGCGATTGACGTGGATGCCTCCGGCACCCGCAAGGAGGAGATCCTGATGACGCCGGAGGAGCTGCGCATCGTCTGGCAGCTGCGCCGGGTGCTGCACGCGCTGGAGCCACAGCAGGCCCTCGAAGTGCTCATGGAGCGGATGAAGGAGACCAAGAGCAACGCCGAGTTCCTGCTGCACGTGCAGAAGACCACGGTCGGCCAGGACCGCAGCTAGCCAGGGAATCTCCAGGCCCCGCAGTACGTTGCAGGGTCTGGCACACTGATAGCACCAATAGCGCGGTACCGGTTCACGCCGGCGGCAGTGCCCGCCCGGCGACCCGGCGACCGCCAGAGCTAGGAGTAGCGAAGTGAAGCCAGGTATTCACCCTGACTATGTGGTGACCGAGGTGACCTGCACCTGCGGGAGCACGTTCACCACCCGGAGCACGGCCAAGAGCGGCGTGATCCACGCCGACATCTGCTCCAACTGCCACCCGTTCTACACCGGCAAGCAGAAGATCCTCGACACCGGCGGCCGGGTGGCCCGGTTCGAGCGCCGGTTCGGCAAGAAGGCAGCGGGCTCCAAGTAGCTTCAACCCGGTCACCGTGCTGGGACGGCGTGGCACAGCCATGCGGTCGCGGCACGGTGATCGTCCGTTTAGGGCACGATCAGCGATCAACCTAGAGGAGGACGACGGTGTTCGACCGGCTCGGTGAGCTGGCGGCGGAGCACGCGGACCTGGAGCGCACGCTCGCGGACGCTGCGGTGCATGCCGACCCCGAGCGCGCCCGGGCACTGTCCCGGCGCTACGGCGAGCTCTCGCCGATCGTCGAGACCTACCGCGAGTGGCAGCAGACGTCCGCCGACGAGGCCACCGCGCGCGAGCTGGCCAGCGAGGACCCGTCATTCGCGGCCGAGGCGGAGCAGCTGGACCAGCACCGGGCCGAGCTCGAGGACCAGCTGAACGAGTTCCTCGCCCCCCGGGATCCCAGCGACGGCAAGGACGTGATCCTCGAAGTCAAGGCGGGTGAGGGCGGCGAGGAGTCCGCCCTATTCGCCGGGGACCTGCTGCGCATGTACCTGCGCTACGCCGAGCGCCAGGGCTGGAAGACCGAGGTGCTCGACTCGACCATGACCGGCCTGGGCGGCTACAAGGATGTCACGGTCGCGGTCAAGTCCGGCGGCAAGAGCGGGCCCGACGGAGTCTGGTCCCGGCTCAAGTACGAGGGCGGCGTGCACCGGGTGCAGCGCGTCCCGGTCACCGAATCGCAGGGACGGATCCACACCTCGGCCGCGGGCGTGCTGGTCATGCCGGAGGCCGACCCCGTCGAGATCACCATCGACCCCAACGACCTGCGAGTGGACGTGTACCGGTCGTCCGGCCCGGGCGGCCAGAGCGTGAACACCACCGACTCAGCGGTGCGCATCACGCACAAGCCGACCGGCATCGTGGTGTCCTGCCAGAACGAGAAGAGCCAGCTGCAGAACAAGGAACAGGCGATGCGCATCCTCCGCGCCCGGCTGCTGGCCCAGGCGCAAGCCGACGCCGACGCACAGGCCTCGGCCGAGCGGCGCAGCCAGGTCAAAGAGGTGGACCGGTCGCAGCGGGTGCGGACGTACAACTTCCCGGAGAACCGCATCTCCGACCACCGGGTCGGTTACAAGGCGTACAACCTGGACCATGTCATCGACGGCGACCTGGACGCGGTCATCTCCGCGCTGATTGACGCGGACCGCTCCGAGCGGGCGGCAGCGTCGGATGCCAGCTGAGCTGGTCACGCCGCACCGGCTGGCACGGGGTGCCGGATGACTTTGCTTTTGAACGAAATTGCGGTCGCTTCGTCCAGGCTGGCTGAAGCCGGTGTGGATTCGCCGCGGTCAGATGCGGAGCAGATAGCGGCGCACGTGCACGGCGTGCCGCGGACCGAGCTGCACCAGGTCAAAGATGCCGAGTTCAACCCCCAGTTCTGGGATGAGATAGCCCGCCGCGAGGCGCGCGAGCCGCTGCAGCACATCACCGGGCATGCCTATTTCCGGTACCTGGACCTCGAGGTGGGGCCGGGTGTGTTCGTGCCCCGGCCGGAGACCGAGGTGATGGCCGGCTGGGTGATCGACCGGCTGCGCGAGATGGACGTGACCGAGCCGCTGGTCGCCGACCTGGGCACCGGGTCCGGCGCGATCGCGCTGGCCATCGCGCAGGAGGTGCCGCGGTCCCGGGTGCACGCGGTCGAGGTGGACCCGCTGGCCCGCAGCTGGGCGCAGCGCAACGTCGAGCGGTGCGCGGACGCCGCGCCGCACACCGCGGGCCGGGTGACGCTGCATGCCGAGGACTTCGGCAGCGCGCTGCGTGACCTGGACGGCGCGGTGGATCTAGTGGTCAGCAACCCGCCGTATATTCCGTGGGGAGCCGCGGTCCCGCCGGAGGTCGGCGAGTACGACCCGGCTACCGCGCTGTGGGGTGGTACCGACGGCATGGACGCGGTCAAGGTCGTGGAGCAGGTCGCGCGGCGGCTGCTGCGTGCCGACGGCATCGTCGCGGTGGAACACGGCGCCCCGCAGGGCGCGGCGGTGTACTGGGCCTTCGCCGAGGAACGGGGCTGGCGGGACACCCGCAACCACCGTGACCTGGCCGGCCGGGACCGGTTCGTCACCGCGGTCTGGCCGGGTCCGCAGAGGTGGGAGGATGAACGCCCATGAGCCAACGGTTTGACTGCAGCGACCCGGCACAGCTGGCCGAGGGGCTGCAGGAGGCGCAAGCCGCGCTGCGCCGCGGCCAGCTGGTGGTCATGCCGACCGACACGCTGTACGGGATCGCGGCCGAGGCGTTCGACCCGGTCGCGGTGGACCGGCTGCTGGCCGCCAAGGGGCAGGGCCGGGACATGCCGCCGCCGGTCATGGTTGGCACGGTCCGCGCGGCCATCGCGCTGGTCCAGGAGCTCAGCGAGATAGGCAAGGACCTGATCGACGAGTTCTGGCCCGGGCCGCTGACCCTGATCTTCAGGTCCAGCCCGACCCTGGTCTGGGACATCGGCGAGACCCAGGGCACGGTCGGGGTCCGGATGCCGCTGCACCACGTCGCGCTCGGCCTGCTCAAGAAGACCGGCCCGCTGGTGGTGACCAGTGCGCGAGTATGCCGCCGCGGAGGCCGTGCCGACCAGCGTCGAAGCGGCGGAGGAGCAGCTCGGCGAAAGCGTGGCGGTCTACCTGGACGGCGGGCCCTGCACCGGCGATGTGCCGTCCACCATCGTGGACCTGACCGGGTCGGTGCCGAGGCTGCTCCGGCCCGGCGCCATCCCGCCCGACCGGCTCCGCGAGGTCGTCCCGCTGGTGGACGGCGACGCGTACGCGCCCGATCCTGGCGAGCGCCCAGATCCGGTCACTACCGACGAGCCGGGCACCCCGGACAGCGCCGCGGATTCTTCGGACACCGCCGTGGATTCTTCGGAGAGCGCCGCGGATTCTTCGGAGAGCGAACCGGGTAGGGTGGCAGGCGTACCGGGCGAGGCGGGCGAATCGGACGGCGAGTTAACGGACGGCCAGAACGGCGCTGCTCCTGAACCCCCCGGTCAAGTGCTCTAGAGTTAATTGCTGATGGACAGCCAATCAGGCAAGCCAGGTGAGCCGGGATGAAGGAGTACGGCCTCACGGTACTGGTCGCGGCGGCCGTGACCTACCTGCTCACCCCGCTGGTCCGTAAGCTCGCTATCTGGTTCGGGGCCTGGCACGAGCCCCGGGCGCGGGACGTGCACACCGAGCCCGTGCCGGAAATGGGCGGGCTGGCCATCTTCGGCGGCGTCGCCGCCGCCCTGCTGGTCGCATCCCGGATGTTCCCGCTCAGCGGCGTGTTCGCCGGCACCCGGGTGGGCAGCGGGCTGCTGCTGGCCGGCGCCGTCGTGGTGCTGATGGGCGTGGTGGACGACCGCTGGGGGCTGAGCGCGCTGACCAAGCTGGTCGGCCAGATCGGGGCCGGCGCGATCCTGGTCTGGAGCGGCGCGGTGGTTGGCTGGCTGCCGCTGCCCGGCGGCGGCACGCTGGGGCTGAGCCCGGATCAGCAGACCGCGCTGACCATCCTGATCGTCGCGCTGACCATCAACGCGGTCAACTTCATCGACGGGCTGGACGGGCTGGCCACCGGGATCGTCGGGATCGGCGCGGCCGCCTTCTACGTGTACTACTACACGCTGGCCAAGCGGCTGGGGCTGAGCGAGCAGACCGACCCGGCGCTGGCCTCGGCCGTGCTGGCCGGGGTGTGCCTGGGCTTCCTGCCGCACAACTTCCACCCGGCCCGGATCTTCCTCGGCGACACCGGGGCCATGCTGCTCGGCCTGCTGCTGGCCTACGTGCCCATCTCCAGCCTGGCCTCGCTGGACCCGAACACGCTGACCACGCCGGCCGCGTACGGCGGGGGCACGGTCAACCGGTTCCCGGAGATCCTGCCGCTGCTGCTGCCCGCCACGATCCTGCTCATCCCGTACGTCGACCTGCTGCTGGCCGTGGTCCGGCGGACCCGGGCCGGGCAGTCGCCGTGGCAGGCGGACAAGAAGCACCTGCACCACCGGCTGCTGGACATCGGGCACTCGCACCGGACCAGCGTGCTCATCATGTACCTGTGGGCGACCCTGTTCGCCGGCACCGTCGTGCTGCTGTCGATCATCCGCACCAAGCTCCCGGTGCTGGGCGTCGTCACGCTGGCCGGGTTCCTGGTCCTGCTCTGGATGACCATGCCGCGGCTGCGGCCGTGGGGCCGGCGCCGCGGATCGCGGCCGGTGCCCGCCGCGGCCAGCCCGGCGCCCGGCGGCCGGGCTGGCCCAGTGCCGGTCAACGCCGGGCCGGCTGGCCCAGTGCCGGCTAACGCCGGGTCGGCTGGCCCAGTGCCGGCTAACCGGGGACCGGCCAGCCCGGTGCCGCCCAACCGAGGGCCGGTCAACCCAGCGCTGGCCCACCCAGCAGCGGCCCGCCCCATGCAGACCAACCCAGTGCCGTCGAACCCAGTGCCGTCGAACCCAGTGCCGTCGAACCCAGTGCCGTCGAACCCGCCGTCGAACCCAGTGCCGTCGAACCCAGTGCCGTCGAACCCAGTGCCGTCGAACCCAGTGCGGTCAAACTCCGGGCCGGCCAACCCGGCGCCCGCACGCCCAGGGCCTGGGCAGCCAGGGCCGGCCCGGTCGGCCACCGACCCTGCCCGCACCGGCCCGGCTGGTTACGACACCCCGCCTGGCTACGACACCCCGCCTAGCTACGACACCCGGGCTGGTTACGACACCCCGCCTAGCTACGACACCCCGCCTAGCTACGACACCCGGGCTGGTTACGACAGCCCGGCTGGGTACGACACCTCGGCCGGGTACCGGGCGCCCGATCCCTACCGCGCGCCGTCCCGGTATGACTCACCCGCCCCCTACCCCACTCCTGACTCGCACACCGCGGCGGCCGCGGGCCTGGGCGGGCTGAGTGGGCGGGATGGGCGTTCAAGAGAAGGATTGTCTGGCGCGGCGCCGGGGCAGGCCGGGAACGGCGGGAACGGCGGGAACGGAGCAGCCAGCCCAGTCCGGCCACCCTGGGACGGGCCCGGCCGGGTCACGCTGGGACGCGCCGCCGGCCGGGCCAGCAGAGAGCGAGGCGGACCCGCAGCAGCCGCCCGAGGCCGGCCGTCCGGCCTGGCCAGGCGACTATCCCGAGGCGCAGGAACCCCTGCTGCCGTGGCGGTTCGGCTGACCGGCGGAGGTATGCCGGTTCGGCCGGACATGCGCGGCAATGAGAAATCACGTAACGTTCATCACAGGGGGGACCCTGGTAAAGCCCGGGCCAAGGAGCTTGTGATATCTTTCACGAGCAGTCACTCGAGGGTGAGTGAGGGGCCCGTGATAAGTTTCGCTAACCCGGCGGGGCATTTGTTCCGCCGCGGCGGCAACATGGTCCCTGGCTGGTGCCGTGCAGGAGGCGGGCCAGCGGAACCCCGAGTCAAGAGTCCTCCTGTCGAGCCCTTCGGAGCCACCTAAGATGCTGGCGAGCTACGGCCCGATCGCGCGGCGTTCTGCCGTGATCACGGCCGGGGCTGCGCTGATTATGGTGGTGCTCAGCACGATTATCGGCGGGACCAAAGGCCTGACCGGCAGCCTACTCGGCGTCGCCCTGGTGGCCATATTCTTCGCGATCAGCATCACCGCCGTGTGGCGGGCGGCCAAGGTCAGCCCGCAGGCCATGATGATCGCGGCGATAACCAGCTTCACGATCAAGATCCTGGTGCTCATCTTCCTGTCGGCCAAGTTCAGCAGCACCACCGCGTTCAACGGGAAGCTGTTCGGCCTGACCGCCATCGTGTGCGTGCTGGTCTGGACCTTCGCCCAGGTGATCGTGTCGATGAAGCTCAAAGTGCTGTACGTGGAACCGGACGGGGAACGGTGACGCGTGGCGCACATCTCGCTCCCGGACGGCGGATCGCGGCCCGTAGCTCAGGCCACCCTCCGCAGCCGCCGCGATGAAGTGGGCCAAGCGGGCCACGCGCCCGGCCGGGCCGCCGCCGGACAACGCCGGCTGGACCATTTTCAGCTACCTCATCTCCGGGATGCTGGCATACGGGCTGCTCGGCTGGCTGCTGGCCACGCTGACGCACATCAGCCTGCTCATCCCGCTGGGCGCCCTGGCCGGCCTGCTGGTGGCCATTGGGGGCATCGTGTACAAGTACGGGAGATCCTGAGCGGCAACCCGCGGGCCGGCCGGTATGACACGGCCGGCTGCGGCGATGTTTCGGTGGCCGCCGCCAGGTCAGAAGCGAGGAATACACCAATGCACCTACGCGCTACCGGGCGTTGCAGGAGGCCAGCGTGGCTGGTGACGTCGCGGCTCTGGCCGTGGTCAAGTGCACGGAGATCAACAGCCACGTTTTCTCCTCAACGCACTGCGGGTATCCGGCGCCCGGGTACGGCCCAGGCAGCAACACCTACGAGTTCATCCCGTTCTTCCGGATCGGCGGCTTCGCGTTCACCAAGCCGATGCTGCTGACCCTGGTCGCCATGGTGGCCGTGGTGTGGTTCTTCTGGGCCGCGTTCGCCAAGCCCAAGCTGGTGCCGCGCGGCGTGCAGAACATCGGCGAGCTGGGCATCACGTTCGTCCGGGACCAGATCCTGCGCCCGATGATGGGCAAGCGCGGCGACGGTTACCTGCCGTTCCTGGTCGCACTGTTCTTCTTCATCTGGGCGATGAACCTGATGGAGGTCATCCCGGTCGCGCAGTACCCGCCGATGTCGCAGATCGCGTTCCCGGCCGCGCTGATGCTGATGGTCTACGGCACCTACACCTACCTCGGCATCAAGCACCAGGGCCTGGGCGGTTACTTCGCGAACATGATCCCGAAGGACGTGCCCGCCGGCATCCTGGTCATCCTCGCGCCGGTGGAGATCCTGCAGTACGTGCTGGTCCGGCCGTTCACCCTGGCCGTCCGGCTGTTCGCCAATATGTTCGCCGGGCACCTGCTGCTGCTCATCTTCACCCTGGCCACCTGGTACCTGCTCAGCCTGAGCATCGGCCTGCTGTTCAGCGTGACCTCGTTCGTCCTCACGATCGTGATCACCGCGTTCGAGCTACTGATCCAGGCGCTGCAGGCGTTCATCTTCACCATCCTGACCGCCCAGTACATCGGCGGTTCGCTGGAAGCGGGGCACTGACATGACCCACCCCGGCGCAGGACGGCGGCGCACGCCACAGGGCGCGCGCGCCACGAGCCCACAATCGCCGGCTCAGACGGCCGGCCTGATGGAAAAGGAATGCGTACATGCTTGACGTCGCACATCACGTGCTGGCCGCCTCGAGTAGCCCTCAGCAATTCATCATCAACTTCGGCGCGGTGGCCTACGGTCTCGCGGCTATCGGCCCCGGTATCGGCATCGGCCTGATCTTCGGCCACGGCGTCGAGGCGATGGCCCGGCAGCCGGAGGCGCGCGGCCTGATCCAGTCCAACATGTACATCGGCTTCGCGCTGACCGAAGCGCTCGCCCTGATCGGCATCGTGGTGCCGTTCATCTTCCATGCCGCAGGCTGACCTGCAGCGTGGTCACGTGATGTCGTCCAGACAGGAGGGCGGGCAGTGATTCCCCTCGCCGCGACACCGGTCGAGCCGCCGTCGAACCCGCTCGTGCCGGAGCTGCCGGAGCTGATCATTGGGGCGATCGCGTTCCTGATCGTCTTCGGCGTGCTGTACCGGGTGCTGATGCCGCGGATCCAGCAGACCCTGACCGCCCGTACCGAGGCGATCGAGGGCGGGATCCAGAAGGCCGAGGACATGCAGGCCGAGGCGGACCGGGTGCTGGCCGAGTACCGGCAGCAACTGGCCGAGGCCCGGCAGGAGGCCGGCCGGCTCCGGGAGAAGGCCCGCGAGGAGGGCGCCCAGATCATCGCGGAAATGCGCGAGCAGGGTGAGGCGGAACGCCGCCGCCTGGTCGAGGCAGCGCACGCGCAGATCGAGGCCGACCGCCAGCAGGCCATCAACTCGCTGCGCAACGAGGTCGGCACGATGGCCGTCGAGCTGGCCAGCCGGGTGGTTGGCGAGTCGCTGGAGAACGAGGCCCGGCAGCGGCGCATCGTCGAGCGGTTCCTCGATGACCTGGAGACGGAGAGCGCCGGGGGCGAGCATGCGCGGAGCTAGCCGGGCGTCGCTCAGCGAGGCCCGGGACTGGCTGGTCGCCGCGGTACACGAGCCGGGCATGGCGGCCGGGCTCAGCGATGAGCTGTTCGCGTTCGTGACGCTGCTCGGCGCGCAGCCCCCGCTGCGCCGGGCGCTGACCGACCCGACCCGTCCGGCGGCCGCCCGGACCAGGCTGGCCGAGGGCCTGCTCCAGGGCAAAGTCAGTCCGGCCGCGGTGGACCTGCTGGGCAAGCTGGCCGGGGCGCGCTGGTCTTCGCCGGCCGACCTGGCCACCGCCACCGAGCAGCTCGCCGTGCTGGCCGCGGCGGCCGCCGCCAGTGAGACGCACCAGCTCGACGACGTGGAAGACGAACTGTTCCGGTTCGGCCAGCTGGTGGGGGGCAACCCGCAGCTGCGGGCCGCGCTGTCCAGCCCGGTGGCCCCGGCTGAACTCAAGCGCCAGCTGCTGGACACCCTGCTGGCCAGCAAGGTGACTGACACCACGCTGCGCCTGGTCACCCAGGCCGCGGTGCACCCGCGAGGACGTAGCCTGGACACGAGCCTGACCGAGTACTCGCGCCTGGTGGCGGAGTGGCGGCAGCGGCTGATCGCGGTGGTCCGGGTCGCGGTGCCACTCAGCCGAAGCGAGCGGGACCGGCTGGCCACCGCGCTGGCCGCGGCGTTCGGCCACGACATCCACCTTGACGTCCTGGTTGATCCTGGTGTGCTAGGTGGCATATCCGTCCGTATCGGGGATGAATTCATCGACGGCAGCGTGGCGAGCCGGCTCGCGGCGCTGCGGCGGAAGCTGGCCGCCTGACCGCTTGCGCCGTGCGGAGCCAGCCAGCCGGCACCAACAGACCTGAAATACCGAACTACAGAGAGACACGAGGACCATGGCGGAGCTGACAATCCGGCCCGAAGAGATCCGGGACGCGCTGGCGAGCTTCGTCCAGGCGTACGAGCCGGACGGGGCGTCTAGGGAAGAGATCGGCATCGTCGCCGAGGCCGGAGATGGCATCGCGCGCGTCGAGGGGCTGCCCTCCGCGATGTCGAGCGAACTGCTCGAGTTCCCGGGCGGGATCCGCGGCCTGGCGCTGAACCTTGACGAGCGCGAGATCGGCGTCGTCATCCTGGGTGACTTCACCAAGGTCGACGAGGGCATGCAGGTCCGGCGGACCGGCGAGGTGCTGTCCGTCCCGGTCGGCGACAACTTTCTCGGCCGGGTGGTGGACCCGCTGGGCAACCCGCTGGACGGCAAAGGCGACATCACCGATACCACGCTCCGTGAGCTGGAGCTGCAGGCGCCCTCGGTGGTGCAGCGCAGCAAGGTGAACGAGCCATTGCAGACCGGGATCAAGGCGATCGACGCGATCACCCCGATCGGCCGCGGCCAGCGTGAGCTGATCATCGGTGACCGGCAGACCGGCAAGACCGCGATCGCCATCGACTCGATCATCAACCAGCGGGACAACTGGGAGTCCGGGGACCCGGCCCGCCAGGTCAAGTGCATCTACGTGGCGATCGGCCAGAAGGGCTCGACCACCGCCCAGGTGCGCCAGTCGCTCGAGGACAACGGCGCGATGGAGTACACCACGATCGTGGTCGCGCCCGCCTCCGACCCGTCCGGGCAGAAGTACCTGGCCCCGTACACCGGCTCGGCCCTCGGCCAGCACTGGATGTACCAGGGCCAGCACGTGCTGATCGTGTTCGACGACCTGTCCAAGCAGGCCGAGGCGTACCGGACGATCTCGCTGCTGCTGCGCCGGCCGCCGGGCCGCGAGGCCTACCCGGGCGACGTGTTCTACCTGCACTCGCGGCTGCTGGAGCGGTGCGCCAAGCTGTCCAAGGAGATGGGCGGCGGCTCGCTGACCGGGCTGCCCATCGTGGAGACCAAAGCCAACGACATCTCCGCGTACATCCCGACCAACGTCATCTCGATCACCGACGGGCAGATCTTCCTGGAGACCGACCTGTTCAACTCCGGTGTCCGGCCGGCCATCAACGTCGGCCGGTCGGTGTCCCGGGTCGGCGGTGACGCGCAGATCAAGGCGATGAAGAAGGTGGCCGGCGGCATCAAGCTGGCGCTGTCCCAGTACCGGGACCTGGAGTCGTTCGCGTCGTTCGCGTCTGACCTGGACGCGGTCTCCCGGGCCCAGCTGGACCGGGGCGCGCGGCTGACCGAACTGCTCAAGCAGCCGCAGTACAGCCCGTTCCCGGTGGAGCGGCAGGTGGCGTCCATCTGGGTAGGCACCAGCGGTTACCTGGACGACGTGCCACTGGAGGACGTCGGCCGGTTCGAGAGCGACTTCCTCGACTACGTGCAGCGCAACCAGCCCGGGATCTACCAGGCGATCCGGGAGACCCAGCAGCTGTCCGACGACACGGCCGGCGCGCTGAAGGAGGCGGTCGAGGAGTTCCGGCAGACGTTCGAGACCACCGGCGGCGGGCTGCTGTCGCCGGAGGACGAGGAGGTCAAGCCGATGGCCGAGGGGGAGGTCGGCCAGGAGACAGTGGCCCGGCGGAGGCAGCCGGAGAAAAAACAGGACGACGGCGCCGCCGCCGGCGAGCCAGGCTAGGCGGAAGGCTAACCATGGCAGGACAGCTTCGCGCCATCAGGCAACGGATCCGGGGTATCCAGTCCATTGCCCAGATCACCCGTGCCCAGGAGCTGATCGCGGCGTCCCGGATCATCAAGGCGCAGGCACGGGTCCGCGCCGCCGGACCGTATGCCCGCGAGGTGACCCAGGCGGTCGAGGCGGTGGTCAGCCGGTCACCGCAGATCGACCACCCGCTGATCCGTGAGCCGGAGCACCCGGAACGGGCCGCGATCCTGATTCTGACCAGCGACCGCGGCTTCGCCGGCGGCTACAACGCGAACGTGCTGCGCGAGGCGCAGCGGCTGCGCACGCTGCTCCGGGACCAGGGGGTCGAGCCGGTCACTTTCGTGTCCGGGACCAAGGGCATCGCCTGGCACCGGTTCCGCGGCATCGAGACCGAGGGGGAGTGGCACGGCTTCTCCGAGGTGCCACGGGACGTCAACGCCACCGAGATCACCAACACGCTGTTCGAGGCGTTCAACAAGCCGGCCAGCGAGGGTGGGGTGGACGAGATCCACCTCGTCTACACCGAGTTCGTCTCGATGCTGACCCAGAACGCGGTGGTCCGCCGGATCATCCCGCTGGTCATCGAGGACACCACTGAGCAGCCGGCCGACGGCCCGCTGCCGCTGTACGAGTTCGAGCCGTCGCCGCAGGTGGTGCTGGACGCGCTGCTGCCCTGGTACGTGGAGAGTCGGATCTACCAGGCGCTGCTGGAATCGGCGGCGGCGGAGATCGCGGCCCGGCGCCGGGCCATGAAGTCGGCCACGGACAACGCTAACGAACTGGTCGAGCAGTTCACCCTGGAGGCCAACAAAGCCCGCCAGGCCGAGATCACCCAGGAAATCAGCGAAATCGTCGGCGGCGCCAACGCGCTGGCCGAGAGCGTCGCAGGGAAAGAGTGAGTGCCGTCATGACCGCAACCGTCGAAAACCCCGCCTCCGGTGGCGAGGCCCAGGCCGCCGAGACCGGCCGGGTGGCGCGCATCATCGGGCCCGTGGTGGACGTCGAGTTCGCTACTGAGGAGATGCCCAACATCTACAACGCGCTGCAGGTGGACGTCACGCTGGGCGGCGAGACCAAGACGCTGACCATGGAGGTCGAGCAGCATCTGGGTGACAACACGCTGCGCGCCATCTCGATGCAGCCGACCGACGGGCTGGTCCGTGGGGCCGAGGTGACCGACATTGGCGGCCCGCTCGAGGTGCCGGTCGGCGACGTCGTCAAGGGGCACGTGTGGAACGTGCTCGGCCAGGCCCTGGACGTGGACACGGGGTCGCTAAAGATCACCGAGCGGTGGGGGATCCACCGTGATCCGCCGCCGTTCGACCAGCTGGAGCCGCGGACCCAGATCCTGGAGACCGGCATCAAGGTGCTCGACCTGCTCACCCCGTACGTGCAGGGCGGCAAGATCGGCCTGTTCGGCGGCGCGGGCGTGGGCAAGACGGTGCTCATCCAGGAGATGATCACCCGGGTGGCCAAGAACTTCGGCGGCGTCTCCGTCTTCGCCGGGGTGGGCGAGCGGACCCGTGAGGGCAACGACCTGTTCGTGGAGATGACCGAATCCGGCGTCATCAACGACACCGCGCTGGTGTTCGGCCAGATGGACGAGCCGCCGGGCACCCGGCTGCGGGTCGGCCTGGCCGCGCTGACCATGGCCGAGTACTTCCGCGATGTGCAGGGCCAGGACGTGCTGCTGTTCATCGACAACATCTTCCGGTTCACCCAGGCCGGCTCGGAGGTGTCCACGCTGCTGGGCCGGATGCCGTCGGCGGTGGGCTACCAGCCCACGCTGGCCGACGAGATGGGCCAGCTGCAGGAGCGGATCACCTCGACCCGCGGTCACTCGATCACCTCGATGCAGGCGATCTACGTGCCCGCGGACGACTACACCGACCCGGCCCCGGCCACCACGTTCGCCCACCTGGACGCGACCACCGCACTGTCCCGGGCCATCACCGAGAAGGGCATCTTCCCGGCGGTGGACCCGCTCGCCTCCACCTCCCGCATCCTGGACGCCAAGTACGTCGGCCAGGAGCACTACGACGTGGCCCGTGAGGTGCTCCGGATCCTGCAGCGCTACCAGGAGCTGCAGGACATCATCGCGCTGCTCGGCATCGACGAGCTGTCCGAGGAAGACCAGGTCACCGTCCGCCGGGCGCGGCGCATCGAGCGGTTCCTGTCCCACCCGATGTTCGTGGCCGAGCAGTTCACCGGGCAGCCAGGCGTGTTCGTGCCGCTCAGCGAGACCATCTCCTCGTTCAAGGCGCTCACCGAGGGCAAGTACGACAACCTGCCCGAGCAGGCGTTCTTCATGGTCGGCGGGGTCGAGGACCTGGAGAAGAAGGCAGCGGAACTGGAGCGCCAGTGAGCCTCCGCGTTGAGCTGGTCGTGCCGGACGGCGAGATCTGGTCCGGCCACGCCCGCATGGTCATCGCCAAGACGCTGGAAGGTGACGTCGGCATCCTGACCTCGCACCCCGACGTGCTCGGCATCCTGGTCGAGGGCAGCGTGGTGCGGGTCCTCGACCCGGAGCAGGGCTCAGCCGGCTCGGCCGGGTCGGGTGAGGTGCGGGCCGCGGTGAGCAGCGGCTTCCTGTCGGTGCACGATGACCGGGTGTCGATCCTGGCCCGGCATGCGGAGCTGGGCAGCCAGGTGGACCAGGCCGCGGTGCGGGCCGAGCTCGACGCGTCGGCCAGCGAGGCCGGCGCGGGCGAGGAAGAGACGGTAGAGGTGAAGTACTCCCGGGCCCGGTTGCGCGCCGCCGGCGACGGTTCCTGACCGGGCCGCGCGGGGCCCCGGGATGAGCGGAGACCTGGCCTTCGATGCGGCCTGGATCTTCGCTGTCTTCCTGGTCGTGGTGGTGCTGCTGGCCATCGGCATCACGCTGCGCCGGTACCTCCTGGAACGGGGCGGCGGCACGGTGGAGTGCGCGCTGCGGATGCCGGGCGGCCCCTGGCGCCTGGGCGTGGCCGGCTACCAGCCAGATGAGCTGAGCTGGTTCCAGGTGTTCGGCTTCCTGCTCCGGCCCAACAAAGTGTTCAGCCGTCAGACGCTGGTGGTGCTGTCCCGGCGGGCGGCCGAGCCGGCCGAGGTGGCCAGCCTGGGCGAGGAGACGGTGGTGGTGCGCTGCCGGATCGCCGAGCGCCCGGGCACCGTGGACCTGGCCATGGGCGAAGCGGCGCTCACCGGCTTCCTGGCCTGGCTTGAAGCGGCACCACCGGGCTCTTACCTGGGCCGGGCGAGTTAACCCCGCTACGGCGCGCTCAGCGCCCGTGTTAAGCGTTGAGTGCTCAGCGCTACTGGCTCAGCGCTACTAGCTCAGCGCTACTGGCTCAGCGTTCCCCGCCGGGCTTCCACAGCACGTCCCCGTGCTCCTCGTTGGCCCGCCGGGCCAGGATGAACAGCAGGTCGGACAGCCGGTTCAGGTACGTCGCGGTGAGCGGGTTCATCGAGTCCCCGCTGGCTTCGAGCGCGGCCCAGGCGGTCCGCTCGGCCCGCCGGGTAATGGTCCGGGCCATGTGCAGCAGCGCGGCCCCGGGTGTGCCGCCGGGCAGGATGAAGCTGCGCAGCACGGGCAGGCCCTCGTTGCTGGCGTCGCAGTCCCGCTCCAGCCGTTCGATGTAGTCCTGGGTGACCCGCAGCGGGGGATAGGCCGGATTCTCGGTCACTGGGTTGCACAGGTCGGCGCCCACGTCGAACAGTTCGTTCTGCACCCGGGCCAGCAGGGCGGTGGTGTCGGCCGGCAGGTCGCCCATGGTGATGGCCAGCCCGATGGCGCAGTTGGCCTCGTCCACGTCGGCGTACGCGGCCAGCCGCGGATCGGTCTTGGGCACCCGGCTCATGTCGCCGAGCGCGGTGCTGCCGTCGTCCCCGGTGCGGGTGTAGATGCGGGAGAGCACGACGGGCTGGTCACTGCGGTCAGCTGGCATGGATCCACGGTAGCGGCCCGGTCCGGTGCGGGCGCCAGGCGGCCGGGCTGGGCGCCCCCCGCGTGGAATGATCAACGTCCTGACCTCGGGGTATTCACATTCTGACCACAATGTGACATCGTCTGAGAGCGAAGAGTAATCAAGCGGCGGGCTGACCGCCGCACCGGACACGAGGCCACTGCCTCTGGTGCCTGGCGGATCTCGGGGGCCCGCCAGAGCCCGTGGTGGCCCTGGGAGAGCGCGCTCCCGGCCAATCCGGCCGGGAGCGCGCTCAGCATGCCCCGCCAGTCGTTCCGGCACGAGTAGGGTGTCCGCTAAGTCCTGTCCCGCCGATCTTGGGACACGGCTCCGGTCCCCGAACTGTGCTCGCGAGGTCCCCTGTGTACGACTACGTCATCGTGGGCGCCGGCAGCGCCGGATGCGTGCTGGCCGCCCGGCTGACTGAGAATCCCAGCACCCGGGTACTGCTGCTGGAAGCCGGCCCGCCGGATGACGCGGACGAGATCCATCTCCCAGCCGGGATGAACATGCTGTTCCAGAGCCAGTACGACTGGAACTTCCAGACCGTGCCGCAGGAGCGCGCGGCGGCCCGGTCCATCTACTGGCCACGTGGCCGCACGCTGGGCGGGTCGTCGTCGCTGAACGCGATGATCTACATGCGGGGCAACCGGCTGGATTACGACACCTGGCGGGACGACTATGGCTGCGCCGGATGGGGCTACCCGGACATAGTTCCGTACTTCCTCCGGGCCGAGGACAATTCCCGCGGCGCGTCCGCCTATCACGCCGTCGGCGGCCCGCTCAGCGTGCAGGACCTCAAGCACAAGTCCGCGCTGACCCGGGCCTTCGTGACCGCCACCCGGGAGTGCGGGCTGCCGGCCAACGAGGACTTCAACGGGGCGACCCAGGACGGCACCGGCTTCTACCAGGTCACCCAGCGGGACGGGCGGCGCTGGTCGGCGGCCGACGCGTACCTCCGCCCGGCACTGGGGCGGCCCAACCTCACCGTGCACACCGACGCGCTGGCCACCGAGGTGCTGGTCGAGGCGGGCCGGGCGGCCGGCGTGCGCTACCTGCGCCGCGGCGCCGAGGAGGAGGCCCGGGCCGACGGGGAGGTCATCCTGTCGGCCGGCGCGATCGGCAGCCCGCACCTGCTGCTGCTGTCCGGCATCGGCCCGGCGGAGCAGCTGATCGAGCACGGCATCCGGCTGGTGGCGGACAGCCCCGGGGTGGGCGCGAACCTGTCCGACCACCCGATCGTCACCGCGATGTGGCACACCCCGAAGGACACCGGGCTGTGGGAGCAGGCGGGCCCGGTCAACCTGGCTCGCTGGCGGTACCTGCACTCCGGGCCGCTGACCTCCAACATCGCCGAGGCGGGCGGGTTCACCCGGACGATGCCCTCGCTGCCCGCGCCGGACCTGCAGTGGCATGTGCTGCCCGCGCCGTACCAGCGGCAGGGCCTGGCCGACCCGGCCATCCGTGCCGTGTCCATCCTGATTGGCCTGGTCAGCGTGGCCAGCCGGGGCGCGGTCCGGCTACGCAGCGCCGATCCGCGGCACAAGCCGGCCATCGACCCCGGCTACCTGTACGCCACCGAGGACATCGAGCCGCTGGTCAGCGGGCTGCGGATGGCCCGGGAGTTCGCCGCGGCCGGGCCGCTGGCCAAGCATTGCACGGTGGAGCTGGCGCCTGGCCCCGACGTGCGCACCGATGCCGAGCTGCGCGAGTTCGTCCGCCGTGACCTGGCCACGCTGTACCACCCGGTCGGCACGTGCGCCATGGGCGGCGACTCACGGCTGGCGTTCAGCAGGCTGACCAGCGTGGTCGACCCGGAACTGCGGGTCAGGGGAGTGGACGGGCTGCGGGTGGTGGACGCGTCGGTGATGCCGGCGGTGCCGCACGGCAACACCAACGCCCCGGTCATCGCGATCGCCGAGCGCGCCGCCGACCTCATCTGCGGCCGCGCCCCGCTGGCCCCGGTGAACCCGGTCCTCATCCCCGACCCGGCCCCCGCTGGCGGCTCTCGCTAGCGGTCACACCAGCACCACCGGGTCAGCGGTAGCGCCTGCCGTGCAGCAGGGTGACCATGCGGAGGACGCGGTTCATGTCCTTGTCCGATCGGTTCAGGCTCGTCAGGTCGGCGACCGGGCGCATCCGCTGCCTGGTGATGGCCTTGGCCCGGGAGAACTCGCGCAGCCCGTCCGCGCCGTGGATCCGGCCGAACCCGGAATCGCCACTGCCGCCGAACGGCAGCGCGGGCACGCTGGCGAACGTGATGACCCCGTTGATCGAGGTCATGCCGCTGCGCAGGGCCCGGGCCACGCCGAGTGCCCGCTTCGCGTTCTTGCTGAACACGGCCGAGCCCAGTGCGTACCGGCTGGCGTTGGCCAGCCGCACCGCCTCGTCCAGGTCGGCGACCCGGGTCACGGTCAGCGTGGGCCCGAACGTCTCCTCGGACACCGCCCGGCTCTCCTCCGGCACGTCGGCCAGGATGACCGGGCCGACATAGGGCCGCTGGATGCTGCTCAGCCCGCCGACCACCGGGCGGCCGCCGCGGGCCAGCGCGTCCGCGACGTGTTCCTCGATGATCTCGGCCTGGCCGGGCAGGGTCATCGGGCCGTAGTCCGCCTCCCGGTCGTCGCCGGGCCGGACCGCCGCGGCCCGCTCGGCCACCTTCTCCAGGAACGTGTGGTACACCTCGTCGGCGACATACGCCCGCTCGATGCCCACGCAGGTCTGCCCGGCGTTGGACATCGCGCCCCAGGCGGCCGCGTCGGCCGCGGCGTCCACGTCTGCGTCCGCCCCGACCAGCATGGCGTCCTTGCCGCCGCACTCGGCCACCAGCGGGGTCAGGTTCTCCGCGCAGGCCGCCATGACCTTCTTCGCGGTGGACGCCGACCCGGTGAAAGCGATCTTGTTAACCGCGCTCCGGGCCAGCGCCTGGCCGGTCTCGCCGCTGCCGGTGATCAGTTGCAGCACCGGCTGCTCGGGCACCACCTCACCGAACGAGCTGACCAGCCAGCCACCGACCGCCGGGGTAAGCTCGCTCGGCTTGAACACCACCGCGTTGCCGGCCGCCAGCGCGTAGGCAATCGATCCCAGCGGGGTGAACACCGGGTAGTTCCACGGCCCGATCACGCCGACCACGCCCAGCGGCTGGTATTCCAGCAGCGACGTCTGGTTGATCGCGATCAGCCCGCTGCGCACCCGGCGCGGGCCGAGCACCTTCCGGGCATTCTTCGCGGCCCAGTCGATGTGCACAATGGCCAGCAGAATTTCCAGCTGGGCGTCGGCCAGCGGCTTTCCTGTCTCGGTGTGCACGAGCTCGGCCAGCCGGGGCAAATAGCGGGTGAGGTGCGATTTCCAGGCCAGCAACCGGGTCCGCCGCTGGGCGTAGCCGAGCCCGGCCCACCACGCCGCGGCCTCGCAGGCCCGCTCGACGGCCGCGTCCACCTCGCTCTGCCCCTGCACCGGGAAGGTCCCGATGACCTCGGAGGTAGCCGGATTGACCGAGTCGAAATTCGACGCGACCCAGGACTGGCCCTGCTCCCATACCGACGTGCCCATGACCCTCACCCACGCGTTGCGGCCACTGCCCGCGATCGGCGCAATTCCGCCCGGCTCGCGTGCTTTGCCGCACAGTAAATCATCGCGTGCCTCCCGCCAGGTAGCGTGGGATCAGCATTGGCGGCGCACTGGCCGCCCAACCGGAGCACATTCATGACCGAACGCCCGTACGTTGTGCTCAGCTGCGCCATCTCACTGGACGGCTGCCTGGACTCGACCGGGCCGGATCGCCTGGTGCTGTCGTCCCAGGCGGATCTGGACCGGGTGGACGGCGAGAGGGCCGAGGCCGACGCGATCATGGTCGGTGCGGGCACCATCCGCCGCGACAACCCCCGGCTGCTGGTCCGCTCGGCCAGCCGCCGGGCCGCGCGGGCCGCCCGGAGGCTCCCCGAGAACCCGGTGGCCGTGACGATCACCGCGAGCGGCGATCTCGACCCGGCGGCCCGGTTCTTCGTCCCTGACTGGCCAGGTACTGATCCCGCGGCCACCGGGCCGCGGCCGCAGCGCCTGGTGTACTGCGCGGACCCGGCCGTGGCGGCGCTGTGCGTCCGGCTGGGCGACCGGGCCGACGTCGTCCCGGCTGGCAACTCGCCACGGCTGGCGGGCGTGCTGGCCGACCTGGCCCGGCGTGGCGTCGGCCGGCTCATGGTGGAGGGTGGCGCCCGGCTCGGTACCGAGTTCCTGACCAGCGGCCTGGTAGATGAGCTACACCTGGTCATAGCCCCGTTCTTCGTGGGCGACCCAGCTGCCCCGCGGTTCGCCGGCCCAGGTAGCTATCCGGGCGGCGGGCTCAGCCTGGCGGAGGTGCGGCGGCTGGGGGATGCGGTGCTACTGCGTTACCTCTGCACCAGCGGGCCCGCGCTGGAAGGCAAGCTAGCCCAGGTGAGCGAGGTCAACGATGACTGACCCCGAGCCGGGCCCGGCTGACCTGGTGCCGGGCCCGGATGGGCAGCTGAACGCGGCCGACCGGCACTGGCTGGGCCAGGCGATCGAGCTGTCCCGGCAGTGCCTCCCGTCGGCGTCCGCGTACTGCGTTGGCGCGATGCTGGTGGGCAGCGGCGGGGCGGTGCTGGCCACCGGCTTCTCCCGGGAACGTGACCCGCACGATCACGCCGAGGAAGCCGCGCTGGCCCTGGTCAACCCGTCCGACCCCCGGCTCGCGTCGGCCACCCTGTACAGCTCGCTGGAGCCGTGCCGGTTCCGCTCCTCACGGCCGGTGCCCTGCGCTGAGCTGATCATCGGGGCCGGGCTGCGCCGGGTGGTGGTGGCCTGGCTGGAGCCTCCGGTGCTGGCGCCGGGCGGCGGCGCGGAACTGCTCCGCGACCGGGGCATCACCGTGCTGGAAGTCCCGGACCTGGCCGCCGAGGCCCGGGCCGTGAACGCCGCCGTCCTGGACGGCGCGGGGCGTGGCGAGGATTGAGCATGGGTTACCAGCTGCGGATGTCCGGCGAGATCCACGACTGGCTGGATCAGCTGCGCACCGCCGACCCAGCCCGGGCCAGGCTGGTCGCGGAGGCGCTGGCCGCGCTGGCGGCCGGCGGGGCCAGCCTGGGCGCACCACTGGTCCAGCCGGCCGACCCGGACCACCCCGGGCCAGCCGAGGCCGAGCTGGATCCGCGGGCCCAGCTCGACCAGGCCTACCAGGACGGGCTGGACGAGCTGGCGGTGCTGCGCCGCCGGGTGGCGGATGCGGCCACGCTGGCCCGGCAGTTCAGCACCCAGCTCGGCGACCTCGGCTCGCTGCGGGTCCGGCTGGCCGAGCAGCGCCAGGAGGCGCTGACGGCAGGCGACACCGGCCGGGCAGAGACGGTGCAGCAGGCCATCGCCGACGTGGACCGCCAGCTGGCTCTGCTCCGCGAGCGGCTGCCCCGGGTGACCGCGGCCGAGCAGGCGCTGACCAGGCAGAGCTACCAGCAGCAGGTGCGCGCCGAGGAGTTGCGGACCAGGAAGGAAACGCTGAAGGCGCGATACACCGCCGCGGAGGCCGAGTGCATGGTGATCCAGGCGGCCGCGGCCCTGGACGCGGAGCCCGGCGGCGAACCGGGACCGGAGCCAGCCGCAGGCCTGCCGGGACAGCCGCCGAGGCACAGGCCAAGCTGGCGGCGATCACCGGCGAGATCGAGCGTGAACTGGGCCAGGCGGGCGAACCGGCCAGCCCGGCCCGGGCCGGCGGGATACCAGCGCTGCTGGAACTGTGCCCCGAGGTGCCAACCGCGGCCGAGGCCGGCGGAGCCGGGACCAGCATCCTGTTTGCCGTCGAGCCGCCGGGCACCGCACTGCTGGTCGCCGTGCTGGATGGTGCTGAGGCGATCCGGGAGCACCACGACGAGGCGGTCGCCGCGGCCCGTGATGCGCTGCACGAGGCGCGATCCGGCACCGATCCGCTGCTCGCCGAGCACAGCTATCCGGACGCGGCGTCGGTGCTGGCCGCCTTCCGGCCACCGTCAGCCTGACCCGCCCGCCGAGGCAGGAACGACCGCGGTAGCCGCGGTAATAGGATGCGGCGGTGGCGAAATTCGAGTACGTGCAGCCCAATGACGCGACCAAGCTGATAAAAACAGCGGACCTGGCGGTGGTGGCCGATGGGCTGCGGCACGGATCGCTGGCCATACTCCCCACCGAGACGGGGTACCTGCTGGCTGCACTAGCCACGTCCATACCAGCGGTCGAGCGGGCTTTCCGGGTGAAGCGAAGGGATTTCGCGAAGGTCATGCACGTGGCCTGCTCGTCGTTGAGCATGGCCGCCCGGGCCGGGCAGATCTCTCCGCCTGCCCGGCGGCTTCTTGGGCAGTTCACTCCGGGACCGCTGTCGGTGATAGTCAATCAGACCGAATTGCTGCCGGACCGCCTGGTGACCCTGAATAACACCGTGGGCCTGCGGATCCCGGATCACCCGGCCACGCTTCAGGTGATCAGTGAGCTGGGCAACCCGGTGACGGCGACCAGCCTCAACGAGAGCGGTTCGGCAGCCGGGGCGCTCAGTTCGTTCGACCTGGACTCGCTCGACTGGTCCGCCGAGGAGGTCGTGTTCGTGGTTCCCGACGACGCGGCGATCAGGTACCCGGCCGCTTCCACCCTGGTCCGGGTGACCGGAGACGAGCCGGAGGTGCTGCGCAAGGGCCCGGTGACCCACGCCGAGATCCGGCGGCTGGCCGACGGCGGGGACAGCTGACCGCTGCGCGCCGGACCCGGTACCAGGAGTCCCGGGGGATCAGCTGGGCAAGCCCGCGGCTAGCTGCGGGTCCTGCAGCGCGGCGCCGTAGCGCACCGCGGCCAGCTGGCCGATAGCGGTCTGTGCACCGAGCGGCTGGGCCGTCTTCATCCCGGCCGCGCTGGCCACCGCACTCAGGTCGAGATGGCCGATTTCCGGGCCGATCACGCACGGGGCCAGGGCCAGCCCGGCCACGCCCGCGTCCATCAGCCGGCCCGCGGCGTTGCGGATGCTGCTGGCGTCGCCGAACGAGGCGGCCGCCACCGGGACCGCGAGCCGCGCGGCCAGCAGCACGGCCACCGTGCCCGCGGCGGCCTGCGCTTCCTCGCCGTACGCGGCTATCAGGAGCCCTTCGGCGGCGGTGGTCACGATGCTGATCCGGCCGATCCGGTCACCACGGGCCAGGCCCGCCTCGGCCAGCCGGGCGTGCAGGGCTCCGGCCAGCAGCGGGTGCACGCCGAGCGGCTCGGCCTGCAGCGCGGGCACCGGCGCCGCCGCGATGGTGGCGGCGATGGCCGCCGTGACGTCCGGCTGCGGGCAGATGAGCAACGGCACCACGACCGCGGCGGGCAGGCCCTCCGGAACCTGGCAGTCGGCCAGCACCGCGCTCAGGCTTTCCTCGCGGCCCTCGGTGAACCCGGCCCGGACGGTGACCCCCCGGCAGGACTGGGTGGCCACCTCGATGACGCCGGCCGCGATCTCGATGCTGCTCTCGGTGACGGCACCGGGCACGGCCAGCACGAGCGCGGGCGCCTCGGGCGGCACAGACAGCCGGTCCGGGCTGCGGTGCCGGCCCGGCGGCCGGGTGCGCGTGGTGCGCATCGGCAGCGCTGACCCACGGGACGGCAGCCCGGAACCACGGCTGGGCAGCGGCGTCTCCCGCGCAGGGAGCCCGGAACCACGGCTGGGCAGCGGTGCCTCGCGGGCAGGCAGCGCCGAGCCACGACTGGGCAGCGCTGTCTCCCGGGCGGGCAGAGCGGAGCCACGGCTGGGCAGCGGCGTCTCGCGCGCGGGCGGTGGTGTCTCGCGGGCAGGCAGCGCGGAACCGCGGCTGGGCAGCGGCGCCTCGCGGGCAGGCAGCCCGGAATCGCGGCTGGGCAGCGGCGCCTCGCGGGCAGGCAGCCCGGAATCGCGGCTGGGCAGCGGCGTCTCCTGGGCGGGGAGCCCGGAATCGCGCTGTGGCAGCCCGGAGTCGCGCTCGGGCAGCCCGGGATCGCGCCGGGGCAGCCCTGGATCGCGCGCAGGCAGGCCCGGCTCGTCGCCGGGAAGGCCAGGTGCGGGGTCCTGATCGATACCCATAACCGGGCTATCGTAACCAGCCCGGAAACCTTTTGCCCGCAGTTGTGGCACATCGCGAACCCAGTTCCGGGCTATCCGCGGCTTCCCCCAGTGTTCACCCGCGCTCCGGGATACCTGCCCAGCGCCTGAGCGGAAGCGGCCGGCTCAGAACAGGCGCAGCGCGCCGTCGTCGGTGCCGCGCATGGCCTCATAGTCGAGGATGAGGCAGCGGATGCCCCGGTCCTCGGCCAGCACCCGGGCCTGCGGCTTGATCTCCTGGGCGGCGAACACGCCCTGCACCGGGGAGAGCAGCGGGTCCCGGTTCAGCAGGTCGAGATAGCGGGTGAGCTGCTCCACGCCGTCGATCTCGCCGCGCCGCTTGATCTCGACGGCCACCGAGCCCCCGGCAGCGTTCCGGCACATCAGGTCCACCGGGCCGATCGCGGTCGGGTACTCCCGGCGGACCAGCCGCCAGCCTTCGCCGAGCAGGCCCACCTGGGCCGCCAGCAGTTCCTGCAGGTGGGCTTCCACGCCGTCCTTGACCAGGCCAGGGTCCACGCCCAGGTCAAAGCTCGTGTCGCTGAAGATCTCCTCGAGAGTGATGGTCAGCGTCTCGCCGGATTTGCCGGTTACCACCCACCGGCCTGGTTCTTCGGCCAGCCGGCAGGGCGGCGACATCCAGTTCAGCGGCTTGTAGCTGCCGCCGTCAGAGTGCACCAGAACCGAGCCGTCCGCTTTGATCATGATGAGCCGGGTCGCGGGGGCCAGCCGGGCGGACAGCCGACCGGCGTAGTCGACGCTGCACCGGGCGATGACGAGACGCACGGAAGCCAACTGTAGTGACTTCTCCGGGCGGGCACGGCCCCGCGCGGGCGGCTGGCCCGGGCTGGGTAAGATCGCGCCCGTGGCTAAGCGCAGTGCCGCCCTGCTCGTCTACCGGCTGAGCACTGAGGCCGGGCTGGAAGTCCTGGTCGCGCACATGGGCGGCCCGTTCTGGGCGCGGCGCGACGCGGGCGGCTGGTCCATTCCCAAGGGGGAGTGCGAAGCGGGCGAGGACCCGCTGGCCACGGCCCGCCGCGAGTTCACCGAGGAGATGGGCGCACCGCCGCCGGACGGCACACCGGCGTACCTGGGGGAGTGGCGGCAGCCCAGCGGGAAGATCATCATCGGCTACGCCGTCGAGGGTGATTTCGACCTGTCCGGGTTCCGCAGCAACACGTTCACCCTGGAGTGGCCCCGCGGATCAGGGGTGGTCCAGGAGTTTCCCGAGATGGACCGGGCTGAGTGGATGACCGTCGAGCGCGCCGCCACGAAGCTGGTCAAGGGGCAACTGCCGATCCTGGCTGCGCTCCAGCAGCACGCGCCGGGCTGACGTCCAGCCGGCCGTCAGGAGCGGGCCAGCGTGTTAGAGACGCCGAACCGGAACGCGGCCTCGGCCGGAGCGTCGCCTTCCAGCCGCCAATCCTGGTGCAGGATGCCGTCGTTCTGGTCCTTGTCGAACCAGACCAGGCCCAGCGTCCCGTACTGGTGCATCCCGGCGAACAGATCCTGGATCTTGGCGAACGGGTTGGACCTGGGCCCGACCGCGGTCTCGGACAGCAGGACCGGCTTTTTAGTGAACGCCCGTACCTGCTTGATGGTGCTGCCGAAGACGTTGCCGAACGTGTCGGACGGCCGCAGGTAGTAGCCGTCGATGCCGACCCAGGTGACGTATCGCTGGCCGGGCCACCAGGTCTTGATCGGGCCGGTGCCGGGGCGGTCGTCGTTGATCGTCCACAGCCAGGTGACGTTCTGCGCCCCCTGGCCGGCGAACAGGGTGACGATGTGCCGCCAGGCGGCCACGAACGTGGCTGGCTGCACGTGGTGGTAGCCCCAGGGATACCAGGAGCCGTTCATTTCGTGGCCGAACCCGATGACCACGGGATGGCCGAAACTCCGCACGCTGTCGGCATACGAGCGCAGGTAGTCGTCGTAGGCGCCGTCCGCGATCCCGGACATGGAGGCGAACAAGGGATCGATCTGCACGAAAGGGATGGCGCCATGCTTGTGCATCAGGTCGGCGAAAGAGATGTCGAACCGCTCGGCCCAGCCGCTGTAATACCCGACCAGGTTCGGCTGGTGGCCGGCCATCGCGCTGAACTCGGCTACCGGGCGGAAGGCCGGTGGCGATCCGGGCTCGTAGACGCCCAGGTAGGAAGACAGCTTGGGGGGCAGATTCTCGCGGACCACCGGCATCGCGTACCGCAGGTGGAGCGTCTGGCCGGTGACAGCAATGATGGTCACCGCGATCACGAAGCCGAGCAGCGTCACCAGGCGGCCCCTCATCCGGGCCCTTATCCGGGCCCTCATCCGGGCCTTCATGCTGCGTTCCTTCCGGGGAAGATGACCCGGCCGACCACGGCGAGGTTGAGCAAACCGAAGCCCAGCAGGACGGCGAACTGGACCGAGCCAGGGGTCACCGACCGCCAGATGGCCAGCAGGACCCAGAGCACGGCCATGCCGCCACTCCACCAGGTCACGGCCAGCCGGAACCGGCGCAGTGAACTGCCTGGCGTCCGGGACGGATGCCAGCTCATCGTCTTCCCCCAGGCACCGTCCCAGAGCGCGAACACATGGGCCCAGCCCCGGGCGATGCCCAGCGGCCAGACCGATGGCCGGTAACTGGACCGGTGCCACAGCGCGTACAGGACGGAGCCCGCGAAGGCCGCCGGGAGCAGGATGACGAAGTTCCGCAGCCGGATCTGGCCGGGCAGGAACGCGAGCATGACGACCGGGATGAGCGGCCCGACGAAGTTGAGCAGCCCGGTGTAGGCGTAATAGAAGAAGCCAGACAGGAAGGTGAGCCGGGCCGCCACCGACATCCGGATTCCCCACAGCCGGTGGGAGAACACGATGCCGGCGTTCCCGGTGCACCACCGGTACTGCTGCCGCACGAACGAGTCCAGGTTGTCCGGGCAGATCCCGGTAGACAGCAGCAGCGGCACATACCTGATCGCCCAGCCGGCCAGCCGCACGTCGAGGCCGGTGTGCACGTCTTCCGCGTACGGGATGAGCGTCGCGCCCTTAACCGGCTCCAGGGCCGCCCGGCGGTAGACGGAGGACGTGCCGGTGCAGATGGCCGCGCCGAACCGGTCCCGGGACACCTGGATGGACCGGTAGAAGACCTCCTGGATGGCACCGGCCGCGTTCTCGATCCAGGTCTGCTCGGGGGTCTGCCGGAAATACTGCGGGGTGACTACGATGCCCAGTTCCGGGTCGTCCAGGTAGGGCAGGGTCTCAGCCAGGAAGTCGGGCCTCGGCGCGAAGTCGGCGTCGAAGATGACGATGAACTCGCTGCCCGTCCGGGCGAACGCGTAGCGCAGGTTGCCGGCTTTCTTGTGCACCCGCTGGCCGGGCCGGCGGATGTAGCTCAGCCCGATATCCGCCGCCAGTGCCTCGGCCTCGTCAGATGGCCCGTCATCCAGGACGAACGCCTGAGCCGCCCCGGGGTAGGCGGCGAGCAGTCCGGCCACCGCGGTCCAGGTGTTGTGCAGCACCTCGATGGGCTCGCCACAGATCGGCAGGAAGATATCCACGTCCGGATAGCGGGATGGGTGCCACGCCGCGATGCGCGCCTGATGTGCGGCGAAGTTGAAGCCGCGCCCAGTGAAGTTCACCGGCAGGCCGGTCAGCAGGTACAGCACATACGTCGCGGTGAACACCATGAACGGCCACAGCGCCGTGTCGTGCATCTCGAACCGGATCTGGCTGATCGTCAGGCAGGCCGCGCTGATGACGATGGTGGTGGTCAGGTAGGGCAGGTTCCGCTGCAGGTAGGAGTACTTCTCGGCGTCGTCTGGTGGCTGGGGCAGGACCAGCCGGGTGCGGCCAGCCGGACGCGGTGCGAATCCCGCCCGGCCAGCCCGGGGTCTCGGGGTATCCCGCGTGGTGGTCACTGCGGTGCCTTGTATCGCCAGATGACATAGGTGCCGGTCAGGTTGGTGCCGCTGGTGCCCGGCGGGTTGTACGGCACGACCTGGATGATGTGGTAGTGGCTGCGGGCCAGGTCGGCGCGGATCTGCCGGTCCAGCGCGGTGGTATCGCTAAAGTTCAGCGCCACGATCGAGAAGTAGCCCTGGCTGATGTACCGGGCGAACAAGGCCGGGTTGCCGCCGGCCACCACGCCGGCCCGGGCCGGACCGCCGGTGCTGGCCCCGTTGGGCAGCACGATGTTGCGGGTGGACGACCAGCGCCGCCACTGAGTGCCGGACGGGAGGTAGTAGCGGGCCGGGCCAGGCGTCTCGATCAGCAGGTTGCCGTGTTTGGAGAGGGGCCGGAGGATCGCCACGAAGCTGGCTGAGTTGGGCCACGCGGTGGCGAACGTCCAAGACTGGGTGAAAGCGAAGAAGGCCGGGAAGGCCAGCGCGAGCACACATCCGGCGGCCGTCAGCAGCCGGGAGCGGCCAGCCGGCGCGGCCGCGATGAACGCGTCGGCGGCGTAGCCCGCGGCGATCGCGGCGAACCATGCGCCCAGGTCGGTGTGCTTGTTCAGCGAAGCGGAGGTGTGCAGGCTGGCCTGCTCCAGCGGGCCGAGCAGCGCGGCCACCGCCAGCACCGCGAGCAGCCCGGTCTGCCGGCGGCCGTGCCGGCCCGCCCAGCTGGAGAACACGCCGCACCAGGCCAGCACGAGGACCACCCCGGTCCAGGACCAGGCGTTGCCGAGCACCGACAGCACCGGGTCGCTGCCCGCCGCCCGCTCCACCGTGGTCTCAGTAATCCCGGTCAGGTAGCTGCCGCCGCCGAGCAGCAGCCCCGCGACCAGCAGGGCGACGGTGACGGTGAGCAGCGTCGCGCAGCGCCGGACCGCCACCCGGCGCCCGGCCGGCCAGGCCACCAGCACCGCTACCACGATCACCACGGGGTCGAACAGCGCGGTGGAGTATGCGGTCGCGTTGGCCAGCGCCAGCGCTACGCCACCGAGCGCCATCCGGCTGGTCGCCTCGCCAGCCGCCCCGGCCCCGGCCACGCACCAGGTGGCCAGCGCGAGCAGGAACATGGACATCGCGTCGTAGGTCGCGAACGCCCCGAGATGCAGGGTGGGACCGAGCAGGGCGAACAGCGCCGCGGCGAAGAATGCCGCCCGGGCCCCGAACAGCCGCCGGGTCAGATCCCACAGCAGCACCGTCGAGCCCAGCATGAAGGCCAGCGAGAGCAGCCGGGCACCGGTCAGCCCGCCGGCGCCGTCAGCCAGTGCGCCCAATGGCGGGTAGATGACCGGCGCACCCGAGAAGTACGTCGGAAACGGCGGCACCGAGGCCCCGTGCAGCAGCCCGGCCCACTCCAGATGCCCGGCCCACAGGTAGGTGGCCTCGTCCTGGAATGCGGTATCAGCCCACAGCAGCCGGACGGACAGCAGGGTCTGCACGATCAGCACGGCTAGCAACGGCAACAACACCGGTACGGCCCGGCCCGGAACTGGCGGGGCCACCCGATCTGTCCTGGGCGGCCCGGGCTCAGCCGCGCTGTGCCGACCGGCCGCGCGCCCGGCTTGCTGCTCCGCCTGGGGCGGACCGGACGGCGAAAACAGGTCCCAGCCTGCTGGGCTTTCGTCCATACGCGCACCCCGCCTGCGAGCACGGGCCGCGAGTAGTCCCCCCTCGCCAACCCGCGCGGACTCACCCGACGTACTGCCACGTCAGGGTCTCGGTGTGCGATCTCCCCCCAGAGCGGAAGTACCGCATAGGCACGGTACTGTCCGGTTCCGGCCCGATGTGGCGTGTTTGCCGATTTGCCTGACCAGCCAGCGGCCGACCTGAATATGGTGGCCGGATGAAACACCGGGGGGAAACGGTGCAGGCAGCCCGGCCGCGCTCCGGGCCGCCGGCTTCGCACCACCTTCCCCGGCCGATCGTGATCGTCGGGGCGGTGCTGCTCGTGCTGGCGGCGATCGCCGTTGCGGTCGTCCGCGATCTGGGGTCGTCCAGCCCCCGGGCCCAGGCCATCATCCTGCCCACCGCGCCCCGGTCCTATCTCGGCCTGTACGAGCGCAGCACGACCAGCGGCTACGCGGGCATCGATCAGTTCGCCCAGGCCATCGGGCGGCGGCCCAACCTCGTTTCCTACTACAGCGGGTGGGGCGAGGCGTTCCAGACCGGGTTCGCCACTCGGGCGGCGCAGCACGGCGCGGTGCCGCTGGTGCAGATCGACCCCTCGGACATCCCGCTCAGCGCGATCGCCAGCGGGCGGTATGACTCGTACCTGCGTGGCTTCGCCGACGCTGTCCGCGGCTACCAGCGCCCGGTGGTCATCGGGTTCGGCCACGAGATGAACGCCTGGTGGTACTCCTGGGGCTACCCGCACGCGTCCCCGGCATCGTTCGTGGCCGCCTGGCGGCACATCGTCACCCTGTTCCGCGCTCAGGGCGCGTGGAACGTGACCTGGCTGTGGACCGTTAATGTGATCGGCCAGCAGCAGTCCCGGGCGGTCCGGTCGCCGCGCCCGTGGTGGCCGGGCAGCTCGTACGTGACCTGGGTCGGCATCGACGGCTACTACTTCGAGCCGTCCTGGACGTTCGCGCCGCTGTTCGGGCCCACTATCAAGGCGGTGCGCGCGCTCACCCACGACCCGGTGCTCATCTCCGAGACCGCTGCGGGCACCACCGAGGACCAGCCGGCGAAGATCGCTGACCTGTTCGCCGGCACCCGGGCCTACGGCCTGCTCGGCTTCGTCTGGTTCAACGTGGACAAAGAGCAGAACTGGCGGGTGACCGGGCCGGCGGCGCTGGCGGCGTTCCGCCGCGGTGCCCAGACGTATCACCGGCCCCGGCCATGACCGGCTGCTGCTGACCGGAGGCATCTGATGTCGCCCAGGCTCAGTGTCATCATCTGTTCCCGCGACGGTGCGGCCGGCGTGGACCGATGCCTGCGCGCCCTGGCCGCCCAGACGATCCGGCCTGCCCTGGAGCTGATCGTGGTGGATGACGGCTCGGCCGACGGAACCGCCGGCGTCGCCCGCAGCCATGGCGCCGTCGTGCTCCGGCACGAGACCAGCCGGGGGCCGGCCACCGCCCGGAACACCGGCGCCCGGGTGGCCAGCGCGCCCATCCTGGCCTTCCTGGACGATGACTGTGAACCGGAGCCGGGATGGGCCGAGCAGGCCGCCGCGGCGTTCCACGACGATGTGATCGGGGTCGCCGGGGCAGTGCTGGCTGGCGGCCGCCCGGGGTTCATGCTTGGCTACCTGGCCCGGCACAACCCGCTGGAACCGCAGGAGCTGAGCCTGGCCCGGAGCAGCCGGCTCTGGTACCGGCTGTACCTGTACCTGGCGCGGCAGTGGGCTCCGCCACGGCCCCGCGGCCCGCGGGACATCTACTCCTGCGCTGCGGCCAACATGTTGGTCCGGAATGACGCGTTCCATGAGGTGGGCGGCTTCGACGGGCGCATCCGCTTCGCCTCCGAGGACGACGATCTGTGCCGGCGGCTGCGCCAGACGTTCCCAGACTGCCGCCTGGTCTTCGCGCCCGGGGCCAGGGCGACGCATCACTTCAGCCCGTCACCGTGGGACACGCTGCGGCGGAGGCTGGCATACGGCCAGGGCGCCGCCCGGATGCACCGGAAGTGGCCGGACGTGCCGCCCATCCTCTTCCCGTGGCCGCTGGCCGTGCTGGCCATGCTGGTGCTGTCGGTCTTCTTCCCGGTGCTGCTGGCGGTCACGGCGCTGGTCCCGCAACTGCTCTACCCGGCCGGGCTGCGCGCCGCGGTTCGCGAGCGCCAGCCGAGCCGCCTGCTGGACAGCTACCTGCAGCTGGCCGAGGAGTGCTGCGCCGACCTGGGCTTCATCGAGGGATGGTGGCAGTTCCGGCACCTGGTTCCGGACGCCGCCGCGAGCCAAGCGTCCGATGGCCAGCGGCGGCTAGCCCAGCCAGCCGCCCGGCAAAATACGCGGTGAGCATCGCCCCGTCCACGGCCACCGCGGGGGCTACCCGGCGCCACTCCGACCGGGGGGTGTGAAATCGGCTCCGCACGTGCTGGGCGCTCACGGCCAGCACGAAGCCAGCTGGGATAGCCGCGCCTAGCAGGGGGCGCCGGGCTCGCGCGGTGAGCAGACCAGCCGCCAGCGACGCGGCGAAGGCCCCGGCCGCCAGGTCCGGCTGGCGCACCCGGCGGTACCTGAGCAGCTGGCGGGTCGCGCCCTGCCCGGTGTCGAACAGCCAGTGCAGCGAACTGCCAAACGACTTGCATTCACGGTGCTGGACCAGCAGGCCCGGCACGATCGCCGCCGACAGCCCCTGACTGGCCATGGCGTGGTTGAGCGCGCTGTCCTCGCCCTCACGCAGTGCCTCGTCGAAGCTAACCCGGTCGAAGACGCCGCGCCGGTACAGTCCGTTGTTCCCGGTCACGGTGGTGGTCGAGGCCACCACCCGGGGATCCAGCCCGAACCGGCGGTACACATAGCCGACGTCGCCATCCGGCACCGCCGTGCCACCGACCGCATCGTGGCTGGTGAGTGCCGCGCGGGTGCGGTCCAGCCAGTCGGCCGGAAGAATGATGTCCGCGTCCACAGTGGCGATGAGGCCGCCGCGCGCGGCGGCGATTCCGATCCGCCGGGCATGGCCCCGGCCCCGGTTGGCCGGGAGATCGATGAGCCGGATCCGTGCATCACGCCCGGCCAGGGCGGCCACGATCCGCCCGGTGCCATCCCGGGAACCATCGTTGACCACGATGATCTCGTACCGGCCCAGGCCAGTCAGCCCGCTGATCGAGGCCAGCGTCGGGCCGATGTTGGGCGCCTCGTTGTAGGCGATGACCACAAAGCTGATCAATTCGTCCGGCACGCCCCTGCCCTATCACACCCTGGTACCGGTCGCGGTGACATAGCCAAATATGGCGGATATGCCAGCACGAGTCCCCGGGCAACTTCTAAACTCGCGGTGTCTGTGCCCGGGGGAGGGTGGGTCATGCCGGCATCACTGCTTCGCCTGGGTGGCTGGCGCAGCGTGGGTGCCCTCGTGGTGGTCGCTGCGGCGGCCACTGGAATTGGCCAGACAGGAGCCGGCCACGCACTGCTGGAAAAGGCCGGCCTGATCCAGCGGCCGACTGGCTACACCGCGCTTTACTTCAGGGATCCGACGAAGCCGGTGATGGTCACCAATCCGGCGGGCAAGCGCGTGCCCTACACGCTGAGGTTCCTCGTGCACAACGCTCAACCCAGGTTGCGGGGCTACCGCTGGTCCCTGCTCCTGGTCCAGCGCCCGGGCCATGCCCGGCCAGTGAAGTCACAAACTGCCGCTGTCGGGCCCGGGAAAACGGTCTTGATTTCGCACACTGGAGAGTTCACCTGTGGCCGGGACCGTCGTGTGGAATTCATCGTCCAGTTGGCCGGGCCGCAGACGCATGAGGCGATCCACGCCTGGGCGGCCTGCGGCCGATCCGGGAGCTGAGCTCGTGGCACAGCGCCCGGTAGTCGCGGTCGTGTGCGACGTGATCTACCCCTACTCGCGCGGCGGCCGGGAGCTGCGGAACCAGGAACTGCTGCCCCGCCTGGCCGCCCAGGCCGATGTGCACGTCTACACCATGCAGTGGTGGGACGGGCCGCAGGAGCGCCGCGCGGACGGGGTCAGCTACTACGCCATCTGCCGGCTGCACCCGCTGTACCGGCACGGCCGCCGGTCGATCCGGCAGGCGGCCTGGTTCGCCCTGGCCAGCCTGCGCCTGCTGCGCTGCCGGTTCGACGTGCTGGAGGCCGACCAGATCCCGTACGTCCAGCTGTTCGTGCTCCGCCTAGTGGCCACGCTCAAGCGGAAGCCGTTCACCGTCACCTGGCACGAGGTGTGGGGCCGGGCGTACTGGCGGGAGTACCTCGGCCTGGCCAGCTGGGCCGCCTGGGCTTTGGAGCGGCTGGCCATGCGGCTGCCGGACACGATCATCGCCGCTTCGCCACAGACGGCTGAGCGGCTGCGTGAGGTGCTCGGCGCGCGTGTTCCGATTACGACGGTGCCGAACGGTATCGACCTGGCTGCGATCCGCGCCGCGTATCCGGTAGCCGATGCGGCCGACCTGGTCGTGGTCGGCCGGCTGATCGAGCACAAGCGGGTCGGCATGGTCCTCGACGTGATGGCCCGGCTGCACGCGCAGGGGCTGCACACTACCTGCCGCGTCATCGGTGAGGGCCCGGAGCGGGCCGCGCTGGAGCAGCAGGCACGGGTGCTCGGCATCGCGCCGTGGGTGGAGTTCCGGGCTGACGTTGGCGAGCAGAAAGAGCTCTACGCCCTGCTCAAGTCGGCCCGGTTGTTCGTCTCCCTGTCTGTCCGCGAGGGCTTCGGCATGGCGGTGCTGGAGGCCATCGCGTGCGGCCTGCCGGTGCTGACCACGTCCGCCCCGGACAATCACGCGCAGCACCTGGTGCGGGACTACTCGCGGGGAACTGTGTGCGAGCCCGATCTAGACACGGTGACCTCTGCGGTGCGCGGCCTGCTGGCCGGGCCAGACGGCCCGGCCCCGGATACGGATGGCCCGGCGGATTCCTGGCTGGCCGGCCACGACTGGTCGGCCGTGGCCGAGAAGCTGGCCGGAGTTTACGCCCAGTGACCGGGGTAATGCGCCGGGCTGGGCCGCCCGGGCCGCTGGAACCGGTGCCGGCCGTCATCGCCCACCCACAGCGGGTGGCGCGGGCCGCGGGACGGCCACCGCCACGGCATGCCGCCCCGGCGGTGCGCCGTGGACTAGGGGCCTACAGCCTGGCCCTCGCCGCGGTGGCCGTGCTGGTGCCGCTGCACCGGTGGTGGGCCGCCCAGGTGCTGCTGGTGCCGCTGCTGCTCATCGTCCCGGGCTCGATCATGCTCCAGGCGCTGCGGATACCCAGCCGGGTCGTGTGCTCGTTCCCGGTCTATGTCCCGTGCGCGTCGATCATCGTGCTGCTTGGTTCCGGTCTCGCCGTAGACCTCCTCGGGCCGCTGGTGGGCGTGGCCGAACCGCTGCGCGCGCTGCCGTTGCTGATCGGGTTCGAGGTCACCTGCCTCGGCCTCATGGTGGCGTGCGCCAGCGCGCCGGCCGACGTCACCATCGAGTGGCGGTCACCGCGCCGGCCGGTTCGGGTGGCCGTCCCGCTGCTCATCCCGCTCACCGCGGCGGCGGGCGCCTTCCGGCTCAACGCCGGCCACGGCAACGCGGTGGCGGTGGTGGCGGCGGTGGCCATTGTCGGCTCGCTCTTCGCGGCCGCAGCGCTGTCCGCGCGGCTGGACAAAGCCGTGCTGGAAATGGTGCTGTACGGCGCGGGACTGTCTATGATCTGGGCGAGCTCGCTGCGCGGCGACCCGCTATACGGCTTCGACATCACGGCCGAGTACCAGCGCCTGGAGCAGACGGTGCTCACTGGGGTGTGGCACGCCGCGCATCCGGGTGACGCGTATGGTGCCATGCTCAGCGTCACCGTTATGCCGGCTGAGCTGCACGCGCTGTCCGGGGTACCAGCGCTGCTGATCTTCAAGGTCGTCTACCCGATGATCTTCGCCCTGTTCCCGGTGGCGATCTTCGGCCTGGCGCGCAAGATCCTGATCCGGCCGTGGGCCTTTATCGCCGCCGCGTTCACCATCGGGCAGTACGCGTTCACCGAGCTAGCCACCCTGGCCCGGCAGGAGATCGCCCTGGTGCTGTTCGCCGCGCTGATCGCGGCCGTGCTGGATAGCCGGGTCCGGCGCAGGCCGCGGTGGCGGCTGGTCGCCGTGCTCGGCGTGGCGCTGGCCCTGTCGCACTACTCGACTACGTACCTCGCCATCACATTGCTGGGCCTGCTGCTCCCGCTCCAGTTCGGGCTGTCCTGGATCCGCCGGGTGCCCCGGGTGACCGGGGCGGTCGCGGTGGGCTTCGTGGCTACGCTGGCCGGGGCGGTCATCTGGTACGGCCCGGTGACCCACTCCGAGTCGCACCTGGAGCAGGTAGCGCAGACGGTGGAAACCCAGGGCCTGGACATCCTGCCCAACCGGGTGCCGGGAAGCAGCCTGCTGTCGGCATACCTGCAGGGCAACAGCCGGACCACCATCAACGCGGACGTGTACGCCCAGCACATCGCGACCTACTACAAACGGACCAGGTCGTACGTGTATCCCCTCAAGGTGGCCGATGAGCGGCAGTACGACCTGCAGAACACCAGCGTGCCGGATGCGCCGGTGCGGTGGCAGGCCGGGTATACCGCGGTCACCCTGTCCCTGCTGATCATCGAGCAACTGGCCAACCTGCTAGCCGCGGTGGGCGCGCTGCTGATGGTGTTGCGGCGCAAGGCGTCGCTGCTCACCCGGCAGATCGGCCTGGCCGCGCTGGCCGCCACCTTCTTGCTCGTGCTCATCCGGTTCAGCGGCACCCTGGCCAACGCGTATGGCCAGGAACGGGCGCAACTTCAGGCCCTCGTGCTGCTCGGAGTGGCCATGTGCTGGACGTTCCAGGCGCTGACCGGGCTGCGCCGGCGCTGGCAGACCCGGATCCGGGTGCTGGCTTCCGGCTGCCTGGCCGTGGTGTTCGTCAACACCGTCTACCTGGTCGGTGCGGTGCTCGGCGGCGCCACCTCGGTCAACCTCGCCAATAGCGGCCCGGTATTCGAGTACTTCTACGTCACCGCTCCGGAGATCGCCTCGGCGCGTTGGCTGGGCAGCCAGTTCCAGGTCGGCGAGCTGGTGTACGCGGATGAATATGGCCAGGTCCCACTGGCCGCCGGGACCAACATCACGGAGGGCCTGATGACCGATCTGACCCCGCGGACGCTCGCGGCGAACGCGTGGGTCTACGCCAGCCGGGCCAATGTCCAGGACAACCGCGCCTTCGCGCTGTACAACAACCAGTTGGCCACTTACAAGTTCCCAGCCCAGTTCCTCGATGCGAACTACGACGTCGTGTACTCGAACGGCACGTCGGAGGTGTTCCACGGGTGATTTCCGTCGTCATCATCAGCAAGGATGAGGCCGGCCTGGACGCGACCCTGACTGAGGTGACCGCGCAGGCCCAGGCGTGCGGCCCGGCCGAAGTCATGGTGGTCGACGCGTCCGGGTCGCGGCTCGACCACATCCGGCACCGGCACGCGGACCGGGTCCGGTGGATCCCGTTCGAGTCGCCGGCCGGGGTGCGTATCTCCATCCCGCATCAGCGCAACGTGGGGGTGCGCGCGGCTTGTGGCGACATCATCGTGTTCACCGACGCCGGCTGCCAGCCGGAGCCCGGCTGGCTGGACCGCCTGGTCGCCCCGCTGCGGGCGGGCGAGCACGTGGCGGCGGGCCTGACGCTGGCCACGCCGGGCAGCAGCGGGCTCTACGACCAGTCCGCCCAGGCAGCCCGGGACACCCGCTACCTGACCGAGTGCGCCACCATCAACCTGGCCTTCCAGCGCGCAGCCTTCGAGGCGGTCGGCGGGTTCGATGAGAACTTCGCCTACGGATCCGACGTCGACTTCAGCTGGCGGCTGGTGGACCGGGGTTACCGCATCCGCAACGTGCCCGGCGCGATCATCCGGCATGACTGGGGCGGCTGGCGCCGCCAGCTGCGCCGGTCCTACGTGTACGGCCAGGCCCGGGCCCGGCTCTACCGCAAGCACCGGTCCCGGCTCAGGCACGTGCTCCGGGACGCGCCCATGGTGGTCGCCTATCCGGCTTTCCTGCTCGGCCTGCCGCTGACCCTGGTCTTTCCGCTCTATCCCGCCCTGCTGCTCATTCCGGCCTGGCGGAACCGGTCCAACGGCGCGGTCCGGGTGCTGGCCGACCACCTGATGTACGGGGCCGGCATCCTGGCGGAGCTGCTCCGGTGATCCGGATCCTGGTCCTGCCCCGGGACCCCAACCCGTATCAGGACCTGCTCTACGGCGCGCTGGGCCGTCTCGGCGTGCGGGTCTGCTACGTGGGTGAGCTGACCCGGTCGCACACGGTCAACCTGCTGCTGCTGCCGGCCCAGCTGGCCTGGCACCGGATGGCCGGGGCCCGCGTGGTCCACCTGCATTGGGTGGCCGCCACGTTCACCCTGCCCGGTGCGCGCCGGTTCCCGCTGCTTCGCCGGCTCGGGCAGACTTGGTTCCTCATGTGGCTGCGGGCCTGCCGGGCGCTCGGCCTGCGGCTGGTCTGGACCGCGCACAACGTGCTCCCGCACGAGCAGGTCTTCGCCGACGACATCGCGGCCCGCCGCGCCCTGGCCCGGGCCAGCGACCTGGTGCTGGCGCATTCCGCCGCGACGCTGGCCGCGCTGACCGCGCTCGGCGCGGCGCCGCGCCGGAGCGCGGTCATCCCGCACGGCCCGCTGCCGGTGGCCAGCCCCGCCGCCGAATTGCGCCGGCCGGGGTCGGCGGGCCGACCGCGCCGGTTCTTGTTCTTCGGCCGGGTACAGGACTACAAAGGCGTCACCGACCTGCTGGCCGCGTTCGCCGCGCTGCCCGCGGGGATGCCCGCCGAGCTGACCGTGGCCGGGCCATGCCCGGACCGGCAGCTCCAGGCGCGGCTGCAGACGCTGGCCCAGGGCGCCGGCCACCAGGTCACGCTGCGCCTGGACCGGGTCCCGGACGGTGCGGTGACCGGGCTCCTGGCCGCGGCTGACGTCGTCGTGCTGCCGTTCCGCCGGGTAACTTCCAGCGGCAGTGCCATCCTGGCGCTCTGCCACGGCCGCCCGCTCATCGTGCCCGACCTGCCCGGGCTGGCTGGCCTGCCCGGGCAGGCCCTGCTCCGCTACGACGGCAGCATCCCGGGGCTCACCAGCGCCCTGACCCGGCTGGCCGTCGCCGAGCCGCGCGTCCTGGCCACCATGTCGGCCGCCGCGCTGAGCTATGCGGCCGGGCTGAGCTGGCCGGACATCGCGCAGCGGACCCTGGCCGAGATCACCGCCGTACTCGGCCCGCCGCGGGCCGCCCCAACCCAGCAGCCGGCCAGCACATCATGACGCACCCGACTGGGCCGTCCAGCCTCCGCTCCCGAATGCGGAGCGGGCTGCGCGGCCTGGCCGGCGACGCGCTGTACCGCGGGTCCCTGTTCCTGCTCATCAACACCGTGGCCACGTCGGCCATTGGGTTTGTGTTCTGGGCGCTGGCGGCGCGGCGCTACCCGGCGGCGGCGGTCGGTGCGTTCGCCAGCGTGACCTCGGGAGTCGGGCTGCTGGCGGCGATCGCCGCGCTGGGGCTGTCGAACACAATCATCCGCCGGGTCGCCGGGGCGGTGAACCCCCGCGAGCTGGTGGCTGTGGCCGTGGCCGCGATCGGCACCGTCGGCACCGCGCTGTGCCTGCTCACCGTCGTGTTCCTCGGGCCGCTGCTGCCGGCCGCGCTGCACCTGCAGCAGCATGGCCGGATGGCGTTCCTGCTCACCGCGCTGGTCGTATGTATCGCGGTGAGCACCACCCTGGACGCCTGCCTGGTCGGCGTCCGGGCCAGTCATGTGGTGCTGGCCAAAAACGTGCTGGGCAGCCTGGTCAAGGTGGCCGCGCTGGTGTTGCTGACCGCGCTCCGGTTCTCCGGGCTGCTGATCGCCTACGGGCTGGGACTGGGCATGGCCACCATGCTGGGCGGCCTGGCGCTGAGTACCCGGCTGCGTGGCCGACGAGTGCGGCTGAGCTCGTTCCGCACCCTGCCCCGCTATCTGTCCATGACCTCGGGCAACTACGCGGCCACCGTCATGGGCATCGTGCCGACCAGCATCGTGCCGGTCGAGGTGCTTATCATCCGGGGGGCCGCGGAAACGGCCCGGTTCGCAATCGCCTTCCTGATCGCCGGCTTCCTCAACTTCATTCCGTCCACCATCGCACAGGTGCTGTTCGCCGAGGCGTCCCGGCCCGGGGTGACGCTCGGCGGCCAGTTGCGCAAGGCCATCCGGGGGGTTTACGGGCTGGTGCTGCCCGGGGTGGCGGTGGTCGTCGCGGCCGCGCCGCTGCTGCTCCGCCTGTTCGGTGCGCCCTATCTGGCTGCCACCGGGTGCCTGCGCGTGCTGGCCCTGAGCGCGCTCTTCACCGGGGGGACGTACCTGGTCGACTCGCTGCTCATCGCGCGCGACCGTACCCGGGCCTATGTCTTCATGAACGGCGCCAATGCCGCGCTGGTCGTCGGCTGTGTCGCGGTGGCGCTGCCCCGCGGGCTGACCGCCGCGGCCGTGGGCTGGGCGGTGGCCCAGGGCCTGTCCCTGCTGCTCGGCTTGGCCGTGCTGGCCACCGGGCGGATCGGCCGGCACCATTCGCTGGCCAGCGCCGCAGGCCTGCCGCGGCGGGCTACTCGCGGTCCGCGTCCGCGGCGCGCAGCAGGTTGTAGGCGAAGAAGCTCACCAGCGACACCACGAAGCAGGTCTCGCCGAACGTATCCTCATGCGGGAAGCTGGCGAAATGAGTCAGTTGGAGGCCCAGCGTGCGTGGGTGGACCAGGGCGACCAGCGCGATGTAGACCCAGCCGGCGAAGCCGTACACGGCCAGCGTCTTGCTGGCTTGCAGCGTGATCCGGCGCGTCATACCGTGCACCCTGTCAACCTGGCTGCGCGGCGCTAACCGGCATCGTGTGGACCGGAGACCTTTTTACGGGCCGGATCGAGACGCCAGGCGTCCATCGACACCACATCGAGACTGATGGAGCATTCGGCGTCGCTGCCCGTCAGCAGCACCGGCTGGCGGGCCCGGCGGATGCTTAGGATGCTGAGGAAGAACGTGCCCAGGATCAACTGGAAGCTGAGCACCAGGGCGGTCAGCGACAGCACGACGAAGCGGACCGTGCCCTCGCCATGGACCAGCCCAGGCCCGGACCCGTGCCAGCCGGGAACGGACACGGCCAGGCCGGCCAGCCCGGCTGCGGCCAGCAGGCCGCCAGCGATGAGGCCACGCTCCAGGCTGCAGGCTGAGAGCAGCCGGTCCAGCCGGGATCGCTGCCGCAGTGAACCTTCCGTGCTCGCGTAGACCACGGTGAACGCGCCGAACTGGATGGCCTGGAACCCGATCACGGTCATCGCGGCGGCCGCGACGAGGTCGTCCAGGATGGTGGTGGGCGGGACGCCCGCAGGTGCCGTGGGCCCGGCGGCGGCGCCGAAGATCAGGCCCGATACCAGCAGCACCGCACCTGGGATGAGGAACAGCCAGCGCGGGCTGAACAGCAGCAGGAAGCGCAGGTGCCGCCACCCGTCACGCCACCGCCGCAGGTGCGGCGGTCGGGTGCGCCCGTCCCGGGACAGCCGGGTCGGCACCTCTTCCACGCGCTGCCCGGCCAGCGTGGCCTTGACGATCATCTCGCTGGCCAGCTCCATACCAGACGCCTGCAGGATCAGCTGCTGCATGGTGTCCCGGCGGAACCCGCGCAGCCCGCAGTGGAAGTCCCCGATGGGACTACGGAAGAACAGCCGTCCGATGGCGCTGAGCAACGGGTTCCCGACGTAGCGGTGCAGCGTGGGCATTGCGCCGGGGGCGATGCCGCCACGGAACCGGTTGCCCATGACCAGCTCAGCCCCGGCTCGCAGCCGGTCCAGGAACGGCATCAGCTCGGTGAAGTCGTAGCTGTCGTCGGAGTCGCCCATGATGATGAACTGGCCATGGGCCGCCGCCATGCCGCCCAGCACCGCGTTGCCGTAGCCGGTGTCCGGGACGCTTACCACCGACGCCCCGGCGTCCCGGGCCAGCCCCTGGCTCCCGTCGGTGCTGCCGTTGTCCGCGACCAGCACCTCGCCGTCGATGTGATACTCGCCCAGGAACCACCTGGCCTTACGGACGCAGGTGGCCACGGTCTCGGCCTCGTTGAGGCACGGCATAAGGACGGTAAGTTCCACGCGACGCCCCCCTCAGCGGCACGCCGCGGCGTCATGGCCCGGGCCTCTGGTAGACCCGCACACCGCGGCGGAAGGCGGCTACTGCCGCCGGGCTGATCACCTGCCAGCTTTGTTCCTTGTCCACGTTGAACCAGACGAAGCCGAGCAGCCCGTAGGCGCGGGTGCCGGCGAACAGATTAGTGATCTTGGTGGGCTGGTCCGCGTTGCCCGCAGCGGTCTCGGAGATGAGGATCGGGGCACGGGTCAGCGCGCGCACGGCCTTGATGGTCGGCCCGAACAGTGGCGCGAACGTCCAGGACGGCTTGTAGTAGTAACCGTCGATGCCGACCCAGTTCACGTAGGAACTGCCCGGCCACCACGGGGCAGGCGGTTCGATGCCGCCCTTGGTGTCGATGATGTTGATGGTCCACAGCCAGGTGACGTTGGACGCGCCCTGGGCTCGGAATACGTTGACGATGTGCCGCCAGGCGGCGACGAACGACGCCGCTGTCGCGTGCGAGTAGCCCCAGGAGAACCAGTATCCGTTCGGCTCGTGCCCGAAGCCGATGATCACGCGGTGCCGGTAGGCCCGGACTGCATCGGCGAACCGGCGGAGATAGCCGTCATAGCGCCCGGCGGTGATGGCGGTTAGCTGGACGTGGGCTGGGTTGATCTGCACCAGCGGCGCGGCGCCGTGCTGTGCCGCCGCGGTCGCGAAAGCGGCCGCGAACGGCTCCCCCCACGAGCTGTAGTACGGCGCCAGGTCCGGCTGCTTGCCGATGGCCCGGCCGAACTGGTCGATGTCGGCGTAGCTGGCCGGCACCGAGCGCTCGTACACACCCAGGTAGCGCACCGGCTCCAGGGCTGCAGGCCGAGTGGGTGCGCTGGACAGCCGGGTGATGACGAACACGACCGCCACGATCAGCACCGCCGCCACGCAGATCAGGGCAGTGGCGTTCGCGCGGAACCAGCTCACCCGGCGGCCGCGCACGGCGGCATGGCCGGGTTCTGGCTCCGGCTCGGTCACGGCAGTCACCCCGGGCCGGCCGCGCTGCTGTGCTTCATCGGCGCACCCTAGCCTGCGCTGACAGGCCTGCTGGTAACCCCTCACCCGGCCTGCGCGAAACTTACGCTGACGTACTGTCACGGCAGCGCCTCGGTGCGATCTCCCCCCATACCGGAAGCCCGCATAGCAGAAGTTACTGAGCTAACCGGTTCATGGTGGGGTTTTTGCTGATTTAGTTACCAACCGGGCGATGATGGCGATCTGTAGTTATTTCATCACTTTCCGTGATGTAGCTTGAAATGTAACGCACTGTGTGCTCCGCTGTAGCGCAGTTGAAGGCGTCCCGCTCACGCCTCCAGGGGGTTTGCGCATGCGCGAAAACAGCCGTGTACCGCCGTCCCGGCAGTCGCCGGACGACGCGGACCGGCCCGGGGACCAGGTGCCGGCGGCATCGCCAGCGCCGAACGAGCCGAGCCCGGAATCAGCCGGCCCGGCCACTGCGGGCCAGACAGGCCCGGACGAATCGGCCGGACTGCCCCGGCGGGTCCGAGGCGGCACCAGGCAGGCAGGCCCGGACGAATCGGCCGGACTGCCCCGGCGGGTCCGAGGCGACAACCGACTGCGGCCGCCGGCCCGGGTGGAACGGCCCACGTTCTCTGATTCGATGCTGGAAAAGCTGCGCGCCGCGGTGGCCGCGGAAGTGAACGGCGAGCCGGAAGACCCCGCGCCGCCCCAGAAATCGGCTGAGCACGTGGATCTTTTCGGCACGGCCGGGGCTGCCGCCGACCCCGTCCAGGAAACCAGTCAGGAAACGGCTTCGCCAACTGTCCGGCCGCTCGGCGCGGAGGGCGCCGGAAAGCCGCTCGATACGTTCGCGTCGTCATCGCCCTTAAGGGAAACTCCGGAGCTCGCCGGTACCCCCGGAGATACAACACAGCCAATTCCTGCAAAAGCTCGCGGATTGGGCCGAAGAGGGAGTGGCATTCATCCCTCCAGCGAGCCGGAGACCGAAAATGCAACGGCTGCGCCGGCTGGCCCCGAAACGTCAGCCGCGCACCGCCCACCGGCCCTCTCGGTGGTCCAGGCTAAGCGGCCAGCTAAGCCGAAAGCGGCCAGGAAAGCGAAGAGCGGTCCGCGGAAGACCGGGACCGGCCGGGCTTACCGGGTGGCCGGCCTGGTGGCCGTTGTCCTCATCGCCATGGGTACTGGTGTATTCGTTTTCGTGCACTACAGTCACCGCCCCGTGGCCAGTGCCGCGATCAGCTCGGCCGACCTCCCGCTGACTACCCGGAACAGCGCCGCGGCTTGGGTGGCCGGCCAGGTCGCCGCCGGGGATGTGGTGGCCTGCGATCCGGTGATGTGCAACGCCCTGGAGAGACATGGGATGGCCTCGGCCCGGCTCCAAATGCTCTGGCCGGGCTCGGAGAATCTGGGTGGCGCCGCGGTGGTGGTGGCCACGCCGGCCGTGCAGAGCCACCTGGGCACCCGGCTGGACACCGTGGACGCGCCGGGGATCATCGCCCGGTTCGGCGCCGGGAACCGGCAGATCGTTATC
>CAVWWE010000034.1:0-7394 GCA_963758575.1 uncultured Actinomycetes bacterium
TAACTAGCGATTAGCCGGCCGCCGGGCTGATTCGGCCGGCGTGCCGGATGTTCGCGGCGGTCCAGGCTTCGACCATGGCGTTTCCGCCGTGCCCTTCGCCTTCGTCGATGATCAACTCGCTGCCGGGCCAGGCCTGGTGAAGTAGCCAGGGGATCACCGCGGGTCCGCTGATGTCGCGGCGGCCGTGGATCAGCGTGGCGGGTACGCCGGCCAGCCGGTTCATCCGCTCCAGGATCGAGGGGGCGAGGAAGGCGTCATGGGCCCAGTAGTGGGTGACGAGGGTGGCGAACAGATGGCCGGTACTCCACGTCGTCCCAGCGGGGATTCCGGTGCACACCGTCGGCGCCGATAGAGACGTGGTGGTCTTCCCATTCCACCCAGGCCTGTGCGGCGGCATCGCGGGTCGCTGCGTCCGGGTGCCGCATCAGCTGCGCGTACGCCTCGATGAGCAGGCCGTGACCACGCCGGTAGCCAATGCCTGGCGCTGTTCGGCGTGGCTGGCCAGCCGGTCCCAGGCCTCCGGGTAGACCGCGCCGACGGTCTCGGTGATCCAGTCCACCTGGAACCGGTCGGTAGCGGTGACGGCCATGGCCACCACGCCAAGCACCCGTTGCGGGTGGGCCTGCGCGTACCCGAGGGCCAGGGTGGAGCCCCAGGAGACACCGTTGACCAGCCACCGGTCCACCCCGAGGTGCTCGCGCAGCCGCTCAAGATCGCGGATCAGGCAGGCCGTCGTGTGCTGGCCCAGGTCGTAGCCCGGTTCGGTGACGTGCGGCCTGGACCGGCCACAGCCACGCTGGTCCAGGCCGATGATGCGAAATATCGATGGATCAAACCTGCTCCGGTAGCCGCCGGTGCCGTAGTCGCCCGGTCCGCCGTGCAGGTACACGGCGGGATGCCGCCGGATTCCCCGACTCCTCCCAATAGACCTCATGGCCGTCACCGACGGGCAGCAGCCCGGACGCCCGGACCTCTGCTTTATCGGACACGGTGCGGGACATTACCCGCCCGCGGCTGGGATCCGCTGATAGGCACCGAGCACCAGAGTCCCAGAACGCGGGCACGTCGATGGACATGGCCACCAGGGCGTTGCGCGCGTACTTCTGGGCACCGAAGTCGGTCACGGTCATCCCGGCCGTCCACCGGCCGGCCGTCTCCACCTCGACCCGGGCCGGCTGGCAGCCGAACAGGCCCGGCTCGGCCACCAGGGCCAGTAGCCAGCACGTCGTGCACGGCCGGGCCGCTCGTCGCCGGGTCGCCGGTGCTGGCCTCGCCCTGGTAGCCGAGCAGCCCGGGCAGCAGCAGCTCAGCGGCCAGCCGGCCGAGCGGCGCGCATCCGGTCCTGCACCGCCGGGGTGGCCCGGGCCTGCAGCGTCACGTCCAGCCCGACCATGGTGACCTGCCACCCGGCGCCGAACACGATCGCGGCCGCCTCGGGGTCGGCCCAGATGTTGAACTCGGCGGCCGGTGTGGTGTTGCCCCGCCCAGCCGAGCCGCCCATGATGACGAAGTCGCGCACCCAGCCAGTCAGCCGGGGCTCGCGCCGCACGGCCAGCGCGATGTTGGTCAGCGGGCCGGTTGCTACCAGGGTGATCTCGCCGGGGGCCGCGCCGATCTGCTCGATGAGGAAGTCGACCGCGTGCCCGCGGGCCGCCTCGGCCCGGGCTGGCGGCAGGGTGGCCGCGCCGAGCCCGGACTCCCCGTGCACGTCCCGCGCATCGGCCACCGGCCGGAGCAGCGGCCGCGCGCTGCCCGCCACCACCGGCACCTCCGGGCAGCCGGCCAGTTCCAGCACGCTGAGCGCGTTGGCGGTGACCTTGCCCAGATCCACGTTGCCGCTGACCGTGGTGACCCCGGCCAGGTCCAGGCCGGGGTGGCCGCAGGCGAACACGATGGCCAGTGCGTCGTCGATGCCCGGGTCACAGTCCAGCAGAACCCGGGTTGGTGGCTGCTGCGTCACGACTCAATCGTAGGTTCACCCGGTGGCATGCAGCCAGCGGACCGGTGCGCCCTCCGCCGCGCACCGGAACGGCTCAAGCTCGGCATCCCACGGCCGGCCCAGCAGCCGGTCCAGTTCGGCTTCCAGCGAGGTGGTGCTGGCCACGGGCACCCCGGACCGCGCCCCGGCCGCCACCGTCATGGCCGCCAGCAGCCGGTTCTCCGGGATCAGGATGTCCCCGTTGGCGCTGGTCACGGCCGAGAACGTACCGAGCACGGGGGTGTAGCTGTAGCGCACCGCGTCGCAGCCCGGGCTGGCTTCCTCGGTGACCTCGAAGCGCAGCCGGTTCCAGCCGACCAGCGCGGACGCTAATGTACGCGCCCGCCGTGCCCGGCCGGGCCTGCCAGTTCAGCTCGCCGCAGACAGACCCGGGCGCAGGCGGGCTGGCCCACCCAGGACAGGTCAACGGGCACGCCAACCACCCCTGCCACCGCCCACTCGATGTGCGGGCACAGTGCCGGGGGTGCCGAATCAATATGAAGCACACCATTAACTGACACCAGACCTCCCTGCGAGTGACCGAGGTGCGTCTTCCCCAACGACCTCGCGCACCGCATTGGCGGTCAGCGCCAGGAACAGGATATGCACGATAGCGAGTTACTGGCCATAGAGTCCGGCCTGATCTCGGCAATCTTTATTGCCTAGGCCAGCTCAAATCGCCCAGATAGCGCGTAACACGGCGCCGAAGGGGCGCGCCGCCGAACTCAACTGCGGCGCGAAGAAGCAGAGCACGAGCGACTGAGTGACGAGGCAAGCGGGCGGGTATAGCGCCCCCGGAGGCGCAAAGTGACGCAGCGGGACACCGTCGGTCTGTTATTCACCGCCAAAATGTCCGGCGTGCAACTCGACTTGTTAGCCGCGCGGCTCGGCATCCGCGAGCCCGCGGCCCGGGCGGCCGTGGCCCGCTGGCGGCAGCAGGGCTACGCGGACTGGGCTCAGCTCGGCCCCGGCGGCCGCTGGGTGTGGCTGACCCAGGCCGGGCTGGCCGCCTGCGGGCTGCCCTACCGGGCGGGCGCACCCGCGCTGCCCCGGCTGGCCCACCTGCGCGCGGTGACCAGCGGTCCAGGCTGGCCCTGGAGGCCGCGCCCGGTTATGCCGCGGCGGGCGGGTACTGGCGCAGCGAACGGCGGCTGCGGGCCCGGCTGGGCAGCCGGGTCCCGCTCCGCGAGCATCTGCCGGACGGCGAGGTGCACTGGCCGGACGGGACTGGCGCGGACTGGGCCGGTGAGTGCTGGGCTATCGAGGCGGAACTCACCCGCAAGACCGTGTCCCGAAACGCGGCAGTCCATGACCGAGATCCTGACCAGGACCGGCGACTACGGCTGCCCGGCGGCCGAGGCCCGGGTGCCGGGCCGTCCGCCGCGGCACACCAGGGTGCTGTATCTCTGCTCCCCCGCGGCCCGGCCGGTGGTGCTCCGCGCCCGCACCGCGCTCGGCGCCGCCCTGGCCGCCCGTATCGAAATCCGCGCCCTTCCCCTTGAGCCTCCGGGACCCCACCCACCTCCCCATTCCCCCTTCATGGCACCTCCTTCCCTCGTCGCTCGGGGCGCTCGTTCCTCGCTTCCTCCCCGCCCGCCTCCCCATTCCCCCTTCCCCGCCCGCCTCCCCATGCCCCCTTCACCGCCGGCGCCGCGTCCCTTTGGCTCGGCATGATCACCCGGTACTTAGGCTTCCTGGCGGTGCGTGCGGCGCTCCGCGCGCTGGGCCGGGTGATCAGTGTGGCTGCTGGCGTTACGCTGCTGGTTCTTGCTTGGCCAGTGACGCTGGCGGGCGGCTATGCGGTGACCCTGGCCTGGTTCCTGGGGTGGCCGCCGCGGCAGCTGTACCGGGCCGCACTGTACTGCTTGCCGATGCTGGCCGCGTGGCTGGCCGCGCTGGCCGCGGCCGGTGATTCCTGGGCCCAGCTGGGCGCCGCGCCGTGGACCGCCTGGCTGGACATGTGGCACGACCTGGCCGCGGGGCGCTACGGGCTGGCCGCGGTCACCATCGCGCCGGCCGCCATCCCGCTCGGCCTGCTGGCCGGCGGGCTGGCCTGGTCGTGGCGGATCTATGCACTGGAGACCGGCAGCGGCGGGCTCAGCCGGGGCGGCTGGCCCAGGCCGCGTTCGACCGGCGGCAGTGGCGGCACCCGGTGCGCACCGCCCGGGCCCGGATGAGCGCGCCCGGCGCGGTGCCGTTGCTGCGCCGCGACGGCAGCGTGGTGGCCGGGGCCACCATCCGCACCGTGCGGCACCGGCCGCTGCCGCTGACCGCCATCCCGTACCCGCGGCTGCGTTCGCACCAGGTGGTCATCGGCACCACCGGAGCCGGGAAGACCACACTGCTGTTACGGCTGTGGGCCGGCTTCATCCGGCGCGGCATGCACGTGTACGGGACCAGCGCCGGCCCGCGCCCGCTGCTGGTGGTGATCGACTGCAAGGGCGGCGCCGACTCGCGGCGGATCGCCGAGCGGGCCCGCCGGGTGCTCCGCGAGGCAGGCGCGGCGGCCACCGCGATCTGGCCGGACGAGGCGCGGCTGTCGCTGTGGGCGCTGCCGCCGGCGCAGCTGATCAGCACGCTGTGGACGTGATCGAGCACGGCACCGGCGGCGCCGCTTACTACGCCGACGTGCTGGAGGAGGTCGTCCGGCTGGCGGTGACCGCGCCGTGCGGGCCGCCAGCCAGCGCGGCCGACTTCCTGGCCCGGCTGGACCCGGACTGGCTGCGGCTGGCCTACGCGGCCAGCCCCGACGCCGCCCAGGCCGCGCTGCTCGCCGCCCGGCAGGTGGCCGATGTGGCGTTACGGTTCCGCACCCTGCTGCGCCGGCTGGGCGACGGGCTGGACGGGCCGGGCGGCTTCGGCGATGCCGACGCCTGGGTCTGCATCCTGGAGGGCACCGCCGAGATCACCGTGGCCGAGGCGCAGGCCCGGGCCCTGGTGAACCTGCTGGCCTGGTACGCGGCCAGCCCGGGCGGGGAGCGGGGGGAGGTCCTGCTGGCGGTGGATGAGTTCAGCGCGGTGTCCCGGCGGCTGCCGATCTGGCAGCTCTACGAGCGGGCCCGCTCGCTGGGCCTGGCCGTGCAGGTGTCCGCGCAGTCCTGGCCGGGCCTGGCCGCCGACGAGGACGAGCGGTACCGAGTGGCCAGCACCGCGGACGGCGGGATCTGGCTGCTCCGCACGCCGTACCCGGAACCGGTGACGGCGCTGCGCGGCACCCGCCCGGATGGTGGACACCACGCGGCGCCTGCTCGGCGTGCCGCTGTGGGCGCACGAGGGACTGTCCCGGGCCGAGGGCGCGCCGGTGGTGGACGCCGACCTGATCCGCGGCCTGGCCGTAGGCCGGGCCGCCTTCATCTACCGGGGCGGCGTCAGCTATGTGCAGGTCAAGCGGCTGGTGGCCGGGCCAGCCCAGCTGGCCACGGCCGCCGTCCCGGCTACGGTCCCGGCCCCGGTCGCTGGCCGTCAGGACGCCCCTGGCCAGCCCGGTCCCCCGCCGCTGGCCGATGTCGGCCCGCTGCTGGACGAGGCGTTCGGCCAGGAGCCGGGATGACCACTGATAATCCGTTCGCGGCGCTTGGCCTGCCCGCCCGGGCGGGCCTGAGCGATGACGACGTACGGGCCGCGTGGCGGCGGCTGGCCGCGGCCACCCATCCGGACCGGGCCGACGGCGGCGACCCGGCCCGGTTCGCCGCCGCGGCCGCCGCGTACACCGTGCTGCGCACCCGGTCCGGCCGGGGCGAGGCGCTGGCCGACCTGACCGCCCCGGCCCACCCGCCCGGTGCAGCCCGCCCGGCCGGTCCCGCTCCCCCGGCCGGCTCCGCTCCCCCGTCCCGGTCGGCCGGCCGGATCCGGCGCGGGCGGCCGGCCCGGCTGCTGCTCCGGGTGCTGATCGCGGCGGCGGTGAGCGCCGGGGTGGCCGTCGTGGCCGGGACACAGCCCGCCGCCCCGGCGCTGATCGTCGGCGTCGCCACCTGGCTGCTGCTGACCGGCCGGCACGACCTGGCCCCGCCCCGCTGACCAGTAACGTTCAGGTATGACCGACGCACCCAAGATCCTCGATGTCCCGATCGGGCTGGATGCCGCCGGAACGCGGCGGGAGTTCGACAGCCTGGGCGAGTGTGGAGGTGCCCGCCGACCACTACTGGGGCGCGCAGACACAGCGCAGCCTGGAGCACTTCAGCATCGGCAACGACCGGATGGCCGGATGCCGAAGCAGGTCTACCACGCCTACGGCTACGTCAAGAAGGCCGCGGCGCGTGGTGAACACCCGGGCCGGGCGGCTGCCCGCCTGGAAGGGTGCAGCTGATCGAGCGGGTCTGCGACGAGGTCATCGAGCGGGGCGCTGGACAGCGAGTTCCCGCTGTACGTGTGGCAGACCGGATCCGGGACCCAGTCCAACATGAACGTGAACGAGGTCATCGCCAACCGGTGCATCCAGCTGGCCGGCGGCACGCTCGGCTCGCAGGAGCCGGTCCAGCCCGAACGATCACGTGAACATGAGCCAGTCGAGCAATGACACGTTCCCGACCGCGATGCACATCGCGGCGCTACACGATGGCCACCGGCAGGACCATCCCGGCGCTGCGCCGGCTGCGCGACGCCATGGACCGGAACTCGAAGAAGTGGGCGGACATCGTCAAGATCGGCCGTACCCACCTGGAGGACGCCACCCCGCTGACCGTCGGCCAGGAGTGGTCCGGCTACACCGGCGCCCTGGATGACGCCATCGCCGAGGTCGAGCACGCCACCCAGTGGGCTGCTCGAACTGGCCATGGGCGGCACGGCCGTGGGCACCGGGCTGAACGCCCCAGCCGGGCTTCGGCGAGGAGGTGGCGGCCGAGATCGCGTCGATGACCGGGGCCCCGTATCCGGACCGCGGCCAACAAGTTCACCGCGCCAGGGCACGCTGGACCGGCTGGTGCGCGCGCACGGCGGGCTCAAGGCGGCGGCGGTCACCCTGTTCAAGATCGCCAATGACCTGCGCTGGCTCGGTTCCGGCCCGCGCACCGGGATCCGCGAGCTGATCTTCCCGGCCAACGAGCCCGGGTCGTCGATCATGCCGGGCAAGGTCAACCCGACCCAGGCCGAGGCCATGCTCATGGTCGCCATCCAGGTCATCGCCTCCGACGTGGCTCGGTGACCATGGGCGGCGCCGAGGGCAACTTCGAGCTCAACACCTTCCGGCCCGATCCTGATCAGCAACTACCTGCACTCCGCGCTGATCATGGCCGACATGTGCGACCACTTCCGTGCAGTTCATGGTCGAGGGGACCACGGCTCAACCGAGGCCAAGCTGCACGGAGAACATCGAGCGACTCGGTGATGATGGTGACCGCGCTGTCGCCCGGTCATCGGCTACGACAAGGCCGCGGCCATCTCCCACTACGCCATCGACCACAACCTGACGCTCAAGCAG
>CAVWWE010000035.1:0-7277 GCA_963758575.1 uncultured Actinomycetes bacterium
CGTGCGCGTTACGTACATTCGTTCACATGTTGTCATGAGCCGGCGGACCTGGGATGTTGAGGTGGCCATGGCTGAGGTTCTGCGCACCGATGACGTAACCCAGGCGGACCGGTTCGCCCAGTGGCGGCACTGGATCTCGGCGACGTTCGTGCCGCTGGAGTGCGCGCCGGTCGGCCGCGGGCCGTTCCGCGGCGAGGTGGCGCACTGGGAACTGGGCGACCTGCTGGTGTCCCGGGTGGCCGCCGAAGCGCACCTGGCCTCGCGGACCCGCCGCATGATCGCGCTCCGGGACGCGGGCTACTACAAGGTCGGGCTGCTCACGCACGGCTCGTGCAAGCTCTCCCAGGAGGGCCGGGACGCCCTGCTGCAGCCCGGTGACCTGGCCATCTACGACTGCCGCCGCCCGTACACGATGGTGTTCGACGAGCCGCACGAGATGTCCTTCCTGATGTTCCCGTGCGACCGGCTGCGGCTGCCCTCGGCGGCGGTCGAGGAGGTGCTGGTCACCCCGGTGTCCAGCACGCAGAGCACCGGGTCGCTGGTGGCCCCGTTCCTGCGCCGGCTGGTGGCCAACCTGGAGCAGCCGGGCGAGCCGGTCAACTCCCGGCTGGCCGACAACGTGCTCGACCTGCTGGCCACGCTGTTCAGCGAGCGGACCGGGATGACACCGGCCGACCCGGCCGCGGTGCGCCGGTCGCTGCTGCTCAGCGTGCGCAGCTGGATCGACGCGCACCTGGCCGACCCGGACCTGGACCCGGACACGATCGCCCGGGCCAGCCACATCTCGGTGCGCTACCTGCACAAGCTGTTCCAGGAGCAGGGCACCTCGGTGGGCAGCTGGGTGCGCGAGCGGCGGCTGGCCAACTGCCGCCGCGACCTGGCCGACCCCGCGCTGGCCCAGCGCGGGGTGCACGCCATCGCCCGGCGCTGGGGCTTCGACGACGCCGCGCACTTCAGCAAGATCTTCAAGGCCAGCTACGGCCAGCCCCCGGGCGCGTACCGGCAGCAGGCCAGTGAGTGCACTGTGCGCCAATAGCCAGGCGCTCTGCGACAACGACCGGGACCCCCGGTGCGCCGATGCTGCTTAGCAGGCAATGGCGCACAGGAGGTTAACCCAGTGAGTCTCCGCGATGACAACACGCGGCGGGCCACGGCGCAGGCTGGTCCCGCGCTCAGCCGCCGTGCCTTCGTCGGGCTGGCCGGCCTGGCCGGCGCTGGCCTGGTCACCGGCTGCAGCAGCGGCCTCAAAGGCTCCACCAGCTCAGCTACCGGCACCATCAAGATTGGCTTCGTCAGCCCGATGACCGGGCCGGACGCGGCCTTCGCCACCGCGAACCCGTTCGTGCTGCAGAAGGTGCGCGAGGCGTTCGCCAAGGGCCTGACCATCGGCGGCAAGAAGTACCGGGTCGAGATCGTCACGGCGGACAGCCAGTCCAGCGACTCCCGGGCGGCCCAGGTCGCGCAGCAGCTCATCACCCAGGACAACGTGGACATCATGCTGACCACGTCGGCCCCGGAGACGGTGAACCCGGTGTCCGACCAGTGCGAGGCGGCGCACGTGCCGTGCATCGGCACGATCGTGCCGTGGCAGTCCTGGTTCCTCGGCCGCGGCGGCAAGATCGGCAGTTCCGCGGCCACCTCGACCTCGTTCAAGTACACCTACCTGTACTTCATCGGCCTGGAGGACGAACTGGCCGCGCAGGGCCCGGGCTGGAAGATGATCCCGACCAACCGGAAGGTCGGCGGGCTGTGGCCGAGCGACGCGGACGGCCAGGCGTTCCGCGGCGCGTTCACCAAGCAGCTGCCCAAGGAGGGCTTCAAGGTCTTCGACCCGGGCCCCTACTCGGACGGGCTCACCGACTTCACCTCGATCATCAACAAGTTCAAATCGCAGAACTGCGAGATCGTCACCGGCTGCCCGCTGCCGCCTGACTTCCTGACGTTCTGGAACAGAGCAACCAGATGGGCTACAAGCCGCGGATCGCCGCGATCGCCAAGGCCATCCTGTTCCCCAGCGTGGTCAACGCGCTCGGGCCGCTGGGCAAGAACCTGGTCACCGACGCGTGGTGGACGCCGACCACACCGTGGAAGTCCTCGCTCACCGGGATGACGTCCGCGCAGTACGCCGCGGAGTTCCAGGCGGCCACCGGGCAGCAGTGGCAGCAGCCGATGTCGTTCAACTACGCGGTGTTCGAGATCGCCGCACACGCGCTCAAGGCGGCCGGCGACCCGCACGACGCCGCGGCGGTGGCCGCCGCCATCGGCAGGTCCAGCGGCGAAGTGATCACCGGGAAGTACGACTTCACCGACGGCCCGGTGAAGAACGTGGCCACCCACCCCGACTACATGGCGCAGTGGCAGGTCAGCAAGGACAGCCGGTTCATGTACGACCTGGTCATCGTCAACAACGCCGCCGACCCCTCGGTACCGGTCACGGCCAAGCTGCTGCCGCTGTGAGCGAGCCGGAGGCGCTGTGACCCAGCTGCAGGTCGAGGACGTCCGGCAGCAGTTCGGCGCGCTGACCGTGCTGAACGGGATCACCGTGACGGTGCCGCCGGGCCAGGCGCTGGGCGTGGTCGGGCCGAACGGGGCGGGCAAGACCACGCTGCTGGACATCGTGGCCGGCGGGCGGCGGCCCACCGGCGGCCAGGTCCGGCTGGCCGGCCAGGACGTCACCACGGCCTCGGCCGCGCACCGGACCCGGCTCGGGCTGGGCCGCACCTACCAGGTGTCGCGCCCGTTCGCGTCGATGACCGTGTTCGAGAACGCCCTGGTGGCCGCCGCGCGCGGGGCAGCCCTCCGCACGCACCGGGCCGGCCTGCTGTCCGGGGGTGAGCAGCAGGCGGTGGCCATCGCCCGCGCGCTGGCCGCCAACCCCCGGGTGCTGCTGCTCGACGAAGTGTCGCTCGGCCTGGCCCCGGCCATCGTGGACAGCTTTTACCAGACGCTGCCCACCATCCAGGCGTCCGGGGTGTCCATCCTGGTGGTCGAGCAGGACATCGACCGCGCGCTGGCGGCCAGCGCGCGGACCCTGTGCCTGCTCGAAGGACGGGTGGTGCTGTCCGGGCCCAGCGGCTCGCTGGACCGGGCGGCGCTCATCGCGGCCTACTTCGGCGCGCCGGCCGGGCCGCCCAGCGCCGGGCCGCCCAATTCCGGACCGCCCAATTCCGGACCGGCGGTGCGGGCATGACCTGGCTCAACGACGTCGTGCAAGGCATCTTCCTGGGTGGCGCGTACGCGCTGACCGCGGTCGGCCTGTCGCTGATGTTCGGCGTGATGCGGCTGGTCAACCTGGCCCACGGTGACCTCGCGGTGTGCGGTACCTACCTGGCCACCACGGTGATGGCCATTGTTCGCGTCGGTGACCGGGATCGCCATCGCCGCCGCCGCGCTGGCCGGCACGCTGAACGCGGTAACCACCGGGGTGTACCCGACGCTGGGCGCGCTGACGCTGATCTTCGCGTTCGAGGCGGTCATCATCGGCGGCCTTGGCTCGCTGTGGGGCACGCTGCTCGGCGGCATGCTGCTCGGCGTCACCCAGGTCGTGGTGTCGCAGGTGAGCGTGCCGTACGCCACGCTCGCCTCCCAGCTGCTGTTCCTGGTGGTGCTGGCGGTGCGGCCGCAGGGCCTGCTCGGGACCGCAGGCCGCGGGCGGATAGGGAGACGCGATGGCACCCGTAAGCACCCGGGCCGGGCTGTTCCAGGCCGTGTCGGTGCGCCGGTGGAGCCGGCCCGCCACGGTGACCACGGCCTGCACCACGGTGGCCGTGGCCGTGCTCGCGGCGCTGCCCTACCTGGGCGGCACCGGCGTCACCCAGGCCCTGGTCACCCTGTTCCTGCTGGTGAGCATGGCCGTGCTGTGGAACCTGCTGGCCGGCTACGCCGGGATGGTCTCCTTCGGCCAGCAGGCCTACCTGGGCATCGGCGCGTACCTGGTGTGGCTGGTGAGCAGCAAGACCGGGCTGAGCCCGTTCCTGGCCATCGTGGCCGGGGCGGCCGGCTGCGCGGTGGCCGGGGTGCCCATCTTCGCGCTGATCCGGCGGCTGGCCGGCGGCTACTTCGCGGTGGCCACCTGGGTGGTGGCCGAGTGCCTGTTCCTGTACGTGACCAACCAGCTGTGGCTGGGCGGCGGCACCGGCGTCGGGCTGCAGCAGCTGTCCGGGATGGCGCCGGTGCTGCGCAACGCGTACACCTACTGGACCGCGCTGGGCCTGACGGTGGTCATCGTGGCCGGGGTCTACCTGCTGGTGCGGAGCAGGTTCGGGCTGGACAGCCGGGCGGTGCACGACGACCGGGCGGCCGCGGCCGCGATGGGGGTCGAGGTGCCGCGGACCCGCTGGCTGGCCTACCTGATCGCGGCGACCGGGTTCGGCGCGGTCGGCGGCATGCTCATCATCAGCACGCTGTACATCGACCCGGCCACCGTGTTCAACGTGAACTACAGCGCGGACATGCTGTTCATGGTGGTGATCGGCGGTCTGGGCACGATGGAGGGCCCGATCATCGGCGCGGTCATCTTCTTCGCGGTGCAAGAGAAGTTCGCGGCCGACGGGGTGTGGTACCTGGTAGCCATCGGCGCGGTGGCCATCGTCGTGGTGCTGGCCGCGCCCGGCGGGCTGTGGGGCCTGGCGGCCCGCCGCGGCTGGGAACTGCTCCCGGTCGGCTACCGCACCTGGGCCGCCGAGGAGCAGCCATGACCGATGCTAGGTACACCACCAGCACGGCGTTCCCGGAGGCACTGCGGGAGGCGGGCATCCGCTACGCGTTCAGCAACCTGGGCAGCGACCACACCGGCTTCATCGAGGCGTACAGCCAGGCCGCCCGGCTGGGCACCCTGGACCAGTTCCCCGAGCTGGTGATCTGCCCGCACGAGAGCGTGGCGCTGTCCGCCGCGCACGGCTACGCCCAGATCAGCGGTGAGCCGCAGGCCGTCCTGGTGCACACCGACGTGGGCACGCAGAGCCTGGGCGGCGCGGTCCACAACGCGTCCCGCGGCCGGGTGCCGGTGCTCATCTTCGCCGGGCTGTCCCCGGTGACCCAGGACGGCGAGCTGCGCGGCACCCGGACCGAGCACATCCACTGGCTGCAGGACACCGTGGACCAGCGCGGCATGCTGCGCGGCTACGTCAAGCACGACCAGGAGATCCGCACTGGGCGCAACGTCAAGCAGCTGGTGCACCGGGCGGTGCAGCTGGCCCGCAGCGAGCGGCCGGCCCGGTCTACCTGGTGGCCGCGCGCGAGGTCATGGAAGAGGGGCTGCCGCCGCAGCCCGCGCCGGGCGACTGGTGGGCCCCGGTGGCCCCGGCCGCCCTGGTGCCCGAGGTCACCGACGAGATCGCGGCCGCCATCGAGGACGCCCGCGACCCGCTGGTGGTGACCAGCTACCTGGGCCGGGACCCGGCCGCGGTGCCCGCCCTGGCCGAGCTGTGTGAGCTGGCCGCCATCGCGGTGGTCGAGTCCGCGCCCAGCCGGCTGAACTTCCCGGCCGATCACCCGCTGCACCTGGGCTTCCACTGGAACCGGCCGGCCCAGGAACCAGTGCTGGCCCAGGCCGACGTGATCCTGGTGGCCGGCAGCGACGTGCCGTGGATCCCGGCGCAGAACCGGCCGTCCGGTACGGCGCGGATCTTCATGGTGGACATCGACCCGGTCAAGGCCCAGCTGCCGCTGTGGTACATCCCGGCCAGCCGGTACGCGATGGCCGACCCGGCCGTCGCCATCCGGCAGCTGACCGCGCGGCTGCGCGAGCGCGGGCGGCTGGACCCGGCGGCGGTGGCCGCCCGGGCGGACCGGGTGGCCAGCGCACCGCGCGCAGCGGGCCGAGTGGGCGGCCCGGGAGCGGCCCGGCGCGGACGATGTCATCACCCCGGCGTACCTGGTCGCCTGCGTCCGCGAGGCGATCGGCCCGGACGCCGTGGTACTCACCGAGACGGTGTCGAACTACCCGGTGGTCAGCGAGCACCTGCGGTCGAGCCAGCCCGGCGGGCTGTTCGGCAGCGGCGGCGGGTCGCTGGGCTGGGCCGGCGGCGCCGCGGTGGGCAGCAAGCTGGCCGCCCCCGACCGGCTGGTGGTCAGCCTGGTCGGGGACGGGTCGTACCTGTTCGGTGTGCCGGCGTCGGCGCATTGGGTGGCCCGCCGGTATCAGGCCCCGTCGCTGACCGTGATCTTCGACAACCAGGGCTGGCGGGCCCCGTACCTGTCGGCCAGCGCGGTGCACCCGGACGGGGAAGCGGTCCGCGGCGGGTTCTCGGCCAGCTTCCAGCCCGAGGCCGACCTGGCCGAGGTGGCGGCGGCGGCGGGCGGCGCGTACGCCCGCACGGTGATCGCCGCGGCCCGGCTGCCGGAGACCCTCCGCGAGGCACTGGCGCAGGTCGCCGCCGGGCGGTCGGCGGTAGTCAGCGTGCACCTACCGCCTGCAGCCGGCCTGGAAAGGAGAGCCACCATGGCGCGGCTGGACAGCAAGGTTGCCCTGATCACCGGCGGCGAGAGCGGCATCGGGCTGGCCACGGCCCGGCTGTTTGTCGCTGAGGGGGCCCGGGTCCACCTGGCCGGCCTGGTGCGCAGCGGGCTGGCCGACGCGGTGGCCGAGCTGGGCCCGGACGTGGCCGACTTCAGCGTCACCGACGTCACGGTGGAGGAGCAGGTCAGCTGCGCGGTCGAGCAGGCCGTCGGCCGGTTCGGCGCGCTCGATGTGCTGTTCAGCAACGCGGGCATCAGCGGTGACATCGCGCCGATCGCCGAGTACCCGGCGGACGTCTTCCGCCGGGTACTCGACGGGCACGTGCTGGGCGCGTTCTTCGTGCTCAAGCACGGGCTGCCGGTGCTCCGCGACGGCGGCAGCGTGATCATCAACTCCAGCGTGGTCGGGCTCACCTCGGACGCCGGGATATGCGCCTACGCGACGGCCAAGCACGCCCAGGTCGGGCTGATGCGGACCGCGGCCAAGGAGATGGCCGGCCGCGGCATCCGGGTCAACACGGTGCACCCCGGGCCCACCGATACCCAGTTCCAGCGGGACATCGAGGTGTCGGCGACGGGCGCGCCGCCGGACGTGGCGGCGCGCATCTTCGAGGCCCGGATCCCGCTGGCCCGGCACGCCTGCGCCGACGAGATCGCCCGTTCAGTGCTGTACCTGGCCAGCCAGGACAGCTCGTTCGTCACCGGGGCGGCGCTGGCGGTGGACGGCGGCATGCACATTTAGTACCTATCTGAATCTACTAGGGCATTTAGTAAATACTGGGTAAAGGCTGCAATCGTTAGCAGGACAGATCTGGCAG
>CAVWWE010000036.1:0-61624 GCA_963758575.1 uncultured Actinomycetes bacterium
CCGGAGATGCTCACCCAGTAGCAACCGGTGTGGCCCGGATCAGGCGGGCAGGGTCATGACCAGGATGGGCGTGGTGGTGGGCTGCCGGGTGCCGCCGGCCGGCTCGACGGTGACGCCGATCCGGTCACCCGCGGCCAGGCCGGAGGCCAGCAGCGGGCTGGTCCGCCCCGCGGCCGCGGCCGGCAGCAGCCCGGCCTCGCGGATCCGGCCGGGGGCCATGAACCACACCTCGTAGACCTTCCCGCCGGCCAGCCCGGGCAGCCCGGCGGTGCTGATGATCATCGCGTGCCGGGACTGGGACGAGACCACGGTGGCCGTCCCACCGGCCGTGGTCGCCCGCACGGTCAGCCGGGCGTCCGGCGCGGCCAGCACGGCGGCCACCGACTGGACATGGGCCTGCGCCTGGTTCAGCCGGTGCTGGGTGGCCGACTGGACGATGCCCAGCGCAACCGCCGCCGCGACGGCGGCTGCGGCCACCGCGGTCACCAGCCGCGGCACCCAGACCCGACGGACCGGACGGGCCAGCCGTCGGGCCGCCCGTGGGGTCAGCGGCGGGTCCTGGCGGGTGGCCGATACCGCGTGCAGCACCCGGGGCCGGAACGGCGCGGGCGGCGTGGCGGCCACCGCGACCGCCAGCCGCGCCGCGGTCTCGTGGAAGTCGCGGACCTCATGATCACAGGCCGGGCAGTGCGGCAGGTGCCGCTCGAAGCGGTCCAGCTCTGGCCCGGTGAGCGCGTCCAGCGCGTAGACCCCGGTCAGCGGGTGCGGTTCGGGCCGGCCGAGTCTCATCGGCTCACTCCCAGGCAGTCACGCATCCGGATCAGGCCATCCCGGATCCGGGTCTTGATCGTGCCGAGAGCGGTGCCCAGCAGGGCGGCCACCTGGGGGTACGTGTAGCCGCCGTAGTAGGCGAGGGTGACCGACTCGCGCTGCAGGCTGGTCAGCGAGCCCAGGCAGCGGCGTACCCGCTCGGCATCCAGCCGGGATTCCACCGTGTCGGCCACGCTGTCCGGCGGGGCCTCCCGGAACGCGCCCACCCGCTGCTCCCGCTGCACCTGCGCGGTGGTGGCCCGGATCCGGTCGATGGCCCGGCGGTGCGCGATCGTCACCACCCAGGCCATCGCACTGCCCCGGCTGGCGTCGAACCGGCTGGCGGTCCGCCATACCTCCAGCAGCACTTCCTGGGCCACTTCCTCGGTCTGGGCCGGGTCCCGGACCACCTTGCGGACCAGGCCGTAGACCGGCCGGGCAATCTGCTCGTAGGCCGCCTCGAACGCGGACTCATCACCACGGGCCACCTGCCCGAGCAGTCCGGCCAGGTCAGCCCCGGGCTCACCGCCAGGCTGGCCGGCCAGCCGCAGCGTCACATCGGGTCCGCTCATGCCTATGTATTCGGAGCGCCCAGCTGGCCGGATTGGTGCTGCGCGCGGACCAATCCGCTGGTCAGGGCGCTGCGAATGCCCGGGCATGGACACGCCACTGGGCGTGCCGCTGCTTCCCAGGGAGGGAAATTCATGATCGGCAGGAAACATTTCCGGATGCCGGGGACCCGGGCCGCGGGCCTGGCCCTGGCCGGCCTGCTGGCCGGCGGCCTGGCCCTGGCCTCGGGCACGGCGTTCGCCTCGTCCTCGGCCACGTCCGGGCCCAGCATGACCGGCATGACCGGGATGGGAACGGCGAGTTCATCCGCCCGGACCGGCTTCACCAAGGGCTTTTTCGCCGGGCACACGGTGCGCTTCTTCTACTCGAAGAACTTCCGCTGCGCGGAGCCGCCGGCCTCTCACGGCGTCGTCGAAGTGTGCGGGCGGCACCAACTACACGCAGACCCCGGCCAGCACGTTCGACCCGCTGTATGTGATCGTGCCGCTCGGCTTCACCCCGCCGAAGAACACCCTGCAGTGCCCCGCGGGTCGCTGCATCGACCACCCGCACACCATCGACCTGACCTCGGTGCTGGGCGCCGGGACCGGGAACCTGCCGCTGCCCGCGCACAGCCACATCGTGGCCACCGCGAACAGCGGCCAGTCCGAGTGGTGGAACGTGGACGTCGTCGGGGTCAAGAGCCTGTCGGCCTGGAACAAGCTGGTCATGGCCAAGAGCGACCGGGAGCTGCAGTACCTGCAGCGGCACGACTCGGCCACGGTCACCGGCAACATCCCCACCAACCTGTTCCTGTACTTCGCGGTGCGCAAGTAGCCGCATGTACCCGGTGCTGGCCGCGGCCGCCTAGTGCCCGCGGCCAGCACCGCCACCCAGTTCAGGAGAGGTGCGCACGGTGTCACAACAGTCAACGAGAACGGTCGCCGATCCGGTCCAGCCCAGCCCGGCACAGCGCAGTCCCGCACCGGTCCGGAGCTGGCGCCTCCCGGCCGGGCTCGGCGCCACGGTGGCCGGTGCCGTCCTGATCAGCGGGGCGTTCCTGCCCTGGGTGACCACATTCGCCGGGCTCATCGCCATCCCCGGCATCCGCGGCAGCAACGGGCGCATCCTGGCCGCGGCCGGGGTCATCATCGCGGCCGCCGGGCTGTGGCATGCCCTGCGCGGCGGGCCGTGGTCGCGCTGGCTGGCCGGCCTGGCCGGCTTCGCCGCCACCGGGTTCTGCGGGTTCCTGCTCCTGCAGCTGGCGGCCAGCCTGCGCTCGCTGAGCACCGACTCCATGGTCGCCGCGCGCAGCGGCCCCGGGCTGTGGGTGTGCGCGGCCGGGTCGGTGCTCGCGTTCGGCACCTTGTTCCTGCCCAGCTCCGGGCAGCAGACCCTGGTCCACCGCCGCCCGGGCCGCGGGCTGCTGGCCTGGGCCGCCGACCGTGACTCGGCCAGGCTGCGGCGCGGCCTCCAGATCGGGCTCGGCGCGGCATGGCTGGCCGACGGCGCCTTGCAGCTGCAGCCGGTCATGTTCACCCGGGGCTTCGTCACCCAGATCCTGATGCCCGCGACGATGGGCAGCCCAGCCGGTGTCACCGGCCCGGCACTGGCGTTCAGCAGGCTGGTGCTGCATGATCCGGCGGGCTGGAATGCCGCCTTCGCCGCCACCCAGCTGCTGCTCGGCGCGGGCCTGCTGTGGCGGCGCAGCGTGCGCGCGGCGCTGGCCGCGAGCATCGGCTGGGCGCTGGCCGTGTGGTGGTTCGGGGAGAGCCTGGGCGGCGTGCTCAGCGGGACCGCCAGCCCGCTCACCGGCGCCCCGGGCGCGGTCATCCTCTACGCCCTGCTGGCCGTGCTGGTCTGGCCGCGCCGTGGTACCGCGGGCTCGGTGGCCGCGGGCAGCCCGCTGGGCCGCCACGGCGCCGCGCTGGCCTGGCTCCTGCTCTGGGCCAGCTCCGCCTATTTCCTGCTGCAGCCCGCGAACCGCACCCGTCTTTCCCTGCATAACGCCATCGCCGGGCTGGCCACCGGCGAGCCGGGCTGGCTTGCCGGGGCCGATCGAGCCGTGGCCGGCACCGTTGGCAACCACGGCCCGGCTGTCTCGATCGCGCTCGCCGTGGCCTGCCTGACCATCGCGGCGGGCATCCTGAGCCGGGTCACCACCCGGCCGGCCCTGCTGCTCAGCGTGGTCCTCGCGCTGGTCATCTGGGTGCTCGGGGAGAACTTCGGCGGACTGCTCACCGGCCAGGCCACCGACCCGAACACCGGCCCGCTGCTGATCCTGCTGGCCGCCGCCTACTGGCCAGCCGGGTCGTGGGGGCGTGGCTCGAACGGTGTCCCGGGGGTTACCAGTGTGGATTCGTAGGCGAGCACGACGGCCTGGACGCGATCACGCAGGCCGAGCTTGGCGAGGATCCGGCCGACATGGATCTTCACGGTGCCCCCGGACAGGTGCAGGCGGGCCGCGATCTCGCTGTTCGACATGCCCGCCGCGATCAGGGCGAAGACGTCCTGCTCGCGGTCGGTGAGAGCGTCCTGTATCTGGGCGGCGCGACGGCGGCCCGGCGGCTCGGCCGACTGGGTGGTGAACTGGCGGATGAGACGCCTGGTGGCGGCCGGGGCGAGGACGGCGTCACCCGCGGCGATGGTGCGGATCGCGGCGACCAGGCCCTCGGGCTGGGTGTCTTTGAGCAGGAAGCCGCTGGCGCCCGCCCGGAGCCCGGTGTAGACGTAGTCGTCGAGGTCGAAGGTGGTCAGGATCAGCACCCTGGACGGCAGCCCCGCGGCCAGGATGTCGCGGGTGGCGGCGATGCCGTCACGGCCGGGCATCCGCACATCCATCAGCACGACATCGGGACGCAGCTCCGCACACAGCGAAACCGCGGTTGCCCCATCGCTGGCCTCACCGGCCACCTCGATGTCGGCTTCGGCGTCGAGGATCAGGCGGAAGCCTTTCCTGATCAGCGGATGGTCATCGGCCAGCAGCACAGTGATCATGATGCGGCCGTGGTGCTGAGATGGAGCCGGGCGGAGACCCGCCAGCCCTGTGGCTGGCGTGGGCCGAAATCCAGTTCGCCGCCGGACGCGCTGATCCGCTCGCGCATCCCGGTCAGCCCGCCGCCCGCCGCGCCGGGTTCCGCGGCGCCACCGGTGCCGTCGTCCTCGACGTCCACGCGCACTTCGGCGGGGGTGAGCCGCAGCCAGACGGCTGCACTCGCGCCGGGGCCGGCATGTTTCATCGTGTTCGTCAGAGCCTCCTGGACAAGCCGGAAAACGGCGAGCTGGACGCCAGGCGGCGGGTCAGTGCCGGTGCTGGTGCTGGTGCGTTCGTAGCGGACCGGCAGGCCGGCGGCCCGGACCCGGCCGAGGAGATCATCCAGGCCGGCCAGGTCCGGCAGCGGCTGCCAGGCTCCGGGCGCGGAGTCGGCCCGCAGCACGCCGAGCAGGTTGCGGGTCTCGGCCAGCGCCTGCCGGGCCGTGCCCGACACGTCCCGGATCGCATCGCAGGCCTCGCCGGGTGCCCGGGTGACGGCGCGGAGGGCGCCGTCAGACAGCGCCACGATCACGGTGAGGTGGTGCGCCACGCTGTCGTGCATCTCGCGGGCGATGCGGGCCCGTTCCTCCGCCGCGGCCAGTGCGCTGGTCTGCTCACGCTCGCGTTCCAGCCGCCGGGCCCGGTCGCTCAGCTCGGCGAGATACGCCCGGCGGATCCGCACGTACAGGCCCACGAACAGGACAGCGGCCGTGAATCCCGCGGCGTCCGAAATCGCGAGCGCCCAGTGCCGCGTGCCATCCTGAGCGACTACCAGCAGCAGCACGCCGGTCGTGAGCACCGCCGCGGCCAGCGCCTCCGCCCGCCGCATCGTCGTGGCCACGGTGTACAGGCTGATCCCGAGCGCAACCGGGAACAGCGCTCCGTGGGCTGGCCACTGGGCCAGGACGGCCACGGCCAGCAGCGTCCAGACGAACACCGGCCCGGGCCACACCCGGCGCAGCGGCAGTGCCCCGGCCGTCAGGACCGCGACGATCAGGCCGGTCAGCAGGGACAGGTGACCGGAATGCGCCGTCTGGCCGAAGGAGAAGCGCGCCAGGGACGCCGCCCCTGCGAAGATGGCGCAGCCGATGTCGAAAGCCCAGGAGCGCAGCGGCCGCGCTCCCGGGTTCTCGGCGCGCTCCCAGAAGGCCACATACTCAGTATCCGCTCCGGAGTGGGTCCTCACGCCGGTACGTCAACGGCCGGCACCAGGTTGGGGCTCAGCCGGTCCGGCATTGCCGGTGCCTGCCAGATCCGGGTGGCCAGCAGGACCATCGCCGCCGCGAACGGCAGCATGAACAGGATGACGATCGGTCCGTACGAGGCCATTCCCTCGGCAACTTCCAGGCCCACGAAGAACAGCGCCGCGAGCCAGCGCGGCACGGTGCGGCTTCGCCACAGGGCAATCGCCATCAGCAGCGGCGCGAGATATTCGCTCACGAAGTACACGTACATGAAGATGTGGCCGAACTCGGAATTGAATGCCGTCACCAGCAGCTTCGCGGCGTCGTCCCGGGGTACGTGCGAGGTGGCCGCGGCGGCCAGAGCGGGATAGGCGATGACGTTGACGATGGCGCCGCAGAAGGCGCCGAGGCCGCCGAGCAGCGCGGCGATGGTAGCCAGCAGCGACCCCCGGGCTGTGACCAGCGTGGCGATCGCGCCATACGACACGGCCAGCGCACCGAGCCCGAGCAGGACAAGGGAGCTGGCCAGGTAGAGCTGGGCCGGGTGCTGCGCGGCGATGGGCAGCACCTTGAACGCGGTGCCGGTGGTCGTGAGCACCTGGTCGGTGCCTTTCGGGCTCAGCGCCTCACCGCCGATGTACAGCACGGCGGCGACGGGGAGAAAAAGAGCGAGCACCCGCCGGCGTATCAGGACAGCGTTATTCATTGACTTCTCCAGTCGGGTGGCAGTTGGTCGATAACCCGACGCTACGGGCCCCGCTGCCAGCGGGCGTCTGCCCGAAGACCACACCTTCCCGGCCGGCCTATGCCCCCAGGCATAGGCGGGCCGATGCCATTAGCGCTGCGCGTCCGGCGGGACTCACCAGATATAGCACCGGCAACCCGGCCATCCCGGCGGCCACCTCGTTCTACATCCGTGGCTACAGCCGCGGCCGGGACGCCCAACCCGAACTACACGAAATTCGAAACTTTCACCCTGTTCCGGCCCCGTTCGCACCGGCACGGCTGATCCCGGCACCCCGGCGGACGCGCGGCGCTGGTCCGATAGGGTCGGAGCCGAACACAGAGAGATAGCAACGAGGAGACGGGCCGCCGTGACTGTTCGCGTGGGCATCAATGGGTTCGGGCGCATCGGGCGTAACTTCTGGCGCGCGGTAAACGCGGGTGGCGCCGAGGGCATCGAGATCGTCGCCGCGAACGACCTGACCGACACGAAGACCCTGGCGCACCTGCTGAAGTACGACACCGTACTGGGCACGCTGAGCGAGGACGTGGCCGTGGACGGCGACGCGATCCGGATCGGCGACCAGGCCGTCAAGGTGCTGGCCGAGCGTGACCCGGCCGCGCTGCCGTGGCGGGACCTGGGCGTGGACGTGGTGATCGAGTCGACCGGCCGGTTCACCAAGGCCGCGGACGCGGCCAAGCACCTCGAGGCGGGCGCGAAGAAGGTGATCATCTCCGCGCCGGCCTCCGGCGAGGACATCACGATCGTGATGGGCGTCAACGACGGGTCCTACGACCCGGCCAGCCACAACATCATCTCGAACGCCTCGTGCACCACGAACTGTGTGGCCCCGCTGGCCAAGGTGCTGCTGGACAACTTCGGCATCGTCAAGGGCCTGATGACCACCATCCACGCGTACACCAACGACCAGGTGATCCTGGACTTCCCGCACAAGGACCTGCGCCGGGCCCGGGCCGCCGCGCAGAACATCATCCCGACCAGCACCGGTGCGGCCAAGGCCACCGCGCTGGTGCTGCCCGAGCTGAAGGGCAAGCTGGACGGGATGGCCATGCGGGTCCCGGTGGTGGACGGCTCAGTGACCGACCTGGTCGTGCAGCTGACCCGGGAGGTCAGCAAGGACGAGGTCAACGCGGCCTACAAGGCGGCCGCCGAGGGCACGCTCAAGGGTTACCTGCACTACACCGCGGACCCGATCGTGTCCTCGGACATCGTCGGCACCCCGTGGTCGTGCACCTTCGACTCCGCGCTGACCATGACATTCGGTGACCAGGTCAAGGTCATCGGCTGGTACGACAACGAGTGGGGTTACTCCAACCGGCTGGCCGACCTGACCGCGCTCGTCGGCGCGCAGCTCGGATGAGGCGCATCGACGATCTGGAGGTGGCCGGGCAGCGGGTGCTGCTGCGTGCCGACCTGAACGTGCCGCTGGACGGCGAGCGGATCACCGACGACGGCCGGATCCAGGCCAGCCTGCCGGTGATCAGCAAGCTGGCCGGCCGCGGCGCGCGCGTCATCATCTGCGCCCACCTGGGCCTGCCCAAGGGTGATGGGTACGCGGCGCGGGCCGCGGGCGGCCCGTCGCTCCGCCCGGTGGCCATCCGGCTCGGCGAGCTGCTCGGCCAGCCGGTGGCGTTCGCTACCGACGTGGCCGGTGAGTCGGCCGCGGCCACCGCGGCCGGGCTGGCCGACGGCGAGGTGGCGCTGCTGGAGAACGTGCGCTTCGAGCCTGCCGAGACCAGCAAGGACGACGCCGAGCGGGCCGAGCTGGCGGGCCGGCTGGCCGGGCTGGCCACGCTGTATGTGGGCGACGGGTTCGGTGCCCTGCACCGCAAGCACGCCAGCGTGTACGACGTGCCCGGGCTGCTGCCGCACGCCGCCGGGGACCTGGTCATCGCCGAGATCGGGGTGCTGCGCCAGCTCACCACCGACCCGCCGCGGCCGTACGTGGTGGTGCTCGGCGGGGCCAAGCCCTCGGACAAGCTCGCGGTCATCGGCAACCTGCTCGGCCAGGCGGACCGGCTGATCATCGTCGGCGGCATGTCCTACACGTTCCTGGCCGCGCAGGGCTACGAGGTGGGCCAGTCGCTGCTCGAGGCGGACCAGATCCCGCAGGTCTCCGCCGTGCTGGCCGAGGCGGAGAAGCGCGGCGTGGAAGTGGTGCTGCCGGTTGACCTGGTGGCCGCCGACCGGTTCGCCCCGGACGCGGACCACCGGGTGGTCCGGGTCGGCGAGTTCCCGCCGGACCGGGAGAGCCTGGACATGGGCCCGGCCACCCGGGCGCTGTTCACCCAGAAGCTGGCCGACGCCAAGACCGTGTTCTGGAACGGGCCGGCCGGCGTGTTCGAGTTCCCGGCGTTCTCGGCCGGCACCCGGGCGCTGGCCGAGGCGATCAGCGCGGTCAACGGGCTGACCGTGGTCGGCGGCGGTGACTCGGCCGCAGCCGTCCGGCAGCTCGGCTTCCCGGTGGACGCGTTCACGCACATCTCCACCGGGGGCGGGGCCAGCCTGGAGTACCTGGAAGGGCGCATGCTGCCGGGACTGAGCGCACTCGAGGCGGACTGATGGCCGGGCCCGTGCGCAAGCCGCTGATGGCCGGCAACTGGAAGATGCACAACACGCACTTCGAGGCGATGACGCTGGTCCAGAAGCTGGCCTTCACGCTCAGCAACGAGGACTTCGATGCGGCCGATGTGGTGGTGCTGCCGCCGTTCACCGCGCTGCGCAGCGTGCAGACCCTGGTGGCCGGGGACAAGCTGCGCATCGGGTACGGCGCGCAGGACCTGTCCCAGCATGACAAGGGCGCGTACACCGGTGATGTGTCCGGTCCGATGCTGGCCAAGCTCGGGTGCGCGTATGTGCTGGCCGGGCACTCCGAGCGCCGGCAGTACCACAACGAGGACGACGCCCTGGTCAACGCCAAGGTGAAGGCCGCGCTGCGGAACGAGCTGACCCCGGTCCTGTGCGTCGGCGAGCACCTGGACCAGCGGCAGGCCGGGCAGTGCGCGCCGGTGGTCATCGGCCAGCTCGACGGCGGGCTGGCCGGGCTGACCGCGGAGCAGGTGGCCGGGCTGGTGATCGCTTATGAGCCGGTTTGGGCGATTGGGACCGGTGAGGTGGCGTCGCCGGAAGACGCGCAGGAGGTGTGCGCCACGATTCGGGGCAGGATTTCCGAGGGTCGTGGCGACGAAGTGGCCGCAAGTGTGCGTATTCTGTATGGCGGGTCGGTGAAGGCCAACAACATCGCTGCGATAATGTCGCAGCCCGATATTGACGGCGCGCTGGTCGGTGGTGCGAGCCTGGATGCAGGCGAGTTTGCCACGATATGCCGGTACCGGAAACTGGCCGTTGGTGCCTGATCCGGGACTGGACCAGGTACACAGGGGCATCCGGAGGGTTAAGGCACAGCAGTGGTTATCGGTATTTCGGTCGTCCTCATCATCACCAGCTTGCTCATGATCGTGCTGGTGCTGCTGCACAAGGGCAAGGGCGGTGGCCTGTCCGACCTGTTCGGCGGCGGGGTGTCCTCGACCCTGGGCTCGTCCTCCGTGGTCGAGCGGAACCTGGACCGGCTCACCATCTTCACCGGCGTCATCTGGTTCCTGTGCATCATCGGGCTCAATCTGCTGCTGAATCGCTGAACTGACTGCCCAATCAGCAGGACCATGGCCATTGTGCGGACACAGCAAGGGGTGAGCAGTGAGTAGTGGCAATGCCATCAGGGGCAGCCGCGTCGGCGCCGGCCCGATGGGCGAGGCGGAGCGTGGCGAGGCGGCACCCCGGATCCGGATCTCCTTCTGGTGCTCGAACAAGCACGAGACCCGGCCGAGCTTTGCCAGCGACGCGGCCGTCCCGGAGACCTGGGACTGCCCCCGGTGCGGCTTCCCGGCCGGCCGGGACGAGAACAACCCTCCTGGCCCGCCGCACGCGGAGCCGTACAAGACTCACCTGGCCTACGTGAAGGAACGGCGCACCGACACGGACGGCGCCGCCATCCTGGCCGAGGCCCTGGACCGGCTGCGCAAGACTAGCTAAGTCCGGTCAATGCGCGAAGGATGACCGCTTGCCCGTGGGGGCCAGCGGGATGTGCCCGCCCGGATGCATGCTCAGCGCCTTGACGTGCTTCTGCATGTCGGAGATCAGCACATCGGCCAGGTCCCGGGTGAACCCGTTGCGCACCACGATCCGGAGCACCGCCACGTCCTGCAGGTTGGCCGGGAACGTGTAGGCCGGCACCAGCCAGCCCCGGGAGCGCAGCCGCTCGGACAGGTCGAACACGGTGAAGCCGGCCGACGCGTCGCTCACCCGGAACGCGAACACCGGCAGGTCGCTGCCGTCGGTGAGCAGCTCGAACGGGCCCATCTGGGCGATCTTCCCGGACAGATACAGCGCCACGTCCTGGCTGGCCTGCTGGATCTCCCGGTAGCCCTCGTGGCCGAGGCGCAGGAAGTTGTAGTATTGCGCGATCACGTTGGCGCCGGACCGGGAGAAGTTCAGCGCGAACGTGGGCATCTCGCCGCCCAGGTAGTTGACGTCGAAGATCAGGTCCTCGGGCAGATCCCCGGCATCCCGCCAGACCACCCAGCCCACCCCCGGGTAGACCAGGCCGTACTTGTGCCCGGAGCTGTTGATCGAGGCCACCCGCGGCACCCGGAAGTCCCAGGACAGCGCGGGGTGCAGGAACGGCGCCACGAACCCGCCGGAGGCCGCGTCCACGTGTACCGGGACGTCCGGCCCGCCGCCGGTGGCCAGCTTGTCCAGGTCGGCGCAGATCTCGGCCACCGGCTCGTAGCTGCCGTCCATGGTCGAGCCGAGGATGGCCACCACGCCGATCGTGTTCTCGTCGCAGGCCGCCGCGGCCTGCTCGCCGCGCAGGTGCAGCCGGCCCTCCTCCATCGGCACCTGCCGCGCCTCGACCTGCCAGTACCGGCAGAACTTGTCCCAGCAGACCTGGACGTTGCTGCCCATCACCAGGTTCGGCCGGCTGGTGTCCAGGCCGGCCTGCTTCCGGCGCTGCCGCCAGCGCCACAGCAGGGCCATGCCGCCCAGCATGCACGCCTCGCTCGACCCGGTGGTCGAGGTGCCGGTGGCCGTCTCCTGTGACGGCGCGTGCCACAGGTCGGCCAGGATGCTGACGCAGCGCGACTCGATCTCCGCGGTCTGCGGGTACTCATCCTTGTCGATCATGTTCTTGGGCAGGCACTCCGTCATCAGCTGGGTGGCCTGCGGCTCCATCCAGGTGGTCACGAACGTGGCCAGGTTGAGCCGGGCGTTGCCGTCCAGCACCAGTTCGTCCCGGACGGTCTGCAGCGCGGTGTCCGGCAGCAGGCCGTGCTCGCCCAGCCGGTGCCGCGGCACGGTCAGATGCGCGGCACGCACGTAGACCGGGTTGATCTCCAGTTCTTCGTCGTCGCCTTCGTCACGAAATCCCCGGGAAATCGGCACGGGCTGCTCCCCTGGCTGCTGATGGCTGCCCGGCCAGGCTATCGGCCTGCCCAGGGTGGGCCGAAGAAGTGGCCAGCGCATTACCTACGTTTGGGGTTATATCGGCTAGCTTGGCCGCCGTGTCCCACCAGGACCTGGATGTTTCCATTACGGACGGGTCCGAACCGGGCCCGGTGACCAGCGAGACCCGGGCGCTCGGCCTGCTCTCGGTGGTCTGCCTCGGGCTGTCCATCGCGATCATGATCGTGGTGGACCTGGCGGGCAAGAGCCGGGCCGAGGTGCCCCCTGGCCGGCACCACCCCGGGCCGCCGTGGTGGATTCCGCTGCACCTGCCGGTCTCCGTGGTCACCCTGGGGCTGTGGTTCGCCGCGCTGGCCGGCGCGGCCGGGATAGCGGCCGGCCTGGTCGCGGTCGGCCGCGGCGCCCGGCCCGCACCGCGCGCCCTGGCCGTGGCCGGCATCGTGGTCGTCGCGATCTTCACCGTGCTGCCCGCGGCGGGCACCACCGACCCGTACGACTACGCCGCCTACGGCCGGATCGTCACGCTCGGCCACAACCCGTACCTGATGACGCCGTACCAGTTGCGCCGCACCGGCGACCCGGTGGGCCGGGCCGCGCCGCACGCCTGGGTCGGCGCGGTCTCCGACTACGGCCCGGTGGCCAGCATCGAGCAGGCGGCCGCGGCCGGGCTGGGCGGGCGGTCGGCGGCCAGCATCATCTTCTGGCTCAAGCTGTTCAACGCGATCGCGTTCGGCGCGGTCGCCCTGCTGCTGGACCGGCTGCTGCGCAGCGACCCGGCCCGGCGGGCCCGGGCCCACCTGTGGTGGACGCTCAACCCGCTGCTGCTCTGGGGCCTGATCGCCAGCGGCCACGTGGACGGGTTCGGCACGGCGATCGGCTTCTGCGGCCTCATCCTGCTGCAGGCGCGGCCACCGGGGGAGCGGCCCAGCCTGGCCCGGGTGGCGGCGGCCGCAGCCCTGGTCGGGGTGGCCGCCGACGTCAAGATCACCTTCGCGCTGTACGGCCTGGGCATCCTGTGGGTGGTGCGCCGGTCGGTGGCCGGGCTGGCCACCGCGGCCGGGTCGATGCTGGCCGTGCTGGCGCTGCCTTACCTGTGGTTCGGCCGCCCGGCGCTGTCCGTGCTGGCCGCGCACCGGGACGCCACCAACGACACGCTGTACCGGCTGTTCGCGCATGCCCTGCTGCACCCGACCCCGGCCGAAATCGGCCTGGTCATCCTCCCGGTCCTGGTCATCACCGCGGCCGCGCTGCTGTGGCGGCTGCCGGACGGCTTCCCGGCGCGGCCCGCGATCCACCCGGCGTTCGCGGTCAGCCTGGCCTGGATGCTGGCCTGGCCCTACCAGCGCCCCTGGTACGACGCGATGGTGCTGGCCCTGTTCGCGCTGTACCCAGCGACCCGGCTGGACTGGCCGGTGCTGCTCCAGCTGGCGGCGACCACGGTGTTCTATATGCCCGGCGTGCCCGGGCCGTTCCCGCAGTGGGCCCGCGGCGTGCATACGGCCGAGGTGACCGCGGTGATCCCCGCGATCCGGCTGGCGGCGCTGCTCGCGGTACTGGCGTTGTGCATTACCGGTGCCTGGCAGGGCAGACGGGCCAGCGGCACAGCCCTGCCCAGCGTGGCGCCCTAGGCCTGCCTACCTTCGCCAGGCCAGCACCTGGCCGGCCCGCACCGTGGGCGCCCCGAGCAGGCCGGTCAGCACGCGGGCCAGCCGGGACGACGGCTGGGTCACCGCGACCACCGCGGCGGGCCGCCAGGCGGCCAGGTCGGTGCGGACCTGCGCCCGGGACGGCGCGGACACCGGCGAGGCCGGGGTCAGCAGCACGTTCAGGTGCTTGCCCGCGCGCTTGACCTGGCCGCCGCCGTACAGCGCGGCATGACCGGTGGCATCCGGCCCGATGAACCAGCCGCCGATCAGCGAGCCCGGCTGGCCGGTGTCCGCCTGCCAGCGCAGCGCCTGCGGCGCCTCCTCGTAGGGCACCGGCACGACCAGCACCGGCGCGTCCGGCGCCAGCCGCAGCCGGGCGAACGCCGTCTGCCAGCCGGCCGGCACCGGCGCGGTCGTGGTCACCGGCAGCGGCAGCGGGATGAGCGGCAGCACGGCCAGCACGGCCACCACGGGCGGGAGCCAGGCCGGCCAGCCCCGGTCGCGGGCCATGGCCCGGGCCTGGTCCAGCCCGAACGCGAGCAGTGCGGCGGCCGTGCCGTCGGCCAGCAGGGCGAACCGGTTGGGCAGCATCTCGCTCAGCACCGGCAGGTGGGCCAGCCAGTGCCAGGGCAGCCAGGCGTGCTGCCCGCCCAGCGAGAAGATCTCCAGCACCGCGAAGGTGACCGCGGCCACCCGGGCCTGGGGCAGCCGCCAGCCCAGGATCGCGGCCACGGCCAGCACGGCGAGCAGCGGCCAGCCCAGGTAGGCCAGGTATTCGGGCAGCCGGGCCGGATAGCTGGCCGCGGCGGCCGCGCTGGCCTGGGTGTGCAGCAGCAGCTCACCGGACGGGATCACGAACGTGCCCGGGTGGGCCCGGAACGGGCTGGCCGGGAACGGGCTGCCGTGCTCGGTCAGCGGGCCGTGGAACTGCACCCACAGTGGGTAGCCGCAGGTGACCGCCAGCACCGCGGCCGCGGTGCCCAGGCCGGCCGCCGCCCCGGCCAGCCGCTCGCGGACCGCGCCCGGCCAGCAGACGGCCAGGGTGACCACGATGACCACGCCGGCCAGCGCGGTCATCAGCAGCAGTTCCTCGGCGATGAACAGCTGGGCGGCGGCCAGCAGGCCCAGCCCGGCGCCGGTGCGCACCGGGCGGCCGTGCCCGGTGACCAGCCGCAGCAGCAGGTGGATGAGCAGCGGCGGCAGCACCGCGAACTGCAGGTGGTAATGCCCGGTGCTGGCCGCCACCAGGGCGGGGGAGAAGCCGTACACCGCGCCGCCCAGCGCCGCCGCGCCCTGGCTGGCCGACCACTGCCGGAGCACCCAGTACAGGCTGGCCGCCGAGCCGGCGAAGCCCAGGGTGAGCATGATGGTGAGGCTGACCTGCGGGCCGGCCAGCACGGTCACCGGGGTGAGCAGCACCGCGGGCAGCAGCACCGACGTGTTCCACATCACGTTGATGCCGCGCGGCGCGTTCATCGCGGTGGTCACCAGGGCGGGCAGTTTCCCGTGCGTGACCGCGGTGGCCGAGTAGCGCATGAACCAGGCGAACAGGTCCACGTCGTGCATGTCACCGGTCTGCGCCCGGGACGCCGGATCCACCCACAGCCGCCAGGTCAGCGCCAGTGCGGCGGCCAGGTAGAGGGCCACGATCAGCCAGCTGGTGCCGGCCGCGGCACGCGGCCGCCAGCCGTCGGCGACCCGGGGCGGCTGCACGGCCGGCGGTACCAGGCTCACCGCCACCTCCTCGCCCAGGAATCGCACTTACCGGCGGCAGAATATTTCATCACCGCACAAATAGCCGGTGGTTGGCCCCGGCGGGTCGGCCGGGGTTGGCCCCGGCGGGCCGGGCTGCCAGCATGTTCGGGCAGGATAGGGGCATGCAGCTCCCGGTCAACCCGCCGGTCGCGCCGATGCTGGCCAAGCCGGTGCCGAAGATCCCGGACGGCCCGTACAGCTTCGAGCCGAAGTGGGACGGCTTCCGGTCGATCATCTTCCGGGATGGTGACGAGGTGAAGATCGGCAGCCGCAACGAGCGGCCGATGACCCGGTACTTCCCGGAACTGGTCGCGGCGGTGCTGGCCCAGTTCCCGGACCGCTGCGTGATCGACGGCGAGATCGTGATCCCGGACAAGGATGGGCGCAGGCTGGACTTCGAGGCCCTGCTGCAGCGGATCCACCCGGCGGCCAGCCGGGTGAACCTGCTGGCTGAGCAGACCCCGGCCCACTTCGTCGCGTTCGACCTGCTCGCGCTGGATGACACCGACCTGTGCGAGCAGCCGTTCAGCCAGCGCCGGGCCGCGCTCGAGCAGGTCCTGGGCTCGGTCCGGCCGCCCATGCACCTGACCCCGGCCACCGTGGACCGGGAGCTGGCCGGGCGGTGGTTCGGCCAGTTCGAGGGGGCCGGGCTGGACGGGCTGATCGCCAAGCCGCTGGACGGGGTTTATGAGCCGGACAAGCGCACCATGTTCAAGGTCAAGCACGAGCGGACCGCGGACTGTGTGGTGGCCGGCTACCGGGTGCACAAGAGCGGCCCGGACGCGATCGGCTCACTGCTGCTCGGGCTGTACACCGCGGAAGGCCGGCTGGCCAGCGTCGGGGTGGTCGGCGCATTCCCGATGGCCCAGCGCAGGGAGCTGTTCACCGAGCTGCAGCCGCTGGTCACCACGTTCGAGGGGCACCCGTGGAACTGGGCCGCCGCTCCGCAAGCTGCGGTGCGCAACCCGCGGTCCTCGGAGCACAGCCGGTGGAACGCGAACAAGGACCTGTCGTTCGTGCCGCTCCGCCCGGAACGGGTGCTGGAGGTGCGCTACGACCACATGGAGGGGACCAGGTTCCGGCACACCACCCAGTTCGTCCGGTGGCGCCCGGACCGTGAGCCCGCGTCCTGCACGTATGCGCAGCTGGAAGAGCCGGTCAACTTCGACCTGGCCGAGATCCTCGCCCTCGGCGGCACCCGCTAGCCTGGTCAGCCGCGATCGACCAGGTACCGGCAGAACAGGTAGCCGTCGTCGGCCAGCAGATGGGCCAGGCCGAGCCGGGCCGGGCGGCCGCCCGGCGGGCCGTGCAGGATCCGGCCGGCCGGGCCGCCCGCCAGCACCGGCGAGACCGTGACGCACAGCTCGTCGAGCAGGCCGGCCGCGGCCAGCTGGCCGAGCAGGCGCGGGCCGCCTTCGGCCAGGATCCGCCGGTGGCCGCGCTGGGCCAGTTCGCCGACCGCCGCGGCCAGGTTGACCTGCCGCTCGCCCGCGACGATCACGTCGGCCTGCGCCGTGACCGCCGCCCGGAGGCCCGGGTCAGCCGCCGCCGAGGTGATCACGATGGTGCGGGCGTCCGGCGCCGGCCCGCCGATCGCGGAGCTGAGCAGCGGTCCGGCCAGGTCCAGGCCGAGCCGGCCGGACAGCACCGCGATGGGCGGCGCGGCCGGGCGGCCGGACCGCAGCCCGGCCCACTCCGGCCGGACCCGGGCGGGCTGGTACTTCTCCTCGCGCGCGGTGCCCGCGCCGACCAGGATCACGTCGGCCAGCGCGCGGAGCACGCCGAACACGGCCCGGTCGCCCGGCCCGGACAGGCCGCCGGACAGCCCGTCCACCGCGGCGGCCCCGTCGGCGCTCTCGATCATGTTGGCCCGCACCCAGGCCCGGTCCAGGCCGGCCGGGTACGCATACAGCGCGGCCAGATCGGGCGGCTGGCCATCACGGCCGGGCGGCAGCAGCTGGCGCACGCTCAGCGCCCGGCCCGCTCGCCGCCACGGCGCAGCACGACCATGGCCCGCGGCGCGACCAGGACCTGGCCCCCGGCGCCGTATTCCGCTCCCTCGGCGGGGGAGTCAGTGCCGGTGTCCAGCACCACGGCCCAGCTGCCGCCGAACTGAGGGCCGGGCAGGGTGAACCGGCACGGCTCGCTGTCCGCGCTGAACAGCAGCAGGAACGAGTCGTCCCGGACCCGCTCGCCGCGCGGGTCGGGCTCGGTGATCCGGTCCCCGTTGAGGAACACCCCGAGCGCCTTGGCGTACCCGGTCTTCCAGTCCGCGTCCAGCATCTCCCGGCCGGACGGGGTGAACCAGGCGATGTCGCCGACGCCGTCCCTGGCGCCGGCGTCCGGCCCGAGGAAGAACCGGCGCCGCCGGAACACCGGGTGGGCGCGGCGCAGTTCGGCCACGTTATGCGCGAACTCGAGCAGGCCGGCCTGCCCGTCCAGGTCCGACCAGTCCACCCAGGACGTCTCGTTGTCCTGGCAGTAGGCGTTGTTGTTGCCACGCTGGGTGCGGCCCAGCTCGTCACCGGCCAGCAGCATCGGCACCCCCTGCGAGCAGAGCAGGGTGGCCAGGAAGTTGCGCCGCTGCCGGGCCCGCAGGTCGTTGATGCCCGGGTCGGAGCTCGGCCCCTCGGTGCCGCAGTTCCAGGACCGGTTGTCGTTCGTGCCGTCGGCGTTGTCCTCGCCGTTGGCCTCGTTGTGCTTGCGGTTGTAGGACACCAGGTCGGTCAGCGTGAACCCGTCATGGCAGGTGGCGAAGTTGACCGAGGCGACCGGCCGGCGGCCGCTGGTCTCGTACAGGTCGCTGGACCCGGTCAGCCGGGACGCGAACTCGGGCAGCGTGTCCGGCTGGCCGCGCCAGAAGTCACGGACCGAGTCCCGGTACTTCCCGTTCCACTCCGACCACAACGGCGGGAACTGCCCTACCTGGTAGCCGCCCTCGCCGACGTCCCACGGCTCGGCGATGAGCTTGACCTGGGACACCACCGGGTCCTGCTGGACCAGGTCGAAGAACGCGGACAGCCGGTCCACGTCGTGCAGTTCCCGGGCCAGCGCCGAGGCGAGGTCGAACCGGAACCCGTTGACGTGCATCTCCAGGATCCAGTACCGCAGCGAGTCCAGGATCAGCTGCAGCGCGTGCGGGTGCCGCACGTTCAGGCTGTTGCCGCAGCCGGTGTAGTCCACGTAGTACCGCTGGTCGTCGTCACGCAGCCGGTAATAGGACGCGTTGTCGATGCCGCGGAAGGACAGCGTGGGCCCGCGGTGGTCGGCTTCCGCGGTGTGGTTGTACACCACGTCGAGAATCACCTCGATGCCCGCGATGTGCAGGTCCCGGACCATCGCCTTGAACTCGCCGACCTGCCCGCCGAGCTGGCTGGACGACGCGTAGCCGCGGTGCGGGGCGAGGAACCCGATCGTGTTGTAGCCCCAGTAGTTGGTCAGCCCGCGGGCCTGCAGGCTGTGCTCGGACACGAACTGGTGCACCGGCATCAGCTCCACCGCGGTCACGCCGAGCCGGGTCAGGTGCTCGATCACCGCCGGGTGGGCCAGCCCGGCGTACGTGCCGCGCTGGCCGGCGGGCACCTCGGGGTGGCGCAGGGTGAGACCGCGGACGTGCGCCTCGTAGATCACCGTCTCGTGATACGGGGTGCGCGGCGCCCGGTCGTCGCCCCAGTCGAAGAACGGGTTGATCACCACGTTCTTCGGCATGTACGGCGCGCTGTCCGCGGTGTTCACCATGGTCGGGTCGGTGAACCGGTAGCCGAACAGCGACTCGTGCCAGCGCACCTGCCCGTCGATCGCCTTGCCGTACGGGTCGAGCAGCAGCTTGGCCGGGTTGCAGCGCTGCCCCCGCCCCGGGTCGTAGGGCCCGTGCACCCGGTACCCGTAGCGCTGGCCCGGGCCCACGTCGGGCAGGTAGCCATGCCAGACGAAGCCGTCCACCTCGGTCAGCGGGATCCGCTCCTCGCTGAGCTGCGCGTCCTCCTCGCCAGCCAGCAGGCAGAGCTCAACCTGCTCGGCGACCTCGGAGAACAACGCGAAGTTGGTCCCCGTGCCGTCCCATGTTGCACCCAGCGGATAGGGCGCTCCTGGCCACACACGCACCATGAGACCTTACCTGGGTACCAGCCGCGCCCGGTCCAGAATCTCGTCCACCGGGATCCCGTCGGGCAGCGTGCCGAACGGGACCCCCGGCCCGCCCGGCGCGGCGTCCCCGGTACCGAGCCGGGAGGCGCAGAAACTGTCCGCCACCGCGGCCGGGGCGTGCCGGGCCAGCAGCGCGGCCTGCAGCGTGAGGGTGATCTGGCCGGCCAGCCGCCGGGCCGCGTACTCGGCGTCCGGGCCCGCCGCGTCGGTCAGCCGGGCCAGGCTGGCCGCCAGCCCCCGGGCCGCTTCGTCCAGCCGCCGGTCCGCGCCGGCCGCCAGCGCCAGTTCCGCGGTCAGCGCCCCGGCCGCTTCCGGCTGCCGCCGCAGCGCGCGGAGCAGGTCCAGCGCGGTCACGTTGCCCGAGCCTTCCCAGATGGAGTTCAGCGGGCTGTCCCGGTACAGCCGCGGCATCCCGGACTCCTCGACGTACCCGTTGCCGCCCAGGCACTCCAGCGCCTCGGCCGCGTGCAGCGGGGCACGCTTGCACACCCAGTGCTTGGCCGCGGGCAGCGCGACGCGGAGCAGCGCCGCCTCGGCGGCATCCCCGCGGGCCGCCCGGTCGGCCGCGCCCGCGAGCCGGATGGCCAGCGTGGTAGCCGCCTCCGATTCCAGGCTGAGGTCGGCGAGCACCGAGCCCATCAGCGGCCAGGCAATGAGATCTTTGCCGAACGCCTGCCGGTGGGCACTGTAGTACGCCGCTGCGACGACGCCGCGGCGCATGCCCGCAGCGCTGCCCAGCACGCAGTCCAGCCGGGTGGCGCTGACCATCTCGATGATGGTCGGCACGCCGCGCCCGGCCGCCCCGGCCGGCCAGGCCAGCGCGCCGTCGAACTCGACTTCGGCCGACGCGTTGGACCGGTTGCCCAGCTTGTCCTTGAGCCGCTGCAGCCGCATCGCGTTGCGGCTGCCGTCGGGCAGCACCCGGGGCAGCAGGAAGCAGCTCAGCCCGTCCGGGGCCTGGGCCAGGACGAGGAACAGGTCGCTCATCGGCGCCGAGCAGAACCACTTGTGCCCGGTGATCAGGTGCGCGCCGCCGGCATCACCCGGGATCGGCTCGGCCCGGGTGGTGCCGGCCCGGACGTCCGAGCCGCCCTGCTTCTCGGTCATCGCCATGCCCGCGAGCAGCCCGGCCTTGCCGGCCGGCGGCCGCAGCCCGGGGTCGTAGGCGGCCGCGGTGAGCAGCGGCTCGAACTGCCGGGCCAGTTCCGGGGCGTGCCGCAGCGCCGGGATCACCGCGTAGGTCATGGAGACCGGGCAGCCGTGCCCGGCCTCGGCCTGCGACCAGACATAGAAGGCCGCGGCCCGGGCGACGTGCGCGCCGGGCCTGGTATCCGCCCACGGGGTGGCGTGCAGCCCATGCCGCACCGCGGTGCCCAGCAGCACGTGCCAGGACGGGTGGAACTCGACCTCGTCGATGCGGTTCCCGCGGGCATCGTGGGTGCGCAGCACCGGCGGGTGCTCGTTGGCCAGCCGGGCGTGCTCCTGGGTGTCCGCCGCACCGGCCAGCCGGCCGAGCTCGTGCAGCCGTCCGGCGTCCCAGTCCGCGCCCTCCCGGGCGGCCGCGGCCAGCAGCGCCGGGTCGTCCGCCACGTCGTAGCCGGCCAGCGGCGGGACCTGGTTGAGCACCTGGTGCGTGGCATGCGGCCGGGCCGCCGGGGCAGTCGTCATACCGCGACGATATCCCGCAAGTTACCGGACAGAAACTTGCCGCTCTGGCAGCTTCCGCTCGCGCGGGCCAGGCTCTCCTGATACCGGTCCAGCAGCACCTCAGCCACCTCGGGCGCCGCGCCGAGCGGGGCCGACACAGCCGCCGCCCCGGCGGCCAGCGACCGGCCGGCCACCTGGTCCGCGAACCGCCCGGGAGCAAGCAGGTAGCTGGCCACCACCACGCGCCGCGCGCCGTCGCGGATCAGCCCGGCCACCGCCTGCTCCGGGGTGGGCGAGGCCGCCGACGCGTAGGCCGGCCGCACCGCCTGCCAGCCACGGGCGGCCTGCCAGTCCGCGGCCAGCTGGGCGATCACCGCGTTGGCCGCGGGGTGGCTGGACCCGGCCGCGGCCAGCACCACCGCGGTCTGCCCGGCCTGGGCCAGGTCCTGGCCGGCCTCGGCCAGCCGCCGGTCCAGCGCGTGGAGCAGGCCTGGGTGCGGGCCCAGCGGCGCGCCGTACCGGATCCGCAGCCCGGGCAGCGCCGCCTGGGCCTCGTCCAGCAGCCCGGGAATGTCCGTCCCGCTGTGGTACGCGGCCGTCAGCAGCAACGGCAGAACAACGGGGGGCTGTGGCAGCCCGGGGGGACGACCCCCCGGAGCCACCCCGATCGCCACTCCGCGCCGAGCGGGCGGCAAGCCGCCACGGCACCCTCCCGATCGCCACTCCGCGCCGAGCAGCGGCAAGCCGCCACGGCTCGCTTCGCCTGCCAGCGCGCTCAGCACCTGCATTGGGGTCGGTGGGGCATGGTCGAGGAACGCGGTCCGGATATCCAGGCCGGCCAGCCCGCGCTGGTCCGCCCGCTCGCGCGCCACGCCGAGCAGCCCGGTGACGGTGGCCCCGGCGCGGGGGTCACGGCTGCCATGCGCGATCGCGACGAGCGGGGGATGGGTCAGGTGTGGATACCGCATTCGGTCTTGCCCGTGCCGGTCCACCGGCCGCTGCGCGGGTCGGCCCCCTTCTCCACCTTCATCGTGCAGGTGGCGCAGCCGATCGACGGGTACCCGTCGTAGACCAGCGGGTTGACCAGTACGCCGTTGTCCGCGATGTACTGATCCACCTGCTCCTGGGTCCAGGCCACGATCGGGTTGACCTTGACCATCTCGCGCCGCGGATCCCACATGACGGCCTTGGTGTCGCTGCGTGCGGCGGTCTCCTCCCGGCGCACCCCGGTGATCCACGCGTCGTACGGGTCCAGCGCCCGCTCCAGCGGCACCACCTTGCGCAGGTAACAGCACAGGTCAGGGTTGCGCCCGTAGAGCCGGGGGCCGAGCGCGGCCTCCTGCTCCGCCACCGTCCGGGACGGGGTGACGTTGATCACGTTCACCGGGTAGATGGCGGACACCGCGTCCCGGGTGCCGATCGTCTCCGGGAAGTGGTAGCCCGTGTCCAGGAAGATCACGTCCATGCCTTCGTGCACCTGCGAGGCGAGGTGCACGATGACCGCGTCGGTCATCGAGGACGTGATGCACAGCCGGTCACCGAACGTCTGCACCGCCCAGCGGACGATCTCCTCAGCCGGTGCCTCGGCCAGGTCGTCTGCCGCCTGGGCAGCCAACCTCTCCAGTTGTGCTGCCTGTGCTGGGAGCCTCTCCATAAGGGACGTGTCCTCCATGGGTTGCGGCGCATCGGGGGGCGGGCTCACGCGTTGGGTCACAGTGCTGCTCACGGGTTGACTCCCGATCCAGCAAATCGTAGCTGGAAGGCCCGCGCACAGCTACGGCAGTGCCACGCGCCGTCCTGTTCCTGGGGAACTAGGTCTTCTTCCCCACAATAGGGGCAATAAAACGGGATTGCCCGCTGTGTCGGGGATGCCGGGATTGTCACAGGAAGTCCTCCTCGCTGGCCCGGCTGGCCCAGGTGGCGAACGTCTCGTCCGGTCCCCGGCCGGCCTGGAACCGGCGCAGCACCCGCTCCAGGTAGTCGGGCAGCTCGTCGGCGGTGGTCTTCAGCCCGCGGATCTTCCGGCCGAACCCGGAACTGGACCCGTCGCCGCCGCCCAGGCTGCCGCCCAGGTGGATCTGGAAGCCCTCGGTCTGCGTCCCGTCCGGCGCGGTGACCAGCGAGCCCTTCAGGCCGATGTCGGCGGTCTGGATCCGGGCGCACGAGTTCGGGCAGCCGTTCACGTTGATCGTGACCGGCTCGGTGAAGTCGGGCAGCCGGCGTTCCAGCTCGGCGATCACCTGGCCGGCCCGGGCCTTGGTCTCCACGATGGCCAGCTTGCAGAACTCAATGCCGGTGCAGGCCATGGTGTGCCGCCGGAACACGCTGGGGGAGGCGGGCAGGTCGGCTGCGTCCAGCGCCGCGGTGAGCCCGGCCACGTTGCCCTCGGGCACGTCCAGGATCACCATCTTCTGCTCGGTGGTGGTGCGCACCCGGCCGCTGCCGTACCGGGCCGCCAGGTCGGCCACCCGGCCCAGCGCGGCGCCGGACATCCGGCCGACCCGGGGCGCGAAACCGACGTAGTACCGGCCGTCCCGCTGCTGGTGCACCCCCACGTGGTCGCGGCGGGCGTCCCGGGGCGCGGGCGGTGGCGGGCCATCCGGCAGCGCGTAGCCCAGGTAGTCCTTCTCGAGCACCTCGAGGAACTTCTCCGGGCCCCAGTCCGCGATGAGGAACTTGAGCCGGGCCCGGTGCCGCAGCCGCCGGTAGCCGTAGTCGCGGAACACCGACGTGACCCCGGCCCACACCTCGGGCACCTGGTCCGGCTGGACGAACGCGCCCAGCCGCTTGGCGATCATCGGGTTGGTGGACAGCCCGCCGCCGACCCACAGGTCGTAGCCGGGCTCGCCGTACGGGCCGGTGGCGCCGACGAACGCGATGTCGTTGATCTCGTGCACGGTGCACTGCGCGGCGCAGCCGCTCATCGCCGACTTGAACTTGCGCGGCAGGTTCGAGAACGCCGGGTCGCCCACCCAGCGGGCCGTGGTCGCCTCGATCTGCGGGGTGGCGTCGATCACCTCGCCCGCGTCGATCCCGGCCAGCGGGCAGCCCAGCATCACCCGGGGCGTGTCGCCGCACGCCTCGGTGCTGGACAGGCCGACGGCCTCCAGGGTGTCCCAGATGGCCGGCACGTCCTCGATGCGGATCCAGTGGTACTGGACGTTCTGCCGGTCGGTGAGGTCGGCGGTGCCCCGGGCGTACCGGTCCGAGATATCCGCCACGGCGCGCAGCTGGTCGTTGCTGAGCTGGCCGCTGTCGATCCGGACCCGGAGCATGAAGTACCGGTCGTCGAGCTCTTCCGGTTCCAGCGATCCGGTCTTCCCGCCGTCGATGCCCGGGCGGCGCTGCGTGTACAGGCCATACCAGCGGAACCGGCCGCGCAGGTCGGCCGGGTCGATGGAGTCGAAGCCCTGCTTGGCGTAGACGTCGATGATCCGCTGGCGGACGTTCAGCCCGTCGTCGTTCTTCTTGTTTTCCTCGTTCTTGTTCAGCGGCTCGCGATACCCGAGAGCCCACTGACCCTGGCCCTTGCGGCCTTGCCCGCGCAATCGGGGGGCTGGCGGCATCTGGCGCGTCCCTTCTCGGTCCGGGGGGCGCGCGCCACGGACAGCGCAGCCGTCACCGGCTGCACCGGTAGTCCTGCTGGCTGGCGGCACACTGGGGTTGCCACCAGGCATCAGGCACCGGCCGCGGCACGCACCCCGTGATTCGGGCGGTGGTTAGCGGCCGTGCCGACAGATTGCGCTGCGCACCCGGAGCAGGTCAACGTGCCTGCGGGCGACGAGGAGGGGATCAGCAGCGCTCACGTATCGAGGATCACACGAGACGGCGCTTGCTGTCGAGACAGGTTCGCGTACCGAAGCAATTTTCCGCATCCGGCCGCTCGTCCGCGCCAGGCTCATAGTGCCCACGACTGGGGCCAACCGGCCCCGCCTGCCGTCTATTCCGGGCCACGCCGTTATTCCGGGCCACACCGTGAAACTCCACTCGCCGCGTAGCAGTCAGCCCTGCCGGACCCAGCTCAGCGACTCGTCGTCGGGTGGCTGCGGGAGGGCGGACAAGGGAAGGTGCTGGCAGTCGCACCACGTGCCACCCGGGCACTCGGTGTGCTCCTGCCGACGGCAGTGCAGGCAGATCATCTGCCCATTCTGCCCGGCATGGCACGCTGGGTGCCCGGGTTGGCTTGGTTATCCGTAGGGACGGGGGCTGCTGCGGGGTGAGCGGGCTGGGTAGCGGTGGTGTCAGGCCGCGTTGGCGCGGCGCATCCGGCGGCGGCGCTCGGAGGCGCGCTCGTCCTCGTTCAGGCCGCCCCACGTGCCGTACTTCTCCGGCCGGGAAATGGCGTAGTCCAGGCACTCCGTGCGGACCGGGCAGCTGGCGCACATCGCCTTGGCCTTCCGCTCACGGATGTCCCGCTCCGGCTGCCGCTCCCCGTCCGGGCCGAAGAAGAGCACGACATCCGTGCCGCGGCACGCGGCGGCATCTTGCCAGCCCCAGTTCGGCCGGGGAGGCAGGGTAACCTGCCGCCGTACCTCAGACATGACTAGATCTCCTCAACAAGCTCAGTGGTGATACGTTCCGTCCAGCCGACCCTCTGGTTGTGTCGGACTTCTGGTTCCGGGCGATGCGGCTTTTGCCCCGTCGTAGGTATGCAACGTCCTGCGGCACCTGCGTGTTCCCGGAGCAATGGCAGCCACGAGGCACCCGTGACCGCCACGCCAGTGAACAAGACGGTGCACGGGTGGAGCAGCCCTGCCGGATGGGTGGCCAGCCCAGCGGCGGCCGCCCTGCCGAAACCAGTCCGTGTCCAGCGGACCGGTGATCAATGATGCCACCAGCAGGGCCGGTTCCGCAGGCCGGATTGCTAATCCGGGGCATAGATGTTCGGCTCCCGTTGCCCGTCCGCGGCGGCCCTGGTCACAGCGTTAATTGGACAAACCCATTAGTTCGGCGCCACCATGGCATGCATGTCAGCGTCGGACGCAGCCCCGTTGCCCCGGCTCGGTGAGGTGTTCTTCGACGTACGAGGCGACTCCCGAAGCATGCGGCTGAGCTGGTACGCCGACACCGGCGTGGCGGTGTTCAGCATCTGGCAGGGGGGCACCTGTACCGGGACATTCCGGCTGCCCATGGATGACCTCGCCCGGATGATCGAGGCACTGCGCCGCGGCCCGCAGGGCAAGGGCCAGCGGGCCGCCCGCGAGGCGCCGCCGGCCCGGGACGCGGCCGCACCGGCCAGCGGTAGCCCGGAGCAGGGCCAGGCCACCCAGGCGATGCGGATGCCGGAGCGGGGCGGGCGTGATCAGGGCGGTGCCCGCGGCTATCGCCGGGACCCGGCCGGCTACCCGGACCCGCTCAGCCCGGACTACCCAGCCGAGCAGCTGGAGGACTACCGGACCGGCGCGGGCACCGGTGAATTCCGGGCCGCCGCCGACGCGAGTTACCCGGACGTGCCGGTCACTGGGGACTACCGGCGGGCCGGCCCCGAGTCGGGCGGCTACCCGGAGGAGGCCAGCAGCGGCTCGTACCGTCGCGGCGGCTACCCGGCCGACTCCGGCTACCCAGCGGGCGCGGACTACCCCGAGGACTACCGCGGCGGGTCATCTGGCAGCCACCGGCGGGGTGCCGGGCGGGATGCTGGCCCGGACACCGGCGGATACCCAGCCGCGCCCGCGGATTACCGCGGCGGATCGTCGGGCAGCCACCGGCGGGATACGCCGGGTTACCCCGCCGATCCGGCTTACCCGGCCGATCCGGGCTTCCGTGGCTATTCCCGCCAGCCGGACATTGCGGATTATCCCGGCGAGCCGCCGGCTGGTGACTCCGGCGCATATCCGGCCGGCGCCGATTATGGCGAGCAGGGCGACGACTGGGGGGAAGACACCGCCGACCAGTCGCTAGGCAGCTACGGCGACGAGCCGTCCGCGGAATCGTTCCCCTATGGCCGCCGCGGCGGCAATCGCGAGCCCCGGGAACGGGGCCGCTATCCCGGCCGTCATTGACGATAGCCGCCGCCTGTCTTTGGGTGTCGTTATGGTTGGGCTGCCCCTGGGAGGATATATTTGCCTCCAGAGGAAGGGGGGCCTCAAGTGGCGCAGAAGGTTTCCGTCACATTTGCCTGTGACTACGACCAGAAATCGATTCCTGAGGGCCAGCATGAGACCCGGCGCTTCAGCCTGGATGGCCGGGACTATGAGATCGACCTGTGTGCCAAGCACAGCCAAAAATTTGACGACGTGGTCGGGCGATACGCCGACCACGCCCGGCGGTCCGCATCGCGGGCCGGGCGGACCAAACGGCGCACCACCGCGCACCGGCAGCACAGCGCGGCCATCCGCAGCTGGGCCAAGGAAACCGGGATAGCGGTCAGCGACCGTGGCCGGATTCCGGCCGATGTGGTCGCCCGGTACGAGGCGAAGCACGCCTGAGCTAGCTCAGGACGGCCCGTGCTCCCGTTCCGCGTCTGGCGCCGCGGCCTGGTCCGGTGGTGACTCGGCCGGTGGCGCCTGGGCGGGCAGGGCCTGGGCCGGGGCGCCCTGGCCGGCCGCCGCCGCAGGCGGCGCGCCCCCCGGCCGGGGAATCGGCCCGGTCGCAGCCGCCAGCACCTGGGAGTTGGGCAGGTTCACCGAGCCGTCCTCGGTGTCCATCCGCAGATAGGTAATGCCGATCTCGGTGACCAGCCCCTCGGTCACCCCGCCCAGCGCGCCGGATTTGACCCGGATGTAGTCGCCGACGTTGAACGGCCGGGACAGCAGCAGCACCAGGCCCGCGAAGATGTTGGCCAGCGACTGCTGTCCGGCGATGCCGAGCAGGATCGTGGTCACCGCGCCGCCGACCAGCAGCTGCCCGATCGGCACCTTGCACAGGCTGAGCGTCAGTATCAGTACGGTCAGCCCGCCGACCAGCAGGATGGCGTAGCGGACCACGGCCGCGTGCGACGTGCCGACCCCGGGGGTAAGCACGTCCCGGGTCTTGGCCGCCAGTCCGAGCACGGCGCTGGCGCCGAATACCAGGAACGCCCCGATGCACACGGCCGTGATGATCTTGGGGGTGTAGTTGGCGGGCCCGGTCCAGTCTTCGAACATGCGGCCCGCGACCGCGGCGACCGAGCCGGCCGCGATGGCCAGCACCAGCGCGATGATGGACCGCCACGGCCGGGTATGCGCCCGGGCCTTGGCCACATGCTCATTCACCCGCGCCAAGCGCTCGGCCCGGTCGAGCTGGCGCCTCTCGTGTAGATCCACCCGCCCATCCTGCCCGGCCCAGATAACACGTGATCCCGGGGGGCCAGGAACGGCCCCCCGGGATCAGGATGGTCAGCTCAGACGCGCGGTGCGAGGAACGGCCTGCCGACCGGCAACCTGATCCGGCCGCCCATTCCGTTCGTCACCCCGGCCGCCGACGTGTACCAGGCCACCAGTGCCGTGACCACGCCCACGTAGCCGCCGAACTTGACGGTGCCGCTGCTGCCCGCGAAGTTCCCGATGAACAGGATGATCTCGGTCAGTTCCAGGGTCAGGAAGACCCCGAACACGGCCATGTTCACCTGAGTGGCCCAGAGCAGCATGTAGGTGTTGAAGATGGCGAAGGCGAGCAGGATCCAGCCGACGTCCTTGGCGAACAGGCCGGCCGTGAGCGGGTGGGTGGCCAGCTTGGCCCCGTAGAGCTGGAAGTAGAAGAACAGGCCGATCCAGAAGCCGCCGTAGGAACCGAACGCGGTCGCGCCGAACACGTTCCGGTTCCGGAATTCCCACATGCCGGCCAGCAGCTGGACCAGACCGCCATAGGCGAATGCGTAGCCGACCCAGGCCAGGCCGCTGGAGTGGGTCATCCACCCGGCGTTGAACGCCGAGAGCAGGAATGTGGTCAGCGCGAAGGCGGCCAGCCCGAGCGGCGCTGGATCGGCTATGCCGGAGACCGGGGCGGCCACCGGTCTGGTCTGTGTGTCCTCGTTGACGCTCAAATGCTTCCTCCTGATGAGGCGTGCGCTGCCCGGCCATGGGATCCAGCGGCGGCCGGGTCGGCGTTCCGGGCTAACTGAAGGCCCTCTTCACAGGCGGCTCAGCAGAACCACATGGAAGATACGCCCTGAGCGTAACGCCGGATACCCTCTGGCGGGAGACCCAGGTTTGCCCAGATGCTGACGCTCGCATCAGGGATCGGCGGACTGGCTGCCGGCCAGCACCTCGCTCAGCCCGGTCCGGGTGGCCAGCACGTAGATCCGGTCCAGCGGGCTGAGCCGGTAGCCCGGGTCGGGCGCCCAGTCCACCCCGTTGGCGGCGGCCCGGCGCACCGCGATCACCCGGACCGCCCCGGCGCGGTGCACGCTGCGTACCGGCTGGCCGGCCAGCTCGGATCCGGCGCCCACCCCGACATCGGCGATCAGCAGCACGTGCCAGGCCGACCGGGATGGTGCGCAGCACCTGATGTTCCAGCATGGCCGCGGCGAACCCGGGCGCGGCCAGGTAGGGCACGCTGCGGGAGATCGTGTTGCCCACCGTCTTCTGCACCCGCTCGGCCAGGTCATCGTCGGACAACCGGAGCACCAGGCGCAGGTCGGGGGCGAGTGCGCGGGCATGCAGCGCGGTTTCCAGGTTCACGATGTCACTGTCAGTAACCGAGACCAGCGCCTGGCTGGTGCCGATGCCGGCCGCCCGCAGCGTTTCCTCCCGCGTCGTTTCGCCGATCACCACCCGCAGTCCGAGCCGCCGGGCCAGCCGGACGCCGGCTGCGTGCTCGTTCTTGTCCACACAGACCACGTCCACGCCCAGGTCATGCAGCTGGCCGAAGATCCGGCTGCCGACGTTGCCCAGGCCGGCCACGATCACGTGATCACTGAGCGGGCGGTCCTGGCCGCGCACCGAGCCGGTCAGCCGGGCGCCGACCACGGCCGCGGTCACCACCGGGAGGAAGGCCATCCCGGTGAAGGTGAGCAGGAACTGGGCGACCTTCTCCGCGCCGCCCAGCCGCGCGCTGGCCACCGCGGCCCCGGCCGCGTCCAGGGCGGTCAGGTACAGCGCGTTCGGCAGTGAATACCCGCCCACGGTGGCCAGCAGCGTGAAACCGATCAGCAGCAGCGCGAACAGGCCGACGAAGACGAGGCCGAGCTTCCTGCGGAACAGCAGGTGGCTCAGGCTGGCCAGAAACCGGAGCGGACGGCGGTGCTGGGTTAGCGGGTTGCGCGGGGTGCCGTCGGCCACCGCGAGGACCAGGTCGGCGGTGGCCGGGGTGGGCGGCAGCAGCCCCGGCACGGCCCGGCCCGCGGGGCTGGCCAGGCCGCACAGCACCTGGGTGGTGCCGGTCTGCCCGCTGCGGGCCACGTACAGGGTCCGGCCGGCCAGCCGGACGTGGCTGGGCGTGGGCTCGCCTAATGCGGCGGCCACGAACGACGGCGCCGCCATGGCGGAGCTGGACAGCACCGCGCAGTCCGGGAAGAACGCGCGCATCCGCTCGCCCAGACCGGTGTTGAAGATGCGCATCACCATGCGCAGGTCCGGGTTGAGGTCCTGGGCCCGCAGCCCGGCGTGGAAGTTGGCCAGGTCATCGCGGCCCATCAGGGCGATGGCCCGGGCCGAGTGCACCTGGGCCGCGGCGAACGCGGCGCTGTCCAGGTTCAGCTGCTCGATGACCCGGACGCCGGGCAGCTGGGCGATGCGCGGCCCATGGCCGCGGCTGACCGAGCCGAGCAGGACAGTGACCCGCTCACCGTAGTTGCTGGCTAATTCCTCGACCACCCGGTAGGCCAGCGCGTCGTCCCCGCAGACGATCAGGTGGCCCGTGCTTTCCGGCTGGCCCGTGCTCACCGGATGATCCGTGGCCTCGGTGACCGGGGGAACGGGGGGCACGGCGCGATCTAACCACAACCGGGGCAAGCCAGGCCAACCGGGATGAGGGTGGCTCGGACGGCGACCTAGGCGGCAGACCGGGGTATTCTCCGGATGAAAGGGGCGAAGTAGTCCGGGGAGGTCGGGACATGACCAACGACGGCGGGATCCGCGCTTCGGACTCCGATCGCGAGAACGTCGTCGAGATCCTGCGCGACGCCTACAGCACAGGCCGGCTGACCATGGCCGAGTTCGACGAGCGGACGACCGCGGCGTTTGCCGCCAGGACCTGGGGCGAGCTGCGCAAGCTGACCACCGACCTGCCGCAGCAGGCCAAGCTGGAGCTGAGCCACCCGGAGCCGGAGCGCAGCGCGGCGCCGAACCCGCCCCGCCCGCTGCCGGCAGGCCAGTCCCGGCGCCGGCTCAGCCCGATGCTGCCGATCCTGATGATCTGGCTCACCGTCGCGCTGACCACCGGGCACCCGGCCGCGTTCATCCCGGTGCTGATCGTGCTGGTGATACTGGCCCGGCTGACCAGCGGCGGCCCGCGGCGGCGCTAGCGGCGGGCCACGCTCAGGGGGACGCGAGCCGGCTGAGCCCGGGCGGGAGCTGGCTGGCGGCCGCCTTGTCCAGCAGGAACAGTGTGCGCTGCTGGCCGCGGGCGCCGGCCGCGGGCACCTGGACCGGCCCGGCGCCCGACAGCGCCAGCTGGACGGCGCCGGCCTTCTCCGGACCGGCGGCCAGGATCCACACCTCGCGGGCCTGCTGGATGGACGGCAGGGTCAGGGTCAGCCGGATCGGCGGCGGTTTGGGCGAACCGCGCACCGCGACCACCGGCCGCTCGTCATACAGCGCGGGCATGCCCGGGAACAACGACGCGACGTGGCCTTCCGGCCCGATGCCGAGCAGCAGCACGTCGAACGCGGGCACCGGCCCGTGATCCTCCGGCCGGGCCGCCTTGCGCAGCTCGGCCGCGTACCGCTCGGCGGCCGCTTCCGGGTTGGGCCCGTCTGGCCCGTCGCTGGCCGGCATCCGGTGCACCCGGGCCGGGTCGGTGTCCACGTGCTGGAGCAGCGCCTGCCCGGCCTGGACCTCGTTGCGCTCCGGGTCGCCGGCCGGCCGGAAGCGCTCGTCACCCCACCAGATGTCCAGCCGCCGCCAGTCCACCGCGCCGAGGGCCGGTGCCGCGGCCAGCTGGGCCAGCACCGCGGTGCCGATGCCGCCGCCGGTCAGCACCAGGTCCGCGGTGCCCCCGCTGGCCTGGGCATCGACCAGGCGGGTGGCCAGCCGGGCGGCCACCGCCTTGGCCAGCTGGTCCGCGTCGTGGTGCACCAGCACCTCAGGCGTGCTCACGGGACGGCGCCGCTGCCGTCCAGGCTGCTGCTGACCCCGGCGGGGGCCACGGACAGGAACGGCGCGATCGTCTCCCCGTAGACCTCGTCCGGGTCGAGCCTGCGCAGCTCCTCGGCCAGCAGTTCGGCGGTGTCCCGGCGGTGCAGGGCCACCTTGCGCTCCGGCTCCCCGGGGCGCCGCAGCACGGCCACCCGGCCGTCCGGGCGGGTCACCAGGACCTCGCCGTCGCTGGTGTCGAAGCTCACCGAGGTGATGCCGGGGCCGCCAGACACGGTGACCGCGAACGGCGTGCCAAGCCGGATGGACAGCCAGGACGCGATCAGGTCGGCGCTCGGGTTGCCCGCCTCGGCTTCCACCTGCCCGCCACTGATCGTGCCGTGCGGCTGGTCCATGATGGCGGCCAGCAGGGTCCGCCACGGGGTGGCCCGGGTCCAGCTCAGGTCGGTGTCCCCGGGCCGGTAGTGCGCGGCCAGGCTGGCCAGGCAGTCGTGCGGCTCGGCCGCCGCGGCCGCGTCGGTGATCCGGCGCTGGGCCAGCGCGCCGAGCGGGCTGCCGGATGGGGCGTCCGGCGGGATCCCCGGCCACCAGGTCACCACCGGGGTGTCCGGCATCAGCAGCGGGGTGACCACCGAGTCGGCGTGCTCGCCGAGCGGCCCGTACATGCGCAGCAGCACCACCTCGCCCGGGCCGGTCTCGCCGACCCGGATCTCGGCGTCCAGCCGCGAACTGGCCTGCGGCCGCCGGGTGATCACCGCCAGCACCCGCATCGGGTGCTCCCGGGCCGCCTCGCTGGCCGCCCGGACCGCGTCGTACTGGGCCGCCTCGTCGGTGACGATGACCAGGGTCAGCACCATGCCGCTGGCCGGGCCGCCGAGCCGCTGCCGGGCCTGCCAGATGGCCTCGTGGATCCGGCCGGTGGTCGTCTCGGCCAGGTCGATCATCATGACGAGCTGTCCTTTCCCGGTGCCAGGTCCCCTACAGTGCCTCCTGAGACGTTCGCGCCGTCCGGCATAACCCATACACCAGCCGCTCGCACAGGGCCCTTCGGGCCTGTGCTCACTAGCTGGTACCGGACGACGCTCACAGGCGCCGCCACGCCCGGCCGTCCCGCTGCATCAGCTCCTCGGCGGACGGCGGCCCGGCCGACCCGGCCGGGTAGGGCTCCGGCTTGCCGTGCTCGGCCCAGAACTCCTCGATCGGGTCGAGCACCTTCCAGGACAGCTCGACCTCACGGTGCCGGGGGAACAGCGGTGGATCCCCGATCAGCACGTCGAGCAGCAGCCGCTCGTAGGCTTCCGGGCTGCTCTCGGTGAACGACTCGCCGTAGGCGAAGTCCATGTTCACGTCGCGTACTTCCATCGCTGTGTCCGGCACCTTGGAGCCGAACCGGACCGTCACGCCCTCGTCCGGCTGGACCCGGATGACCAGGGCGTTCTGCCCGAGCTCCTTGGTGTCGGTGGCGGCGAACGGCAGGTGCGGGGCGCGCTGGAACATCATTGCGATCTCCGACATGCGGCGCGGCAGCCGCTTGCCGGTGCGCAGGTAGAACGGGACGCCGGCCCAGCGCCGGGTGTCCACGTGCAGCTTGATCGCGGCGTAGGTCTCGGTACGCGAGTCCGGCGCGATGCCGTCCTCCTCCAGGAAGCCACCTACCGGGATGCCGCCCTGCCAGCCCGCGGCGTACTGGCCGCGGGCCGTGCCGAGGGCCATGTCCTCGGGCACCCGGACCGCGGACAGCACCTTCTCCTTCTCGGCCCGCAGCGAGTCCGCGTCGAACGAGACCGGCTCCTCCATCGTGGTCAGCGCCAGCAGCTGCATCAGGTGGTTCTGGATCACGTCCCGGGCCGCGCCGATGCCGTCGTAGTAGCCGGCCCGGCCGCCGATGCCGATGTCCTCGGCCATGGTGATCTGCACGTGGTCCACGTAGCCGCGGTTCCAGATCGGCTCGTACAGCGTGTTGGCGAAGCGCAGGGCCAGGATGTTCTGGACCGTCTCTTTGCCCAGGTAGTGGTCGATGCGGAAGACCGATTCGGGCGGGAACACCTCGCTCAGCGTGTGGTTCAGCGCCCGGGCACTGGCCAGGTCGTGGCCGAACGGCTTCTCGATCACCACCCGGCGCCAGGGCACCGGGTGCCCCGGGGCCGGCGGCGGCGGGTCGGCCAGCCCGGACCGCTTGAGCTGCTTGACCACCAGCGGGAAGAACTTGGGCGGCACGGACAGGTAGAACGCGTAGTTGCCGCCGGTGCCGCGCTGCTGGTCCAGGTCGGCCACGCACTCGGCCAGCTTGTCGAACGCCGCGTCGTCGGTGAACTCGCCCGGCACGAAGCGGACGCCCTCGGACAGCTGGTCCCACACCGTGTCCCGGAACGGGGTGCGCGCGTGCTCCTTGACCGCGTCGTGGGTGACCTGGGCGAAGTCTTCGTCCGCCCAGTCCCGCCGGGCGAACCCGACCAGCGAGAAACCCGGCGGCAGCAGGCCGCGGTTGGCCAGGTCGTAGATGGCCGGCATCAGCTTCTTCCGGGCCAGGTCGCCGGTCACCCCGAAGATGACCAGGACGCACGGGCCGGCCACCCGCGGGATGCGCCGGTCCCGCGGGTCGCGCAGCGGGTTGGCCACCGGCCCGGTGATCACCGGGGCCAGCGAGCTCGGCCGCACCTCGTCATCCGGCCTGGCCTCAGCGGGCGGTGCCGCGGCGGCCTCGGTATCGGCACTCGTCATGGCTTCTCCACTGCCCCCATGTTGGCCTGGATGGTGCCGAGGAACTCGTTCCAGGACACGGCGAACTTGTCCACGCCCTCGTCCTCGAGCACCTGGACGACGTCGTCGTAGCTGATGCCGAGCTGGGCCAGCTCGGCGAACACCTGCCGGGACGCCTCGTAGGTGCCGCGCACGGTGTCGCCGCGCAGCTTGGCGTGGTCGGCGGTGGCCCGCAGGGTGGCCTCCGGCATGGTGTTCACCGTATCCGGCGCGACCAGTTCGACCACGTACATGGTGTCCTCGAAGGCCGGGTCCTTGGTGCTGGTGGAGGCCCACAGCGGGCGCTGCACCTTGGCCCCGGCGGCCAGCAGCGCCTGCCAGCGTGGCGTGCCGATCCGCTGCTCGTACAGCTCGTAGGCCAGCCGGGCGTTGGCGATCGCGGCCTTGCCGCGCAGCGCGGCCGCCTCCGGCGTGCCGATCTTGTCCAGCCTGCCGTCCACCTCGGTGTCCACCCGGCTGACGAAGAAGGACGCCACCGAGGCGAGCCGGGAGATGTCCCGGCCGGCCGCCACCGCCTGCTCCAGCCCGGCCATGAACGCGTCGATGACCTCGCCGTACCGCTCCAGGGAGAAGATCAGCGTGACGTTCACGCTGATCCCCTCGGCCAGGCACGCGGTGATCGCGGGCAGGCCCTCCGCGGTGGCCGGGATCTTGATGAACAGGTTGGGCCGGTCCACCATCCACCACAGCGTGCGGGCCTCGGCGATGGTCTTGGCCGTCTCCCGGGCCAGCCGCGGGTCCACCTCCAGGGACACCCGGCCGTCCACTCCGTCGCTGGCGTCGTACACCGGGCGGAGCACGTCACAGCCCCAGCGGATGTCGTACGTGGTGATCAGCCGGGACGCCTCCTCGGGGCTGGCCCCGCTGATGGCCAGGTCGGCCAGCTGCTGGTCGTAGGCGTCGCCCTGGCTGATCGCGTGCGCGAAGATCGTCGGGTTGGAGGTGACCCCGCGGACCTCCCAGTTGGTCATCAGGTCGGCGAGGTTGCCGGTGCGCAGCCGTTCCCGGCTGATGTCATCCAGCCAGATCGATACGCCCTCCGCGGTCAGTTGGCTGAGGATGGCTTGGTTGTGTTGCTGGGCGGTCATGGCTTCTCGCTCCTTGCCCTCGCGCGGTCAGGCCAGCCGGGCCAGGCTGGCCCGGGCGGCCGCGGCCACGTGCTCCGCGGTGAACCCGAACTCCTGGTAAAGCTTCTGATAGGAGGCTGATGCCCCGAAATGCTCCAGGCTCACGTTTTCCCCGGCATCTCCGGTGAATGCATGCCAGGGCTGGGCCACGCCGGCCTCGACGCTGACCCGGGCCCGGACCCCCGGCGGCAGCACCTCCTCCTGATAGGAAGCATCCTGGCTGGTGAACCATTCCACGCACGGCATGGAAACAACACGTGTCGAAATACCCTCGCCCTGCAGGATGTCCCGGGCGGCCAGCGCGATCTGCACCTCGCTGCCGGTGCCGATGATGATCACCGCCGGGTCGCCGCCCGCCCCCTCGGCCAGCACGTACCCGCCGCGCGCGGTGCCGTCGGCGCTGGTGATGCCCTGCGCGTTGCCGTCCGAACGGTCCAGCACCGGCATGGCCTGCCTGCTCAGGCACAGCCCGGTGGGCCGGTCGGTGTGCTCCAGGATCGTCCGCCAGGCCACGCTGGTCTCGTTGGCGTCGCCCGGCCGGATCACGTCCAGGCCGGGGATGGCGCGCAGCGCGGCCAGGTGCTCCACCGGCTGGTGGGTGGGCCCGTCCTCGCCCAGCCCGATCGAGTCGTGCGTCCAGACGAAGGTGACCGGCTGGCCCATCAGCGCGGCCAGCCGCACCGCCCCCCGCATGTAGTCGCTGAACACCAGGAACGTGCCGCCGTAGGGTCGGGTCAGCCCGTGCAGCGCGATGCCGTTCAGGATGCCGCCCATGGCGTGCTCGCGGATGCCGAAGTGCAGCGTGCGGCCGTACCAGGTGCCCGGGAACATCGTGGTCTGCCGGTCCGGCGGGAGGAACGACGGCTCGCCCTTCATCGTGGTGTCGTTGCTCCCGGCCAGGTCGGCCGAGCCGCCCCATAGTTCCGGCAGCACCGGGGCCAGGGCGTTGAGCACCTGCCCGGACGCGGCCCGGGTGGCCAGCCCCTTGGCGTCGGGCGGGAACGTGGGCAGCGCGCTGGCCCAGCCGTCCGGCAGCCGGCGCGCGGCCAGCCGGTCCAGCAGCGCGGCCCGGTCCGGGCTGGCCGCCGCCCAGCCGGCCAGCGCGGCGTCCCACTCGGCGTGCAGTTGCTTGCCCCGGTCGGTCACCTGGCGGGCGTGCGCCACCGCCTCCTCCTCGGTCGGGAAGCTCACCGCCGGGTCGAAGCCGAGGATCTGCTTGGTCTTGGCCACCTCGTCGGCGCCGAGCGCGGCGCCGTGCGCCGCGCCGGTGTTCTGCGCGTCCGGGGCGGGCCAGGCGATGATGGTGCGCAGCACGATCATCGACGGCTGCGTGGTCTCGGCCTGGGCATTCAGGTAGGCCTGGTAGAGGGCCTGGGGGTCCTCGTGGTAGCCGCCCGGGGCCAGCCAGTCCACCCGCTGCACGTGCCAGCCGTATGCCCCGTACCGGGCCGCGACGTCCTCCGACTTGGCGATCTTGGTGTCGTCCTCGATCGAGATGTGGTTGTCGTCGTAGAGCACGATGAGGTTGCCCAGTTCCTGCACCGCGGCCAGCGCGGAGACCTCGTGAGTGATGCCCTCCTCGATGTCGCCGTCGGAGCAGAACGCGTAGATGTGGTGGTCGAACGGGCTGGTCCCGGGGGCGGCGTCCGGGTCGAGCAGGCCGCGCTCGCGGCGGGCGGCGATGGCCATGCCGACCGCGTTGGACAGGCCCGCGCCGAGCGGCCCGGTGGTGGTCTCCACGCCCGGGGTGAGGCCGTGCTCGGGGTGGCCCGGGGTGATGCTGCCCCACTGCCGGTAGTGCCGGAGATCGTCCAGGGTCAGCCCGTAGCCAGACAGGTAGAGCTGGATGTACAGGGTCAGGCTGGAATGCCCGCAGGACAGCACGAACCGGTCCCGGCCGAGCCAGCCTGGGTCGGCCGGGTCATGCCGGAGGATGTGCTGGTAGAGGAGGTAGGCCGCCGGGGCCAGGCTCATCGCCGTGCCCGGGTGACCGTTGCCGGCCTGCTGCACCGCGTCCATGGCCAGGACCCGGATCAGATCGACGGCCCGCTGGTTGGCAGCCGTCCAGTCCAAGGTACTTGTCGTTGGGCTGCTCACGGTGGGATCAGGGCTCCTCTCCGGCCCGCGCCGCCCGGCTGGCCGGATGCGCGAATTTGATCACGTGCATGACCCTATCCTCAGTTTCGCCTACTCCCAGGGCCACCCCCGAAGCGGGGCAACAGGGGGTGGATTACGGTCCCGCCGGTACGCTCCCTGGCATGGCGACCAACCCCGGCTTCGATCCCCGCGCGGTGATCGAGGGCCGGCCGGCCGCCCCCGGGCCGGGGTCATCCTGGCTATCGTCGCCGCCATCGCGTGCGCCATCGTGGTGCTCGGCGCGGACGCGGTGCAGAGCGTGAATTCGGCCGGGCACAGCGTGGCGCCATTCCTCATCGCGCTCCCGCTGGCCCTGCTCCCGGTGCCGCTGCTGGCCGGCTGCGTGCTGCTGGTGGACCGGCTGGAGCCGGAGCCGCGGATCAACCTGGTGCTCGCGTTCGCCTGGGGCGCCGGGGTGGCCGCACTGCTCGCCGCCGTGATCAACACGGCCGGGCTGGTCTTCATCACCCAGCCCGCGCTGGGCAACACCACCGGGGAGTACGTGTCGGCCACGTTCGGTGCCCCGGTGGTGGAGGAGTCGCTGAAGGGCCTGATCCTGATCATCCTGCTCTGGCGGCGGCGCCAGGAGCTGGACGGCCCGACCGACGGGATCATCTATGCGGCCATGGTCGGGCTGGGTTTCGCCATGATGGAGAACATCGGCTACTACATCGGCGCCCTGGTCCGTCCCCAGGTCGGCGGGGCCGAGCTGCTCGGTGTCACGTTCGTGCTGCGCGGCGTGCTGTCCCCGCTGGCCCATCCCATCTTCACCTCGATGACCGGGCTCGGGGTGGCCTACGCGGCCACGCACAAGAACGGCCGCTGGGCGGTGCCAGTCGGGCTGGCCGCAGCCATGCTGCTGCACGGGCTGTGGAACGGGCTGAGCGGGCGCGGCATCGACGGGCTGGCCCTGGCCTACGCCATCCTGGCCTGTGTGCTGGCCGGCCTGGTCGCGGTGATCATCGCGGACCGGCGCCGGATCGTCCGGCTGATCTGGCGGTTCCTGCCCGCCTACGAGGCCACCGGCCTGGTCACCGAGGCCGACCTGCGGATGCTGAGCACGCTGCGGGAGCGGTACGCGGCCCGGCGCTGGGCCCGGATGACCGGCGGCCGGGCGGCCGGCCGGGCCATGGAGGACTACCAGCTCGCCGCGACCGAGCTGGCCCTGGTGCACCTGCGCATGCAGCGCGGCATCATCAGCGCGCAGCAGTTCGACGAGCGCCGCCGCGACCTGCTCCGGCTGATGGCCATGGCCCGCAGCGCGTTCTTCTACCGGCAGCCGGAACCGCCGCAGCCGCCGTGGGCCGGCCCGGCGTCGTCAGGATTCGGCCGCCACCGGCTCGGCTAGCGGCGCGCCGGTCGCCCCGGCGGTGTCGGCCACCGGGCCGCGGTCCCGGGTGGCGAACATCAGCAGCAGGGCCGCTATCCAGATCAGCACCGAGCCGGCCACGTGCACCCAGACCAGGCCGGCCGGCAGGCCGCTGAAGTACTGGGTGTAGCCGATGACACCCTGCAGGCCGGTCAGGCCGAGCAGCACCCAGCCGAGCCGCCGGGCCCGGGCCGGGGCCCCGGTGAGCTGCAGGGTGATCACGGTCGCGGTGATCAGGGTGCCCAGCATCCAGCCGATGTCGGCGTGCAGCTGGGTGACGCCTTCCAGTGGCAGGTGATACCGCGGCACGTAGTGCGGGCCGCCGCCTTCGTGCGGCACGAACGTGGACCCGGCCAGCGGCCCGGTGCCGGTCACCACGGTGCCCGCGGCCAGCATCAGCGCGGTGACACCGACCGTGGCCACCGCGAACACCCGCACCTCGCGGCGGACCAGCCGGGCCGGCTTGCCGTCGCCCTCGGCGCACCGCACGTACAGCGTCACGGCCAGCGCCAGGATCGCGCTGGACAGCAGGAAGTGCACCGACACCGCGGCCGGGTTGAGGTCGGTGAGCACCACGATGCCGCCCAGCACCGCCTGGGCCAGCACGCCGAGCGGCTGGGCCGCGGCCAGCCAGACGATGTTGCGCCGGACCGCTCCGCCCGGGCGGAACCGCCACGCGGTGATCAGCACCAGCACGGCCACCACCATCAGCACGCCGGTCAGCATCCGGTTGGTGAACTCGATGTAGGTGTGCACCATCGGGTCACCGCTGGTGTGCGCGGCGACCAGGCTGCTTGTGGTGCAGGAGGGCCAGTCCGGGCAGCCCAGGCCGGACGCGCTGAGCCGGACCGCGGCGCCGGTCATGATCAGCCCGGCGTTGGCCCATACGCCGGCCAGCGCGATCCGGCGCATCGAGGTCACCGTGGGGTACAGCACCGGAGCTACCAGGCGGCGGGCAGATCGGGTCAGGTCGGCTGGCACGGACCCATCGTAGACTGCCGGGCTCCGGTCAGTTCCCGGTCCTGGCCGCGCCCGCGCTGGCCACCACCACGCAGCCGATCGCGGCCCACTCGTACCAGCGCAGCCCCTGGCCCAGCAGGATCAGCCCGACCAGCGCGGCCACGGCCGGCTCCAGGCTCATCCAGATGCCGAACACCTTGGCCGGGGTGCGGCGCAGCGCCTCCAGTTCCAGCGAGTACGGGATGACCGAGGAGAGCAGCCCGATGGCCAGCCCGGCGCCGAGCACCGCGGGCCGGAGCAGGGCCCGGCCGCCGGCCAGCAGCCCGGCCGGGGTGACCGCCAGCGCGGCCACGCACATCGCGATGGTCAGCCCCGAGGTGCCCGGGAAACGCCGCCCGGTGGCCGCGCTGAGCAGGATGTAGGCCGCCCAGCAGGCCGCGGCGAGCAGCGCGAAGGCCAGCCCGGCCAGGTTCAGGTGGCTGCCCGGGCCGCGGGTCAGCAGCGCCACGCCGGCCGCGGCCAGCAGCACCCAGGCCGCGTCCAGCCAGCGCCGGGAGGTGGCCACCGCCACCCCGAGCGGGCCGAGGAACTCCACCGTCACCGCAATGCCCAGCGGGATCCGGGCGAACGCCTGGTAGATGGAGTAGTTCATCACCGCGAGGATCAGCCCGAACATGACCACGACGGCGGCGTCCGCCCAGGCCCGGCGGACCACGATGGCGCGGACCTCGCGGCCAAGGCCGCGGGCCCCGGCCACGGCCAGCAGCAGCGCGGCCGTCCAGAGCCGCAGGCCAGTCACTGCGGCCGGCGGCACCTGGCTGAACAGCCGGTCGGCCAGGCCCGCGCCGACCTGGACCGCGACGATGCCGGTCAGCACCAGGGCCGGCGGCGGCACCGCCCCGAGCAGTGTGCTGCGCCGCCCGGTGGTGGGCGGATCAGTGGCGGGCTCGGCGGCTACTCCCAGCGGAACACCCGGGTGGTCACGCCGATCCCGGCCACCGCCCAGACCAGCAGCACGACGAGGTCCTTGACCGGCAGCCCGCCGCCGTACTGCAGCACCTGGTGCAGCCCGTCAGACAGCGCCCCGGTGGGCAGCAGCCGCAGTACCGGGCAGGCGCCGGCCGGGAACTTGTTCAGCGAGAACACCACCCCGCCCAGCCCGAGCAGCACCAGGTAGATCAGGTTGGCCGCGGCCAGCGTGGCCTCGGTGCGCAGCGTGCCGGCCAGCAGCAGGGCCAGCCCGCTGAACGCGGCCGTGCCGGCCAGGATGAGCAGCGGCACCCACAGCGCGGCGGCTGGCTGGGCGTCCGGTGACCAGCCGAGCAGCAGGCCGACCACGATGATCACCGCGGTCTGGCCCAGCTCCACCACGAGCACCGTGCTGGTCTTGGCCGCGATCAGTCCGCCGCGGCGCAGCGGCGTCGCACCGAGGCGCTTGAGTACGCCGTAGTAGCGTTCGAATCCGGTCGCGATGGCCTGGCTGGTGAACGCCGTGGACATGACCCCCAGGGCGATGATGCCGGGGACGAGGAAGTCCACCCGGGTGCCGTTGATCAGGTGCTCCAGGCTGAAGCCGACCAGCAGCACCACCGGGATGATGAGCGTGAGCAGCAGCTGCTCGCCGTTGCGCAGCAGCTGGCGCAGTTCCAGCCAGGCCTGCGCGGCCACCATCCGGGGCATCGGGGCCGCCCCCGGCGCCGGGGGCGGCCAGCTGGTCACGGCCGGGGACGCGGGGGAGGCGACCTGGTCGGTCATGACCGCAGCTCCCGTCCGGTCAGTTCGAGGAACACGTCCTCGAGGGTACGGCTCTCGATGCGCAGGTCCTGGGCCAGCACGCCGCGTTCCGCGCACCACGCGGTGACCGCGGCCAGCAGCTGCGGGTCCACCTGGTCCGGCACCTCGACGATGTAGTGCCCGGACGGCGACTCCTTGGCCGCGCTGCCCTGCGGCAGCGCGGAGATCAGCCCGTCGGTGTCCAGGCCCGGCTCGGCCCGGAAGCGGAGCTGCCCGGCCGTACCGGTCAGCTCGGCCGGGCTGCCCTCGGCGACCAGCTGCCCGTGGTCCACCACGCAGACGTGGTCGGCCAGCCGCTGCGCCTCGTCCATGTAGTGCGTAGTCAGGATCACCGCCGCGCCGGACGCGCGCAGCCCGCGGATCAGGTCCCAGGTGGCGTGCCGGGCCTGCGGGTCCATGCCCGCGGTGGGCTCGTCCAGGAACAGCAGCTCGGGCCGCCCGATCAGCGCCGCGGCCAGCGACAGCCGCTGCTGCTGGCCGCCGGACAGGCGGCGGAACGGGGTGCGCAGGCTGCCCGCCAGGCCGAGCCGGTCCAGCAGCAGCGCGGGGTCGATCGGGGCCATGTAGAACGCGGCCAGCGTGTGCAGGTACTCGCTGGCCCGGGCGGCGGGCGGGATGCCGCCGGACTGCAGCATGACGCCGATCCGCGGCCGCAGCTGCCGCGTGTCCCGCGCCGGGTCCAGGCCGAGCACCCGCACCGTGCCGCCGTCCGGCCGCCGGTAGCCCTCGCAGATCTCGATCGTGGTGGTCTTACCGGCGCCGTTCGGGCCCAGGATCGCGGTCACCGCGGCCCGGCGGGCCAGCAGCGAAAGACCGTTCACCGCCATGGTCCGGCCATAGCTCTTGGCCAGCTGGTGGATCTCGACCGCGGGTCCGTCACTCACGCAGGCGAGTCTAGAGGCTCGGCGGGCGCGGGTTTTGCGCTCCCTGGCACCGGGTGCCGCGCGGCGTTTATCAAGCCGCGGAACAATCGCGGATCCGCGCCCTGCTCCGGGTGCCACTGCACCGCGATGAGAAATTCGTCACGATCGGCCGGTTCCACCGCCTCGATAGTGCCGTCGGCGGCCCATGCGGCGGCCACCAGCCCGTCGCCCAGCCGGTCAATGGCCTGGTGATGCGCGGTCGGCACGTCGAGCCACCGCGTACCGCCGCCGTCCGGCGGCGGCCCGAGCAGGCCGGCCAGCCGGCTGCCCGGCGCGACCCGGACCGGGTGGCTGCCGAACGTGCCCGGCCCGGCGCTGTGCCCGCCGCCGTCCGGCAGGTGCTGCTGCAGCGTGCCGCCCCGGGACACGTTGAGGATCTGCAGGCCGCGGCAGATGGCCAGCACCGGCAGGCCCGCGGCCAGCGCGGCGGCCAGCAGGTCCAGTTCGGCGCGGTCCCGGGCCGGCTGCACCCGGATTGTCTCCGGGTGCGGCGCCGCGCCGTACCCGGCCGGGTCGAGGTCGCCGCCGCCGGACAGGATCACCGCGTCCAGCCGCCGCACCGCGGCTATCTCCCCGGGCAGCGGCGGCAGCAGCACCGGCACGCCGCCCGCCGCCGCCACCTGCTCCGCGTAGGCCAGCGGCAGCAGCGCGCACGGCAGCTGCCACGGCCCCCATCGCGCCTCTTCGCCGTAGCTGCTGATCCCGACGAGCGGAGCGGTCACGGTGCTGTCCTCATAGCGGGGTGACGTACGCGCCGGAGATCCCGCCGTCCACCAGGAACTCGGCCGCGGTGATGAACGAGCTGTCGTCGCTGGCCAGGAACGCGATCGCGGCCGCGATCTCGGCGGGCTCGGCGAACCGGCCCATCGGCACGTGCACCAGCCGCCGCGCCGCGCGCTCCGGGTCCTTGGCGAACAGTTCCTGGAGCAGCGGGGTGTTCACCGGGCCCGGGCACAGCGCGTTCACCCGGATGCCCTCCCGGGCGAACTGCACGCCCAGCTCGCGGCTCATGGCCAGCACGCCGCCCTTGGACGCGGTGTAGGAGATCTGCGAGGTGGCCGCGCCCATCACCGCGACGAACGATGCGATGTTGATGATCGAGCCGCCGGGCTGCCCCGCCGCGACCTGGCGCTGCATGTGCGGGATCACGTACTTGCAGCACAGGTACACCGAGGTCAGGTTCACCTCCTGGACCCGCCGCCACGCGTCCATGCCGGTGGTCAGGATGGAGTCGTCGTCGGGCGGCGAGATGCCGGCGTTGTTGACCGCGATGTGCACGCCGCCGCACTCCCCGGCCACCTGCTGGTACAGGCCGCGGACCGCGTCCTCGCTGGTCACGTCCACCTGGATGAACAGGCCGCCGACCTCGTCCGCGGCCGGCTTGCCGGTGCCCGCGTCGATGTCGGCGACCACCACGGTGGCGCCCTCGGCGGCCAGCCGCCGGGCGCTGGCCAGCCCGATGCCGCTGCCCGCGCCGGTGATCACGGCGACCCGGCCGGCCAGCCGCTGCGGGTGTGTACTCACTCCGGCTCCTCATCGTCGGTGGCGATAAAGACGTTCTTGACCTCGGTGAAGGCATCCAGCGCGTCCGGGCCCAGCTCGCGGCCCAGGCCGGACTGCTTGAACCCGCCGAACGGCGTCCAGTACCGGACCGAGCTGTGCGAGTTGACCGACAGGTTGCCGGTCTCCACCGCCCGGGCCACCCGCAGCGCCCGGCCCACATTCCGGGTCCAGATGGAGCCGGACAGGCCGTACGGGGTGTCGTTGGCGATCCGGACCGCGTCCGCCTCGGTGCCGAACGGCACCACGGTGACCACCGGCCCGAACACCTCCTCGGTGAACGCCGGGTCGTCCGCGCCGACCGGGGCCAGCACGGTGGGCGGGAACCAGTACCCGGGCCCGTCCGGCGCGCTGCCGCGGAACGCCACCGGGGCGCCGTCCGGCACGTAGGACGCGACCTTGGCCCGGTGCTCGGCCGTGATCAGCGGGCCCATCTCGGTGCCCGGGTCGGCCGGGTCGCCGACCGCGACGCCCTTGACAGCCGGCTCCAGCAGCTCCATGAACCGGTCGAACACGCTGGCCTGGACCAGGATCCGGGACCGGGCGCAGCAGTCCTGGCCCGCGTTGTCGAACACCGCGTACGGCGCGGTGGCCGCGGCCCTGGCCAGGTCGGCGTCGGCGAACACGATGTTCGCGCTCTTGCCGCCCAGCTCCAGGGTGACCCGCTTGACCTGGCGGGCGCAGTCGGCCATCAGCCGGCTGCCCACCTCGGTGGACCCGGTGAAGACGATCTTGCGCACGTCCGGGTGGTCGACCAGCCGCTGGCCGACCACCGAGCCCTTGCCCGGCAGTACCTGGAACACGCCTTCCGGCAGCCCGGCCTCCAGGGCCAGCTCGCCGATCCGGATCGCGGTCAGCGGGGTACGCTCGGCCGGCTTGGCGATCACCGGGTTGCCCGCGGCCAGCGCCGGGCCGAGCCCCCAGCCCAGGATCGGCATCGGGAAGTTCCACGGCACGATCAGCCCGACGATGCCGACCGGCTCCTTGAACGTCACGTTCAGCCCGCCGGGCACCGGGATCTGCTGGCCGAGCAGCCGCTCCGGCGCGGCCGAGTAGTAGCGCAGCACGTCCCGGACGTTGCCCGCCTCCCAGCGGGCCTGGCCGACCGGGTGCCCGGACCCGCGGACCTCCAGCTCGGCGAGCTCCCCGAGGTGCGCGTCGACCGTGTCGGCGAACCGGCGCAGCAGCGCGGCCCGGTCGCCGGGGGCCACTGCCCGCCAGGCCGGCTGGGCCGCGGCCGCCCGCGCGACCGCCTCGTCGGCCTGCTCCGCGGTGGTCTGCCGCACCGTGGCCACCGGGGCTTCGGTGGCCGGGTTCAGCACCGTGAACGTGGACATGCCTGTATTCGCTCCCTACTCGCCGTGCTCACATCCGCTCGAAGCTGCGGTGCAGCTCCCAGTCGGTGACCGCGGCATCGAACGCCTCGATCTCCACCCGCGCGGCGTTCGCGTAATGCTCGACGACTTCATTGCCGAACGCCTCCCGGGCCAGCTCGGACTTGCGCCACAACTCGAGTGCGTCGCGCAGCGTCGTCGGCACCCGGGGGCCCGGGTCGGTATAGGCGTTGCCGGTGAAGGCCGGCTCGAGCGGCAGTTCGTGGTCCACGCCGTACAGACCGGCCGCGATCATCGCCGCGACGGCCAGGTACGGGTTGACGTCGCCGCCCGGCACCCGGTTCTCCACCCGCAGCGCCGGGCCGTGCCCGACCAGCCGCAGTGCGCAGGTGCGGTTGTCCACCCCCCAGCGGACCGCGGTGGGCGCGAAGCTGCCCGGCACGTAGCGCTTGTAGGAGTTGATGTTCGGCGCGTAGCACAGCGACAGCTCGGTCAGCGCGGCCAGCTGGCCGGCGATGAAGTGCTCGCCGAACGGGGACAGGCCGTGCGGCCCGTCGCCGGCCATCACTGGCGTGCCGTCAGCGGCGCGGACCGACAGGTGGATGTGGCAGGAGTTACCCTCGCGGGCGTTCGGCTTGGCCATGAACGTGATGCTCATGCCCTCCTGGTCCGCGATCTCCTTCGAGCCGGTCTTGTAGATGGAGTGGTTGTCGCACGTCCGGACGGCCTCGGCGTAGCGGAACGCGATCTCCTGCTGGCCCAGGTTGCACTCACCCTTGGCCGACTCCACCTGGAGCCCGGCCCCGGTCATGCCGTTCCGCAGCCGGCGCAGCAGCGGCTCGATCCGGGCCGTGCCCAGGATCGAGTAGTCCACGTTGTAGCTGTTGGCCGGGGTCAGCCCGCGGTAGCTGGCCGCCTGCGCGTCGGCGTAGCTGTCGGTGTACACGACGAACTCGAGCTCGGTGCCGGCCAGCCCGGTCAGCCCGCGCTCGGCCAGCCGGGCCGTCTGCGCCTTGAGGATCTGCCGCGGCGAGGCGACCACCGGGGCGCGGTCGTGCCAGGTCAGGTCGGCCAGCACCATCGCGGTGGCCTCGTGCCAGGGCACCCGGCGGAGCGTGGACATGTCCGGCACCAGGACGAAGTCGCCGTAGCCGCTCTCCCACGAGGACATCGCGTACCCGTCCACGGTGTTCATCTCCACGTCCACCGCGAGCAGGTAGTTGCATCCCTCGATGTGGTGCCCGGCCACGTCGTCCAGGAAGTACCCGGCGTCGAGCCGTTTGCCGGCCAGCCGCCCCTGCATGTCGGTGAAGGCGACCACCACGGTGTCGATGTTGCCCTCACTCGCCTCCACGCGGAGCCGCTCCAGGGTGAGCATCCCGCGCCGCCGGCTATGCGGGGTCGCTCCGCGCTGCTTCTCCATGAGCCTCCAGTCCCGTGCTGCTCAGCCGGCCAGCTCTTCCTCGATCGCGGCCAGTTCCTCCGGCGTGCCCTGGACCCGGGGCCCGGTGAACCAGTTGCGCGCCGACACCAGCCAGTAGATACCCGCGAAGCCGATCACGGCAGCCACCGCGAACACGGCGTAGTTGAACGTCGTCCAGGTGATCGGGCCGACCTGCGGCAGCATGAACAGGATCGTGATGATCGACCACCCAGGTGACCGCGATGATGCCGACCACCTTGCTCCACCGGCCCAGGTGCCACGGGCCGCGCTGGAAGTTGGCGCCCTGGCGCAGCCGCAGGAACGTCGGTATCACGTACGCGATGTACAGGCCGATGACCGCGATCGAGGTGACCGCCGCGTACGCGGTGCTGTTCCACAGGTAGGGCAGGCCCAGGATGAGCGCGCCCACCGCGGCCAGCCAGATCGCGTTGGTCGGCGTCCGGGTCCGCTTGTTGACCCGGTGCCAGACGCGGGACGCGGGCAGCGCGCCGTCCCGGGAGAACGCGTAGATCATCCGCGAGTTGGCGGTGACCGAGGACATGCCGCAGAACAGCTGCGCGCCGATGACCACCAGCAGCAGGAACTTGGCCCAGGCCGACCCGGCGGCGTCGATGAAGATCTGCGCGGGCGGCACTCCGGTGGCCGAGGTGCGCGTCGCTTCGTAGTGCTGGATGGCGAACGTGATCCCGATCAGCAGCACCCAGCCCGCGATCAGCGAGACGAAGATCGACATCACGATGCCGCGCGGGCCGCTGCGGGCGGCGCTGTGCGTCTCCTCGGTCATGTGCGCGGACGCGTCGTAGCCGGTGAACGTGTACTGGGCCAGCAGCAGGCCGATCGCCACGATGTAGATCGGGGCGATGTGCAGCCCGGTGTCGTTGACGAAGTGCCCGAACACGAAGCTGGCCGACTGGTGATGCGACGGCACGAAGATCAGCACGGCCACGATGAGCAGCACGCCGGTGATGTGCCACCACACGCTGACATCGTTCAGCAGCGCGACCAGCCGGATGCCGAACTGGTTCAGCAGGCCGTGCACCAGCAGCACGATCGCGTAGATCAGGATCGTGACCCAGTGCGCGGTGCTCCAGCCCCACGTCAGCGCGCCGAACGCGTTGATGAAGAACGCGGCGCCGAAGTCGATGCCCGCGGTCACCGCGACCTGGCCGAGGAAGTTGAACCAGCCGGTGAACCAGGACCAGGCCGGCCCGTGCTTGGGCGCCAGCTTGGCCGACCAGTAGTACAGGCCGCCCGCGGTCGGGTAGCTGGAGCAGACCTCGGCCATGGCCAGCCCGACGAACAGCGTCATGATGCCGACGCCCAGCCAGCCCCAGACGATCACCGCCGGCCCGCCGGTGGCCATGCCGAAGCCGTACAGCGTGAGGCAGCCGGACAGGATCGAGATGATCGTGAACGAGACCGCGAAGTTGGAGAAGCCGGACATCCGGCGGCGCAGCTCCTGCGCGTAGCCCATCTGGTGCAGGGCCTGCTCGTCCGCGCTGAGCGGTGCCGCTTGCTCGTTGACCGCCATCACGCTGCTCCTTCGAAGAGCAATGGTTTATTATCCGACCATTGATGGATAAGGCAGCGGCGATGTCAAGACCCCCAGCCGGAATTCCCCAGATCAGTGGGCCGTCGTCCGGGCTGGAGCTGACGGCTGTGCTCGGCCCGGTCCGGGCGCAGAACGCGTTCGAGGAGACCGTCGAGCGACTGCTCACCGTGATCAAGCTGGGCGTGGTGGCGCCCGGTGAGCGGTTCCCGGCCGAGCGTGAGCTATCCGCGCTGCTCGGCGTCAGCCGGATCACGCTGCGTGAGGCCATCCGGGCGCTGCAGCTGGCCGGCTGACGTGGAATCCCGGCGCGGCCGGTTCGGCGGCACGTTCGTCATCGCCCCCCCGCCCGCGCCCAGCCGGGCCGAGCTGCGCCGGATGGCGGTCGAGGACGCGGACAAGATCAACGACGCGCTGACGTTCCGGCTGGCGGTGGAGACCGGTGCCGCGCACGTGCTGGCCCAGTCGGTGGCCGCGCGGCCGGCCGACCCAGGTCCGGCTGAGGTACTGCGATCCCGGCTGGCCGCGCTCAACGGGGCCAGCCCGGAGGAGTACCGGCGGCTGGACACCCTGTTCCACCTGTCCATCGCGGAACTCACCGGGTCCAGCCTGCTGGCCGCGGCCTGCGCCGATGCCCGGATGCGGCTCAACGACCTGCTGAACGCGATCCCGGTGCTGCAGCGGAACATCGACCACACCACCGCGCAGCACACCGCGATCGTGGCGGCCATCCTGGCCGGCGACCCGGGCGCCGCGCAGCGCGCCATCGCCGAGCACCTGGACGGCACCGCCGCCCTGCTGCGCGGCTTCCTGGAGTAGGAAGCTTTCCTGGCGCCCGGCGGTTTGCTGGAGTATGACCGCTGAGCTGACCAAGCCCACCCGCCGCACGGTGGCCCGCGTCGAGACCAAGCGCCGGCTGGGCCCGGACGCCCAGGTGGACGACAAGGCCATGATCATCGGCCCGGACGCGCCGCGGCGGACCGATCCCTTCCTGGTGCTCAGCGAGGACTGGTTCTCCTCGCCCGGCTTCGAATGGCATCCGCACCGGGGCGTGGAGACGGTGACCACGGTGCTGGACGGGGTGCGGGAGCACGGCGACAACGCCGGGCACGCGGGCGCGCTCGAACCGGCTGACGTGCAGTGGATGACGGCGGGCCGCGGCATCATCCACCGCGAGCTGGCCTACCGGAACGAGCACGCGCACACCCTGCAGCTCTGGGTGAACATGCCGGCCGCGGCCAAGCTGACCGGCAGCGGATACCAGGACATCCGGGCCGCCGGGCGGCCGGTCAGCGCGGCCGGCGGCGTCCGGGTTCGACCCGGTCTCGGGGACGTCGTCGGCCGGCGTCAGCGGCGCCCTGCTGACCCTGGAGCCGGGGACCGCGCTGGACCACGCCCTCCCGGCCACGCACCGTGCGTTCGGCTATGTGCTGTCCGGGCACGCGGTGATCTCGGGACGCGCGGTCGCGGCGGGTCAGGTCGCCTGGTCCGACCCGGCCGGGCCGCCCGGGGCGGCCAGCGTGCTGCCGGTCAGTGCCGCGCCAGATCAGGACGAGGTCACCACGATCATGGTGTACAGCGGGCCGCCGATCGGTGAGCCGGTGGTGCTGGGCGGCCCGTTCGTGATGAATACCCAGGCCGAGATCGCCGCCGCGTTCGCCGATTTCCAGCGCGGCGCGTTTGGCCCGGTGCCCAGGATGATGCGGCTCTAGGACGCGCGCTTAAACGTGCGCCGGTAGGCGTGCGGGCTGGTGCGCAGCGACCGGCCGAAGTGCTTGCGCAGGTTGCTGGCGGTGCGCAGGCCGCTCCTGGCGGCCACCGAGTTCGACTGGCAGGTCGCTGGTCTCCAGCAGCCGCTGGGCCAGCCGGATCCGCTCGCGCAGGATCCACTGGTAGGGCGTGGTCCCGGTGCTGGCCAGGAACCGGCGGGCGAACGTGCGCGGGCTCATCGCCGCGCGGGCGGCCAGGTCGTTGACGGTCACCGGCTGGTCCAGGTGGGCCTGCAGCCAGCTGACCGTGTCGGCGAACAGGTTGCCGTCGTCCAGTTCGGGCAGCGGGGAGTCGATGTACTGCGCCTGGCCGCCCTCGCGGTGCAGCGGGACGACCAGATCCCGGGAGATCTGCGTGGCCACCTCGGTGCCGTAGTCGCGCTGCACCAGGTGCAGGCACAGATCCAGGCTGGCCGCGCTGCCCGCCGAGGTGAGCAGGTCGGTCTCGTCGGTGTACAGCACCCCGGGGTCGACCGAGACCCGCGGGTAGCGGCGGGCCAGTTCGGCGCACTCCGCCCAGTGCGTGGTCGCCGTGTGCCCGTCCAGGATGCCCGCCTCGGCCAGCACGAACGAGCCGGTGCACAGCGAGACGATGCGGCAGCCCCGGGCCCGGGCCGCACGCAGCGCACCGAGCACGGCCGCGGGCACCTGGCCGGGCCGGTCGGTGGGCGGCACGATCACCGTCCGGGCGGTGAGCAGCGCGTCCAGCCGGTCCGGGACCTGGATGGCGAACCCGGCATCGGTGCTGACCCACGGCTCAGTGCCGCAGACGGCCAGCCGGTACAGCGGCGTCCCGTCGGCCGCGGTGAACTCGCCGCCGAAGATGTCGCACGCCACGCCCAGCTCCATCAGCGCCACCCGGCCGTAGACCACGACCGCGACCGGGTGCGGCGGCTGGGTGCCAGTCAGGTTGGCAGTTTTGTCCTGCACTATGTCAATGATGCCACTTTCGGCGCGGGCCGGCCAGGGGGAGAATGTCGTTATGCGACATGCCGAGCTGTCCATCACGCCAGCCGGGGCGGCGCCAGTGAGCGCGGCCGACCGGGTGCTGGCCCGGATGTTCGGCGCCTCGCTGGACCGGCAGCTGGCGGCGGGACAGGCCGCCGAATCAGACCGGCTGCTGGCCGCCCGGGCGCAGCACATCGTGTCGCTGCCCCGGCGCCAGGCGCTGGCCCGGGACTGGGAGCATCTGCTGGAGGTAGCCCACCGTGCGCCCACGCCCGCGGTGCCGCTGTGCCGGGACCGCATCGCCGCGGCCGAGCCCCGTATCCACGAGCTGGTGACCTGCCTGCGCGTCCCGCTGCCGGTGCCGGCCCAGGGAGTGGCAGTGGCCACCGTGCTGCTGACCGACGCGGCCGGGCCGCTGTACCACCGGCGCAGCCAGGGGGCCCTGGACGACCTGCTGGGCGACGCGATAGCCCAGCTTGACCCAGCCCGCCCGTTGCTGCCGTAAGGCTCCTAGGCCGGCGGCATCTGGGTGGGCGGCCCCTGGCGGGCGATGGCCCAGGTGATGGCCTGCCGGATCCACCAGGTGGCGTACGTGCGGAACCGGTAGCCCTTGTCCGGGTCGTATCTGTCCACCGCGCGGGTCAGGCGGATCGCTGTCCGGATCAGGGGGCAAGCCGTAGAGCTCTTCGTCGTCTGACGGCTGGTCAACCGGTAACGGAGTCTGCATCACGCTCCGATCTGGCCGGATCATAGATGACTCGATGCGGCCATCTTACCGGCCAGGGGCGACAATCCAAATACATTTTCGAGTCAGGTCCGGGAGCTGGCCGACGCCGAGTGCGGGGAGCTGGCGTTCGGGATAATCGGGCTCGGCAGTTCAGGCCTGGCCCGGGCGGTAGGCGGCGACCAGCGGCAGGAAGAGGTCATCCACGATCGCTGCGATCCGGTCCGGCGGCACCGGCTTGAGCGTCATCAGCAGGTCATGGCGCATCAGGTCGAACGGCAGGGCCAGGACGGCGGCCGGGGTCTTGTCCAGATCGATCTCGCCGCGCTCGTGCGCGCGCCGGAAGATCTGGTCTGACCACATCGGCCGGTCGCCCAGCAGCCTGGCGCGCACCTCGGCCGGGGTGAGCCCGGTGCTGGTCAGCAGGCCGGAGAAGGCGGCCGTGACGACGACGGTGAAGGAGTACCGCGTGTCGTTGACGCCGCCGAGCAGTGCGAGCATGTCGCCGCGCAGGCTCCCGGTGTCGGGTATCTCGACCGGGTGCTGCTTGCCGTAGTGCGCGATGGCGGCCATCGTCAGGGCGTCCTTGCCGGGCCAGCGCCGGTACAGCACGGCGACGCCGGTCCTGGCCCGGGCGGCGACCGACTCCATCGTCAGCCTGGCGAAACCCACCTCGACCAGTTCTTCCCACGCGGCGTCGAGCAGCGCGGCCTCAAGCTCGTCGCCGCGCCGCCGCTGCCGAGGTAGTTGCCCGGTCACACGGATCACGATAGCCACCGCCGAACCTCTTGATAAGAGATGCTTCCCTTTCTTATCTTCCCACCGTACTCGGAGATAAGAGATGAACCCATCTCTTATCTCAGAGGAGACGTCATGGCCGCCGTCACGACCCGGGACCCAGGCCCGGACAAGATAGACCCGCAGGTGCTCAAGAGCGCGCTGGTCCTCATCGTCGGCGCCCTGGCGGTCATCTTCGACACCACGATCGTCAGCGTCGCGCTGCACACTCTGGCCGCACAGCTGCACACGTCGGTAGCGACGATCCAGTGGGTAACCACCGGCTACCTGCTCGCGCTCGGCATGGCGGTGCCGCTGTCCGCCTGGGGACTGCAGCGGTTCGGCGGCAAGCGGCTGTGGATGTTCGGGCTCGTGGTCTTCCTGGCCGGCTCGATCGGCTCCAGCCTGGCCTGGAACGTCAGCTCGCTGATCGCCTGGCGCGTCGTCCAGGGCGTCGGCGGCGGCATCATCTTTCCGCTGCTGACCACGCTGATCATGCAGGCCGCGGGCGGCAAGGCACTCGGCCGGACGGTCACCATCGTCGCGCTGCCCGCCCTGCTCGGCCCGATCCTCGGCCCCCTGGTCGGCGGCGCGATCCTCACCCACCTCAGCTGGCGGTACATGTTCTGGGTCAACGTGCCGTTCTGCGTCGCCGGCCTCATCCTGGCCGCGCGGCACATGCCCGCGGACAAGCCCGGCCCGGGCCGGGCGCGGCCGCGCCTCGACCTGCTGGGCCTGGCCCTGCTGGCCCCGGGCATCGCGGCCGTCATCCTCGGGCTGAGCAACGCCGGCACCGCCGCCGGATTCGCGCATCCCGATGTCCTCGCCCCGCTTGGCATCGGCGTCGCGCTGATCGCCGCGTTCACCGGGTACGCCCTGCACCGGCGCGGTGCGCTGGTGGACGTGCGCCTGCTCGCCCGCCGCCCGGTCGCCTCGGCCTCCGCGGTGCTGTTCTTCTCCGGGTTCTCGCTCTACGGCGCCATGCTGCTGCTGCCGCTGTACTACCAGGAGGTACGCGGCGTCTCCCCGCTGACGGCCGGGCTCATGCTGGTGCCGCAGGGCGTCGGCGCGCTGCTCTCCCGCGGCCTGGCCGGGCGGCTGACCGACACGATCGGCGCCCGCCCGATCGCGGTGGCCGGCTTCGCCATCGTCGCCGCGGCGACCGTCCCGTTCGCGTTCGCCGGGCCGGGCACCAGCCCGTGGCTGCTGTCCCTCTGGCTGGTCATCCGCGGCTTCGGGCTGGGCGCGGTCACCATCCCGGTAATGGCCGTCGCCTTCCTCGGCCTGGACAAGCAGCAGATCGCCCACTCCAGCGTGGTGACCCGGACCGTGCAGCAGGTCGGCGGCTCGTTCGGCACCGCGGTGCTGGCCGTCATCCTCTCCGGCGCGATCGCCGCGCGGCACGGCGACGCCGCCGCCGCGTTCGACATCGCGTTCTGGTGGGCGACCGGGTTCTCTGCCCTCGCGGTGCTGCTCGCGCTGTGGCTGCCCGCCGGTTCGCGGCGCTGGCGGCGGCGGGCCCGGCGGGCCCGGCCGGGGCAGCCGGTTAGGTTGTCGGCATGGATGGACCGCCGGCCGGCTACTTCGACACCTCAACCTGGGCCCGCCCCGACGTCATCTCCGGGGGAGCGCGGATGATCCCGGTCAGCACGCCGGCCGGTGAGTTCCGGGTCTGGACCAAGCGGGTCGGTACCAACCCCGACCTCAAGGTGCTACTGCTGCATGGCGGCCCCGGGGCCACCAGCGAGCTCTATGAATGCTTCGACACCTGGTTCCCGCGGGCCGGCCTCGAGTACTACCACTACGACCAGCTCGGGTCGCTGCGCAGCGACCAGCCCGGCGACGGGTCGCTGTGGGACCTGGCCCGCTTCGTCGACGAGGTCGAACAGGTCCGCCAGGCGCTGGGGCTGGACCGCAGCAACTTCGTCCTGCTCGGCCAGTCCTGGGGCGGGCTGCTGGCCATGGAATACGCCGTCACCCACCAGCAGAACCTGAAAGGACTGGTCATCTCCAACATGATGGCCAGCGCCCGGCAGTACAACGACTACGCCCGGGACGTGCTGATGCCGGCCATGGACCAGGCCGCGCTGGCCGACATCAAGCGCTATGAGGCCGAGGGGACGACCAGCGACCCACGCTACGAGCAGCTGCTGATGGAACAGCATTACCGCTGGCACGTGTGCCGGATGCCGCTCAGCGAATGGCCTGAGCCGGTCACCCGGTGTTTTGGGCACATCAACCCGGCCATCTACGTGCCGATGCAGGGCCCGAGCGAACTCGGTCTCAGCGGCACGCTGGAAGGCTGGGACCGGACCGCCGACCTGCCCGGTATCAACGTCCCTACGCTGGTCATCGGCGCGGCGCACGACACCATGGACCCGGGCCATATGCGCTGGATGGCCGGGCAGCTACCGCGGGGCCGGTACCTGCACTGCCCGGACGGCAGCCACCTGGCCCAGTTCGATGACCCCGGGCACTACTTCCCTGGCCTCATCGAGTTCCTGACCTCGCTCTGAACTAGGCTCCGGGCTCCCTGACGTAGGCTCCGGGCCCATGGTGAAAGACCTCGTGGACCCGCGGCGGACCGAGCCGCCCCAGGACGGCCTTGGTGAGCGGGAGATGCTCGAGGGGTGGCTGGAGTTCCACCGGACGACGCTGCTGCTCAAGTGCGAAGGCCTGGACGATCACGCGCGGAAGGCGCGTCCGGTGGCCACCTCCCAGCTGTCCCTGCACGGCCTGGTCCGGCACATGGCCGAGGTCGAGCGCTCCTGGTTCCGGCGGGTCCTGCAGCGGGAGCCCGGCGCGCCGTTCATCTTCTTCGATCCGGCCGTGGAAGACAGCGACCTGGTGCCCCTCGATAACGCCGACTGGGCAGCCGACCTGGCCGCATGGCAGGCCGAGTGCCAGGCGAGCCGGGACGCGGCCGCCAGCCGCGATCTGGACGACAGCGGCCGCACCCGGGCGGGTGAACCCTGCTCGCTGCGCTGGATCTATGCGCACATGATCGAGGAGTACGCCCGGCACAACGGGCACGCCGACCTGATCCGGGAGCTGACCGACGGATCGGTCGGCTGCTAGGCGTGCCCCGGTGAGCTTCCCAGGGCCGGCGGGCGGCGTGCTGGTGGCGGACGGGGGCCTGGCGACCGAGCTCGAAGCGCGCGGGCATGATCTGTCGGACTCGCTGTGGTCTGCCCGGCTGCTGATGGACGCACCCCAGGAGATCACCGCGGCGCACCTGGCGTTCTTCGAGGCCGGGGCGGTGATCGCCACGACCGCGAGCTATCAGGCCTCATTTGGCGGCTTCGCCGCCCGCGGCCTGCCGCGCGGCGATGCCGTGCGGCTGATGCGCCGCAGCGTCGAACTGGCCCAGGCGGCACGCGATCAAGTGGCCGGTGATGGCCGGACGCGGTGGGTCGCTGCTTCCGTCGGCCCCTACGGCGCCGCGCTGGCCGACGGGTCTGAATACCGCGGCCGATATGGGCTGAGCGTCGCCGCACTGGTGGCCTGGCACCGGCCGCGGCTCGAGGTGCTGGCCGAGGCGGGCCCGGACGTGCTGGCGCTGGAGACGGTGCCCGATCTGGATGAGGCGGAGGCGCTGCTGACCGCGATCCGCGGGCTCGGGCTGCCCGCCTGGCTGACCTACAGCATCCAGGGCGAGCGCACCCGCGCCGGGCAGCCGATCGCGGACGCGTTCGCGCTGGCCCGGGATGTGCCAGAGGTCGTCGCGGTCGGCGTCAACTGCTGCGCACCCGGCGATGTGGCCGCCGCGGTCGGCATCGCTGCCGAGGTCACTGGCAAGCCGGTGATCGTCTACCCAAACAGCGGCGAGGCCTGGGATGCGCAGCGGCGGACCTGGGCCGGGGCACCGCGGTACGCAGCCGGCCAGCCGCAGCAGTGGGTGGCCGCGGGGGCCACGATCGTGGGTGGCTGCTGCCGGGTCCGGCCAGCCGACATCGCCGGCCTGGCCCGGGCCGTTGGCGGCCGCGGGTAGCCAGACCAGTCAGGAATCAAGAAGCACTGCCCGCGCCGCCGCACCTAGCGTGACCAGCATGACGTCCATCGAATCCATCACCCTCGAAGTAGCCGACCCCGCCGCCGCCGACCGCTTCTACGCCGCCGCCTTCGGTCTGGGCGACCAACTGCGCTTCCGGGCCTCGGCCGAGCCGACGGCCGGCTTCCGTGGCTTCACGCTGTCGCTCACCGTGCCGCAGCCTGGCACCGTCAGCGCCCTCATCGGGGACGCCCTCAAGGCCGGCGCCACCGCGCTGAAACCGGTCGCGAAGTCGTTCTGGGGCTACGGCGGCGTCGTGCAAGCCCCGGACGGGACCATCTGGAAGGTGGCTACCTCGGCGAAGAAGGACACCGGCCCGGACACCCGGCAGATCGACCAGATCGTGCTGCTGCTGGGCGCCGCGGACGTGGCCGCGAGCAAGCGGTTCTACCAGGACCACGGCCTCGCCGTGGCGAAGAGCTTCGGCCGCAAGTACGTCGAGTTCGCCACCCCGTCGAGCCCGGTCAAGCTGGCGCTCTACGGGCGCCGGGCGCTGGCCAAGGACGCCGGCGTGGCGCCGGACGGCACCGGATCGCACCGGCTGATGATCGGCGGCGATGCGGACCCGTTCACCGACCCGGACGGGTTCGCCTGGGAGGGCGCACCGCGCTGAGCCCGGGCGGCTGGCCGAGCAGCGCCAGCTGACGGCGGGCGTAGCCGGGCTCGATGCGCCAGCCGCTAGCCGCCTCCCAGGCCGCGACGGCGCGGCGGGCCGCGCTCAGCCGGGCCGGCGGCAGGCCACTGTCCGGGATGTCGGCGAGGTCGAGGTCGGTGTAGTCGATCCGGGCCTCGTCCCAGTCGAGCAGGCCCGGGCCGGCGGCGGACATCCGGATGTTGGCCGGCGCCAGGTCGCCGTGTACCACGGCTTGCGGGGTGCCGGCCAGCGCGGCCCAGGCCTGGCGGCAGGCGGCCACCGCCACGGCTGGCATGGCCGCGAGGTCAACGTCGCCGCCCTGGCCGGCGGTGCGCAGCTGGAGCGTGGACGCGAAGCCGGGGCGCTGCGGCCAGTGCCCGGTGACCTCGTGCAGGTGCCGGACCGCGGCCGCCACGGCAGGCCAGTCGGCTGGCCCGGGCGGGGTGCCGTCCAGCCAGGTCTGCACGACGACGCCGTCAACATGACGGCGGCCATCCAGGGCCGGGACGGTTTCCGGGACCCGCAGGCCGTGCCGGGCCAGGTGGTCCAGCAGGCCGAGTTCCCAGTCCAGGCTGGCTGGCGGCCGCCGTGACCAGCGGGCGACCAGGCGTTCCCGGCCGCGGCGCAGTTCCAGGACCGGGTTCCGGTGCCCGCCGCCGAGCGGGCCGGTGACCTCCGGGCCGCCCCAGGCGGCCAGTACCGTGCGCACCAGCCCATTGTGCTGGCGGCCAGAGACAGCCGGATAACCTCCACGCCGGTGCCGGGCGCCGCGCCGCCGTAGCCTTGCCTCGTGTATGAACATGATCCGGACGAGGTGACGGAGCTTGGCTGGGAGGAGTTCATCCTCCGGCAGTGGGAGCTGATCTTCACCGGCTACCGCACCTGGACCGGCCTGCGCACCCAGGGCCGCCGCTGGACCGACCTGATCGAGGCGGGCCTCGGCTGCTCACAGGAAATCGCGGAGGAGCTGGTCAACGCCACGGTCATCCGTGGCCCGGACCGCAATCTGGAGGGCACCCGGGACCCGGCGGCGGTGGTGTCCGGGATGACCGCGGCGCTCGCCGACATGCCAGCCGCGCTGGCGGACACCCAGCTGGCGCACACACAAGAGCTGGCCCCGGCCGCGATCGGCGAACTGCTCAGCCAGCACGCGCGGTTGCTGAGCTTCATCGAGGCCGAGGCGGTCGGCCCGGATAGCGGCCGCCCCGGATAGCGGCCGCCCCGGATAACTGGCCCGCCGCGATACTGCCGTCATGACACATTCATGGGCAGCGGCGGGGCCGGTCGCCACCCGGACGCTGAGCGAGGCGGACTTCGCGGTCCCGATCGACCGCCGGTACTTCGAGGACTACCGGGCCGGGGCGGTCTACGAGTACGGCTACGCGACCGTGGACGAGGCGGAACTGCTGGCCTTCGCGCGCCGGTTCGACCCGCAGCCGATCCATACCGACGCCGGCCTCGCCGCGGCCGGGCCGTTCGGTGGCCTGATCGCGAGCGGCTGGCACACCAGCGCGATGTTCATGCGGCTGTTCGCCGACCACTATCTGTCCCGGGTAGCCAGCCTGGCCTCGCCGGGGATCGACGAGCTGCGCTGGCCGGCCCCGGTCCGGCCGGGGGACACGCTGCGGCTGCGCACCACCATCACCGAGACACGGCGATCCCGGTCCAAGCCCGACCGGGGCCTCGTAGTCACCCATGGCGAACTGCTCAACCAGGACGACCGCGGCGTGCTCAGCCTGACCGCGATGAACCTGCTCAAGCTGCGTGACCCGGCTAGCCGAGGGTGATCGCGTCCAGCCGCTCCTTGATGAACTCGCCAGATACGACGGGCGGGTAGTCGGTGCGCTGGCCGAGCGGCGGCCGCAGCGATTCGATCACCGCGTCATGGTTGGCCTCATAGAAGTAGACCAGTGAGACGAGATCCTCGTCCGGCGCCTCGGCCTGCGGCGGGAGTACCCGGTGCCGGTTGGACATCCACCGGGCGCCGCTCCAGCGGGCCAGCAGGTCACCCGCGTTGATGGTGAACGTGCCCGGGTGGTACGGCACGTACTCCCAGCCGTCCGCCGCCGTCCACACCTGCAGGCCGCCCCGGCCCGGCTCCCGGTCGAGGATGGTGACCGTGCCGAAGTCGGTGTGTGGTCCGATCCGGAACTGGCCGGGCTCCGGTTCGCCCGCCACCGTCATCGGCGGGTACCAGTTGATGTTCATCGTGTGCGTGGCGTGACCGGTGTGCCGGGTGAAGAAATCACTGTCGAGGCCCAGTGCCGCCGCGCAGATCACCAGCAGTTCGTCGGCCAGGGCGCGCATCCGGGCCAGGTACGCGGCGACGGCGGGCCGCAGCCCCGGCACCTCGGCCGGGTAGACGTTGGGCTGGAACCAGTACGCGTCGGCCACCGGGTCGCCGGTGGGCTGGTCGGCGCCGACGGCGAAGGACTCCTTCAGATCCGGCGGCGTCTCGGTGCCCTCGGCGTATGCGTTCCCCTCGACGCCGGTCGGCAGCCAGCCCCGCCCGGCCACGGTGACCGCGTACTGCTGCTTGGCCGTGGCCGGCAGCGCGAAGAACGCCCGGGCCTCGGCCCGGACCCGGGCCGGCAGCTCGGCTGGCACGCCATGCCCGGCGATGAGGAAGAAACCGACGCTGCGCAGCGCGGCGTCCACCTGGGCCGCGACGTCGGCCCGGGCCGCGGCGTCGGCGCTGAACCAGGGGGCGAGATCGACGATGGGGACCGAGGCTGGCATGGGCTGCTCCGATGCTGAGGGCTTACTTGTCATAATTCCAGCCGCCGAACTGATGCTGGACTACCGGCGCGGCTAGGGCGGGAATTCGCTGGGCAATACCCCGGGCTGGGGTTAGCGTGCGGCTGTGCCTGATGCCGGCCAGCAGCCCAGGGCCGTCCCGTGTGACTATGACACCGACCCGGGGCGGTGGGCGGCCAACCAGGCGTTCCGGCCGCCAGGTACCGGCCTGTCCGGCAGGGTGACGCAGCGGATCATCGCCGATGACACGGCCGGCCCGGTTCTCGAACTTGGCGGCGGCACCGGGCCGCTGGCCCGCGAGCTGGCCGGGCACGGGATCCAGGTGGTCGTCGCCGATCTGGCCCAAGGGCTGCTCAGCCAGGCGCCCCGGCCCGCGGTGCGGACCGACGCCCGGGCGGCCGGGTTCCAGACTGGGTCGTTCGGCACGGTAATGGCGTTCTGGATGCTGTATCACCTGACGGAGCCGGCGCTGGCCCTGGCTGAGGCGCGGCGGGTGCTGCGCCCGGGTGGGAGCTTCGTGGCCTGCGCGCCGAGCCGGGAGAACGATCCCGAGCTGGCCGCGGTGCTGCCCGGCTGGGGCACGCCGCTGACCTTCGACGCGGAGAACGCGGCGCAACAGGTCGGCCGGTTCTTCCAGATCACCGGCACGGAGAGCTGGGACGCGCCGCTGATCGACCTGGCCACCGCGGATGACGTGCGGCGCTACCTGCGCGGCCGGGGGCTGACCGAGGAAGCGGCCGGCCGGGCCGCGGCGCAGATCCCTGCGCCGCTACGGCTGACCAAGCGCGGCACGCTGATCTGGGCCCGCGCGCCGGCCTAGGGCCTGCCTTAGCCGTGCTGGCGGCCGGGCCGGGG
>CAVWWE010000037.1:0-23078 GCA_963758575.1 uncultured Actinomycetes bacterium
AGTTAGCTGCTCGCCGCGGCGGCTGCGCCGCCGCTCGGCTCGGAGCGGCGATCGGGGGGTACGGGGGGTCGCCCCCCCGGATTAGCACTGCCGAACACCCGGCTGGCCCGCACGTCGGCCTCACTGAGCTGCACCAGGTCATCCCGGCCGATCCGGCCGCCCGCCGCGACCAGGCGGCGGGCCTGGCGCAGCCGCATCCGGTCGATGGCGTTGCGCATGCTGCGCGCGTTGGCGAACCGGGGCTGCTCCCGGCGCAGCCCGACGTACTCGCGGAACGCCGCCTCGGCCGCGGGAGACAGCCGGTACTGCTCGCGGTCCAGCATCAGCATGGCGATCCGGATCAGTTCGTCCAGGGTGAAGTCGGGGAAGTCGATGTGGTGCGCTACCCGGGAGGCCATCCCGGGGTTGGACCGGAAGAACACGTCCATCCGGTCCGCGTAGCCGGCGAGGATGACCACCAGGTCCTCCCGGTTGGCCTCCATGAACTGGAGCAGGATCTCGATGGCCTCCTGGCCGTAGTCCCGCTCGTTCTCCGGACGGTACAGGTAGTAGGCCTCGTCGATGAGCAGCACGCCGCCCATCGCCCGCTTGAGCACTTCCTTGGTCTTCGGCGCGGTGTGCCCGACGTACTGCCCGACCAGGTCGTCCCGGGTCACGCTGACCAGCTGGCCGGTGCGCAGGTAACCGAGCTCGTGCAGCAGCGCGCCCATGTGCGTGGCCACCGTGGTCTTCCCGGTGCCCGGGCTGCCGGTAAAGCACATGTGCAGGCTGGGCCGGGACGAGGCCAGCCCGTAGCGCTGCCGGAGCCGGTCCACCAGCAGCAGCGCGGCGATCTCCCGGACCCGGGCCTTGACCGGGGCCAGCCCGACGAACTCCCGGTCGAACTCGCCGAGCATCGCGGCCAGCCGCTGCGCCTGCTGTTCCGCGCCGAGCTCGACGGTGTCCCCGTCGGCCAGCGGGGGCGGGCCGGCCGGGGCTGGGGACCCGGCCGGCCCGGCCGACCCGGCTGGCGCATCCGGCGGCGCCGGGTCCGACCGGGGCATGGCGAAGCCATGCGTGCTCATCCGGGCTGGCCCATCCCGTTGCTGGCGTACCGCTCGCCGGACGGGCGTTCGGCAGCATAGGGGTGCAGCGAATAGCGGACCCGGCGGTCAGCGCCCTCCTGCCGGGCCAGCCGGAATCCTGGCTCGTGGGCCGGCCGGTGCACGAGGAAGCTGAGCGCGGTGGTCTGCCGGCCCAGGCTGGCGTCGTACGCGGACACCCGGATATAGCGCTCCGGGTAGGCGCGGCGGCACGCGGTGACCTCGTGCAGGCCCGCCGCGGCGTCGCTGATGTCGAACATGGGCAGGCCCCACATCTCCCACAGCACGTTGCGCGGGTGCGGGTCGTCGGTGAACTCCACCGCGATCGCCCAGCCCTGGCCGATCGCGTACCGCAACTGCGCGGCGATCTCCTCGTCGGTCAGGTCGGGCAGGTAGGAGAAGGTGCCCTGGGTGATCCGCATCTCGGCTCCTAGACAGACGGGGTGGCGACGACGTCAGGGGTGTCGGTGGATTCGTAGTTGAACGTGATGTCACCCCAGGTATCCAGGGCCATCTGCAGCGGCTGGCAGTGTTTGGCCGCGTCGGCCAGGATCCGCTCGCCCTCGCGCAGGAAGTCGCGGCCCTCGTTCCGGGCCTTGATCATCGCCTCCACGGCCACCCGGTTGGCGGTCGCGCCGGCCGCGATGCCCATCGGGTGGCCGATGGTGCCGCCGCCGAACTGGAGCACCACGTCCTCGCCGAGATAGCCGAGCAGTTGCGGCATCTGGGCCGCGTGGATGCCACCGGAGGCGACCGGCATGGTGCCCGGCAGCGAGCCCCAGTCCTGGTCGAAGTACAGGCCGTGGCCCAGGTCGGCGGGGACCTGGGCACCGCGCAGCGTGTCGTAGTAGCCGCGCACCATGGCCGGGTCGCCTTCCAGCTTGCCGACCACGGTGCCGGCGTGCAGGTGGTCCACGCCGATCAGCCGGCACCACTTGGCGATGACCCGGAAGCTGACCCCGTGTGTCTTCTGCCGGGTGTAGGTGCCGTGGCCGGCCCGGTGCAGGTGCAGGATGACCCCGCTGCGCCGGGCCCAGCGGGACAGCGACTGCAGCGCCGTGTAGCCCACGGTGAGGTCGGCCATGATGATCGCGCTGCCCAGTTCCCTGGCGAACTCGGCGCGCTCGTACATGTCCTCCATGGTGGCCGCGGTGACGTTCAGGTAGTGGCCCTTGATCTCGCCGGTCCGCTCCTCGGCCCGGTGCACCGCCTCCATGGTGAACAGGTACCGGTCCCGCCAGCGCATGAACGGCTGCGAGTTGATGTTCTCGTCGTCCTTGGTGAAGTCCAGCCCGCCGCGCAGCGCCTCGTACACCACCCGGCCGTAGTTCCGCGCGGACAGGCCCAGCTTGGGCTTGGTCGTCGCACCGAGCAGCGGCCGGCCGTACTTGTTCAGGTACTCGCGTTCTATCACGATGCCGTGCGGCGGGCCCTGGAACGTCTTCACGTAGGCCAGCGGGATCCGCATGTCCTCCAGGCGGAGCGCCTTCAGCGCCTTGAAGCCGAACACGTTGCCGATGATCGACGAGGTCAGGTTGGCGATCGAGCCTTCCTCGAACAGGTCGATGCCGTAGGCGATGGAAGCGATGTACTCGCCGTCCCGGCCGGGCACCGGGTCAACCCGGTAGCACTTGGCCTGGTAGTGCTGGTAGGTGGTGAGCCGGTCGGTCCACACCACGGTCCAGGTGGCGGTGGACGACTCGCCGGCCACCGCGGCGCCTGCTTCCTCGGGCGGCACCCCGGGCTGCGGGGTGATCCGGAACGCGGCCAGCACGTCGGTGTCCTTCGGCTGGTAATCCGGCTCGTAGTAGCCCATCTGGGCATACGGGATCACGCCCGCGTTCCAGCGTTCCATGGGTCCCTCCGGCGGCATGAGGTGCTGACCTCTTCACCCTGCCAGCCGGTATGCCAGCCGTCTATTGAGAGTTTGCCGCCGACTCTAAAGGTCTGAGTTAACAGTTGGCGGGCGGAAGCCGCCGTGGCTGAGCACGTGCTCGAGCAGCCTCGCCCCGGCCGGGGGGAGCGGGCCGGGGTGCGCGACCAGGTACCAGTCCCGGTGCAGCGGGGTGCCCGGCACCGGCAGCTCGCTGAGCCGGCCGTCGGCCAGCTCGGCGGCCACCGCGTCCCGGGACACCAGGGTGACGCCGAGGCCCACGCTGGCCGAGCCGCGGATGGCCCCGTTGGAGCCGACCATCAGCGTCGGCGGGGCGATGTCCAGCTCGGTGAGCAGCGCGTCGGTGGCGGCCCGGGTGCCCGAGCCGGGTTCCCGCAGCAGCCAGGCCTGCCGGGCCAGCCACGGCAGCAGGGCCGGCCCGGGCCGGGCGCTGGCCGCCAGCGCCGGGGCGGCTACCACGACGAGCTGGTGCGGCCGGACGGCCAGCACCTGCACGTCCCAGCCGGGCTCAGGGCGCCCACCCAGCACCAGGTCCACTTGATGCCGGTCCAGCAGCGCCCGCACTCGTTCCCGATTCCCCGATTCCAGCCGAACGCCAGTACGTGGCCAGCGGGACCGGAAGCCGCCCAGCAGCCCGGGCACGATCTGCTCGGCCGCCGTGGTGACCGCGGCCATCCGCAGCTCGCCGCGGTCCGGGTCGGCGGCGGCCGTCGCGGCCAGCCCGGCCTCGTCCAGCAGGCCGAGGATGCGCCGGACGTAGCCCGCGTAGGCCTGGCCCGCGCCGGTCAGCCGCAGCCCGCGGCCGTCCGGGGCGAGCAGTGGCACGCCGAGCGAGCGCTGCAGTGCGGCCAGCGAGGCGGACACCGCGGCCTGGGTGACCACCAGCTGCTCGGCGGCCGCGCGGACCGAGCCGGTGTCGGCCACGGCCAGGAACGTGCGCAGCTGGTTCAGCGTCATATGGGGCCGCCCGACAGTTAACCCTAGGATTGTTGATCGCATCGCTATTCTAAAAGTCCTATGGGTGCGGAGCCGCGGTGGATCGAGGTGAGCCCGGAGCGGTTCGCCGGCTGGATCGCGGGCTTCGCCGACCGGCATGGCGGCCCGCTCGCCGTCGAGGCCGCGCCGGACGTGGTGCTGTTCCGCGGCATGGACGGCGCCGCGGCGGCCTGTCATCCGCCGTTCCCCCCGCTGCCGGCCGCCGATCCGGCCGGTGAGCCGCCGCCCGGCACGGCGCGGGCCGTGGTCCGGCAGGCGCACCGGATCGCGGCGCACGCCGCCGCCGACCGCACGGTCGGCGTGCTGCTGGTCCGGCTGGGCGGCTACGCGGCCGGCGTGTTCACCGGCGAGCCGCCCCGGCTGGCCGACTCCAAGGTCGGCTCGCGCCTGGTGCACGGTCGCAGCGCGGCCGGCGGCCGGTCCCAGCACCGGTTCGCCCGGCGCCGGGAGAAGCAGGCCAACGAGGCGCTGGCCGCGGCGGCGGACACCGCGGTCCGGGTGTTCGGCCGGTACCCGGGTGAGCTGGACGCGGTGGTGCTGGGCGGGGACCGGCGCGCGATGGCCGGGCTGCGCGAGGACCCGCGGCTGCGGCCGTACTTCGACCTGGCCACCGACCGGTTCCTCACCGTCCCCGATCCCCGGCTGGTGGTGCTCAAGGACACGCCCCGGCTGTTCCGCGCCGTCCGGGTCCAGCTCACCGAGCCCGCTCCGGCTGCTGCTCCCGGCTAGCCGGGGCTGCGGGCATGGACTGCTGGCCCCGGAATCCGGCCACGGCGATCAGCGCGGCCAGCAGCAGGCAGCCCGCGCCGGCCCCGACGGCCAGGTGGTAGCCGTGCTCGAACGCCGCGGCCGCGGGCGGCCGGGTGGTCGAGGCGTTCCTGGCCGCGTCCCGGTCCGGCGATGTGGCCGCGGTCATCGCGGTGCTGGACCCGGACGTGGTGCGGCGGGCGGACCGGGCCGCGCTGCCCGACGGCCGGCCGCTGCGGGCCCACGGCGCGGGCACCGTGGCAGGCGAGATCGTGGTCTTCGGCGGCCAGGCCCGCTTCGCGGCGCCCGCGCTGGTCAACGGCGACGCCGGGATCGTGGTCGCGCCACACGGGCAGCTGCGGCTGGTGCTGCTGGTCACCGTGGCCGGGGAGCAGGTCACCGGCTACGAACTGGTGGCCGGCCGGCCCGGCTGGCCCAGCTCGAGGTGGCCGTGCTCGGCAAATAGCGTTGCGCGGACCACGTAGTCTTGATCGTGGCCCGCGGCGTCGCCGCTTTCCCGTTGTAGCTGTTGGAGTGGTTATGATCGCCGCGTCCGGCCTGGAGCTGCGCGCGGGCGCCCAGCTGCTGCTGGACGGGGCCAGCTTCCAGATCGGGCCCGGGGACAAGGTCGGCCTGGTCGGCCGGAACGGTGCGGGCAAGACCACGCTGGCCCGGGTGCTGGCCGGTGAGGCGCTGCCCGCGGCCGGCACGGTGCGCCGCAGCGGGAACATCGGTTACCTGCCGCAGGACACCCGGGCCGGCGACCTCGGCGGGCTGGCCCTGGACCGGGTGCTGTCCGGCCGCGGCCTGGACGAGCTCCGGGCCGGGATGCGGGCCGCGGAACAGCAGATGTCCGACGGCGTGCCCGGGCGGCGGGACGCCGCGGTGCGCCGGTACGGGCAGCTCGAGGAGCGGCTGGCCATGCTGGGCGGCTACGCCGCCGAGGCCGAGGCCTCGTCGATCGCGTCCAGCCTCGGGCTGGCGGACCGGGTGCTGGCCCAGCCGCTGGCCACGCTGTCCGGCGGGCAGCGGCGCCGGGTCGAGCTGGCCCGGATCCTGTTCGCCGACGCGCAGACCCTGCTGCTCGACGAGCCCACCAACCACCTGGACGCCGACTCGGTGACCTGGCTCCGCGACCACCTGCGGGCGTTCCGTGGCGGGGTGGTGGTGATCAGCCACGACACGGCACTGCTCGAAGCGCTGGTCGGCAAGGTGTTCCACCTGGACGCGGACACCCATCAGCTGGACATCTACAACGTCGGCTGGCAGGCCTACCTGCAGCAGCGCGAGACCGACGCGCGGCGCCGCCGCCGGGAGCACGCCAACGCGTCCCGCCAGGCCGCCGCGCTGCAGGCCCAGGCGGACAAGATGCGGGCCAAGGCGACCAAGGCCAGGGCGGCCCAGGGCATGCAGCGGCGCGCCGAGCGGCTGCTCGCCGGGGTGTCGGCCGAGCGGGCGCCGCAGCGGGTGGCCCGGCTGCGCTTCCCCGAGCCCGCGCCGTGCGGCCGGGTGCCGCTGGCCGCGGCCGGCCTGTCCAAGTCCTACGGCTCGCTCGAGGTGTTCACCGACGTCGGCGTCGCGGTGGACCGCGGCGCCCGGATCGTGGTGCTCGGCCTGAACGGGGCGGGCAAGACCACGCTGCTCCGGCTGCTGGCCGGCCTGGAGCCACCGGACACTGGCGAGGTCACGCCGGGCCACGGCCTGCGGCTCGGGTACTACGCGCAGGAGCACGAGACGCTGGACGGGCAGCGCACCGTGCTGGAGAACATGCGCACCGCCGCGCCGGACCTGCTCGACCCCGAGCACCGGCGCATCCTGGGCTCGTTCCTATTCTCCGGCGACGCGGTGGACAAACCGGCCAGCGTGCTGTCCGGCGGCGAGAAGACCCGGCTCGCGCTGGCCCTGCTGGTGGTGTCCGGAGCCAACGTGCTACTGCTGGACGAGCCGACCAACAACCTGGACCCGGCCAGCCGGGACGAGATCCTGACCGCGCTGCGCCGCTACCAGGGCGCCATCGTGCTGGTAACGCACGACGAGGGTGCGGTCGAGGCGCTGTCCCCGGAGCGGGTCATCCTGCTGCCCGACGGGGTGGAGGACACCTGGAACGAAGGGCTGGCGGACCTGGTGACCCTAGCGTGACGGGCAACGCGGGGCTGGGCGAAAAAGTAGTGATCACTTACCCGGATGTAGGTAGCCGATCGGCAACTGATGCGTGATCATGAGTGAGACGTAACGCAGCGGTCACTTCAGTTCACGGGAGGTACGCGTGACCGAGACCCTTAAGAAAGGCACCAGGGTCACCGGTGCCGACCGCACCAAGCTGGCGTCCGACCTGAAGAAGAGGTATGACGCGGGGGAGAGCATCCGGTCGCTCGCCGCCGCGACCGGACGGTCCTATGGGTTCGTGCACCGGATCTTGTCGGAAAACGGGGTTTCGCTGCGCGGCCGCGGTGGGGCCACCCGGGGCAAGGCGCGGGCCAAGCGCTGACCAGTACCGACATCGACCTCGCCCGCGCGGGCCTGCGGATGGACGCCGATGCGCCCGCGCCGGGCGCGGTCACCATCACGCTGGACCGGGCGGCGCGGCGCAATGCGATGACCCCGGCGATGTGGCACGGCCTGGCCGCGATCGGACGGGCACTCCCGCCAGCGGTGCGCGTCGTCGTGGTGCGGGGGGCAGGCCCGTCCTTCTCGGCCGGCATCGACCTCCGCTTGTTCTCACCGGGGGGTGTGCCCGGCGAGGATCCGCTGATGAGCCCGGCCAGTCCCGGGTTCGAGGAGTGGATCGCGTCCTGCCAGCAGGGTTACAGCTGGCTGCGCCGCCCGGGCATCGTCTCGGTGGCCGCGGTTCAGGGGTACGCCATCGGCGGTGGCTTCCAGCTCGCCCTCGCCTGCGACCTGCGCATCCTGGCCGACGACGCCCAGCTGTGCATGAAGGAGCCGCAGCTCGGCCTGGTGCCCGACCTGACCGGGACCAAGCCGCTGGTGGATATCGTCGGCGTGCCGCGGGCGCTGGAGCTGTGCCTGACCGGCCGCACCGTGGGCTCCGCGGAAGCGGCCCGGCTCCGGCTGGCCGAGCTGGTGGTGCCCGGCGCCGAGCTGGACGGCGCGGTCAGTGATCTGGTGGCCGCGCTGCTCACCGTGGAGCCGGCCGTGGCCCGGGCGACCAAGGAACTGCTCAGCCAGGCGCCCGGCCACGACGCCGCCGCGCAGGCCGCCGCCGAGCGGCGGATCCAGGCCGAACTGCAGCGAAAACGACTGGCCGGCGGGTGACCGTTCGCTGTTAGCTGAGTGGGGAAGATCTCACCGGGGTGAAGGGTTGCTCCGCTCATGTACGCAGCGAACTGGCACGCGATGCGCGGGTTCTCCCGTGACCCGTCGGTCACCCAGCAGCGGATCAAGCCCGGGACCGTGCGCCGGATCGCCCATTACGCCCGGCCGTACCGGCTGCACCTGACCTTCTTCCTGGTCATGGCGGCGCTGGCCGCGGTGGCCACGGTGGCCGTGCCGCTGCTGCTGCGCAGCATCGTCAATGGCATCCTGGCCCATAACACCGGCCTGGTGGTCGACGTGGCCGGGCTGACCGCGGCCATCGCCTTTCTCAGCGCCGTGCTCGCGTTCGGCCAGCGCTGGTTCTCCGCGCGGGTCGGTGAGGGGCTGATCTACGACCTGCGCACCGAGGTGTTCGGGCACGTACAGCAGCAGCCGATCGCGTTCTTCACCCGGGCGCAGACCGGCTCGCTGGTCAGCCGGCTGAACAGCGATGTGATCGGCGCGCAGTCGGCCATCACCTCGACGCTGTCCTCGATCGTGTCCAACGCGCTGACCCTGATCCTGGTGCTGATCACCATGTTCAGCCTGTCCTGGCTGGTCACCGTCATCTCGCTGGTCCTGCTGCCGGTGTTCGTCATCCCGGCCCGGCTGGTCGGCCGGCGGCTGCAGCGCTATACCCGGGAGTCCATGCAGCTGGACGCCGAACTCGGCTCGACCATGACCGAGCGGTTCAACGTGGCCGGCGCCATGCTGGTCAAGCTGTTCGGCAACCCGCGCCGGGAGAACGAGGCGTACCGGGACCGGGCCGCGCGGGTCCGGGACATCGGCGTGGTCACCGCGATGTACGGCAGCACGCTGTTCATCGCGCTGAGCCTGCTCGCCTCGATGGCCACCGCGGTCACCTACGGGGTCGGCGGGGTGCTGGTCATCCACGGTGCGTTCCAGCTCGGCACGCTGGTCGCGCTGACCGCGCTGCTGGCCCGGCTGTACGGGCCGATCACCGCGCTGTCCAACGTGCAGGTGGACGTGATGACCGCGCTGGTCAGCTTCGACCGGGTGTTCGAGGTGCTCGACCTGCAGCCGCTGATCGCGGAGAAGCCGGACGCGGTGCCGCTGCGCGCCGCCGGGCTGGCGGCCGCGCCTGCCATCGAGTTCGACCAGGTGTCGTTCCGCTACCCGCGGGCCAGCGAGGTGTCGCTCGCCTCGCTGGAGTCGATCGCGCTGCCGGTGCCCGAGCAGGACGGGCCGGCCCAGCCGGTGCTCCGGGACATCAGCTTCACCGCGCCGCAAGGGCGGCTGACCGCGCTGGTCGGTCCGTCCGGCGCGGGCAAGACCACGATCACCCACCTGGTGTCCCGGATGTACGACCCGGACCAGGGCACGGTGCGCATCGGCGGCCAGGACCTGCGCGACGTCACGCTGCAGTCGCTGCACGACGCGGTCGGTGTGGTCACCCAGGACGCGCACATGTTCCACGACACGGTCCGGGCCAACCTGCTGTACGCCCGGCCGGAGGCCACCGAGCAGGAGCTGATCGCGGCCTGCCAGGCGGCGCAGATCTGGGACCTGGTGGCCAGCCTGCCCGACGGGCTGAACACCGTGGTCGGGGACCGCGGGTACCGGCTGTCCGGCGGCGAGAAGCAGCGGCTGGCCATCGCCCGGCTGCTGCTCAAGGCGCCATCCGTGGTGGTCCTCGACGAGGCCACCGCGCACCTGGACTCGGAGTCCGAGGTGGCCGTGCAGGCCGCGCTCAAGACCGCGCTGACCGGGCGCACCTCGCTGGTTATCGCGCACCGGCTGTCCACTATCCGGGAGGCGGACCAGATCCTGGTCATCGGGGACGGGCAGGTGGCCGAGCGCGGCACGCACCCGGAACTGCTGGCCGCGGGCGGCCTGTACGCGGAGCTGTACCACACTCAGTTCGCTGGGCAGGAAACCGCTAAAGCGTCCTGACCGGGCTCAGCTGCCGTAGCCGAGCCGGCGCAGTTCCTCGCCGGCCACCGCTTCGATCTCCGCGGCCTGCGCCGGGCTGAGTACCCGGCGCCAGGTCCCCGGCTCGGCCAGGGACGGGCGGCCCGGCGCTGGCGGCTCCAGGACGCGCACCGGGGCGGCCAGGAAGTCCGAGATGGCGGCGGCCGCGTCGGCGGGCTGCCGGATCACGTCCTCGTAGCGGAAGGTGACCAGCTGGTCGGCGGCCAGCCGGGCGCGCAGCCGGGCCATCTGCCGCACGCTGCCCCGCCAGCGCATCGCGCACCTGGCCGTCGGGGACAGGTCCGGCCAGGCGGCCCGGTCCGCTTCCTTCTCCAGGCCGAGCAGCGGGTGCGGGAACTCCGCGCCGGTGTCCACGAAACCCGCCTTGAACCAGGCCAGCACGGCCGGGTCGGCCAGCATCCCGGCCACCGCGTCCCGGCCGTCCCGGATGATCTGCAGCACCCGCGCGTCCGGGAACGCGTCGAGCAGCGCGTCCACGCAGTACATCAGCTCCGGGCTGGCGTCGCCGTAGCGCAGCACGCCCGGCTGGCTGACGCACGGGCCGACCCCGTCCAGGCCGCCGGCCTCGCGGCATTGCTGGGTGCAGCCCAGGCAGCAGTCCGCGCTGACCTGCCAGGCCTGCGCGAACGCGTCGCGCAGCACCCGGGCGGCGGCTTCGGGCCGGCCGCGGGCGATCGACGGCCGCCGGGCGAACGCCTGCACCACCGGGATGACCCAGCGCTGGCCCAGGGTGAGGTGGAACCCGTCAGTCCGTTTCAGCGCCCGGGCCAGCAGATCCGTCCCGGAGCAGGGCGCGCCGATGATGAACACCGGCTGCCGCACCTTCCGCCCGTTGACGACCAGGATGTGCGGCCGTGGTGACTGCGCGGACGCGCTGGGCGGCGGCTTAGCTACCGTCACGAGTGCCTGCCGCCGTCGCGCGCCCGTGTTTCGCCCGTGAGCGGCTGTGCGCGCCCGCGTGCTGGTCCAGGTTGAGCGCGGCCTGGATCAGTGGCACGTGGCTGAACGCCTGGGGCGTGTTGCCGACCTGGCGCTGGTACCGCGGGTCGTACTCCTCGCTGAGCAGGCCGAGGTCGTTGCGCAGCGCGAGCAGCCGGCCGAACAGCTCGGCCGCCTCGTCATCCCGGCCGATCATGTGCAGCGCGTTGGCCAGCCAGAAGCTGCAGGCCAGGAACGCACCTTCGCTGCCCGGCAGGCCGTCCGTGCTGTCCTGACCGCCCTGCTCGGCCAGCTGGTAGCGGCGCACCAGGCCGTCGGTGACCAGGTCGCGCTGGATGGCTTCCACCGTGGAGATGACCTTCGGGTCATCCGGCGGCAGGAAGCCCACCTCGGGGATCAGCAGCACCGCGGCGTCCAGCTGGGTGGAGCCGTAGTACTGGGTGAACGCGCCGCGCTCGGCGTTGTAGCCCTGCTCGCAGACCTGGCGGTGGATCTCGTCGCGGATCTCCCGCCAGCGGGCGGCCGGGCCGGGCAGGCCGCTGCCCACCATGCGCACCGCGCGGTCGAAGGCCACCCAGGCCATCACCTTGGAGTGCACGAAGTGCCGCCGCGGGCCGCGCACTTCCCAGATGCCCTCGTCCGGCTCGTCCCAGTGCTTCTCCAGGAAGCCGAGCAGCGCCCGCTGCAGCGACCAGACATGCCGGTCCACCCCGAGGCCCGACTCGCGGCCGAGCGTCAGTGCGTCGACGACCTCGCCGTACACGTCCAGCTGGCGCTGGTTCACCGCGGCGTTGCCGATCCGCACCGGAGTCGAGTCGTGGTATCCGGGCAGCCAGTCGGCCTCCCACTCGGCCAGCCGGCGCTCGCCCGCCACGCCGTACATGATCTGCACGTCGCTGGGGTCGCCGGCGATGGTCCTGGCCAGCCACGCGCGCCAGGCGCCCGCCTCGTCGGTGTAGCCGGTGCGCAGCAGGGCCTCCAGGGTGATGGTCGCGTCCCGGAGCCAGCAGTACCGGTAGTCCCAGTTGCGTACCCCGCCGAGGTCTTCCGGCAGCGAGGTGGTGGCGGCGGCCACGATGCCGCCGGTGGGCTGGTAGGTGAGGGCCTTGAGGGTGATCAGCGAGCGGACCACCGCGTCCCGGTAGCAGCCGTGATAGGTGCACCGGGACACCCAGCCGGACCAGAACCGCGCCGTGGCCGCCTGCGCCTGCTCCGGGTCGCACTGCTCCGGGGCGCCCTGGTAGGACGGCATGTAGCTGAGCACGAACGGCACCCGCTGGCCCGCCGCAACGGTGAACGTGGCCTGGTGGGTGCAGTTCCGCCCGGTCAGCGTGACCGGCGTAGCCAGCCAGACCGCGTCCGGCCCGGCCACCCCGAGCAGCTGGCCATCGGTCCGCCGCATCCAGGGCATCACCTGGCCGTAGCCGAACCGGACCACCAGCGTGCAGTCCACCTCGACCGAGCCGTCCAGGCCCTCGACGATGCGCACCAGGGCCGGCGGCCCACCGTCCCGCGGCGGCATGAAGTCGGTGACCCGGACCGAGCCGGTGGGGGTCTGCCAGTCCGTCTCCAGGATCAGCGAGTCGGTCTGGTAGCGCCGGGTGGCCTTCGCCCCGCTGCCGGAAGCCGATGGGGCGATCCGCCAGTGACCGTTGCGCTCGGTGCCGAGCAGCGCGGCGAAGCAAGCCGGCGAGTCGAACCGGGGCAGGCACAGCCAGTCCACCGAGCCGTCCCGGCTGACCAGCGCCGCCGACTGCATGTCGCCGATGAGCGCGTAATCCTCGATCAGGGCCGGCACGGTACCTCCAGGCTGGGGTTGCACTGCCTGATCGTATGGCGTGCCCCCGTAAGCTGTGCACCGTGCGCCAATCTCCACCTGAACGCCCCGCCTGGCGTGGCCCCGCGGCCGCCGTGCTGCTGGCCGGCGGGCTGCTGACCGCGGTGACCGGATGTGCCAAATTCGATGCCGCGCTGGGCCAGCAGGAGGCGGTGGTCCAGTTCAAGAACGGGACGACGAACACCACCCGGCTGCACGTCCGGGCGGCCTGCTCGCACATACCCCAGGCCACGCCAGAAGCGCTGCCGACCGATCACAAGGCCTCAGACCTTCTGTATGACGTCATCTACCAGGTGGACAACGCGAGCAACGCGCAGATCGCCGAGCTCGAACAGTGCCTGCAAAAATACCCGTCGGTGGTGGGTATTGACATCCAAACGCCGGGGGACAGCTAGCCGGCCTGCGCCCCGTCTCCCTTGACCAGCACCACCGGGCAGGGCGCGGCGGCCGCGCAGCGCTGGCTCACCGAGCCGAGCACCAGGCCGGCGAACGGGGACCGGCCCCGGGTGCCCACCACCAGCAGCTCGGCCTGGCCCGCCGCGGTGATCAGCGACTCGGCCGGGTCGCCCTCGGCCACCAGGGTGGCCAGCGGTACGTCAGGCGATGGGGCGACCGCGCTGACGATCTCGTTGACGTACTTCTTGTACGTCTGCTCGAGTTCCTCGCGGTCGAACGCGCCCGGGATGGACAGGAACGGAATCTGCCAGCAGAACACCGCGCTGACCGAGCCGGCGCGGGCCTTCGCCTCATCCAGCGCCCAGCGGAGCGCCGCCTCGCTGTAGGGCGAGCCGTCCACCCCACCACGATGCGGTACGTCATGCCGTCTCCAGCCTCAGCTTCTCAGCGGGCGCGTAGGCGCTCTCCTTCCACCTTGTCCAGCAGCAGGATCGCCACGATGTACCCGGGCACCGCGAACACCGCGACGATGGCCAGCTGGAGCAGGATGGTGGTCAGTTCGCTGGCGTTCGGGTTCGCCAGCTTGATGATCTCCGGCTGGGAGATGGTGTTGCCGTAGTAACAGAAGTCCAGCAGCATCCAGGCGCCCGCCGCGCCGATCAGCCAGACCAGCAGGCGCCGGTTACGGATCAGTTCGAGGAAGCCATCGGCCACGCCGTGCGGGACCCTCGCCGTGGACTCGCCGGGGGCCACCTTCCCGGATCCCTGCCCGGTGGCGTCGGCGATGGCCGCCTCGGCCTCTTCGGTGGCGCCGCCCGCCAGGGCGAACCGTGGCGTCTCGTGGATCTGGCGGCGCAGGTAGTACACGGCCAGGCCGGATATCGCACCGAGGCCGAGCAGCAGCCGCCTGCCCCTGGGACCGGCGAGGTCGTATCGCTCACTGCTGACGGTACGCAGCGAAATGCAAAGAAAAGGTAAGCGCCGCTGGTCAGGGACGTGTGGCCTGGATGAACACAAGGTAACGAAAAGATTTCTCCTTGTTATCGACCGGGCCGCCAGTGCCCGCGGTGAACGGGTCTGCCGATCTGTCCGGAACCCCTGGGCAGACGGGCGGGTTGGCTGGTCGGCCGAGGATTTGCGCACCCCTGCCCTGGGTATGGTTTAATCGCCATTGCCTATCAAACAGATCGACATACTAAGCTGATAGACAAGGTGGTTTGCAATGAGACGAGTCCTCCTGGCTGCCGGAGTCACCGCAGCCGTCACCGCCCTGGCCGCTGGCTGCTCGTCATCCAGCGCGTCCTCCGGCTCGGGCTCCTCGTCGGGGGGGAGCAGTTCCGCACCAGTCACCCTGCGCCTGGGCTTCCTGGCCAACATCACCCACGCCTCGGCGCTGGTCGCCCTCAAGGAGGGCTTCTTCGCCAAGGATCTGGGCAAGAACGTCACGCTCAAGACTTCGGTGTTCAGCTCGGGCACCCAGGAGACCACCGCGCTGCTGGCCGGCCAGCTGGACGCGGCCTACGTCGGCCCGAACCCGGCCATCAACGCCTGGCAGAAGTCCGGCGGCAAGGCCATCAAGATCATCTCGGGCGCGGCGTCCGGCGGCGCGGCGCTGGTGGTCAAGCCCAGCATCAGCAGCGTCAGCCAGCTCAAGGGCCAGAAGCTGGCCACCCCGTCGCTGGGCAACACGCAGGACGTCGCGCTGCGCTACTACCTCAAGAGCCACGGGCTGACCACCACCCAGACCAGCGGCGGCGACGTGCCGATCACGCCGATCAGCCCCAACTCGGACGCGGTGCTGGAGTTCAAGTCCGGCCAGATCGCAGGTGGCTGGGAACCGGCCCCGTATGACATCGAGATGCAGCAGGACGGCGGCAAGGTGCTGGTGAACGAGGCCAGCCTGTGGCCGGGCGGCAAGTTCGTCACCACCAACATTGTCGTCGCGCAGTCGTTCCTGGCCGCCCACCCCAGCGTGGTGACCGGCCTGCTCAAGGCCCAGATCCAGGCCAACAACTTCATCCACCAGAACACGGCGGCCGCGGAGACAGCGGCCAACGCCGAGCTGACCGCGCTGACCGGCAAGGGCCTGAAGTCCTCGGTGCTGCCGCTGGCCTTCAAGCAGATCACGTTCACCAACGACCCGATCGCCTCCTCGCTGGCCACCGACGCCAAGCACGCCGAGGCGGTGGGCCTGCTCAAGCCGGTCAACCTGAACGGCATCTATGACCTTGGCCCGCTCAACGCCCTGCTCAAAGCCGACGGACAAGCACAGGTGAGCCCATGAGCCTAGACGCACGACGGGCGGCGCCCGCGGCGGTCACCCCGGTGACCGCCGCGGGCCCCGCGGTGGAAATCAGCGACGTATCCAAGGTGTTCGGCCGCGGTGAGACCACGCTGCAGGCCCTCGATAAGGTGTCACTCTCGGTGGCGCCGGGAGAGTTCGTCACCCTCATAGGTGCCTCCGGCTGCGGCAAGAGCACGCTGCTGAACCTCATCGCCGGGCTGGACGTGCCGACGTCGGGGGAGATCTCCACCGGCGGGCGGAAGGTCTCGCTGATGTTCCAGGAATCGGCGCTGTTCCCGTGGCTGACCGCGGCCCGCAACGTGGAGATGCCGCTCCGGGCGGCCGGGGTGCCGCGCGCGCAGCGCAGTGAGCGGGCGGCGGAACTGCTGGATCTGGTCCAGCTCACCGCGTTCGCGGACAAGCGGCCGCACGAGCTGTCCGGCGGCATGCGGCAGCGGGTCGCCCTGGCCCGGGCGCTGGCCCAGGACGCCGACGTGCTGCTGATGGATGAGCCGTTCGGCGCGCTGGACGCGATGACCAGGGATCTGCTGCACGAGGTGCTGGAGGGCATCTGGCGGCGGCGCAACCTCAGCATCGTGTTCGTCACTCATGAGGTGCGCGAGGCCGTCCGGCTCGGCGACCGGGTGGTGCTGCTGAGCAGCGGCCGGCCGGGTCATCGGCGAGTTCGAGGTCGACTTCGACCGGCCCCGCGGGATGGACTCGGCCGACACCGTCGGGCTGGCTATCAAGATCAAGGACCGGTTGCGGGAGGAGATTATCCGCCATGGCCGTTGACACACCGCGGGAACCCGCGGCCGCCCTGGCCGGGCTGGATCAGCTCGAGCAGGCCCCGCCGCAGCAGGCCAAGCGGCACCTCGGCGCCCGGATCTGGGCGGGGACCTGGCCCAAGCTGCTAGCCCTGGTGCTCGCGCTGGCCATCTGGCAACTGGTCTACCTCAGCGGGTTCAAGAGCGCGATCCTGCCCGGGCCGGCCACCACGCTGGCCAACCTGTGGGACCAGTTGCACCACGCGCTGCTCTGGCAGGCGATCGGCACCACGCTGCGCCGCGCGGTCATCGGGTTCGCGATCGCCCTGGTCATCGGCACCGTGGTGGGTGCCCTGGTGTCCCGGATCCGGCCGCTGAGGGCCGGGTTCGGCTCACTGATCACGGCCGTGCAGACGCTGCCGTCGATCGTCTGGGTCCCGTTCGCCATCATCCTGTTCGGCGCCAACTCGACCGCGATCCTGTTCGTCATCGTGATGACCGCCGCGCCGGCCATCGCCAACGGGCTGATCGCCGGGGCCGACTACGTGCCGCCGCTGCTGCTCCGGGCGGGCAAGACGATGGGGCTGCGCCGGGTGTCGCTGTACCGGCACGTGATCATGCCGGCCACCCTGCCGGCCTTCGTCAACGGACTCAAGCAGGGCTGGGCGTTCGGCTGGCACGGCCTGATCGCGGCGGAGATCGTTGTCATCATCCTCGGCCAGCCGTCGCTGGGCGTGCTGCTCACCAACGACCAGGATCAGGCCGACATGGCCTCGGCCATCGCGATCATCCTGGTCATCCTGGTCATCGGCATCGTGGTGGACATGCTGTTCAACGTCGTCAACGGCCGGATCCGGCGGCGCTGGGGCGTGGCCGAGAACGCGGCCTAGCCGGGCGGGCGGGGGCCGTACGGCCCCCGCTCAGGCGATCCGCTCCGCGCCGGCGTACACGTTCATCGACGTGCCGCGCAGGAAGCCGACCAGGGTCATGCCGGAATCCGCGGCAAGCTGGGCGGCCAGTGAGGACGGCGCGGACACCGCGGCCAGCAGCGGCAGGCCGGCCATCAGCGCCTTCTGGGCCAGCTCGAACGAGGCCCGCCCGCTGACCAGCAGCACACAGCTGGCCAGCGGCAGCCGGCCGCCGCGCAGCGCCCAGCCGATCACCTTGTCCACCGCGTTGTGCCGGCCCACGTCCTCGCGCAGCACCAGCAGCGTGCCATCCGCGGCGAACAGCCCGGCGGCGTGCAGCCCGCCGGTGCTGGCGAACACCCGCTGGGCCGCGCGCAGCCGGTCCGGCAGCCCGGCGAGCGTGGCCGGGCTGATCCGCAGCGGGTCGGCCGACACGTCGTAGCGGGCGGTCAGCCGGATCGACTCGATGCTGTCCTTGCCGCACACCCCGCAGGCGCTGCTGGTCAGGAAGTGCCGGTGCAGCCGTTCCATCGGCAGGCTGACCCCGTCGGCCAGGGTCACCTCGGCCACGTTGCCGGCGCACATGGTGATCCGGGCCAGGTCGGCCGGGCCGGCGATGATGCCCTCGGCGGCCAGGAAGCCCGCGGTCAGGTCGAGGTCATCGCCCGGGGTGCGCATGGTCACGCTAAGCGGCTGCCCGCCCACCCTGATCTCCAGCGGCTCTTCGACCGCCAGCAGATCCGCCCGTGGGTCCGGCGGGGCGGTGCCCGCCGCCAGCACCCGCAGCACCCGCCGCCTGGCCGTCCGCCCGGTCATCGGAGGATCAGCACCGGCCCGGTGGCTGGCACGAGTTCGCCGATCACCGGCGCGCCGGGGATCTCACCGGCGATCAGCAGCCCGCCGGAGGTCTGCGCGTCCGCCAGCAGCAGCAGGTCCTCCTCGGTCAGGCCGCCGGTGTCGGTGTGCGGGGCGACCCAGTCCAGGTTGCGCCGGCTGCCACCCGGCACGTACCCGTCGCGTACCGCGTCCCGCGCGCCGTCGATCAGCGGCACCGCGGCGTGGTCCAGCACCGCCGCGACCCCGCTGGCCCGGGCCAGCTTGTACAGGTGGCCGAGCAGCCCGAACCCGGTCACATCGGTGGCACACCGCACGCCGGCGGCCAGTGCCGCCTGGCTGGCCTCGGCGTTAAGCGTGGTCATCACGTCGATCGCCTGCGGGAAGACGGTCCCGGTCGCCTTGTGCCTGCTGTTCAGCACCCCGCTGCCCAGCGGCTTGGTCAGGCTGATCGGCAGCCCGGGCTGCCCGGCGTCGATGCGCAGCAGCGCGTCCGGGTCGGCCAGGCCGGTGACCGCCATGCCGTACTTGGGCTCCACGTCGTCGATGCTGTGCCCGCCGGCCAGCAGGCAGCGGGCCAGCCGGGCCGCGTCCAGCCCGCCGCGCAGCACCTCGCCGGCCAGTTCGGCGGGCAGCTTGCTCCGCGGCCAGCCGAGCAGGTTGACCGCGACCAGTGGCTCGCCGCCGACCGCGTACACGTCGGACAGCGCATTGGTGCCGGCGATCCGGCCGAACGTGTACGCGTCGTCCACCACTGGGCCGAAGAAGTCGGCGGTGGCCACCACCGCCCGGCCGTCGCTGATCCACACCACGGCGGCGTCGTCGCCGTGCTCCAGGCCGATCAGCAGCCCAGGCTCCGGTTCGGCCGGTACGCCCGGTATGGTCAGCATCCGGCTCACCACGTCCTCGAGCTCACCAGGCGGGATCTTGCAGGCGCAGCCGCCGCCCGATGCGTACTGGGTCAGCCGGACATCCGCGGAGATGGTCATGGCATGCCACTGTATTCCCCGGCCACCTTGCGGAGCAGGCGGCGGCATGGTGGCATTTTTCCAGCCAGGGAACCGGGCCCAGCCGGGCCCGGCTATGCGGAGGTGAGCGGTGACCAGCGAGGTACTGCGGCAGCGGGCGGAGCTCGAGGAAACGATCCAGGGCCAGACGGTCTGCGACGCGCTGCGCCGCACCGCGGCGGACCTGGCCGGCGAGCCGGCCCTGTCGGACCGGGCCGGGGACGGCTGGCACACGCTGACCTGGGCGCAGACCCGGCAGCAGGCGCTCGAGCTGGCGGCGGGCTTCATCGCGCTCGGCCTGGACCCAGGGGAGCGGGTGGCGCTGATGCTGCCGAACCGGGCCGCGCACGTGCTGGCCGACCTGGGCGCGGTGCACGCCGGGGGAGTCCCGGTCACGTTCTACGCCACGCTCGCCGCCGAGCAGGTCGGGTTCGTGGCCGGCGACTGCGCCGCGCGGGTCGCGATCCTGGACGGTGCCGATCAGCTGGCCCGGTGGGTACCGGTGCTGGATGCGCTGCCCGAGCTGCGCAAGATCATCGTACTGGACAGCGCCGCCTGCCCGCCCGGCGAGCAGTACATGACCTGGGACGACTTCGCGGCGCTGGGCCGGGACCGGCTGGCCGCCGCGCCGGAGCTGGTGACCGCACGGGTGGCCGCGATCACCCCGGACGACCCGGTCACCCTGCTGTACACCTCGGGCACCACCGGCAACCCCAAGGGGGTGCTGATCACGCACCGCAGCGTGCTGTACGAGGTGGCCGCGGGACAGCGGGTCGGCAACATTACCGGCGGTGTCCGCTGGGTGTCCTACCTGCCGCTGGCGCACATCGCCGAGCGGATGTTCACCCTGTACATCCCGGTCTCGGTGGGCGGGCACGTGCACTTCTGCCCGGATGCCAAGCAGCTCGTCGGCGTGGTCGGGCAGGTCCAGCCGACCGCGTTCTTCGGCGTGCCCCGGGTGTGGGAGAAGGTCCAGGCCGGCATCCAGGCGCTGCTGGCCGCCGAGCCGGACGAGACCCGGAAGACGGCCGTACTGGCCGCCATGGACACCGGCCGGCAGTACGTGGCCAGCTGCCAGTTCGGCCAGACCACCCCGCCCGAGCTGGCCGAGGCGTTCCGCGCCGCCAACGAGCAGGTGCTCGGCCCGATCCGGGCGCTGCTCGGGCTGGGCGACGCGGAGCATGTGTCCAGCGCCGCGGCGCCGCTGCCGCCGGACGTGGCCGCGTTCTTCGCCGGGCTCGGCATGAAGATCCTCGACGTCTACGGGATGACCGAGACCACCGGCGCGTTCACCATGAACACCGACGCCGGCTTTCGGCTCGGCACCGTGGGCCGGCCGGTACCGGGCGTGGAGGTGCGCATCGCCGCGGACGGTGAGGTGCTCACCCGCGGCCCGCTGAACACGCCGGGCTATCTGAACCAGCCCGGGCTGACCGCCGGGCTGATCGACCCGGACGGCTGGCTGCACACCGGGGACATCGGCCGGCTGGACGCGGACGGCTTCCTGTCCGTGGTGGACCGGAAGAAGGAGCTGATCATCACCGCGGGCGGCGAGAACGTGCCGCCCGCGGCGATCGAGAACCTGCTCGTCTCGCACCCGCTGGTGGGCCAGGCGCTGGCCTACGGCGACCGGCGGCCCTACGTGATCGCGCTGCTCACCCTGGACGGCGAGGTCGCCCCGGCCTGGGCCCGGGCCCACGGCATCGACGCCGGCTCGCTGGCCGCGCTGGCCGAGCACCCGGCCGTGCTGGCCGAGGTCGAGGAGGCGGTGGCCGCAGCCAACCAGCAACTGGCCCGGGTGCAGCAGGTCAAGCGGTGGCGGCTGCTGCCGGTGGAATGGACCGCGGAGAGCGAGGAGCTGACCCCCACGCTGAAGCTCAAGCGCCGGGTGGTACACGCCAAGTACGCCGACGACATCGACACCCTGTACGCCGGATAAGGTCAGCAGCGGAGGCGTCCGGGTGCCTGGTGGCCCCCCCGGTCTTCAAAACCGGTGAGCGGCGCGCAGCGTCGCTGGCGGGTTCGATTCCCGTCCGCCTCCGCCATCTGCCTGATCGGGCCGGCCCAGGGGGGTTCAGCGCTGAATTAGTGGCAGAGCCCGGCCGGACTGGACGTCCCGCAGTGGTTGGCAACGAACGTGTTACCGACCCCGGTGCCGTCCCAGATCAGGTCGGCCGGACTGTTGTGGAAGGCCCGGTTGGCCACGACGGCGTCGTGGTCCGGATTGCTCCCCTTGGTGAGCGCGGCCGCGCTCAGCAGCCGGATCCCGCCCGAGTTGATCTGGCTGCCCTTGTTGCCGAGCACGAGGTTGTGGATAACCAGCGAGTTCGTCGCGCCGAGCAGCAGGATGCCGCCGCCCCGCACGGGGACCGGCGTCTCCTCGTTCTTCGGGCAGAACTTGTTGTTGGCGATGGCGGCGTTCCTGGCGATCACGACATTGCCTGCACCGCCCGGCTGGCCGTCGTCGAGCACCAGGATGCCCTGGCAGTTCCTGGTGGCCAGATTATGGAATACCGTCACATGCCGGGCATGCCGGACAAATATCCCGAATTCATTTCCGACCGCAACGTCGTCGCGCACCACGGTGTCAGCATGCGGTGAGTCGCCGACATAGAAGCCGGCCTCATCATTGCCTACCGCAATATCGTTGGCGAACAGGGTGTTCGTCGATTCGAACCGCGAGATACCGTAATCGCCGTCGTTGAACGCGGAGACCCGGGTAACGGTCAGGCCGTTGGTGCCGTAGCCGAAGACCCCGTTGGACGGGAAGGCGGCCACGTAGATGCCGGTCACCGTGTCATTGCTGACCGGCACCAGGACCGCGCCCGTTGTCATGTTGACCTTCTTGGCCAGGATGCACACCCCGGTGACGCCAAAGACGCTGGTACACAGCGTGTGCGGCTTCATCGCGGGCGGCTTGAGTACCGTGCCGTGCGGCGAGTTGCCGACGCCGCGCAGCGTGATCCCGTCGATGCGGATCTGCACCGCCTGGCGGTAGACGCCTCGTTCGAGCTGGATCGTGGTCCCCGGATGGGCCCGGTTGACGGCTGCCTGGATGGACTGGCCGGGTGGTACGACGATGACCGGCCCGTGCGAGCCGCCGGCTGGCCCGGCCACCGACGCCGATGCGAGCCCGGCGGAAAACAGACTTAGGCTAATGACTACTGTGGTTGCGCATGCGCACATGATGAATCTGCGCATCAAAGCCCCCTAGCGTGAAAGAACGCTGGCCCCCCTGGGCCGACACACTAACCGGACGCTACCGAATGCCCCGGCGGTTGGCAAGGGCACTTAACGGCCACAGTAATTGCATCAGCAAAGGCATTAATTAGCCCATGGCATCGGCCACCGCAGTACGGTCAGGTGGCGCGGCGGCGGACCAGCCAGACGGTGGCCGCGATGAGCAGCACCGAGAGCACCAGCAGCCAGCCGGCCTCGACCAACTGGTCAGCAGGGCCAGCCCGAGGTACACGCCCAGGGTGAGGGCCATGCCGGGACGATCCGGCGGACCAGCATGCCGAACATCGCGCCGATGGTGAACGCGGCCAGCGTCCAGTCGGCGCCGTTGAAGCTGCTGCTGCGGGCCTGGCAGTGCTCCGAGTCGAACGGGTGGCACGCGGTCGGTGGCGCTGCCCCGGGTCTTAAAGCTCTGCTGGCCCGGGGGGGCGACCCCCCGGACCCCCCGAAAGTCCCGCAGCACGCTGGTGAACAGGGCGACGATCCCGTCCTCGTCCAGCCCGGACGCGTCCGCGGACGCCAGCCAGCCGAGCAGCGACCGGCGCAGCGTGCCCAGCTCGGGCAGCGCGACCTGGCTGAGCCTGGCCTGGACGAACGTGCCCTGGCCGGGCCGGCCAGCGGCCAGGCTCTTGGTCTCCAGTTCGCGGTAGGCCTTGAGCACCGTGTTCGGGTTGATGGCCAGCCCGGCGACCACGTCCCTGACCCGGGGCAGCTGGTCGCCCGGGTTGAGATAGCCGAGCCGCAGCGCATGCTCGACCTGCTGGACCAGCTGCAGGTAGGTGGGCACCCCCGAGGAGGTGTCCAGGCGGAACCCAATCGGCGTCGGGGAGCCGTTGGTCCCTTTATCTATAGTCATAGATAAAAGTTACAGCGACCGGCGCCGGT
>CAVWWE010000038.1:0-27270 GCA_963758575.1 uncultured Actinomycetes bacterium
CGTGAGGGGTGACACGGGTGACGACGACAGAGCAGGCCCCGGTGTCCGCGGTGGACCCGTTCAGCGACGAGTTCCTGGCTGACCCGTTCCGCTGGCACGGCGAGCTGCGTGAGGCCGGCCCGGTGGTCTGGCTGGAGCGGTACGGGATCTGGGCGATGGCCCGGTACGCCGAGGTGCACGAGGCGCTGCGGGACTGGGCCACGTACTGCTCCGCGGCCGGCGTCGGGCTGAGCGACTTCCGCAAGGAGAAGCCGTGGCGGCCGCCCAGCCTGCTGCTGGAGGCGGACCCGCCGGAGCACGAGCGGGCCCGCAAGGCGGTATCACGGGCGCTGTCCCCGCGGACCATCCGCGAACTGCGCGGCGACTTCGCCCGGGAAGCGGACCGGCTGGCCGCCGAGCTGGTGGCCAGGGGCACGGTGGACGGGGTGGCCGACATCGCCGAGGCGTACCCGCTGCGGGTGTTCGGCGCCGCGGTCGGCCTGCCCGAGCCCGGCGGCGCGGAGCTGCTCACCTACGGCAACATGGCGTTCAACGCGTTCGGCCCGCGCAACGAGCTGACCACCCAGTCGCTGCGCCAGGCCGCGGAGGTGGGCGCGTGGATCGCCGGCCGGTGCCGCCGGGACGCGCTCACCCCGGGCGGGCTGGGCGCGCGCATCTACGCCAGCGCGGACGACGGCCTGATCACCGGGGCGGAGGCGGCGCTGCTGGTCCGGTCGCTGCTCACCGCGGGCGTGGACACCACCGTGATCGGGCTGGGCTGCGCGCTGGACTGCCTGGCCCGCGATCCGGCGCAGTGGCAGCTGCTGCGCGGCGACCCGGCGCTGGCCGGCGCGGCGTTCGAGGAGTCGCTGCGGTACGCCTCGCCGGTACAGACGTTCTTCCGCACCACCACCCGGGAGGTGACGGTCGGCGGGGTGACCATCGGGGCGGGGGAGAAGGTGCTGCTGTTCCTGGCCGCGGCCAACCGCGACCCGCGCCGCTGGGACCAGCCGGACCGCTACGACCTGCGCCGCCGGGCCAACGGGCACGTCGCGTTCGGCTTCGGCATCCACGCCTGCGTGGGCGCGGCCATGGCCCGGCTGGAAGGCGAGGTGCTGCTGGCCGCGCTGGCCCGCCGGGCCAGCCAGCTGGCACCGGCGGGACCGCCGCGGCGGCGGCTGAACAACACGCTCAGCGGGTTCGCCGCGCTGCCGCTCAGCCTGCGGCCTTGACCGGCGCCAGTTCCCTAGCCTGTTGCCGCCACCACTGCTGGCCCGCCTCGGGCAGCAGGTGGATCGGGTCGTAGTAGGCGTACTCCCGGCTCAGTGCGAGCTCGTCCTCGGCTTCCACCGACGTCCGGTAGTTCTTGGTCCAGTACGAGATGCCCAGCTCGGTGTCGTACCGGGACACCTGGTGCACCCAGCGCTTGCCGACGTACGGCACGTCGCAGATCATCCGCGGGGTGGCGAACCCGGGCAGGTAGCCCATGATCTGGTGCTGCAGGTCCTGGGCCTGGGCCAGGGACAGCCGCCAGTGCTCGCTGCCCGGGATCATGTCGCACATGTAGAAGTAGTACGGCATGATCCGGGCCTCATCGAGCAGCACGAAGCACAGGTCGAGCAGGGCCTCCGCGGTGTCGTTGACGCCGTGCAGCAGCACGCCCTGGTTGCGCACGTCGCGGATCCCGGTGTCCAGCATGGCCTGGGCGGCCCGGGCCACCAGCGGGGTGACCGACTGGGCCGCGTTCACGTGGGTGTGGATCGCGATGCTCACCCCGCGGTCGTGCGCCTTGGCCGCCAGCCGCTCCATGCCGGCCCGGACGTCATCGGCCAGCCAGTGCTGTGGCAGCCCCATCAGCGCCTTGGTGGCCAGCCGGATGTCCCGGATGTTGCCGATGTCCAGCAGCGAGCTGACGAACGCCTCCAGCCGGGGCCAGGGCAGGTTGGCCACGTCGCCGCCGGAGACCACCACATCGCGGACGCCGGGGGTGGCCCGCAGGTAGTCGATCATGGCGGTGAGCCGGTCGGTGGGCCGCAGGCCGAACTTGTGCTTGGTGATGACCGGGGTCGGGTTGCCGACCAGGTCCATCCGGGTGCAGTGCCCGCAGTACTGCGGGCAGGTGGGCAGCACCTCGGCCAGCACCTTGGTCGGGTACCGGTGGGTCAGCCCCTCCACCGCCCACATCTCCGCCTCGTGCAGCGAGTCGCGGGACGCGTACGGGTGCGACGGCCAGTCGGGCCGCCGGTCGCTGAACACCGGGATCATGTACCGGCGCACCGGGTCGGCGTAGAACGCTGCGGTGAAGCCGGGCTCATCCGGCGCCAGCCGGGGCACCATGGTGTTCACCATCTGCGGCGGCACCAGCATCGACATGGTGGCCCGTTCCCGCTGGTCGCGCTCCAGGTCGGCGAGGAAGTCCTCGCTCAGCCCGGGGCCCAGCACCGTGGCCAGCTGGCGGAGGTTCTTCACGCAGTGCGCGCGCTGCCACTGGGCCGACTCCCACTCGGCTACGGTCACGCCGGACCAGGCCGGGAAGCGCCGCCAGTCCGGCTCGGCGAGCTCGGCCCGCCGATACACGTAGGGCTGGCTGACCACCTGACCACCTCCGCTGTAGGCAGAACGTTCGCCGAACGATATCCTGTCATACGCATTTCTAACAAAAGAAGATAGTGTCAATTGGGATCTCTACAGGAAGAATTACGGTGACTGGATCGCGTGAGCGCCGCCCGGGCGGGTCCCCGCTCGGCCTGCACCGGGTGATCAAACCCGCGGGTGTGCTGCCGCAGGCCGCCTGGCGGCTGGACAACGGCCCGGATATCTGGCCGGACGAGGTCCGGGTGCGGGTGGAGCGGCTGAACCTTGACGCCGCGTCGTTCCGGCAGCTGCGGGACGCCACCGGTGGCAGCCCGGCGGCGATGCGGGCCGCTGTGCTGGAGATCGTCGCCGACCGGGGCAAGATGCAGAACCCGGTGACCGGATCCGGCGGGATGCTGACCGGGGTGGTCGAGGAGGCCGGCCCGGACTCGCCGCTCGGTCTGGCCGCCGGGGACCGGATCGCCACCCTGGTCTCGCTCAGCCTGACCCCGCTGGCCATCACCGACGGCCTGGCCCGCTGGGACGGGCGGTCCGAGCAGGTGCCGTGCGCCGGGCACGCGATTCTGTTCGGCCGGTCCATCGCCGCGGTGCTGCCCGGCGACCTCCCCGCCGAGCTGGCCCTGTCTGTCATGGACGTATGCGGCGCGCCCGCCCTGACCGAGCGCGTTGTTCTGAACGCCAGTGCCCCGCTGGTCGCCATCCTCGGTGCGGGCGGCAAGAGCGGGTCGCTGTCCGCGGCCGCCGCCCGCCGGGCCGGCGCCCGCGGCGTGATCGGCGTGGTGCCAACTGAGCAGGAGGCGGCCGCGGTCCGCACCGCCGGGCTGGCCGACCAGGTGGTGATCGCGGATGCCCGGGATCCGGTCGGGCTGGCCGCCGCCGTGCAGTCGGCGGGCGGCCCGGCCGATGTCACCGTGGTCTGCGTGGACGTGCCCGGCTGCGAGGGCGGCGCGGTACTGGCCACCGCCCAGGGCGGCACGGTGATCTTCTTCTCGATGGCCACCTCGTTCAGCGCGGCCGCGCTCGGCGCCGAGGGGATGGCCGCCGACGTGACCATGCTGATCGGCAACGGGTATGTCCCTGGGCATGCGGACCTGGCGCTGGACCTGATCCGGGCCGAGCCGGCCATCCGGCGCCTGTTCCAGGCGCGCCTGGAAAGCGAAACAGGTTAACGCGGTGAGTTTGGGGTCACCGGTGACCACAAACTCACCGCGCTGATGGAAAGACTGAGGGAGGACCGGTGGAATCGAGGCTGCGGCTGGATCCGGCGCAGGTGGCCGAAGCGCGTGAACTGGCCCGTACGGCCGGGCAGCTCATCGTCGAGCTGGCCCGGACGCACAGCACGGTGTCGGTGGAGCGGGCCGTGCTCCGGCTTGGCGGCCTGGACGGCGCCGATGGCGACGGCATGCCGTGGGTGAACCGGCTGGTGGACGCCGTCGCCGACAGCGCCGGCCTTGAGCACGGGGTGGCCCTGCCGGCCTGGGACGCGCTGCTCACCGGGGGTTACCCGGACCTGGCCGCGCTGGCCCGGGACGCGGCGGCCGGGGCGGTCAAGTTCCGCATCCCGGAGGGCAAGGACGCAGCCGCCGCCCAGCAGGCCGCGCGGACCGCGCTGGCCCAGGGCTTCGCCACCGTCGACACCAGGCGGGCCGAGCGGACCGCGATGATCAAGGCTACGGCCGACCCGCCGAAGCCGTGGATCTACCTGATCGTGGCGACCGGGGACATCTACGAGGACATCCCGCAGGCGCAGGCCGCGGCGCGGGAAGGCGCGGACATCGTCGCGGTGATCCGGTCCACCGGCCAGTCGCTGCTGGACTACGTGCCGGAAGGGGCGACCCGGGAGGGCTTCGCGGGCACCTACGCCACCCGGGAGAACTTCCGGCTGATGCGGGCCGCGCTGGACGACGTGTCCCGTGAGCTGGGCCGGTACGTCCGGCTGACCAACTACGCGTCCGGGCTGTGCATGCCGGAGATCGCCGCGCTGGCCGGCCTGGAGCGGCTGGACATGATGCTGAACGACTGCATGTACGGCATCATCTTCCGGGACATCAACCCGCCCCGCACGTTCATTGACCAGCGGTTCGCCCGGCAGATCCATGCCCGGGCCGGGATCATCATCAACACCGGCGAGGACAACTACCTGACCACGGCGGACGCGGTAGACGCCGCGCACACCGTGGTGGTCAGCCAGCTGCTCAACGAGTTCTTCGCCAAGGAGGCCGGGCTGGCCGACGGGCAGCTCGGCCTGGGCCACGCGTTCGAGATCAACCCGGACATCCCGGACTCGTTCGTGCTCGAGCTGGCGCACGCCCAGCTGGTCCGCGAGCTGTTCCCGGACGCGCCGCTGAAGTACATGCCGCCGACCAAGCACATGACCGGCAACGTGTTCGCCGGCTACCTGCTGGACGCGTTCTTCAACCTGGCCGGGGTGATGACCGACCAGTCCATCCTGCTGATCGGGATGATGACCGAGGGCATCCACACCCCGTTCCTGTCCGACCGCGACCTGGCCCTGGAGAACGCCCGCTACGTGGCCCGGGCCGCGGCCCGGCTGGGCGAGAACTTCCGGCCGCCAGACGGCGGGTTCGTCGAGCAGCGCGCCAAGCAGGTGCTCGGCGAGGCGGTGGACCTGCTCCGCCGGATCAACCGGGACGGCCTGCTGAACGCCATCGCCGAGGGCACGTTCGGCGTTACCCGGCGCCCGGCCGACGGCGGCCGGGGCCTGGACGGCGTGATCAAGCGGGCGGAAGGTTACTACAACCCCGCAAGCGAGTTCCTGGAGGGGGCACAGTGACCAGCACGGTAATCCGTCCCTACGGGGACACCACGGGCGACGGGCAGGTCCAGGTGTCATTCACCCTGCCACTGGCGTTCGGCAATGAAGAAGAGCGGGCGCTCGCCGAAGGGGCCGCGCTGCAGCTGGCCGCCAAGATGGGGCTGGAGCCGGCCATGGTGGTGCACGCCAAGGCGATGGGGCCGGACTTCACCTTCTTCATTGTCTATGGGCGGGTAAGTCACCTGGTTGACATTTCCGCGGTCACCGTGGCCCGGCGGGAGTTCCCGCTGCTGTCCCCGGCCGAGATCAACCTGCGGGTGCGCTCCGGGCTCGGCCGCAAGCTGGTCGTGCTGGGCGCGTGCATCGGCACCGACGCACACACCGTGGGCATCGACGCCATCCTCAACGTCAAGGGGCACGCGGGGGAGAAGGGGCTGGAGTACTACCGGGAGATCAAGGTGGTCAACATGGGCGCGCAGGTGGACGTGGCCGACCTGGTGACCCGGGCCCGGGCCGAGCGGGCCGACGCGGTGCTGGTCAGCCAGGTCGTCACGCAGCGTGAGGCGCACCTGGCCGGCGCGCGGGCGCTGTCCGCCGCGTTCCGGGACGCCTACCCGGCGGGCGGGCCGCTGCTGGTGGTGGGTGGCCCGCGGTTCGACCCGGGGATGGCTGCCGATCTGGGCGTGGACAAGATCTTCGGCCGCGGCACCACACCCCGGGAAGTGGCCAGCTACCTGGTGCACGCGCTGGCGCCCGACCCGGTGCCGGCCGAGGCAGGTGCGGCATGACCGGCCAGCACGATGGTGTGTCCGTCACCCACCGCCGGTACGTGAGCGCCAGCCACGCGCACTACGGCGGCAACCTGGTGGACGGCGCCTACGTGCTCGGCCTGTTCGGCGACGTGGCCACCGAGGTGGCCATCCGGACGGACGGGGACGAGGGCCTGTTCGCGTCGTACTCCGACGTCCAGTTCCGCGCCCCGGTGCTGGCCGGTGACGTGATCGAGGTGACCGCGACGGTGATCAGGACCGGCAACCGCAGCCGGGACCTGGCCTTCGAGGCCCGGGTGCTGTGCCGGGCCGATCCCGGGCAGAGCGCGTCCGCGTCGGTCGTGCTGGCCGAGCCGCTTATCGCGGTGACCGCCACCGGCACGATCGTGGTGCCGTAAGCCCGGTCAGCCAGGCAGCAGCTCCTGCGGCCCGTGCTGCAGATGCGGACCGGGCCGCCCTCGCCGCGGCCGCCCGTCCTGGCCCGCTCTGCTAGAGAATGAGGGATATGGACATCGGCATCTGCCACGAGCTGATCCTGTTCCCCTGCAACCCCGATGCCGCCCAGGTCCCGCTGGCCGCCGAGGCCGCCGGGCTGTAGTGCCGGGTACCTGGTCCGCGTGTTCTGCGCGCGCGGCCCGGGCGGCGGGGTTACAGTTGTGCACTCCCCTTCCCCAACTGCCCGCTGTCGCGCGGGCCAGCCGTGAACCGCCCACCTGGGCACGCTGCTCAGCAGCCACGCGCAGAAAAGGGACATCGTTGATGCCGAGACTCGAGCTCAGCCGCCTGCGCATCCGTAAAGCCAGCGCGGACGGCGACCGCGGCGACCAGGCCAGCACGATCTGGCAGGCGCTGCTCGGCCCGTTCAGCCACCGCCCGCCGGAGCCGGCGCGGCCGGACGCGAAGCCCGCCCGCGTCCCGCCCGGCTGACCGGGCCGCGGCTGACGATGGCGAACGCCCGGCGGATCGCGCTCACCCCGGGCTTCATCCGCTCCCGGTAGCCCGAAGTCCCACCAGAACATGTGACCGATAGTAGCTCAACAGCTACTATCGGTCACAGCCCAGGATGAGTGCCGGTCCGGGCGGCTATGACTCCGAGCCGAACGACTGGATCTCGGCCAGCTCGGTCTCGGTCAGCTCGCGCGGCACGTCGTTGTTGGCCACCTTGGCCGCCTGCACCTGCTGCCGGATGCCGTCCACCACCTCTGGGTTGGCCAGCGTGGTCACGTCGCCGGTGTCGGCGAAGTTGGACACCGCGGCGATCACCCGGCGCATGATCTTGCCGGACCGGGTCTTCGGCATGTCCGGCACGATCCAGACGTTCTTCGGCCGGGCGATCTTGCCGATCTCCACCTCGACCGCGGTGGTGACCTTGCCACCCATCTCCGGGCCGGCCTGGACGCCGGGCTTGAGCGAGATGTACACCTCGACCATCCGGCCGCGGATGTCGTCGATGACCGGCACCGCGGCCGCCTCGGCCACCTCGGGCACGGTCAGCGCGGCCGACTCGATCTCCTTGGTGCCGAGCCGGTGCCCGGCCACGTTGATCACGTCGTCCACCCGGCCCAGGATGCGGAAGTAGCCGTCCGGGGCGCGGACCGCGCCGTCACCGGCGAAGTACGGCCAGTCGTGCCAGTCCTTGCTGTCCGGGTTCTTGTTGTACTTCTCGTAGTAGACCGAGAGGAACCGCTCCGGCTGGCCCCAGATCGTCTCCATGATCCCGGGCCACGGGTTGCGGATGCAGATGTTGCCCGCCTTGCCGTCCGGGACCTCCTTGCCCTCCTCGTCGTAAATGGCCGCGTAGATGCCGAGGGCCATGGGGCCGCAGCTGCCCGGCTTCATCGGCTTCAGCGCGGGCAGCTCGGTGCCCAGGAAGCCGCCGGTCTCGGTCTGCCACCAGGTGTCCACGATGGCCGCCTCGTCCTTGCCGACCGACTTGTAGTACCAGCGCCACACCTCGGGCTCGATCGGCTCACCCACCGTGACCATGAGCTTGAAGTGGTAGTTGTAGTTGGCCGGCTCGTCCGGGCCGACCTTGCGCAGCATCCGGATCGCGGTCGGCGAGGTGTGGAAGATGTTCACCCCGAGCCGCTCGGCGATCCGCCACGGCCGGCCCGCATCCGGGTAGTTGGGCGTGCCCTCGTAGATCACCGTGGTGGTGCCGTTGGACAGCGGGCCGTACACGATGTAGGAGTGCCCGGTGATCCAGCCGATGTCGGCCATGCACCAGTACGTGTCCTCGGGGTGGATGTCCAGGTAGTACTTGCAGGTCGCGGTCACGTAGGACAGGTAGCCGGCCGTGCTGTGCTGGGCCCCCTTGGGGCGGCCGGTGGTGCCGCTGGTGTACATCAGGAACAGCGGCGCCTCGGACGGCATGGACACCGGCTCGACGGTCTGCCGCCGGTACTGCGGCAGCACGTCGTCCACGAAGAAGTCGCGGCCCTCGGTCATCGGCGTCTGCGAGGCGTACTTGCCCGGGTAGCGCCGCCAGACCAGGACCTTGTCCACCTCCTGGCCCTGCCGGGCCGCCTCGGCCACCGCCTCGTCCGCCTTGACCTTGTGGTCCACCATGGAGCCGCTGCGCCAGTAGCCGTCCATCGTGATCAGCACCCGGCTGCCCGAGTCGGCGATCCGGGTCCCGGCCGCGTTGCCGCTGAACCCGCCGAACACCTGGGAGTGGATCACCCCGAGCCGGGCGCAGGCCAGCATGGTGACGGGCAGTTCCGGCACCATCGGCATGTGCAGGGTGACCCGGTCGCCCGCCTTCAGCCCGGCGAAGTCGCGGAGCAGCGCGGCGAACTCGTTCACCTGGTTGTACAGCTCGCGGTAGGTGACGGCGACCGGTTCCTCGTCCTCCGGCTCGGACACGAAGATCATCGCCGCCTTGCTGCCGCGCTCGGCCAGATGGCGGTCCACACAGTTGTAGGAGGCATTGAGCCGCCCGCCGGTAAACCACTTCCAGAACGGCGGGTTACTCGAATCCAGGACCGTGTCCCATTTCTTGTCCCAGGCCAGCAGGTCTGCGTATTCGGTAAAGCAGTCGGGGAAGTTCTTCTCATCGAACCGGTCATAGATGGCCGGGTCGTTCGCGTTGGCCTGCGCGACGAATGACTCCGGCGGGTAGATGTACTCTTCCTCGCGCCAGTGCACGGCGATCTGCGACTCGGAAACCTTCTCCTGCTGACTTTCCGACATGTACTCGGTCCTCCTATGGAGTGGATGATCTGAATTCAGCCAGGCCGGCGGCGGCCGCGCAAATTGCCAGGCCAGCCTGGCGCGGAACGGCGGGGCAGCGCCCCGACTTCCCCGTCACGATGCGCCGGATCATCCTCCCCGTCCGGCTGCCCGCCCCTGCGGCGGCCAGCCAGCAGCGCGCCAGGGTGGCAGTTGCGGCCCCAGCCGCTGCCCCCTCTGCGGACCGCCCGCTGACCACGGTGTCATGACGTCCTCACACGCTGGGGAAACGGTTTCATGCTAACGCGAAGCGGACAGCCCGGACTAGGGCCCCGGTTGACACCACACGGCGCAGCGGTATCTTGCTGCCCAGTCCAGCACCGGCTGGCCGTCGGGGTGGCCAGGCGATCCAGCGGGGGAGTTGGCACGGGAGGGGCCTGGGCGCCCAGTAGACAACGGTGCACGATCTCGCGGCCAGCGGGATGTACTCCGGTCCGAAGGGAAGGCCCGGGCCCGCTTCCGATACCCGTGGCGGCGGAAAGCCCCGCACCTTTTCCCAACGGCGGTCCAAATTTCCGTTGCGCAAGCTGCGCACTGGCCCCGTCGTGGCCGGCGCAGGGTAACCTTCTTGGGATCACTGGCCCGAGGGGCCGCCTGCGGCGGCAGACAGGGGAAGGCAGGCAGAAGTTGGCTGGTAAGGACACGACCAGGACTCCTGTCGGCCGGGTGGCGGTCATCATGCCCACCTACAACGAGCGGGAAAACCTGGAGGCCATGGCGGGCCGGGTCCGGGCCGCGGTCCCGGACGCCGACCTGCTGGTGGTCGACGACAACAGCCCGGACGGCACCGGCGACCTGGCCGACAAGCTGGCCGCCGAGGACAGCCACGTCCGGGTGCTGCACCGGCCGGGCAAGGGCGGCCTGGGCGCGGCCTACATCGCCGGCTTCCGCTGGGCCCTCGACCAGGGCTACGGCGCGATGGTGGAGATGGACGCGGACGGCTCGCACCAGCCCGAGCAGCTGCCGGATCTGCTGGCCGCGCTGGAGGACGCCGACCTGGTGCTCGGCTCGCGCTGGGTGCCCGGCGGGCGGACGGTCAACTGGCCGAAGTCACGCGAGCTCATCTCCCGCGGCGGCAGCTTCTACTCCCGGCTGATGCTCGGCATCCCGCTGCGCGACGCGACCGGCGGCTACCGGGCCTACCGGGCGGGCACGCTGCGGGCCATCGGGCTGGATGAGATCCACTCCCAGGGCTACTGCTTCCAGATCGACCTGGCCCGGCGGACGCTCGGCGCCGGGCTGACGGTGGTGGAGGTGCCGATCACGTTCGTCGAGCGGGTGCACGGCACCAGCAAGATGAGCAAGGCAATCGTGTTCGAGGCGTTCTGGCGGGTCGGCTGGTGGGGCCTGGCCGGGCGGTGGGCGAAGCTGCGCGGGCATGACAAGCGCCCGGCGAGCTGACGCTCGTCCGGGCGCTCGGTAAAGCCCTGTTCGCTGGCTAGGCGCTCTTCCGCTGCCTGGCTTTGGCCGGGGTGTCCTCGCCACGCTGGCTGCGGATCAGCGCGAGCCGCTCGGCCAGCACTTCCTCCAGGTCGGCGATGGACCGGCGCTCGCGGAGCATGTCCCAGTGGCTGCGTGGCGGCTTGGCCTTACGCGGGGTGGTCAGGTCCCCGGTGCTCGTGAACGCGGTCACCCCGCACACCCGGCACTCCCAAGTAGCCGGAACTTCCGCCTCCGCCGCGAACGGGACGGTAAAGTGGTGACCCTTGGGGCAGTCGAAAGCGATCTCCTGGCGTGGTGCCAGATCGGTGTTACGGTCGTTCTCGTAGCTCGTTGCCCCGAGCCGGGTCCCGCGAAGTGCGCGTTCGGCCATTAGTCGCTGCCTCCCAGGCGCTCTGCCAGCTTTATTGATTAACGCCGAGTACCCGGTCAAGATTCCCGCTGTGCCCGAATCCAACCCACCCGGGCTAGCAAGGCCTGGGATGCCACTGGCCGCGGCTGATGAGGACGTCACGCAGCGCGACGGTCTGGTCGGTCATGATCCCGTCCACCCCGGTGTCCAGCAGCCTGCCCATGACGGCCGGTGAGTTGACCGTCCAGGCGTGCACCTGCAGCCCCAGCGCATGCGCCCGGCTGACGAAGGCCGGGGTGGCCACGGAGGCCGGCACCTGGGCGCAGCGCACCCCGGCCCGGGCCATCCGCTCGGCCATGGCCAGGTGCGCGCCGCGCGGGGCCGCAGCGGGGCCGCGCGGCGCCTGGGCCGGGCGGCGCTGGTCCCGCGGCCCGCGCGGGCCGCGGAACCGGACCATCGAGATGCCGAACGGGGAGGCGGCCATGCAGACCGGCCGGTCGAGTACCCGCCGCGCGGTGCGCAGCCGGGCAGCCGAGAACGAGGTCACGCACACCCGGTCCCACGATCCGGTGCGGCGCAGCACCTCGGCCAGCGGCTCGATCGCCGGGGCGTCCTTCAGGTCGATGTTGAACCGCACATCCGGCCACGCGGCCAGCAGGTCGTCCAGCCGCGGGATCGGCTCGGTGCCGGCGATCCGGGCCTCGGCCACGGTGCGGTAGGGCAGCCGGGCGATCCGCCCGCCACGGTCGGTCACCCGGTCCAGCGTCCGGTCGTGGAACGCGATCAGCACGCCGTCCGCGGTGGCCTGCAGGTCGGTCTCCAGGTACCAGTAGCCCAGCCCGAGCGCGTGCTCGAACGCCTGCCACGAGTTCTCCGGCGCGTGCGCGGCCCCGCCGCGGTGCGCGAACGCCACCGGCCTGGGGTGGTCAAGGAACGCGGTCGGCATGTATGCGAGTATGCGCTATCTGCGGGAGCACTCTGTAAACGGAGGATGGCGCAGCGCCGAAACACGCGTAGCGATAAGGCCTCCGGCGTAGTGGAATTCGCCTGGTCAGGTCCGGCGCGTCAGGCCGACCACTCGCGGCGGCGGGCTTCGGCCAGGACGATGGCTGCCGCCGCGGCTACGTTGAGTGACCCGACCCGCCCGATCAGCGGGATGTAGGCGACGCTGTCGGCCACCGCCAGCAGGGCGGGCGAGCAGCCATGATCCTCGTTGCCCAGGGCCAGGCAGACGTCGCCGGCCAGCGGGGCCTCGTGCAGCGGGTCGGCCCCCGCGGCCAGTTCGATCGCGACCACCCGCAGGCCGGCCTGGCTGGCCGCCTTGGCCGCCGCCACCGGGTCCGGCTCGCATTCCCAGCTGAGCAGGCGCTGGGTGCCGAGCGCGGTCTTGCCCGCCGACGGGTGGTCCAGCGGCGCGGAGTTGCCGCACAGCCAGATGTGCTCGGCGCCGAACGCGGCCGCCGAGCGCACGATCATGCCCACGTTGTAGGGCTGGGTCACCGAGTCGAGCAGTACGGCCAGCCGGCCTTCGGTGGCCCGGCGCCAGGACCGGTTCAGCCGCTTGACGTCGGTCGGCCGCAGCTGCTTCCGGGCCGGCGGCGCGGTGTTTCCGGCCGAGTCTGGGTTTCCGGCGGCGTCTGGCCCGGTCATGGCGCGGTCACCGCCAGCACCCGGTAGCCGGCCCGGGACGCGATCCGTGCCGTCGGCCAGCCCTGCTCACCGAGCCAGCGGTGCAGCGAGTCGGCGCCCAGGTTGCGCTGCACCACCAGGTAGGCGCGGCCGCCCGGGTCGAGCCGGCCCAGCCAAGTGGCCAGCAGGCGGTGCAGCGCGGCCTTGCCGATCCGGATGGGCGGGTTCGACCAGATGCCGGCGAACCCGGCGGGCAGCGCGGGGTCATCCGGCGGCACGCAGCGCACGTTGGCCAGGGCGGCCCGGGCCGCGTTGCCCGCGCACAGCTCCAGCGCCCGGGTGTTCACGTCCACCGCCCACACCGTGGCGCCCGGCGCGCGGGCCGCCATGGCCAGCGCGATCGGGCCGTAGCCGGTGCCCAGGTCGAGCAGCTGGCCGGCCGTCGGTGGGAGTGGCACGGTGTCCAGCAGCACCCGGGTGCCCGGGTCCAGCCGGCTGGCCGAGAACACGCCGGCATCGGTGGCGCACTCGAAGTGCCGGTCGGCGAGCACCACCTGGACCGTGCCCGGCCGGTGCGCGGCCGCCGGGTCCTCGGTGAAGTAATGCTGGCCCACTCTGTTAACCGGGCCTACCGCGGCGGCGGCGTGGTGACCGGGCCTGGCGAGGCCGGCTGGCCCGCCGCGGCCAGCGCCGGGTCGATGTACTTGTGGCTGAGCCAGCGCTCGACCACGAACGTGAGCACCGGGATCGTGCCGGCCAGCAGGACCAGGATGGTCGGGCCGATGGCCAGCCGCAGCCGCCTGGTCAGCAGGTAGGCGACGATGATGTAGATGATGTACAGGCACCCGTGCAGGGTGCCCACATCGTTGACGATGACGGTGTTGTTGTCGATCACCTGGAGCGGGATGCCGACAAAGCACAGGATGATCAGCACCACGCCGGTGATGTAGGCCATCACCCGGTAGCGGAGCACGGCTGCGCGCACCGGTCTTGCCTCCTCAATGTGTTGCGGCTGACTTGATTGCGGATCCTCAGCGGAACCCGTGCCACCGGCCGTGGCCCTTGGCCTCGTTGGTCAGCCGGGCCAGGTAGGCGTTGTAGTCGGCCAGTTCCTCGTCCTCTTCCGTCCGCTCGTCCCCGGGCTCGCCGTCCGCCGTGGCCACCGCGGCCGCGCCGGGCGCCCCGGCGGGCAGTTCGACGTACTCGGCCGGGGTTCCCTTCGGCACCGGCGGGTGGAACTCGTCCCGGATCGTCTTGGCCCAGAAGACGATCGCGAAGCCGGCGAAGATCGGCCATTCGAACGTGTACGCCCAGCTCAGTGCGTTGCCGGACTCGGCGCGGTGCAGTTGCCAGTTGCCCAGGGCCAGCATGCCGAGCACGGACACGACCATCAGCGCGTGCCAGCCAAGCCACCGCGGCTTGAACAGGAAATGCCAGCTCGTCGCCGGGCTCGGCACCGGGGGATCGCCGGACATGCCCAAGAGTGTAGTCCGGTCCGCAGACCCCGCTCGCGCCCAGGCTGGGCACTCTTTACCGCGAGTCAATGCGGGGGCATCCGGGCCGCTCAGTGATAATCGTGGCATGTCCTTCACGGATCTACTGCACGGGCGGGTGGGGCTGGCCGGGCGGCTGCCGGCCCGGCTGGAAGACCTGCACGGGCCGGAACGCGGCGTCATCGTGCTGCCCCGCCACCTGGCCTGGCCGGGGATGCGCGAGTTCGATGTGACCGACGACCGGCTCCGGCGCAGCCTGTACGGGATCGTGCTGACCCAGGGCCGCCGCAACGACCTGGCCCGGTTCGTCAATGCGCGGCTGCTCCGGCAGGACTGGCCGCTGCTGCGCGCCTCACTCGACCCGAAGCTGCGCCGCGGGTGCGAGCGGCGGCTGGCGCTGCGCAGCCCTGAACACTGCAGCCTTGAACCCTGACGCGCTGACCGCCATCGACGTGCACGTGCACGCCGAGGTGTCCAGCTCCGGCGGCGCCTCGCTGTCCGGCGAGCTGGCCGAGGCGGCCGACGCCTACTTCAAGATCGGCAGCCCGCACCGCCCCACGCTGCCGGAGATCGCCGCCTACTACCGGGACCGGCAGCTGGCCTGCGTGGTGTTCAGCGTGGACGCCGAGGCCGCGACCGGCACCCCGCCGGTGCCGAACGAGGAGGTCGCGCAGGCGGCCGCGGACCACCCGGATGTGATCATCCCGTTCGCGTCCATCGACCCGGCCCGGGGCCGGGCGGGCGCCCGGCAGGCCCGGGGGCTGGTCACTGAGTACGGCGTCCGCGGCTTCAAGTTCCATCCCAACGTGCAGGCGTTCTACCCCAACGACCGGATGGCCTACCCGCTGTACGAGGTGATCGAGGAGCTCGGCGTGCCCGCGGTGTTCCACACCGGGCAGACCGGGATCGGGCCGGCGCGCCGGGCGGCGGCGGCATCCGGCTCAAGTACTCGAACCCGATGTTCGTGGACGACGTGGCGGCCGACTTCCCGGGCCTGGCCATCATCCTGGCCCATCCGTCGTTCCCGTGGCAGGACGAGGCGCTGGCCGTGGCCACGCACAAGCCGCTGGTGCACATCGACCTGTCCGGCTGGTCGCCGAAGTACTTCCCGCCGCAGCTGGTGCAGTACGCCAACTCGCTGCTGCAGGACAAGGTGCTGTTCGGCTCCGACTTCCCGATGCTGACCCCGGACCGCTGGCTGGCCGACTTCGCCAAGCTGCCCATCAAGCCCGAGGTCGTCCCGAAGATTCTTAAGCTGAACGCCAGCAGGCTGCTCGGCCTTAGCGCAACGCATGGAGGGACCCCGGCATGACCACCACCGCCAACGGACTAGACGAGCTCACCGCGCTGGCCGGCGCCGACCTGGGGCACACCGGCTGGCTGGAGATAAACCAGCAGCGGGTGGACCTGTTCGCCGACGCGACCGGGGATCACCAGTGGATCCACGTGGATCAGGCTCGCGCCGCGGCCGGGCCGTTCGGCGGCACGATCGCGCACGGGTACCTGACCCTGTCCCTGCTCATCCCGCTGTTCGGTGAGCTGCTCGAGGTCACCGGGATCAGCATGGGCATCAACTACGGGCTGAACAAGGTCCGGTTCATCACCCCGGTCCCGGTCGGCTCGAAGATCAGGCTGGCCGGGCGATTGGCCACGGTGGAACCGGCCGGGGCGGGCGCCGTGCAGCTCACCGCCGACTTCACCGTCGAGCTGGACGGCGCGGCCAAGCCGGCCTGCGTGGCCCAGGCCATCTACCGCTACTACGCCTGACCCGGAGCGCGTCAGGCGAGCAGGCCGCGCGCGTACCAGTCCCTGGTGTTCCGCACCCCGGGCAGGGTGGAGAAGTAGCCGCCGCCGAACGGCTGCACGTAGTCGGTGAGCGGCTCGCCGGCCAGCCGTTCCTGGACGGTCTCGAACTGGCGCTCGATGTCCTGCTGGTAGGCGACGAAAATGTGCCCGGTCTGCAGGTTCCCGCTCGGGTCTCGAGGCCCTCACGCAGCCCGATGAGAAGATTAGGAACAGCTTCCGCCCACGACACGCGAGTAAGGTTGGGCTAACCTAACTTCGCCCGTCCAGGGGTTCACGACAGCGGCGCCGGGCCCGGCTCGGACGTGCCGAGCAGCGGCTCGTCGGCGGAGCGCAGGTCGGCGGTGGGCAGCCCGCCGGGATACAGCTCCCTGACCCGGCCGGCGACCGAGATGGCGATCTGCACGTGCTGGCGGCGGCTGGCCGTGTAGAAGCTCTGCGCGTCGGCGCTCAGCTTGGGCCGGGCGTGCAGCGGCTTGTCGCTGACCGCGAGCAGGGTGGCCGTCGGGATCCGGTAGCGGAACCCGTTCGCGGCCACCGTCGCCGATTCCATGTCCACGGCCAGCGCCCGGGACACCCGCAGCCGGTCCGCGACCAGGGCCAGGTTCAGCTCCCAGTTCCGGTTGGCGGTGGTGAACACGGTGCCCATCCGGCTGCGCAGGCCACGGCCGGTCAGCTCGGACAGCAGCAGCGTGTTCAGCGTGTGGTTGGCCAGCACCGGCACGCTGAGCGGCAGGATCTCATCCAGCACGTGGTCGTCGCGCAGATAGCCGGTGGCCAGCACCAGGTCCCCGATGTCCTGGTGGTTGCGCAGCCCGGCGCAGTGCCCGATCATCAGCATCAGATCCGGCCGGAGCACAGCGAGGTGATCCGTGATGGTCTTGGCGTTGGACGGGCCGACCCCGATGTTCACCATCGTCAGGCCGGCCTGGTCAGGCAGCTGGTAATGCCAGGCAGGCATCTGCCGGCCGTCGCCATCCGGGCCGGTACAGCCGGGCAGCGCGGCGCGGAACTCCTCGACGTGCCAGGCGTAGTTGGTCAGCAGCACGTAGCGCTGGAAGGCCGCCGCCGGTGTCCCGGTGTAGTGCTCGAGCCGGTCGATGGACAGCGCCATCCGCTCCGGGGCGAACAGGAACAGCTTCTTGCGGCGCAGATCCCAGCGGGTCTCGTCGACGGCCGGGCCGATCCTCGGGTCGTGCAGGTCCAGTGCCTCCCGGCCCGGGCTGACCGAGATCCGGGCGCCGCGGGCGGCCAGCCGGGACAGCTCGCGCTCCAGGTACCAGCGGATCGCGGTCGGCGCGGCGAATTCGCCCTGCAGCACCGGGTTGTGCGCCGACCAGGGTCGGCCCACGGTGAGCAGCGGGTACCGGCCCGCGCTGGCTGCTGCCTCCATCGCGTCGGCCAGCAGGGCGATCTCGGCCGCCACCTGGCCATCCGGGATGGCGGCGAAATCCGCCGACACCGTCATCCGGTCATCATGCCAGCCGGGCCGGCAGGCTTCACCGGGGCGACAGCCGGTGTTCACTGCGGGGCGGCCTGGGCGCGGTTGGCTGGGCCGGGAGAGCGGGCAGACCCGGGCCACGGAGAGGTGCCATGCGGTCAGAGCGGCTGAGGTCGATGGGGAGATCGCGGGCAGGCCGGGTCACCGCCGGCGGCGTGGCATTGGCCACGCTGGTGGCGCCCGTGCTGCTGGCTACGGCCCCGCCCGGGGCGGCCGCCAGCGTGCTGGCCCCGGGCGGACTGCCCGGGGGCGCGCCCGGGGCCAGCGGGAACCTGCTGGCCGACGGCGACGCCGGCGCCGGGTACTGCACCCACGACTGGAACGCGGCCAGCACCATCCCGGTTCCAGCACGTCTTCATGATCATGATGGAGAACACCAACGGGAGTGCGGTGCTGGGGCGCAACACCCACATGCCGTTCCTGCACAGTCTGATGGCCCAGGGTGCGGCGCTGGCCAACTACCACGCGGTGTACCACCCGAGCGACGAGAACTACCTGGCCATCGCGGGCGGCGACACGTACGCCAAGGGCGCCATCTACTGGCCGGACATCAAGGACCCGCACCCCAACCTGGGCGACGAACTGCAGGCGCGGGGGATGAGCTGGATGGCCTACGAGCAGGGCATGGGCTACCGGTGCAACGACCGGGCCAGCACCGAGTTCAAGTACGACAAGTACTACTACCCGGACGATGCGCCGTTCATCAACTACACCGACGTCTCCAGCGACCGGGCCCGCTGCAAGGCGCACCTGGTGGACACCAAACTGCTCAAACCGGCCTTGCGCAGCGCCAGTACCACACCGGTGTTCTCCTGGATCGCGGCGGACGATTACTACGACGGCGAGTCGGCGGGGAACGGGAACCTCAAGAGCCGCGAGGTGCAGGATGGCTGGCTGCGCCGGACCATCACGCCGATCCTGGACTCGCCCGCCTGGCGGACCCAGAAGTCGCTGCTGATCATCACCTGGGACGAGGCCGGGGTGACCCGTCGGACGGCGGAAGCGGACAACCGGGTGGCGGCGATCGTGGTCGGCTCGCGGGCCACGGTGCGGGCCGGCTACGTCAGCCAGCTCCGGTATGACCACTACTCGACCGCCCGCGTCATCGAGGAAGCCCTCGGCGTGGCCCCGTTCACCGCGAACGACGCATACGCCACGCCGTACAACGACGTGTTCACCCGGCGGGGCGGCTGAGGCACCTGGCGGGTCCGGGCCGGCCGGGCCGGGTGGTATCGCTACAGTCAGCCCATGCGATTTGCCACCATCCGGACCCCTGAGGGCACGACCGCGGCGCGGCTCGACGGCGACATGCTGATCCCGCTGGCCGTGGCGGACGTCGGCGAGCTGCTGGCCGCGCAGGCGGGGGACGCCGCGGTGGCCGAGCGGCCCGGGGACAACCCGGTGCCGGCCGGCGTGGCCAGCTACGCCCCGGTGGTGCCGCGGCCCTCCAAGATCATCTGCGTCGGGCTGAACTACCGCGAGCACATCCTGGAGACCGGGCGTGAGCTGCCCGAGTACCCCACGCTGTTCGCCAAGTTCGCGGACACCCTGATGGGGGCGCGGGACGAGCTCAGGCTGCCCGCGCTGAGCGACCGGATCGACTGGGAGGTCGAGCTCGCGGTGATCATCGGCCGGCCGGTGTACCGGGCCAGCCGGGACGAGGCCGCCGCGGCCATCGCGGGCTACGCGGTCAGCAACGACGTGAGCGTGCGCGACTGGCAGCGCCGCACCGTGCAGTGGCTGCAGGGCAAGGCGTTCCAGCACACCACCCCCGTCGGCCCGTTCCTGGTCACCGGCGACGAGGTGGCTGATGCGGCCGACCTGGACATCCGCTGCGAGGTGGATGGCGTGGTCATGCAGCAGTCGCGGACCTCCGACCTGCTGTTCAAGCCGGCCGACATCGCCGCCTACGCCAGCCAGGTGATCACCCTGCAGCCGGGTGACCTGCTGCTCACCGGCACCCCGGGCGGGGTGGGCAACGCCCGCAAGCCGCCGGTCTACCTGCAGCCGGGGCAGACCATGCGCAGTGCCATCGAGGGCCTCGGCGAGTGCGTCAACCGGTGCGCGCCGGAGCAGGTGGGGTAACCCGCCGGCTGGTGTGCGAAGGTAGCCCCATGCGCAAGTACGTGATCATCGGCGTCCCGGGCAGTGGCAAGAGCACCCAGGCCGGCTGGCTGGCCGGGGACCTGGACCTGGTGCACATCAGCGTGGGCGACATCTTCCGCTGGAACGTGCAGCAGCACACCAAGATGGGCGCCCAGGTCCGCCGGATAATGGCCGCGGGTGAGCTGGTCGGCGACGACCTGGCCGAGGCGGTGACCGCGCAGCGGCTGGCCGACCACGACTGGAACTACGGGTTCATCGTCAACGGCTTCCCGCGCAATGCCCGGCAGGCCGAGTTCTTCCTGGAGAGCTACGACATCGACGCGGTGATCCACCTGGACATGCCGGACGCCGAGGTGCGCAAGCGGGTGCTGGCCCGGCGGCTGTGCTCGGGCTGCGGCCTGGACTACAACCTGATCCAGGGCCGGCCCCAGGAAGAGGGCAAGTGCGACGTCTGCGGCGGCACGCTGGTCACCCGCGAGGACGACACCCCGGAGGCGCTGGCCGTCCGGCTGCATGACTACCACGACAAGACCGACCCGGTGCTGGCCATCTTCGCCCGCAAGGAATACGTGCTGACCATCGACGCCACCCAGGACCGGGACGGGGTGCAGCAGGCGATCCGGGACGCCCTCGGGCTGCCCGCGCCCAGCCCGGCGGAGGACTCATCGGGCAGCCCGGCCACTGCGGCGAATTCGGCTGGCCCAGCGCAGCCGTGAGGGTCGTGATCGCCCCCGACTCGTTCAAGGGCAGCCTGCCCGCTGCCGCGGCGGCCGCCGCGCTGGCCGAAGGATGGCAGGCGGCCCGGCCCGGGGACGAGGTGCGCACCGTCCCGCTGGCCGACGGCGGCGAGGGCACGCTGGACGTGCTGGCCGCCGCGGTGCCCGCCGCCCGCTGGCAGCAGGCCCACGTCACCGGGCCGGCCGGGCAGCCGGTGGACTGCCCGTGGCTGGTGCTGCCGGACGGCACGGCCGTGGTCGAGCTGGCTGCGGCCAGCGGGCTGCCGCTGCTCAGCCGGCTGGACCCGCTGGGCGCGCACACCATCGGGCTCGGCGAGGTGATCGGCCGCGCGCTGGACGCCGGGGCCCGCCAGCTGACGGTGGCGCTCGGCGGCTCCGCGTCGACCGACGGCGGGACCGGCGCGCTGGCCGCGCTGGGCGCCCGCTTCACCAGCGCCGACGGCCGCCCGCTGCCGGCCGGCGGCGGCGCGCTGTCCAGGCTGGCCGCGGTGGACCTGACCAGGCTGCGCCCGCCGCCGCCCGGCGGGATCAGCTGCCTGTCCGACGTCCGCGCGCCGCTGCTCGGCCCGGCGGGCGCGGCCGCGGTGTTCGGCCCGCAGAAGGGCGCCCGCCCGGAGCAGGTGGCCCTGCTCGACAGTGGCCTGGCCCGGCTGGCCGGGCTGCTCGGCGGCGATCCGGCCGCGCCCGGCGCGGGCGCGGCCGGCGGCACCGGCTATGGGCTGGCCGCGGCGTGGGGCGCGCTGATCGTGCCCGGCGCGCCGCAACTGGCCCGCCTGGCCGGCCTGGACCAGGCACTGGCCGGGGCCGGGCTGGTCATCACCGGCGAGGGCCGCTACGACCAGACGTCCGGCACCGGCAAGGTGGCCGGGGCGGTGTTCGCCGCGGCGGCCGCGGCCGGCGTGCCGGCCGCGCTGGTGGCCGGCCAGGTAGCCGCCCGCCCGCCGGCCGGTGTGCCCGTGCTGTCCCTGGCCGGGCTGGCCGGCGGGGTACCGGCCGCGCTGGCCGGCCCGGCCCGGTACCTGCGGCTGGCCGGGCAGCGGCTGGCCGCCGGGTGGGGCGCGGCGGGATAGCACCCATTAACCTGGGCGGGTGCGGGAGATCGCGGTGTTCAGCGGCAGCGCCCACCCTGAATTGGCGGCCGAGATCTGCACCCACCTGGGTGAACGGCTGCGCCCAGTGCGGCTGATCCGGTTCGCCAACGACTGCCTGGAGGTCCAGCTCCAGTCCAATTGCCGGGAACGCGACGTGTTCCTCATCCAGCCGCTGTCCCCTCCGGTGCAGGAGCACCTGGTCGAGCTGCTGCTGATGCTGGACGCGGCGCGTGGCGCCTCGGCGGCCCGGGTCACCGCGGTGATCCCGCACTACGCGTACGCCCGGTCGGACAAGAAGGACATGCCCCGGGTGTCCATCGGCGGCCGCATGGTCGCCGACCTGCTGGTCGCGGCGGGCGCCAACCGGGTGCTCACGATGACCCTGCACTCCCCGCAGGTGCACGGGTTCTTCTCGGTCCCGGTGGACCACCTGCACGCGCTCCGCGAGCTGGCCAGCCACTTCCGCGGCCAGGACCTGTCCAATACCGTCGTGGTCTCCCCGGACCTGGGCAACGCCAAGGCGGCGGCCGCGTTCGCCCGGCGGCTGGACCTGCCGCTGGCGGCGGGCGCCAAGCAGCGGCTGAGCGACGAGCAGGTCATCATCACCTCGATCATCGGCGACGTGACCGGCCGGGACGTGATCGTGCTGGACGACGAGATCGCCCGCGGCAGCACGATCATGGAACTGCTCGACCGGCTGCGCGAGCGGGACGTGCGGTCGGTCCGGGTGGCCTGCACACACGGGCTGTTCACCGACGGGGCGCTGCAGCGGATCGAGGCCGCGCCGGAGGTGATCGAAGTGGTCACCACCAACACGGTGCCGATCCCGGAGAAGCTGCTCGGCGGCAAGCTGACCGTCATCTCGCTGGCCTCGGCGCTGGCCGAGGCCATCCGCCGGATCCATGAGGGCGAGTCCGTCAGCGTGCTGTTCGCGACGTAGCGGTAACGTCCGGGATGACCTGGCCAGCGCGGTGCAGCGGACGCTGGAGCCCGCGCACCTGTCGGTCTGGCTCAGGACTCCTCGATGGCCCGGGTGATCTGCTCGGTGGTCAGCGGCAGGTCGCGGACCCGGACGCCGGCCGCGGCGGCCACCGCGTTGCCGATGGCGCCCGCCACCGGGCCCTGGGCCAGCTCGCCCGCACCGGTCTCCGCCTCGTCCGAGGCCACCACGCGCACCGCCACCTCGGGCATCTCGGTGAACCGCAGGATCGGGTAGCTCTCCCAGGTGACCGACGTGATCCGGGTCCGGTCGAAGCGGACCCGCTCGCGCAGCGCCCAGCTCGCGCTCTGCAGCGCCCCGCCCTCGACCTGGTTGCGCACGCCGTCCGGGTTGATCACCCGGCCCACGTCCACGGCCAGCCACAGCCGGCGCAGCGCGATGCTGGTGTCCGCGGCCACCTCGGCCACCGCCGCACAGTAGCCGGAGGTGCCCTTGTACCGGGCGAAGGCCAGCCCGAAGCCGGTGCCCTCGGTGCGGGGCCGGCCCGCCCAGCCCGCGAAGCCGGCCACCTCCTCGATGACCCGGCGGGCCCGCGGGTCGGTCAGGTGGGCCAGCCGGAACGCGGCCGGGTCGGCGCCGGCCAGCCCGGCCAGCTCGTCCATGAACGACTCGATCGCGAACACGTTCAGGAACGCGCCCAGCGAGCGCAGCGACGAGGTCCGGATCGGCATCGTGCGCAGCCGGTGCCGGGTCACCGCCAGGTCCGGGATGTCGTAGCCGGGCACCGCGTTGCGGGTGGCGCCCATCGCGCCGCTGGGCACCCCGTCCGGCGCGGCCGGGATCGGCGTGCCCCCGGCGGTGTGCGACAGCCCGAGCAGCCGTGGCTCGCCGCCGATGCCCGGCCGGCCGAGGAAGCCGTTGCTCCACACGTCCTGCCGCCAGGTCTGGATCCGGCCGGACCCGTCCAGCCCGGCCGACAGCCGGGCCAGCATGGCCGGGCCGACCGGCCCCCAGCCGAGCTCGTCCTCGCGGGACCAGAGCACCCGCACCGGGCGGCCGGGCAGCTCCCGGGCCAGCAGCACCGCGTCGGCGGCCGCGTCGTCCGAGGCGTTGTGCCCGTACACGCCGGCCCCCTCGACGTGGTGCACGGTCAGCTGGCCCGGGTCCAGGCCCAGCCCGGCGGCCAGCGCCCGGCGCAGCGGGAACGGCCCCTGGCTGTGCGTCCACACGGTGATCCGCGGCGTGCCGTCCGGGCCGCTGTCCCAGCGGGCGATCGCGCAGCTCGGCGCCATCGAGGCGTGCGCGATGAACGGCCGGGTGAACTCGGCCTGGTGCGTGCTGCGCACCTGGGCCACCGCGGCCGGGTCGTGCCGCTGCACCACCGCCTGGTCCTCGGTGGGCTGGCTGAGCAGGAAGCCCTTCAGGTCCCGCTCGTCGGGCAGCGACTCGCGGACCGTCCACCGGGCCGCCCGGGCCAGCCGGGCCGCGGCGGCCACCGCGATCCGGTCCTGGCGGGCCAGCACGCCGAGGAACGACCCGTCGCGCAGCACGGCCAGCACGCCGTCCGGCAGGTCGGCCGGCCCGACCCCGTCCAGCGTGGCGGCCGGGCCTGGCGGCCGGATCACCCGGCCGAACACCATGCCCGGCAGCACCAGGTCGTGCAGGAAGCGGGGGCGGCCGGTCGCCTTGTCCGGCAGGTCACGCCGCGGCGCGCTGCGGCCCGCCACCGACCACTGGCTGGCCGGCTTGGCTACGGCCGGCTCGGCGGCGGCCCGGTCCAGCAGGCCCGGCTCGTCCAGCGTCCAGTAGCTGAGCCCGGTATTGACAAGTTCAGTGCTGGCAAGTTCAGTGCTGGCGAGTCCAGGGCCGGCGCCGCCGGCCGTGCAGAACTCGCCGTCCCGGACGGTCAGCTGGGCCGGGCTCGTGTCCAGCTTGGCCGCGGCCGCGGCCAGGAACGCGGCCCGCGCCTGCGCGCAGGCCTGGTGCAGCGCGCCGCCGGAATCCTCGATCGACCGGCTGCCCGAGGTAACCCCCTCGTCCGGGCTGGTGTCCGTACTGACCGGGGCCACCTCGACCTGATCCAGTGCGACGTCGAGTTCCTCCGCGGCGATCTGGGCCAGTGCGGTCCACACGCCCTGGCCGTACTCGACCTTGCCGGGGCGGATGATGACCCGGCCGGGGCGGCTGAAGTCGAGCCAGCGGCCCAGCTCCGGGTTGGCCGCCAGGCTGGGGGATGGCGTCATTCCGTGGCCCCGGCCGGTGCGGTCCGCGCCGCCGCGAGTAGCACGGCCCGGACGATCCGCTGGTGCGTCCCGCACCGGCACAGGTTGCCGTCCAGCGCCGTGCGCACCTCCCGCTCGGTGGGCGCCGGGTTGCGGCGCAGCAGCGCCACCCCGCTCATGATCATCCCGGAGGTGCAGTAGCCGCACTGGGCGGCCTGCTCGTCGATCACCGCCTGCTGCACCGCGTGCAGCTCGCCGCCGTCGGCCAGCCCTTCGACCGTGGTCACCTCTTTGCCCTCGGCCGCCCAGGCCGGGAAGTCGCAGGACGATCTGGCCTGGCCGTCGATGAGCACGAAGCACGCGCCGCACAGCCCGATGCCGCAGCCGAACCGGGGGCCGGCCAGGCCCAGATCATGCCGGAGCACGTCGAGCAGCGGAGTGTCCGGCTCGCTGCTGACGACCTGCGCCGACCCGTTGACGGTGAGCTGGATGTTGACGCTGCCCATCCGCACAGAGTATGCATTCGTTTGCAGGTTTGGCCAGGAGCGAGCGGACGGCACGGGACAGGGAGGCACAGAGTGGACGAGCGGGTAGCGATGGCGATTTCGCACTGGGCGCCGCGGTTCACCACGAACGGCGTGACAGCCGGGGACTTCGAGCGGATCACCAGCGGCCTGCAGCGCTGGGAGGACTGGTGCGCCGCGTGGAGCACGGTCGGCGCCGAGCACGAGGAACTCGGCCGGGCCGCGCTGGCCGCGGGCCACCAGATGTCCGCCGGCGCGCACCTGGCCCAGGCGGCCGTCTACTACCACTTCGCCAAGTTCCTGTTCGTCAACGACCTGGACCAGATGCGCACCGCGCACCGGGCCGCGGTGCGCTGCCTGGATGACGCGCTGCCCTACCTGGACCCGCCCGGCCGCCGGATCGAGATCCCGTTCGGCGGGTCCCGCCTGGTCGGGGTGCTCCGCCAGCCGGCCGCGGCGGGGCCACACCCAGTCATGATCATGATCCCCGGGCTGGACTCCACCAAGGAGGAGCTGCGCAGCACCGAGGAGCTGTTCCTGGCCCGCGGCGTCGCTACGTTCAGCGTGGACGGCCCGGGGCAGGGCGAGGCCGAGTACGACCTGGCCATCCGGGGCGACTGGGAGGTGCCCGGGGCGGCCATCATCGACCAGCTGAGCACCGAGCCCGGGCTGGACGCGGCCCGGATCGGGGTCTGGGGAGTCAGCCTGGGCGGGTATTACGCGCCCCGGGTGGCCAGCGGCGACGACCGGGTCCGCGCCTGCGTGGCACTGGCCGGCCCGTACAACTTCGCCGAGCACTGGGACCAGCGGCCCAGCCTGACCAGGGAGGCGTTCCGGGTCCGGTCCAAGTCCCCGGACATGGCCGCGGCCCGGGCCGCGGCCGGCCAGCTCAGCCTGACCGGGCGGGCTGAGAAGATCCACTGCCCGCTGCTGGCCGTGATGGGCAAGCTGGACCGGCTCATCCCGTGGCAGGACGCCGCCCGGCTGGTCGAGGAGGCCAGCGGCCGCAGTGAGCTGCTGCTGCTCGAGCAGGGCAACCACGGCTGCGCCAACCTGGCCCCGTTCCACCGCTACCGGACCGCCGACTGGGTAGCCGAGCAGCTGGGGGCCCGCACGGGATGATCGCCGGGGAGGCCTCCGGGCTGCGCCTGCTGGCCCAGCACGACCTGGGCGGCCACGGCGACGGCATGCAGGTGATCCGGGCCGGCGACGCGCTGTACGTCGGGCACCTGGGCACGTCCGGGATGGGCACCTCGATCCTGGACGTCGCCGACCCAGCCCGGCCGCAGCTGGTGGCCCAGTGGCCGGCGCCGGCCGGCACGCACACCCACAAGGTCCAGGTGGCGGCCGGCCTGCTGCTGGTGAACCACGAGAAGTTCCCGTACCGGGCGGCCATGACCGAGCCGTTCTCCGCCGGGCTGGCCGTGTACCAGCTGGCTGACCCGCTGCGCCCGGAGCAGATCGGGTTCTGGCCCAGTACCGGCCGGGGGGTGCACCGGGTGGTGTGGACCGGGGACCGGTACGCGCACATGTCGGCCATCCCGGCCGGGTACAGCGACCGGATCTGGGTGGTGCTGGACCTGGCCGACCCGGCCCGGCCGGCCGAGGCGGCCCGCTGGTGGTGGCCCGGCCAGCGGACCGGTGAGCAGCCCACCTGGCGGCCGGGCGAGCGGTACGCGGCGCACCACGCGCTGCTGGACGGCGACCGCGCCTACCTCGGCTACGACGACGCCGGCCTGGTCATCCTGGACGTGTCGGACATCACCCGGCCCCGGCAGGCCGGCAGCTGCGCTGGGACGGCGGCTCGACGCACACCTGCCTGCCGCTGCCCGGCCGGCAGCTCGTGGTGGTCACCGACGAGCAGGTCAGCAACGGGCCGCAGGCGCCGCAGCGGGCCATCCGGGTGATCGACGTGTCGGCCGCGCCGCGGGTGGCCGCGCTCTGCCCGCCACCCGCCGGCCGCTATGACCAGCTGCCGCTCCGCTTCGGCGCGCACAACCTGCACGAGAACCAGCCCGGCGCCTACCGCAGCCGGCGGCTGGTCTTCGCCACCTCTTCACGCCGGGGTCCGGGTCTAGGAT
>CAVWWE010000039.1:0-82387 GCA_963758575.1 uncultured Actinomycetes bacterium
GGGAAGCTGAACTTCGGCTCCTGCTGCTCGGTGAAGTCAGACATATGGGCTCCTTGTCGTCCAGGTCTGCACAACTGTCGTACCCAGGACGACGCAAAACGCGACAGCCCCGGCCGGAGCCCGGGCTGTCCTGCACTGATACGCAAGGCTCCCGCGATAGGACTCGAACCTATAACCTGCCGGTTAACAGCCGGACGCTCTGCCGATTGAGCTACGCGGGATCGGCGGCGATCAGCTGGCCGGATGGGGTTCCGGGCTGCTCTCGCCGCGGGGATAAGGGTAGCGCACCTGGGACGGTGGCCGTGCGGGTGAGTACGGCCCTCCAACCGGGGAAGGTCAACTTCTGCGCAGCTAACCGGGTGCGCAATGAACTTAGCCGAGAGAGAAGGTGCCAGATCGGGTACCGGTTTCCGTTCCTCGCCGGGTTCGCGGTGGGCTTCGTAGTCGGCGCCCGAGCAGGCCGGGAACGCTACGAGCAGATCAAGACGCTGGCCAGCAAGGCGAAGGACAGCCCAGCAGTCCAGCAGGCGGCCGGGGCGGCCCAGGCGCAGGCAGCTAATCTGGCCCGCACGGCCAAGGACCGCGCGGCGCAGACGGTCGGCGACAAGATCCCCGGCATGCGGGCCCGGGAAGCCAACGGCCACGCCAAGTCCGGCAGCACGTATAACAAGGCGCCCGGCGCTACCGGGTCAGGCAGCCAGCCGTAGCACTGAGCTGGCCTGGGCGCGGCGATCCGCAACAACCCGGCGAACCAGCCGTGTCGTGCTGTTTTGATCACTAAAGGTCACGGTATAACGAGCGCATGAGTCCACTATCCGGGGTACTGGGCGAGTCCTGGTCGTACTACAAGCGGTTCGCAGGGCACTTCCTGCTCATTGCATTCGTCATCTACCTGGTGGCCGCCGCGATCGTGGCGCTGCTATCCCTCGCCAGCGCCGTTGGCACGTTCGTCGGCCTGATCATCGGCGTGATCGCGGCCTTCCTGGTCCAGGCGGCCCTGGTCAAGGCGGTACAGGACGTCCGGGACGGCCGGGCGGACCTGAACCTGGGCGAGACGGTGTCGGCGGTGGTGCCGTACCTGCCCGCGGTCATCGCCGCGTCCATCCTGGCCGGTATCGGCATCGCGATTGGCTTCGCACTGATCATCGTGCCGGGGCTGATCCTGCTGACGTTCTGGTCACTGATCGTGCCCAGCATCGTGATCGGCGGTGAGGGCGTGTTCGGCTCGTTCAGCAAGAGCTGGCAACGGTGCGCGGCTACGCCTGGCACGTGTTCGGCACCTACGTGCTGGTGTTCCTGATCCTCATCGTGTTCGACATCGTGCTCGGCCTCATCCTGCTGGCGCTGCCCATCGTGGCCAGGAACTTCATCAGCAACATCGTGTCCGGCACGCTGGTCGCGCCGTTCCTGGCCCTGGTCGTGACGCTGGTCTACTACCGGCTCACCGCCGCGCACACCACACCGGCGGCCGAGCCCGCCTGGCCCGCGCAGCCCGGACCTGGGCCGGACGCGCCGTCGGCCGGGCCGGGCACGCAGGCCGCCGGGCCGGGCGCACAGACCGGCACCGGCACCGCCCCGTGGCCGAGTGCGGAGCAGCCGGGCACCGAGCCGGGCCCACCGCCCGCCAGCCCGCCACCAGGCCCAGACACTCAGGCCTGACCCAGCGGCGCCCGCGCCGCACAACGTGACTGAAACCGCCACGCGGACTGGTCCGCGTGGCGGTCGCGGGCCAGATCGTCCATGCGGCCGGCGCGTTGTGCCGCAGGCGGACGCTCGCGATCAGGGCCAGGATGAGGTCGGCCCTGCCGAGCACCTGGGGCATCCGCCGGTGCGGACGGGTGGCGTTCGGCTCTTCGGGCAGTTCGTTCAGGATCTCGGCGATCCGGTCGTCGATCGCGTCGCCTGGCGGTGAAAGTTGACCCGGAACGGCTCGGCTACCTTCTCACCCGCGCCTTGCCGCAGGCATGGCCTGACAGCGCCGCCCGCAGTTGTATCTTTGTCCTATGGATATAGATAAAGGGATCGGGCGGGACCGTGGCGTCTCCCCGCCCGGCTCCGGCGGGGGTGACACGGCCCCGTCCGGGAGGATGGCGGCCGGGTCGCCGATCGAGTTCCGCCTGGATCCGTCCTCCGGGGTGCCGACCTACCTGCAGCTTGTGCAGCAGGTGGAGCACGCGCTGCGGCTGGGCTACCTCAAGCCGGGCGATCAGCTGCCGAAGGTCAGGGACGCGGTCGCCTCCCTGGCGATCAACCCGAACACGGTGCTGAAGGCCTACAAGGAGCTGGAGGTCAAGGGCCTGGCCCGGCCGGCCCGGCCAGGGCACGTTCGTCCGGGCCACCCTCACCCAGATCGCGCTTCCTGAGCTGACCGGGCTGCGCAAGGCCCTGCTCGGCTGGCTGACCGCCGCGGATAAGGCGGGACTGGACGAGGACGGGATGGTCGCGCTGTTCACCAGCGCACTGCGGGATTTCCATGAGCGCGGCGGCACAGGGGTGCGCCGCGGCGCGGCGAGCGGCGAAAAGGAGGACATCGCATGAACGTCAACGTGATCGAGGCCAGCGGCCTGGGCAAGCGCTACGGCCGGACCTGGGCGCTGCGCGAGTGCACGCTGGCGGTCACGGCCGGGCATGTGACCGCGCTGATCGGCCCGAACGGCGCCGGCAAGACCACGCTGCTGAACCTGGCGGTCGGGCTTGCGTCCCCGTCCGCGGGCACGGTCTCGGTGCTCGGCGGCTTGGCGGCCGGGTCGCGGGCCGCGCTGGACGGCATCGCGTTCGTCGCCCAGGACACGCCGGTGTACAAGAACCTGTCCGCCGCCGACATGCTGCACCTGACGGCCACCCTGAACCGGCGCTTCGACAAGCCCTACGCCCGCGCCCGGCTGGCCGAGCTCGGCATCCCGCTGGACCGCAAGGCCGGGAAGCTGTCTGGCGGGCAGCGGGCACAGCTCGCGCTGACCCTGGCGCTGGCCCGCCGGCCGAAGCTGCTGATCCTCGATGAGCCGGTGTCGATGCTGGACCCGATCGCCCGGCACGACTTCATGGCCAACGTGATGACCGCAGCGGCTGCCGACGGCGTGTCGGTGGTGCTGTCCTCGCACGTGCTGGCCGACCTGGAGCGGGTGGCCGACTACCTGATCCTGCTGTCGAGGGGCCAGGTGCAGGTGGCCGGGCAGGTCGATGACGTGCTCGCCAGCCACCGCATGCTGACCGGCCCCGCCGCCGAGGCCGACACGTACACCCAGCGGCCAGTGGTGCACGCCCGCCGCGGCGCGGCGCAGGCTCACCTGCTGGTCCGCGCCACGGCCGGCGACCCGGTCCCGCCCGGCTGGGAGGCACACCCGGTCGGCCTTGAAGAACTCGCCCTGGCCTACCTGCGCGAGCCCGGCGCCGCAGCGCTGCCCGGCCCGGCCCGGAGCCGGCAGGCCGAGCCATCGAAGGTGATCAGATGACCGCGCCGACCATACCCGCCCGCCCGGGGGAGGACGCGCGCCTGCGGCCGCTGCCATTGCGGCGGATGGCCTGGGCCACCTGGCGGCAGCACCGGGCCGCGCTGGGCGCCGTGGCCGCCTTCCTCGGCGCGGTCGCTGTGTACCTGTGGCTGACCGGCCTGCAGATGCACCACGCCGAGGCGACCTACTGCCACCCGGCCAGCTCAACCGCCTGCAGCATCAACTTCACCGGCAAATACGGCGAGACCGCGATCCTGGTCAGCATCGCCTTGCAAGCGGTGCCGGCGCTGATCGGGGCGTTCACCGGGGCGCCGGTACTAGGCAGGGAGCTGGAAACCGGCACCTACCGGTACGCCTGGACCCAGGGCATCGGCCGGCTCCGCTGGACGGTCGGCAAGCTAGTGCCGCTCGCGGTCGCGGTGACAGCCGCGGCCGGGGCGTTGACCGTGCTGTTTTCCTGGTACAACCAGCCGTTCGCGGCCGCGGGCTACGCGATCCCGCTCTCGGCCCGCGTGTTCGGCCTGCTCGGCGTCGCGTTCGCCGCCTGGGCCCTGGCCGCCTTCGCGATCGGCGTCCTGGCCGGGATGGTTATCCGCCGGGCCGTCCCGGCGATCGCCGCCACCCTGGCCGTCTACGCCGGGCTCGCCTTCACCACCGGCCTGTGGCTGCGTGAGCACTACATCACACCGCTGGTCACCAGTAACCCGAACCCGCCCGGCTCGGCGTGGGTCATCAGCGGCTGGTACACCAAGGGCGGCACGTTCGCGTTCGGCGACCATGGCAACGGGATAGTCAGCGCCCTCACGCAGCTCTGCGGCGCCGTGGGCAGGCGCGTGCTCCACGTGGGCGGGGGCGTGGCCCACGTGCTCAACGGCCCGCAGTGCCTGGCCCAGCACGGCTACACGCACTGGACCAGCTACCAGCCCGGCAGCCGGTTCTGGCCGTTCCAGTGGATCGAGGGCGGCTGGCTGCTCGCCCTGTCAATCCTGCTCCTCGCCGCCACCATCTGGCTGGTCCGCCGCCGCGCCACCTAACCCCCCGGCCAGCACCGCACCGGGTACCGCGGCAACCACGCCGCAAGCCATCTGAGGCTTCCAAACAGGCTCTCAGTGAGGCGGCGGCTAGCCCAGGTATTCGCGGAGCATCTGGGCGCGGCTCGGGTGGCGCAGCTTGGCCAGCGTCTTGGACTCGATCTGGCGGATCCGCTCCCGGGTCACGCCGAACTCCCGGCCGACTTCCTCCAGCGTGCGCGGGTGGCCGTCCATCAGGCCGAACCGGAGCTGAATGATCTTCTGCTCGCGCGGGTTGAGGGTGTCCAGGATCTGCTCCAGCTGATCCTGCAGCATGATGAACGCGGCCGCCTCGATCGGCACCACGGCGTCCGCGTCCTCGATGAAGTCGCCCAGGTCGGAGTCTTCCTCGCCGATCGGCGACTGCAGGGATACCGGCTCCTGGGCGATGCGCTGGATCTCGGCCACCCGGTCCGCGCTGAGCCCCATCTCCGCGGCGATCTCGTCCGGGGTGGCCTCCCGGCCCAGGTCCTGGTGCAGCTGGCGCTGCACCCGGGCCATCTTGTTGATCGTCTCCACCATGTGCACCGGGATCCGGATGGTGCGCGCCTGGTCGGCGATGGCCCGGGTGATGGCCTGCCGGATCCACCAGGTGGCGTAGGTGGAGAACTTGTAGCCCTTGGTGTAGTCGAACTTCTCCACCGCGCGGATCAGGCCCAGGTTGCCCTCCTGGATCAGGTCCAGGAAGACCAGGCCACGGCCGATGTACCGCTTGGCGATGGAGACGACCAAGCGCAGGTTGGCCTCGATCAGCCGCTGCTTGGCGCGCAGCCCGTCCGAGGCCAGCTCGCCCAGCTCGGCACGGTGCGCGTCGAGCAGCGGGAAGCCGCCCTGCAGCTTCTCCTCGGCGAACAGCCCGGCCTCGATGGACTTGGCCAGCTCGACCTCGTCCGACGCGGTGAGCAGCGGCACCCGGCCGATCTCGCGCAGGTAGATACGGACCAGATCACCCGTGCCGGCCCGCTGGCCAGGATCGGCCGCGCCACGGGGCGCCTCCGCCGCTTCGTCGGGGGGCGGGTCGGTGATCTCCACGCCCTCGTCCGTGAGCATGCGCACCACGTTCTCGAAGGCGTCGGCCGGGAGCTCGGCGGCATCTAGTGCGGCCGTAATGTCAGCCGCGGTAACGGTGCCGCGCTCCCTGGCCCGTGCGACCAGCTCCGCCACCTGTTCCGCTGACAGACCGCCACTGGGAAGTAACGTAAGGGTCACGCAGACCAGTGTGCGCCACGAAGCCTAGGTAACGGTGGGGTTAATTTTGTCACCATCAGGTAAGTAGCATGTGCGGCGGCCAGGCCGATAATGCGCCAGCCGCCGGCCACGGCTCAGATCGCCCCGGAAGCCCGGCCCATCAGCGCTTTGTGCCGCTGCTCAAGAGCCACCAGGTCCCCGAACGTCCGGTTGTAATCCTTGGTATCCACCGGGCTGAGACGCTGCAGCCGCGACTTGAGTTCAGCGATCTGGCGGCTCACCGCCAGATCTTCCACCTGGGCCAGTACGGCCTCGGCGAACCGCGCGTCCGGTTCCCCGTCCTTGCGTGGCGTCTCGATGGGTTCCACAGCCAGTCTGGTGAGGAACTCCCTGGCCCGGTCATTGGGGGCAGCATCGATCAAGCGCGCGGCCCAATCCCGGGCCGATTTGGCCCCGGCTACTCCCCCGCAGCTTGAGATGATCTCGCGGACTGCCCGGTGAACCGGAACGGAGAAGCCCTCGGGGGGCAGCGCATCGAAGACGGGACCGCAGAGCGCGGGCCGCTGGATAGCGAGCTTGAGGGCCTGGCGTTCCAGGTTGACCACCGGTTCGCTCGCGTTATAGGCCGGCCCAACGTCGGCCTCAGCCTGGCCGGTCTCGCCGCGAAGCGGCGATCGCGAGCCCGCACGGCCGGCTTGTCCGGCCTCGGCGCGGAGCGGCGATCGGGGGGTTCCGGGGGGTCGCCCCCCCGGGCTAGCACTGGCTCGTACGCGGGATAGCACGAACTCTTCGTTCAGCAGGCCGAGCCAGCGGTCCAGGCTGACCGCGTACCGGTCACGCAGGCCGCGGTCCTTGATCCGGGCGACGATCGGCGCGGCCGCGTCCAGCGCGGCCAGCCGGCCCTCGTTGGTGTCCAGGTTGTGCCGGGCCAGCTCGCTGCGGACGGCGAACTCATACACCGGCTGGCGCCGCGCGATCAGCTCGCGGACCGCCGCGTCGCCCTGCTTCAGTCGCAGGTCACAGGGGTCGAGCCCGTCCGGCTGCACGGCCACGAAGGTCTGCGTGGCGAACCGCTCCTCCAGGGCGAACGCACGCAGCGCCGCCTTCTGCCCGGCCGCGTCGCCGTCGAACGTGAAGATGACCTCGGCGACCTGCCAGTCCGCGTCCATCAGCAGCCGGCGCAGGATCTTGACGTGGTCCTCGCCGAACGAGGTGCCGGAGGTGGCCACTGCGGTGGTCACGCCGGCCAGGTGGCAGGCCATCACGTCGGTGTAGCCCTCGACGATGACCGCCTGGCGGCGCTGCGCGATGTCCCGCTTGGCCAGGTCCGCGCCGTACAGCACGGAACTCTTCCTGAACAGCGGGGTCTCCGGCGTGTTCAGGTACTTGGGGCCGTCCTCGTCCGGGTTGAGCTTGCGCGCGCCGAACGCGATCACGTCGCCGGTCAGGTCACGGATCGGCCAGATGAGCCGGTTCCGGAACCGGTCCATCGCACCGCGGCGGCCCTGGGTGGCCAGCCCGCCAGCCAGCAGTTCCTGCTCGGTGAAGCCGCGGCCGCGCAGGTGCCTGGTCAGCGCCTCCCATTCGGCCGGGGCGTAGCCGACGCCGAACCGCTCCGCGTCGGCCTGCTCGAAACCCCGCTCGGCGAGGAACGCGCGCGCCGCGGCGGCACCGGCCCCGGGCAGGCGTTCGGTAAAGAATTCCGCCGCCGCCTTGTGCGCCTCGATCAGCCTGCGCCGCTGGCTGTGCTCCCGGCCGGGGACCTGCCCGCCCTGCTCGTAGCGGAGCTCGAGGCCGGCCCGGGCGGCCAGCCGTTCCACCGCCTCGACGAAGGACAGGCTGTCGATCCTCTGCACGAACTTGATGACGTCGCCGCCCTCGGCGCAGGAGAAGCAATACCACAGGCCGCGGGCCGGGGTGACGTTGAACGAGGGGGTCTTCTCGTCGTGGAACGGGCACAGCCCCTTGAGCGAGCCGCCGCCCGCGCTGCGCAGCTGGAGGTACTCGCCGACCACCTCGTCGATGGCTGATCTCTCCCGGACGAGCGCGATGTCCTCGTCGCGGATCCGGCCGGCCACCTGGCACCCCCCGCTCCGCCACCACTGCTGTCGGCGCGAGTCTAATCGCCGGTTAGGTCGTTTTGCCGCCAGACACGGGCCCTGGCCAGATTGATCGCGGCGGCTTGCCGCCGCTCGGCGCGAAGCGGGATCGGGGGTCCGCGGGGCGTCCCCCCGGACTGGTACGTTCCTCGGGTGAGCCTGCTGGTGCTGTGGGATGTGGACCACACCCTGCTCGACGCCGGAGGCGCGGGCATCCAGCTGATCCGGCGCGCGTTCACCGAGATGTTCGGCCGCGACTTCCCGCACACCCCGGCGCTGGCCGGGCGGACCGACCGGGCCATCCAGCTCGAGGTGCTCACCCGCTCCGGGGTGGCCGAGCCGCAGGCCGAGCTGCCCGCGTTCCAGCGAGCTCGTGGCCGGCCTTGCGCCGCAGCTCGGCGGCCTGGTCCGGGAGAGCGGCCGGGCGCTGCCCGGGGCCACCGAGGCACTCGCCGCGGTGGCCGCGCTGGCCGGTGGCCGCGGCGGGCCGGACCACCGGAGGCCAGACCACGGCGGGCCAGATCACGGGGAGCCGCTGGTGCAGTCGGTGCTGACCGGGAACATGCAGGCCACCGCCGCGGCCAAGCTGGCCGCGCTGGACCTGGACCGGTTCCTGGACCTGCGGGTCGGCGCGTACGGCGACGCGCACGAGATCCGCGCCGACCTGGTCCCGCTGGCCCGGGCCCGGGCGGCCGCGGCCTACGGCGGCGACTTCGCGGGCCGGGCCACCGTGCTGATCGGCGATACCCCGCTGGACATCGAGGCGGCCCAGCTCGCCGGTGCCCGGTCCATCGCCGTGGCCACCGGCGGCTCCAGCGCGGCCGAGCTGGCCGCCGCTGGGGCCGACACGGTACTGCCTGACCTGACCGACACCGCTCGAGTGCTGGCCGCCATCACGGCCGAGCGGCGGGGTACCTTGCCGTCCGGTGACGTGTGACCTTGTGCCCTGCTGATTCGCGTGCTAGGTCAGTAATCTGACCGAAACATGAGGCCTGGGTGCCAGGCAGCCGACTAGCCACGGGGCCGTGCCATGCTCAACCGGATCTTGCTCGCGCTGGACAGCTCGGATTCCGGGCAGGTCGCGCTGAGTTTCGCCATGGCGCTGGCCGGCCCGGGTGCAGCGGTCCGGGTGGTGCACGTCAACGAGTTCCAGCTGGGCGGCCGCGGGCTGACCGTGGAGACCGCGGACGAGGCGACCGCGCTGGTCGCAGACGCCGTCACCGAGCTGCACCGGGCTGGTATCCAGGCCTCCGGCCTGGCCGCCGTGTCCACCTGCTTCGGCGTGGCCGACCACCTGGTGGCCGAGGCCGGGCGCTGGTCGGCGGATGTCATCGTGCTCGGCTCCTGCCGGCGGCTCGGGATGCGCCGGATGCTCAGCCGGGGTGTCCGGGAGCGGGTGCTCCGGATGACCTGTCTCCCGGTGCTCACCGCGCCCGCGCCGCTCAAGGTGGGCAAGCCGGAACTGGCCGCCGCAGCCCAGGATGCCCAGCTACGACGCAGCCGTAGCCCGGAGTGGCGTCCCGGTCTGTGAGCGCGCTGATTACGATTCGGCGCATGAGGTTTGCTATCGCGATCCCGCAGTTCTTCGCGGACGGCGAGTTCGACCCGGGCGCGTTCCGCAGCTATTTCGCCCGGGTCGAGGAGCTGGGCTACGACAGCGCCTGGGCGCAGGAGTCGGTGCTGGGCACCGGGCCGCAACTGGCGCCGGTCGAGGCGATGACCTACGCGGCGGCGTGCACGGAGCGGCTGCGGCTCGGCTGCGTGGTGTTCGTGTCCACCCTGTACAGCCCGGTGCACCTGGCCAAGAGCCTGAGCACGCTGGACCAGCTCAGCCAGGGCCGGACCGAGATCGGCGTGGGCACCGGCGGCCCGGCGCGGCCGTTCGCCGCGTTCGGGGTGGACCCGCACCGGTACGTGGCCCGGTTCACTGAAGGCCTGGAGCTGATGAAGGCACTGTGGACCGAGCCGCGGGTCACGTTCGACGGCGAGTTCTGGCAGCTACACGGGGCCGCGATGGAACCCAAGCCGGCCCAGAAGCCGCACCCGCCGGTCTGGATCGGCGCCAACGGCCCGGCCGCGCTGCGCCGCGCGGTGCGGCTGGGCGACGGGTTCTTCGGCGCGGGCTCCACCCCCACCGCGACGTTCGCCGGGCAGGTCACGACCGTGCGCGAGGCGCTGACCACGGCGGGCCGGCCGGCTGCGGAGTTCGGCCTGGCCAAGCGGGTGTACATCGCGGTGGCCGACGACGCGGAGCAGGCCCGGACCCGGATGAACGCCGCGCTGGAACGGATCTACGGCCGGCGGTCCGAGCAGATCGAGGCGGCCGCCATCGCCGGTAACCCGGATCAGTGCGCGGCCGGGCTGCGCGCGGTGGCCGACGCGGGCGCGGAACTGATCCTGTGCACCGCGCTGTTCGACCAGGCCGGCCAGGCCGAGCGGCTGGCCGCCGAGGTGCTCCCCCAGCTCGGCTAGCGCCCGCATCTCACGGCGGGCCCGCTCAGTCCGTGGATGTACCGGTATGCACCCAGGAATGGATGCCGGAAATCAGCCCACAGCCCGATGTGCCGCCGGGCGGCGGCGGCACAGAATGGCGGTGCGGCCAAAGCCGCCACACCAACCGGTGGCCGCCGCGGCCGCGCCAGAGCCGACATATCTGGGGGCAGTTCCACGATGACGGGCAAAGACGGGGAAATACACCAAGCTGATCATGAAATCCCGCTCGGCCGGGTCGTGCTGACCTGCCTGGCCGTGCTGAGCGCCGCGGCCGCGGTGATCCATTTCGCGGCCGCGGCCGACTATTTCGCGGGGTACTGGCTATTCAGCCTGTCCATGCTGATTGCCGCCTGGCTGCAGGCGGCATGGGCGGCGGTAGCAGTAATCAGGCCATCCCGTGGCCTGCTCCAGGCCGGGGCGTGGCTGAACGGGCTGATATTGGCGCTTTACCTGATCACCCAGGCGACCGGGGACGGCATCGGCACCGGGCCGCACGCGGCCGGGCTGTCCGGCTTCGCCGCCGGGCTGAGCGCGGCGCTCGAAGCGGTGCTGATCATCGGCTGCGGCTGGCTGCTGACCGCCCGGCCGGATCAGCGGGTCCGGCGGCAGCGGCTGATCACCGCGCCGGCCGTCACCGGGGGGATGACGGCCGCGCTGCTGGGCGTGGCGCTGGCCACCGCCGCGCCGGGGGCGGCAACGATCCCGGCCGGGGCCAGCACCGGGCGCAGTGCCACCGGGAACAGCGCCACTGGGAGCAGGGCCGACGGGAGCGGTGCGGCCGGGTCGATGCCGGGCATGCGGATGCCCAGCCGGGCGGCCGCCGCGATCAAGCTGGCCAACAGCACCCCGGCCGGGGACATCACCATGCCGAGCCCGGACATTCAGATGATGCCGGGAATGCGGATGGCCAGCGCCAAGCCGTGCGTGGCCACCCCCAGCGCGGCGCAGCAGCAGGCCGCCGTCCGGTTCGTGGACGCCAGCTGGCAGGGCGCCAGGAAGTACCGCAGCCTGGCCGCGGCCAAGGCGGCCGGCTACCACGCGATCACGCCGCGCGGCGCGCCCGTGGTGCACTACCTCAACCCGGCCTACTACCTGGCCACGGTGCGCGGCGGCCCGGTGCTGAACGCCGGCGCACCTCAGTCCCTGGTGTACGCGAACACACCCCGGGGCGCGGTGCTGGTGGCGGCGATGTACATCACCACCCGGGGCGGGCCGACCCCGCAGCCGGGTGGCTGTCTCACCCAGTGGCATGTGCACACCAACCTGTGCCTGGCCCCCGGGCTGGACGTGGTCGGCGCGATCGGCCCGGGCCAGGAAACCTGCCCGGCCGGCTCGGTCAACCGGGTCACCCCGGCCATGATCCACGTCTGGTTCGTGCCCATCCCGGGCGGCCCGACCGCGATCGACGCGCCCGACCGGCAGGTGGTACACGCCGCCGAGCAGGTGCAATCACCGCGGAACGGCATCGCCTGACCCGGGAAGGGAGTCCGTGATGAGCAACCTCCTCGACGAGCAGGCACCGGCCAGCGCGGCCGGCTGGCTGGACCGCCCCCGCGGCAGGCAGGCGCGCCCGACCCGGGGCTGGGCGACCCCGGACGCCAGGCGCTGGCTGCAGCTGGGCCTGGCCGCGCTGTGGCTGGCCGACGCCCTGCTCCAGGTCCAGTCGTTCATGTTCAGCCAGGCGTTCGGGCAGACGCTGGCGGCCACCGCGCCGGGGAACCCGGCCATCATCGCCGACCCGATCACCTGGTCGGCGCGGCTGATCGAGGCCCACCCCACCTGGACCAACGTGGCGTTCGCGACCGTGCAGCTGTTCCTGGCCCTGGGCATCGCCTGGCGGCCGACGGTCAAGCTGGCGCTGGCCGCCTCGGTGGCCTGGTCGCTCGGGGTGTGGTGGATCGGCGAGGGACTCGGCGGCGTGCTCAACGGGACCGCCGACCCGGTGAGCGGGGCGCCCGGCGCGGTGATCCTGTACGCGCTGCTCGCGGTGCTGCTCTGGCCGACCGGCCGGGACGGGCCGTTCGAGGCGGCCCGGCCATTCGGCGCCGGGCCGGCCCGGCTGGCCTGGCTGGCACTGTGGGGCAGCTTCGGCTACTTCGCCGTGCTGGGCGCGAACCGGGCCGCCCAGGGGCTGCACAGCATGATGACCGGGATGGCCGCGGGCGAGCCGGGCTGGCTGGCCAGCCTGGACCGCGGTACCGCGAGCCTGCTGGCCGGCCGCTGGTCGCGTGTTCACGGAGGGCGCACCTGGCACCCGCACGAGACCGGCCTGCGGGCGGCTGGGCCGGGCATAGAATGGCCAGCGGCCCAGGTCGGAGCGGAACCTGGGCCGTTGCCTCGGACGGTGTCGTGATGACGCGTGATCACCAGGAAGTCGATCTCGGACTGCTGGCCGGCGTAACCGATCGCGGGCTCCGGCACCACCGGAACGAAGACGCGATGGAACTGGCCGTTGCCCAGACCGGCGACGGCCCAGTCATCGTGGCCGTGGTCTGTGACGGGGTCTCCACCTCGGTCCGGCCGGACGAGGCATCGCTGGCCGCGGCGCAGGCTGCCGAGCAGGTGCTGACCACGGCAGCGGAATCCGGGGCGGACCTGGTCGAGGCGTCCACCCGGGCCGTCCAGTCGGCCGGGAAAGCCGTGGCCCAGTTGGTCGAGCCAGGCGCCAGCGTGCCGTCCGCCACGTTCGTCTCGGCCGTGCTGACCAGCCAGGCCGCCACGCTGTGCTGGCTGGGCGACAGCCGGGCCTACTGGCTGGCCGCGGCCCAGGACTCGGCCGCCGAGCAGCTCACCACCGACGACTCACTGGCCCAGGAGATGGTCAACGCCGGGCTGCTGCACCAGTCGGAGGCGCTGACCTCACCGCACGCACACGTGGTGACCCGCTGGGTCGGCGCCGACCCGGTCGAGGCGCCACCGCACGTCGCGACGTTCGAGCCGCCCGGCCCGGGCGTTCTGCTGCTGTGCTCGGATGGGCTGTGGAACTACCAGCCGGACGCGGCTGAGCTGGCCAGCCTGGCGCTGCCCCGGGCGCTGACCCACCCGCTCGGCGCGGCCAAGGAACTGGTCCAGTTCGCGATCGAGTCCGGTGGCCGGGACAACATCACCGTGGTGCTGGCCCCATTCCCGCCCGCGGCCACCACCGGACTAGCCGCAGCCGACGCGGAAGCCGAGCCCCAGCCGACGCCCCAGCCGACACGGCAGCCGACGCGGCAGGCGACTGATCAGCCCAGCACGGCGTCCAGCGGCACCAGCGGGTCGGCCAGCCGCGCCAGGTCGGCCCGCTGTCCCGCGTACCCGGCCCGGATCAGCGCCTGGATGCCGTCCGTCACATCCCACACGTTGACGTTCATCCCGGCCACCACGCAGCCGTCCTGCAGCCAGAACGCGATGAACTCGGCTGACCCGCGCTCGCCCCGGTACACGATCTGGTCATAGAACCCGGGCTCGGGCAGCCCGGAGCACTCCATGCCCAGGTCGTACTGGTCGCTGAAGTAATACGGCACCCGGTCGTAGGACACCTGCTGGCCGAGCATGGACCGGGCCGCGGCCGGGCCGCCGTTCAGCGCGTTGGCCCAGTGCTCCACCCGGACCCGGCGGCCGAGCAGCGGGTGGTCCACGTTCGCCACGTCGCCGGCCGCGAACACGTCCGGGTCGCTGGTCCGCAGCGCCGCGTCGACCAGCACCCCGTTGCCCACCTCCAGCCCGGCCGCCTCGGCCAGCGCCACGGACGGCGCGGCGCCGACGGCCACCACGACCACGTCCGCGGGCAGGTCCGCCCCGCCGGAGGTGCGTACCCCGGTCACCCGGCCCTCCTGGCCGTCATGCAGCCCGGTGGCGGTCTCGCCGAAGCGGAACTCCACGCCGTGCAGCCGGTGCAGGTCGGCAAAGAAGTCGCCCAGCTCCGGGCCGAGATGCCGGTGCAGCGCGGTGGGCTCCGGCTCCAGCACGGTCACCGCGCAGCCCTTCTCCCGGGCCGCGGCGGCCACCTCCAGGCCGATCCAGCCCGCGCCCAGGATGACTACCCGGGTCTCCTCCCCGGGCGGCACGGCCAGCGCGGTGGCCAGCGCCTCCGAATCGGCCGCGGTGCGCAGGTAGTGCACGCCGTCCAGATCGTCGCCGGGCAGGTTGAGCCGCCGCGGATGGGCGCCCATGGTCAGCAGCAGCCGGTCGTAGCCGATCGCCCCGCCGCTGGCCAGTTCGACCCGCTTGGCGACGCGGTCGATCGCCCGCGCCGTGACGCCGAGCTGCAGGTCCACGTGGTGCCCGGGATACCAGTGCTCGTTGTGCACGTAGATCGACGACTTGTCCGCCTTGCCCAGCAGGTAGGCCTTGGACAACGGCGGCCGCTCGTAGGGCAGTTCCAGCTCCGAGCCGAGCAGCACGATGTTCCCGGTGAACCCGTCCTCGCGCAACGTCTCGGCAGCTTTGGCGCCGGCCAGGCTGGCGCCGATGATCACGTAGGACGGTTCTCCAGGCATCTGGACTCCTTCGTCACGACCTGCACTGAGCTAACGGGGGGGGGAACCAACACAGTTACCATGTCAGCGGCACAGCCGGGCATGCCAGGCCACCGCGGACGTGTCGGTGAGCGACGCGACCTGGTCCACCACCACGCGCAGCCGGGCCGCGTCGGTGCTGGCCGCCGCGAAGGCCGGGCGCAGCGCCGGGTCGAGCGTGCCCGGCGCGCCGATGCGGACCGCCGCGGCCAGCTCCATGATCAATTCCCGTTCCCGGGCCTGCGACTCGGCCGCCCCGGCCCGGCTCATCACGTAGTGCGCGGTGACCCCCTTGAGCAGCGCGCACTCCAGCCGCTGCCGCCTTGGCACCACCAGGTCGGCGGCGTACCGGGTCACCGGCCGCCCGCCGGACGCGGCCAGGGTGGCGGCGTGCGCCGCCCCGCACAGCCGCCCGATCAGTTCGCTGGTCAGGTTCTTGAGCGCGGCCAGGCCGTACAGCCCGGCGTCGTACCCGGCCGGCCAGCAGGGCAGCGCCAGCAGGCCGGTGAACACCCCGGCCAGTTCGGCCTCGGTGACCGAACCCGGGTCGCAGTACTCGGCCGCGGTCAGCTTGACCACCGCGGCCTGCTCCACCGGATCGGCCAGCGCGGCCAGCGTGATCAGGCCCGCGTGCAGCCCGTCCTCCAGGTCGTGCACGGAGTAGGCGACGTCGTCAGCCCAGTCCATGACCTGCGCTTCCAGGCACCGGCGCCGATCCGCAGGCGCGCCGTCCCGGATCCACGCGAAGGCCTCCGCGTCGGCGGCGTAGGCGCCGTACTTGCCCAGTCCCGGGCCGGCCAGCCACGGGTACTTCAGTGTCGCGTCCAGCGTGGCCCGGGTCAGGTTCAGCCCGGCCCCGGGCACCTTGGGCTCCAGCCTGGTCAGCAGGCGCAGGCTCTGCGCGTTGCCCTCGAACCCGCCGCACGGGGCGGCGACCTCAGCCAGCGCCGCCTCGCCGTTGTGCCCGAACGGCGGATGCCCCAGGTCGTGGGCGAGGCAGGCGGCATCGGTCAGGTCCGGGTCGCAGCCCAGCGCCGCACCTAGTTCCCGGCCGATCTGCGCGCACTCCAGCGAGTGGGTCAGCCGGGTCCGCGGGAAGTCCCCCGCGTCCACCGCGACCACCTGGGTCTTGGCCGCCAGCCGGCGCAGCGCCGAGGTGTGCAGCACCCGGGCCCGGTCCCGCTCGAACGCGGTGCGGTGGAACCGCCCCACGTCAACGCCGGGCGCCACGGCCCGCTTGGGCGGCTCAGCCACCCAGCGGGCCGTGGCGCGGTCGTCGTAACCCGGATGCTGCTCGGTCACCTGCTGTCGCTGCCACCTGATGACTCGAGGACGACCACCCGGCCGGCCTCCAGCCGGGCGACCGGCACCCGGAACGGCGAGCAGGACACGTAGTTCAGCCCGACCTTGTGGAAGAAGTGCACCGAGTCGGGGTCGCCGCCGTGCTCGCCGCACACGCCAAGCTCGAGCGATGGCCGGGTGGTCCGGCCTTCCTCGGACGCGATGCGGACCATCCGGCCGACCCCGTCCGGGTCGATCGTCTCGAACGGGGACACACCGAACACGCCCAGCTCGATGTACCGGCTGAAGAACGCGCCTTCCACGTCGTCGCGGGAGAAGCCCCAGCCCATCTGGGTCAGGTCGTTGGTGCCGAACGAGAAGAACTCGGCCGACTTGGCGATCTCGCCGGCGATCATCGCCGCCCGCGGCACCTCGATCATCGTGCCGATCAGGGTGTGCACGTGCACCCCGGTCTCCGCCTCGACCTCGGCCAGCACCTTGGCCGTGGCGTCCTTGGAGATCTCCATCTCCTGGACCGACGCGGTGAGCGGGATCATGACTTCCGGCTTCGGGTCCTTGCCCGCCTTCTTGAGCTCGGCCGCCGCCTGCGCGATGGCCCGCACCTGCATGTCCAGCAGGCCGGGGATGACCAGCAGCAGCCGGACGCCGCGCAGCCCGAGCATCGGGTTCTGCTCGTGCAGCCGGCGCACCGCGTCGAGCAGCTTCCGGTCGTGCTCGGTCGCCTTGTCCCCGGCCAGCGCGACCTTGACCGACAGCTCGGTCAGGTCGGGCAGGAACTCGTGCAGCGGCGGGTCGATCAGCCGGATCGTCACCGGCAGCCCGTCCATCGCGTCCAGGATCTGCACGAAGTCGCCGCGCTGCAGCGGCTCCAGCGCGTCCAGCGCGGCCTGCCGGCCCGCGTCGTCCTCGGCCAGGATGAGGTCCTCGACCTTCTGGCGGCGCTCGCCGAGGAACATGTGCTCGGTGCGCACCAGGCCGACGCCGCCGGCGCCGAACCGGCGGGCCCGGGCGCAGTCCTCGCCGGTGTCCGCGTTGGCGAACACGCCGAGGCGGCGCCGCTCGTCGGCGTGCCGCATGATCCGGTCCACCGCCTTGACCAGGTCGTCGGCGTCCGCGCTCAGCCCGTCCTCGAAGTACTCCACCACCGGCGAGGCGGCCACCGGCACCTCACCGAGGTAGACCGCACCGCTGGTGCCGTCGATGGAGATCACGTCGCCCTCGCTGACGGTCACCCCGCCGGGCGCGGTGAACCGGCCCGCCCGGGTGTCCACGTCGAGCTCGTCGGCGCCGCACACGCAGGTCTTGCCCATGCCGCGGGCCACCACGGCGGCGTGGCTGGTCTTGCCGCCCCGGCTGGTCAGGATGCCCTTGGCCGCGATCATGCCGTGCAGGTCGTCCGGGTTGGTCTCCCGGCGGACCAGGATGACGGCCTTGCCCGCGGCGGCCTGCTCGACTGCCTTGGCCGAGTCGAACACGGCCTGGCCGACCGCGGCGCCCGGCGAGGCGCTGACCCCCTTGGTGATCCGCTTCGGCTCCTTGGTCAGGTCGAACCGGGGGAACATGAGCTGGGCGAGCTGGTCGCCGGTGACCCGGGTGACCGCCTCGTCCATGTCGATAAGACCCTGGTCCACCAGCTGGGTGGCGATACGGAACGCGGCGGCCGCGGTGCGCTTGCCGACCCGGGTCTGCAGCATCCACAGCTTGCCGCGCTCGATGGTGAACTCGATGTCGCACAGGTCCCGGTAGTGGTTCTCCAGGGTCCGCATGATGTCCAGCAGCTGCTGGTACGACGCGGCGTCGATCTGCTCCAGGTCCTGCAGCGGGACCGTGTTGCGGATGCCGGCCACCACGTCCTCGCCCTGCGCGTTCTGCAGGTAGTCGCCGTAGATGCCCTGCTGGCCGGTGCCCGGGTCGCGGGTGAACGCGACCCCGGTGCCGGAGTCCATGCCCAGGTTGCCGAACACCATCGCGACGATGTTCACCGCGGTGCCCAGGTCGGCCGGGATCCGCTCCTGGCGCCGGTACAGAATGGCCCGGTCCGCGTTCCAGGAGCTGAACACGGCCTTGACGGCCAGATCCATCTGCTCCCGTGGGTCCTGCGGGAAGTCCCGGCCGGCCTCGTCCCGGACGATCTGCTTGAAGCTGTCCACGACCCCGCGCAGGTCCCCCGCGTCCAGGTCGAGGTCGTTCTTGGTGCCCTTGGCCTGCTTGGCCTGCTCTATCACGTGCTCGAAATTTTCCCCGTCGATGCCGAGCACGGTCTTGCCGAACATCTGGATCAGCCGCCGGTAGGAGTCCCAGGCGAACCGCTCGCTGCCGGACTGCTTGGCCAGGCCATGCACCGACGCGTCGGACAGCCCGATGTTCAGCACCGTCTCCATCATGCCGGGCATGGAGAATTTGGCCCCGGACCGCACGCTGACCAGCAGCGGGTCGTCCGCGTCACCGAGGCGGCGGCCCATCTTCTCCTCGAGCTGCCGCAGGTGCTCGGATACCTCGGCGTCCAGCCCCGCGGGCACATCGCCGTGCTGCAGGAACTCCCGGCAGGCTTCGGTGGTGATGATGAAACCGGGCGGAACGGGCAGGCCGAGGTTCGTCATCTCGGCCAGGTTGGCTCCCTTGCCGCCAAGCAGGTCTTTGAGGTCCTTGTTTCCCTCGGTGAAGTCGTATACGAGCTTCGGCACTGAAATGCGCTCCTATGAGGTGCCGCCGGAGTGACGCCGCGGCCATGGACGTGCGGCGGCCTGGAAATTGTCGGCCTTTCGGCCCGGTGCTTCGACTCTACCGAGCACGGCAGGGCGCCGCATCCGATAGGAACTGCTCCCCATCCTTAACGCCAGTTGGTGGCCGGTGTGTTCGCTGCGCCGGCCGCCCCGGTCAATGGGAAGTCGGCCCGCAGCACGGTCCCGGCGTCTGGTGGGCTATCCAGGTAGAGGCGGCCGCCGAGCGCCTCCACCCGGTCCTTGACGCCGACCAGGCCGGTGCCCTCGGTGAGGTCGGCGCCGCGGCCGTCATCGCGCAGGCCGCTCACCGCAGCCACCATCGCCGCGCTGGCCAGCACCCCGAGCAGCCAGCGGCTGATACCCGGTCTCATCAGGCGTGCCATCCCCACGCTCTCCCAACGAAACACTACAGACGGTCGTTGCCCGTGACGAACTCCGCTGACCGGCGACACATGCGATTGGCAACACTGGGGAGGTGGCTGTCGTCGGTGGAACGGAGGACGCGGTGGGTGAGACGGTGATCGGGCTGCTGCATCCGGGCGAGATGGGCGCCGCGGTGGCCGGCTGCCTGGCCGCCCGCGGGTTCGAGGTGGGCTGGGTGCCCGACGGGCGCAGCCCGGCCACGGCCGGGCGGGCCGCGGCGGCCGGGCTGACCGCGGTGCTGGCGGTCTCGGAATTGGCCGCCCGGGCTGGCTTCATCCTGTCCATCTGCCCGCCGCACGCGGCGCTGGACGTGGCCCGCGCGGTGGCCGGCGCCCCGGGCGGCTTTCCTGGCATCTTCGTGGACGCGAACGCCATTTCGCCGGGCACCGCCGGCGCGGTTCGCACGGTCGTGGAGCAGGCCGGGGCCAGCTACGTGGATGGCGGGATCATCGGGCTGCCGCCCGGCGGGCCGGCCGGGAGCACCCGGCTGTACCTGTCCGGCCCGCGTGCCGCCGAGGTCCAGGACCTGTTCACCGGCACCGATCTGGATGCCCGCGTCATCGACACCAGCCCGGGCAGCGTGGCCGCCTCCGCGGTCAAGATGGCCTACGCCGGGTGGACCAAGGGCACCGCCGCGCTGATCCTCGCGGTGCGCGCGCTGGCCCGGGCCGACGGGGTGGAAGATACCTTGCTCGACGAGTGGGCGCTGTCCCAGCCGGCGCTGGCCGACCGGTCAGCCGGGGCCGCCCAGTCGGCGGCGGCCAAGGGCTGGCGCTGGACCGGGGAGATGACGGAGATCGCCGCGAGCATGGCCGCGGCCGGGCTGCCCGACGGCTTCCACCAGGCCGCGGCGGACATCTTCCGGCGGACCGGTCCCGGCACGGCGGACAGCACCGAGCAGGTGCTGCGGCTGATCCTGGACGACCAGGGCAGGCCTTCGCCGGCCAGCCGGGCCAGGGTGGCCGCGGGCAGCCAGCCGTCGTGGTGGTAGCGGACCTGCCCGCTGGCTGAGACCAGCTCGATCCAGGGCAGGTCCTGCACCCCGTAGCCATCGGCGAGCCGCCCGCTGGTATCGGCGACCACGGGATACCCCAGCGCGCTCCCGCCGCTGCTGGCCAGCACCCGGGCCAGGTCGGCCGGGCTGGTCTCGGTGGGTGTCTCGTCCACCGCTACCACGGTGGGCCAGCCGCGGCGCACCGCCTGGCGCTGATAGGCCGCGAGCGCCCGCAGCTCCGCGGGCATGTCTGAAATCTCCTGGTCCCAGCTGGCCAGGAACACGACCAGGTGCGGGTGGCCGGGGCCGAGCGTGACGTGGCCGCTGCCGCGGGCGCCGCCGATGACGGGCAGGCTGACGGTGCTGGCCGGCTTGATGCTCCGGGCCAGCGTCATCGGGACCCCGCCGTGCAGTGCCGGGTGGCCGGGCAGCAGCCGGGACAGCCCACTGGCCATCAGCTCCGCCTGCTGGGCCACGCTGGCGTAGGCCATCTGGGTCAGGTACAGCGTGCGTTCCCGGCCCTGGGCGTCGATCAGGTAGACCGCGGGCTCGTGATCGATATTGCCGTGCGAGGCGGCCACGTACACGTGGTAGGCGCGCCACACCGCGGCCAGCTGGCTCTGGCTGCCGGTCAGGAAATCCCAGGACCGGGTCATCTGATGCGCGACCGTGTAGGCCCGCACGTCGGCCACCTTGGTGGCGTCGGGGTTGGCGTCGATGCCCAGCAGCTGGATGTGCCGGGCCGCGGCCGGGCCGAGCATGCTGACCGCCTCAGTCATGCTCACCGTGGTCAGCGGGCAGACTGTGGTGCACCGGGAATCCACGAAGGCCAGCACCACCGCCTTGCCGCGGAACTGCCGCAGCGAGACCGGCGTGCCGGACTGGTCGGTCAGCGTGAACCCGGGCGCCACCGGGCCGGACAGGCTGGTCCCCGGGTCAACGTCCGGGTTCTTGTTCGCCGCGTTGTCCAGCGCCTGGTTAGCCGCCTGGCCGCTGGGCTGTCCGCTGGAGTGCCCGGCCAGCACGGCCACCAGGACCGCGGCGCACAGCACCGTCACGCCCAGGGCGATGGCCAGTACCGCCCGGCTCCGCGGCCATCGTGACCTCGTGCTGGTGTCTGGCTTCTCATCAGTCACAGCCACCGGGCCAGATTACTACGGCGCGTCGTAAAGATCAGTTCGGGCCCACAAGCAACGGACCGGCCCCCCGGGCGTCTCTGGAGTGTGGGCAATAATTCCTCGCCGCGGTTTCCCGCCGTGCGCGGGTCGGTGGCGCCGGGCAGCACCGGGGGCGAGGGCGCGGTGCGCGGAGCCGCCGGTGCCGGGCAGTGCGATGCCCGGCAGGCGGTTTCCGCGTTGTATGAGGCGCACGCGGTGGGCCTCATCCGCCTCGCCGTCGTCATGCTCGGCGACCGCCCCGCGGCCGAGGACGTGGTCCAGGAGGCGTTCTGCGGCCTGTACCGGCGCTGGAGCCAGCTCGACGATCCCGGCAATGCGCAGCGTTACGTCCGGTCGGCGGTGCTGAACGGCTGCCGCTCGGCGCTGCGCCGGCTGCACCGGGAGTCCCGGTCGGCCCAGCCGGACGGGTGGCTGGAGACCAGCGAGTCGGCCGAGGCGCTGGCCCTGGTCAACGCCGAGCACCGCGAAGTGCTCAGCGCGCTGCGGCGGCTGCCCGCGCGGCAGCGGGAGGCCTTAGTGCTGCGGTTCTACCTGGACCTGCCCGAGCCGGAGATCGCCCGGTCGATGGGCGTCAGCCCGGGCACGGTGAAGTCCACCACATCCCGTGCGCTGGCCGCGCTCGGCCGCCTCGTCCAGGAGGTCCCGTGACCACGCTTGAAGACCGCGTCCGGGCGGCCACCCAGGCCATCGCCGGTACCGTCGCCCCGGACAGCGCCCCGCCGCTGCGGCTGCCCGCCGCCCCAGGGCGGCGGCGGGCCCGCCGCTGGGCGCACTCGCTGACCCCGGCCGCGGCAGCACTGGCCGTGACGGCGGTGGTGCTGGGCAGCCTGGCCCTGCACCGCGGCGACCAGGCGGGCCTGCCGGCATCCCCGGGTCCACTGCCCAGCGGCCTGCCGCGGTATTACGCGGCGCTGGTCCAGGAACCTAGCGGGCCGTGGTGGGCTCAGGTACGGGCCACGGTGACCGGCAAGGTGCTGGCCACCGTCCGGCCGCCGCTGCCGTTCACCCGGTTCTCCGAGGTCGCCGCGGCATCCGATGATCACACGTTCGTGCTGGCCGCGATCGGGCCGCAAGGCCAGCCGTCGGTGACCCAGCTCTACGCGCTGCGGCTCGACCCGGCCACCGGGGCGGTCCGGCTCAGTCGGCTACCGATCCCGCTGATACCGGAGCGGTGGCGGGTCAACGGGCTGGCGGTCAGCCCGGACGGCACCCGGCTGGCGGTGGCCCTGGAGCCGCCCGGGGCGGAGCGGCCGCGGCTGCAGCTTTACTCGATGACCAGCGGGGTCCTGCTCCGGGAATGGGGCGTGAACACGAGCCACCCCGGCGCGGCCCCGGTGATCGGCTTCATGTCCTGGAGCCCGGACGGCCGGACGCTGGAATACGGCTACCCGCTCCGCGGGAACGGGACCGCGCTGCTCGACGTCACCCGCCCCGGGACGAACCTGCTGGGCAACAGCACCATCGTGCAGTTCCCGAAGTGGGCCGACCTGACCTACAACCTGACGCTGACCGGTGGCGGGCGGCTGATCGCCAGCGCGGCGTACGTCATCGGCGCGCACGGCAGCCCGGCGGCCCGGCTGGTGGCCGAGTTCTCGGCCACGACCGGAAAGGCCGTGCACGTCTTCCACCGGCAGCCGTTCCACGGTGATCGCCAGGCCATGAGCCCGAGCACGGTCTGGTGGGCCAGCCCGTCCGGGCAGGTACTGATCGCCTCGCCGACTTATGCCGGAGTGGGCGTGTTCACCGGGCACCGGTACATCCCGCTGCCCTGGTCTCGCCGGATCGCCGAGGCCGCGTGGTGAGGCGATCAGCAGCCAGCTAGCCGTTCGGAAAGATAGGCCTCGAGCTGGTCGATGCCGACCCGGTCCTGCTGCATCGAGTCGCGCGCCCGGACCGTCACCGCCTGGTCGGTCAGCGTGTCGAAGTCCACCGTCACGCAGAACGGGGTGCCGATCTCGTCCTGCCGGCGGTAGCGGCGGCCGATCGCGCTGGCGTCGTCGAAGTCGGTGCTCCACCGCTTGCGCAGCCGCGCGGCCAGGTCGCGCGCCTTCGGTGACAGGTCCGCGTTCCGGGACAGCGGCAGCACCGCGACCTTGACCGGCGCGAGCCGGTGGTCGATCCGCAGCACGGTGCGCTTCTCCAGCTTGCCCTTGGCGTCCGGCGCCTCGTCTTCGGCGTACGCGTCGAGCAGGAACATGAGCATGGACCGGTCCACCCCGGCGGCCGGCTCGATGACGTAGGGCACGAACCGCTCGCCGGAGTCCTGGTCCAGGTAGGACATGTCCTGCCCGGACGCCTTGGCGTGCGTGCTCAGGTCGTAGTCGGTCCGGTTGGCGATCCCCTCCAGCTCGCCCCACTCGCTGCCGGCGAATTCGTACCGGTACTCGATGTCCACGGTCGCCTTGGAGTAGTGCGACCGCTTGTCCGCCGGGTGGGTGTAGAGCCTCAGGTTCTCCTTCCGCACGCCGAGGTCGGTGTACCAGCCCATCCGGGTGGCGATCCAGTACTCGTGCCACTCCTCGTCGGTGCCCGGCTTGACGAAGAACTCCATCTCCATCTGCTCGAACTCGCGGGTACGGAAGATGAAGTTGCCTGGGGTGATCTCGTTGCGGAACGACTTGCCGATCTGCCCGATGCCGAACGGGATCTTCTTCCGCGAGGTCTGCAGCACGTTGCGGAAGTTGATGAAGATGCCCTGCGCGGTCTCCGGCCGCAGGTAGGCCAGGCCGTCCTCCCCACCCGCATCCCCTCCCCGCTCCACTGCGCCCAGGTAGGTGCGCAGCAGCCCGTTGAACATGCGCGGCTCGGTGAACGCGCCGCGGGTCCCGCAGTACGGGCAGGCGATGTCCTGCAGGCCGTGCTCCGGCGGGTGGCCGTGCTTCTCCTGGTACGCCTCGAGCAGGTGGTCGGCGCGGAACCGGTGGTGGCAGTTCTGGCACTCGGTCAGCGGGTCCACGAACTCGGTGACGTGGCCGCTGGCCTCCCAGACCTCGCGGGCCAGGATGACCGACGAGTCCAGGCCGACGATGTCGTCGCGCTCCTGGATCATCGACTTCCACCACTGCCGCTTGATGTTGCTCTTCATCTCCACGCCCAGCGGGCCGTAGTCCCAGGCGGCGCGCAGCCCCCCGTAGATCTCACTGGACGGGTAGACGAAGCCACGGCGCTTGGCCAGGCTGACGATCGTCTCTATCCGGTCATTGCGGGCCATCGGTACTCCATCCGGCTGGCGGTCGGCGGGTTGCCATGCGCCTCAGCGTGACGGGCAGGACCCAGCCGCCCCGGCTCATCGGGGCGGGGACCTGCAGCAGGCGCTGTTATCCAAGCCTATTACCGGTACACCAGTCCGTAGACCCGGTCTGAGTCGATGTCCACCGTGCGCCGGTGCACGGTGCGCAGGTGCGGGCCGAGATACTGCTGATCCGGTGCGCCCCGGGCCACCAGTCCGCTGGCAGGTACGGCCCGCCGCTCAGGTTGCGGCCACGGTCCCAGAGCGCGAACCACAGGGAATCCGGCTTGGCCAGCGGGCGCCCGTATACCGAACTGGCCCGCCCCACGTCCTCGGCCCCCGACGAGGCACCGGCGTACAGCCCGGCCACGACCACGGCAATAGTGACAGCCCGGCGCATTTGCATCCCCCCGAATGCGATGACGCCCCGCAGCTCGCAAGCTGACGAAGGGCCTCGGGCAATGCCGTTCCCTGTGCATTAAGCGGACATGCACAGCGCCGCGCGGCGCGCCGGCGAAAAGGACGTAACTTTGCCATCACACGATGAAATCATGGCCGGATTCCCAGCCCGGGCCGGCCATGGGATAGTTTGTGACCGTGCGTGAGTCCGTCGAGCGAGCCAGCCTCAAGCCCGCCGCCTACCTGCATCACCTGCCCCGGTGGCTGCCCCCGGTGCTGGTCGCCGTGGCGTTCGTCGGCGGCCTGGTGGACCGCGGCTGGGTCGGAGCGGCGCTGCTCTTCGCCGTCGCCGCGTTCCTGGCCTGGCTGGCCGCGCTGTCCTGGCCCGCACTGGGCGCGCAGGGCCGCGCGGTACGGGTGCTCGTCCTGGCCGCCCTGGCCGGCCTGGCCCTCTGGCAGGGCCTGCGCTGAACGGCTAGCCCGCTAGCCCGGGCACCAGATTCGGCTGCGCGCCGCCGTACCGGCGGTCCCGGCTGGCGTATATCCCGCAGGCCTGCCACAGGTGCCGCCGGTCGAAGTCAGGAAACAGTGTGTCCAGGAACACCAGCTCGGCGTAGGCCGACTGCCAGAGCAGGAAATTCGAGATCCGCTGCTCACCGGATGACCGGACGAAAAGGTCCACGTCGGGAATTCCCGGCTCATCCAGATAGCGGGCCAGGACCTTTTCGTCGATCTTGTCCGCGCGCAGCCGGCCAGCCGCCACTTCCGTCGCCATCGCCGCCGCTGCATCGGCGATTTCGGCCCGGCCGCCGTAATTGACACAGAATTGCAGGGTGAGGACCGAGTTGCCCTCGGTCATCTGCTCGGCGTCCTCCAGCTCCTTGATGACACTGCGCCACAGCCGGGGCCGGCGGCCGGCCCAGCGCACCCGGACCCCGACCTCGTTGAGCTGGTCACGGCGCCGCCTGATGACGTCCCGGTTGAAGCCCATCAGGAAGCGGACCTCGTCCGGGGAGCGACGCCAGTTCTCGGTGGAGAAGGCGTAGGCCGACAGGTAGGGAATGCCGAGCTCGATCGCGCCCATGATCACGTCGAACAGCGCGGCCTCGCCCATCTTGTGCCCCTCGGTCCGGGGCAGCCCGCGCTGCTTGGCCCACCGCCCGTTGCCGTCCATCACCAGCGCGACGTGCCTCGGCACCAGGTCGGCCGGGATGGCCGGCGGCCGCAGGCCGTCCGGGTGCGGGTAGGGAGGACGGACCGGCTTGCTCACACATGCTCCACGTGACGAAGCGAACGGATCGAGTGTTCCAGGTGCCACTGCACGTACGCCGCGACCAGGCCGCTGCACTCTACCTGGTGCCGGGGCTGGCTGGCGTCGGCCTGCGCCCAGTCGCCGCGGAGCAGCGCGCGCATCAGCGCGATGGTCGCCACCGCGGGGGTCGCCGCCCCGGGCGGCCGGCAGGACCGGCAGGTCAGCCCGCCCGCGGGCACCGCGAACACGCGTGATCCAGAGCGCTGTGCTGTCTCTTCCTCGGCGACCGGATCTGGCGTGCCGCAGACCGCGCACTCGTCCAGCGCGGGCGCGTACCCGGCCACGGCCAGGGTGCGCAGCAGATAGGCGTCCAGCACCAGCCGCGGGTCGTGCTCCGCCTCGCCGAGCGCCCGCAGGCCGCCGATCAGCAGCAGGAACTGCCGGATCAGCGGTTCCTTCTCGACCGGGGTGAATCGCTCGGCCGTCTCCAGCATGGCGGTGCCGCTGGTGTACCGCGGGTAGTCCGCGGCCAGCGGCTCGCCGTACGGCCGCACCGTCTCGGCCTGCGTGATCACGTCCAGCGAGCGGCCGGTGTAGAGCAGCAGGTCCACGTGGGTGAACGGCTCGAGCCGGGCGCCGAACCGCGACTTGGTCCGGCGCACCCCCTTGGCCACCGCGCGGACCCGCCCGTTCCGCCTGGTCAGGATGCTGATGATGCGGTCCGCCTCACCCAGCTTCTGGGTGCGCAGCACAATCCCGTCATCCCGGTACAGGCTCACCCAGCCATTGTCCCGCACGCCGGGCCATGCCCTGCCGCGGCACGCGGCAGGGCACAGCCAGCACTACTTAGCGGCGGGACCGGTTCAGCGCGGAGAGCACCGCGCGCATCGAGGCGGTCGCCGTGTTCGAGTCGACGCCGACCCCCCACCAGATCTGGCCGCCAATCTCACATTCCACGTAGGCGGCGGCCTGCGCGTCGCTGCCCGCGGACAGCGCGTGCTCGGCGTAGTCGAGCACCCGGACGTCGATGCCGACGCTGGCCAGCGCGTCACAGAACGCGGAAATGGGCCCGTTGCCGGTGCCCTCCACCTGGCGCGGCTCGCCATCCACCCGGATCTCCACGCTGAGCGCGTGCTTCGCATCAACCACCGATGACGTCTGGTGGGTGAGCAGCGCCACCGGGCCCTCGGCCAGGTACTCGTCGGAGAACGCCCGCCACATCTCGGCCGGCGTCACCTCGCCGCCCGCCTCGTCGGTGCGCGCCTGGACCACCCGGGAGAAGTCGATCTGCAGCCGCCGGGGCAGGTCGAGCTGGTGCCCGGCCTTCATGATGAAGGCGACACCGCCCTTGCCGGACTGCGAGTTGACCCGGATGACCGCCTCGTAGCTGCGGCCCACGTCCTGCGGGTTGACCGGCAGGTAGGGCACCTCCCAGCGGAAGTCGCGGACCGGCGTGCCCGCCGCCTCGGCGTCCCGCTCCAGCGCCTCGAACCCCTTCTTGATCGCGTCCTGGTGCGACCCGGAGAACGCGGTGTAGACCAGGTCGCCCGCGTACGGGTGCCGCGGGTGCACCGGCAGCTGGTTGCAGTACTCAACGGTGCGCCGGATCTCGTCGATGTCGGAGAAATCGATCATCGGGTCGATGCCCTGGCTGAACAGGTTGAGCCCCAGCGTAACCAGGCACACGTTGCCGGTCCGCTCCCCGTTGCCGAACAGGCAGCCCTCGATCCGGTCGGCCCCGGCCAGCACGGCCAGCTCTGCGTCGGCCACCGCGGTGCCCCGGTCGTTGTGCGTGTGCACGGACAGGCACACGTGCTCCCGCCGGGACAGGTTCCGGCTCATCCACTCGATCTGGTCCGCGTACACGTTCGGGGTGGACCGCTCGACGGTGCACGGCAGGTTGAGGATGATCTCCCGGCCGGGGCCGGGCTGCCATACGTCCATCACGGCGTCGCACACGTCGAGGGCGAAGTCCAGCTCGGTGTCCATGAAGATCTCGGGCGAGTACTCGTAGCCGAAGTCGCAGTCACCCAGGTACTGCTCGGCGTACTTGAGCACCGACCGGGTGCCCGCCACGGCCAGCTCTTTGGTCTCGTCCCGGTCGTTGCCGAACACCACCCGGCGGAACACCGGCGCGGTCGCGTTGTACATGTGCACGGTGGCCCGGGGCGCCCCGGCCAGCGACTGGACGGTCCGCTCGATGAGCTCGTCCCGGGCCTGGGTCAGCACCGAGATCTGCACGTCGCCGGGGATCCGGCCGTCCTCGATGAGGCTGCGGACGAAATCGAAGTCGGTCTGGCTGGCGGACGGGAAACCGACCTCGATCTCCTTGTAGCCCATCCGGACCAGCAGGTCGAACATGGTCCGCTTACGGGCCGGGCTCATCGGGTCGATAAGGGCCTGGTTGCCGTCCCGGAGGTCGGTGGACAGCCACCGGGGGGCCCTGGTGATGCTCAGGCCGGGCCAGGTCCGGTCCGGCAGGTGCACCGGGCGGAACGGCGTGTACCGCTGGCAGGGCATGCCACTGGGCTGCTGCCGGACGCCACGGTGTGGTTCCTGGCCCGGCACCTGATCATGAGGTACGTGCGGCTGGACAGAGTCCTGCTGGGGTTGCATCGGAAGATTCGCTCCTGTGCCGATTCGGGCGGCGGCCAGCGATCACGCCAATAACCCGCGGCGAGGGAGCCGGCCTTAACGGCCCCCGCCGCGGCGGATAAGCAGGAGCAGTCCGCGCATGGCAGCAACGACATTAGCAGACACCCGCGCCCCGATTCCAAGCCGCCGTCCGCCATGTGGGACACGAAACTGGGAGAATTCGGCCCATGACGAGCACCGGCTTCCCCGGCCTGGACACCAGCGCGTACTTACAGCAGCTCCGCGACGAGGGCGGGCGGCTGGCCGCCTCGGCCGCAGTCCTGGACCTGGACACGGCCGTGCCGGCCTGCCCGCGCTGGACAATCCGGGACCTACTGCGCCACATCGGTTACGTGCACCGCTGGGCGGCCAGGTACGTCACCGGGCAGCACACCCAGGAACTGCCGCGGCTGGACGAGGCGGTCATCCTGCGTCAGGACATCCCCGACGACGGGCTGCTGGACTGGTTCCGCGCCGGGCACACCGCCCTGGTGCAGGCCCTGGACGCGGCCGGCCCGGGACTGGACTGCTGGACGTTCCTGCCCGGCGCGGTTTCGCCGCTGGCCTTCTGGGCCCGGCGGCAGGCCCACGAGACCACCATGCACCGGGTTGACGTCCAGCTCGCCGCGGCGGCCGCCACACCGCCCGGCCACCTTGACCCGATCCCGGCCGAGCTGGCCGCCGATGGCGTCGATGAGCTGCTGATGGGCTTCGCCCGGCGGAACGCGAAGCGCGGCCCGCTGGCCGACCCGCCGCGCAGCCTGTTCGTGCAGGCGGATTCCTACCGCTGGACAGCCCGGATGGGTGCCGGGCGGGCCGAGGTCGGCCAGGACTGGACTGACCCGGCCGCCGGGCCGGGCGACTGCACGGTGGCCTGCCCAGCCACCGAGGTGTACCTGCTGCTGTGGAACCGGCGCGACCCAGCTGACCTGCCCGGGCTGCACCTGGCCGGAGACCCGGAGACGCTCCGGCAGTGGCGGCGTGGCGTGCGGGTGACCTGGCGCTAGTGCTAGCCCGGGTCAGTCGTAGAAGCCGAGGCGGCGGAGCTGCTTGGGGTCGCGCTGCCAGTCCTTGGCCACCTTGATCCGCAGATCCAGGTACACCTTGGTGCCGAGCAGGGCCTCGATCTGCTGCCGCGCCCGGCTGCCCACCTCCTTGAGGCGGGCCCCCTTGGCCCCGATCACGATGGCCTTCTGGCTGGGCCGCTCGACGTACATGACGGCGTAGACGTCGATCAGGTCGGGGCGGCCCTCACGCGGGCCCATCTCGTTGACCAGCACGGCGATGGAGTGCGGCAGCTCGTCGCGGACCCCCTCCAGGATGGCCTCCCGGATCAGCTCGGCCACCAGTTGCTGCTCCGGCTCGTCGGTCAGCTCCCCGTCCGGGTACAGCGGCCGGCCCGGCGGCAGGTGCGACACCAGCACGTCGGCCAGCACGTCGAGCTGGAACCCGGTCACCGCGGAGACCGGCACGATGTCGGCCCAGTCGCCGAGCCCGGCCACCGCCGTGAGCTGCGCGGCCACTGCGGGCTGGCTGGCCTGGTCGGTCTTGGTCACGATGGCCACCACCGGGGTCTTGGTGGCCAGCCCGGCCAGCTCCTTGGCCAGGTAGCTGTCGCCCGGGCCGATGCGCTCCCCGGCCGGGATGCAGAAGCCGATCACGTTGACCTCGGTCAGCGTGGACCGGACCAGGCTGTCCAGCCGTTCGCCGAGCAAGGTGCGCGGCCGGTGCAGGCCAGGGGTGTCCACGATGATCAGCTGCGCGTCCGGCCGGTGCACGATGCCCCGGATGGCCCGCCGGGTGGTCTGCGGCCGGCTGCTGGTAATCGCGACCTTCGTGCCCACCAGCGCGTTCATCAATGTCGACTTGCCGACATTGGGCCTGCCCACGAAGCAGGCGAAGCCGGATCGGAATTCCACCCCGTGATTGTAGTTGCGTGGCCGTGCTGGTCAGGGCAGGAGCGTTTCGCGCAGCACTCCGTTGGCGCCGGCGTGGAACACGACCGCGCTGGACCCGGCCTCGCGGACCACGGCCAGGTCGGCCGGGTCGGCCGCGTCGGCGTCGCTGACCAGCGCGGCCGCCTCCAGGCTGGAGGCGCCGCTGGACACCGCCATGGCCACTGCGAGGCGGAGCGCGGACAGTTTGAGCGACGGCAGGGCTCACCGCCGCCGCCGCGTACGTCCGGCCGGTCTCGTCCCGGACGGCCGCGCCCTCGGCCGCGGCCACCCGGGCCCGCGCCGACCGGGCAAGGGTGATGATTTTCAGGTCTTCCGGGCCTGGCTCCACCGCGCTCACCTGGCCGAGTGTAGTGGTGCGCGGCGCACCATCACATCAGTCCCCGGCTGCCTCTTTTGTCGCAGGCTCACCTGCCGGCGCCGGCGCCCCGGCCCGCTCGACGGTGACCGTGCCGATCCGGTTCCGCCGTCCGGCCAGGCTCTCCGCGGTCAGCCGTAGCCCGGCGACGGTGCCCACCGAGCCGGCGATCGGCACCCGGCCAATGGCATGGGCCAGCAGGCCGCCCACGGTTTCCACGTCCTCGGCCTCGATCGTGGTGCCGAACAGCTCCTCCAGGTCGGTGACCGGCAGCCGCGCGGTGACCCGGGCCCGGTCCGGGGACAGCCATTCCACCGTCGGCTGCTCCTGGTCGTACTCGTCGGTGATCTCGCCGACGATCTCCTCCAGGATGTCCTCGATGGTGGCCAGACCGGCGGTGCCGCCGTACTCGTCGATGACGATGGCCACGTGGGTCCGGCGCTGCTGCATCTCCTTGAGCAGTTCGTCCACTGGTTTGCTCTCGGGCACGAACGTGGCGGGCCGCATCACCGCGGTGACCGGCTCGACCGACTCCCGCTCCGGGTGCTCCTGGCTGATCGTCACCAGGTCTTTGAGGTAGGCGATGCCGATTACGTCGTCCTCGTTCTCACCCACCACCGGGATGCGGGAGAAGCCGCTGCGCAGGGCCAGGGACAGCGCCTGGCGGACGGTCTTGTCCCCCTCCACGAACACCATGTCGGTGCGCGGCACCATGACCTCGCGGACGATCGTGTCGCCCAGCTCGAACACCGAGTGGATCATGGCCCGGGCGCCGGGCTCGATGACCTGGCGCTGCTCCAGCAGGTTGACCAGGCCGCGCAGTTCCTCCTCCGAGCCTGCCGCGTCCCGGGCGGACCGGCCCGGGGTGAGCAGGTTGCCCAGCGCGAGCAGCAGCCGCGGGATCGGGCCGAGCAGCCGGACCACCGGGTACAGCACGTCGGCCACGGCCAGCGCGGCGCCCCGCTCGTACTGGCGGCCGAGGATCCGTGGCGCGATCCCGGCCAGCAGGTACAGCACGGCGATCATGATGACCAGGACCAGCAGGAAGGTGCGCCAGCCGTGGCCCAGGTAGTACTCCAGGGCCGCGGCGAACAGCACGATGGCCCCGGTCCCGCAGGCCACCCGGATCAGCAGCAGCACGGCCAGGTAGCGCCCCGGCTCGGCCAGCACGGCCCGCAGCCGGGTGACCGCCCGGCCCCGGCTGCCTTTCCGGCCGCGGCCCAGGTCCCCGGCTCCGGACCCGGACATCCGGGTCAGCGCGACGTCGCCGGTGGCGCACAGCCCGGCCAGCACCGCCAGCGCGACGGCCGCGACGATCAGCCAGGCCATGCCGGACTCATCCCCGTTCGTCCTGCCGTTCGGCGGCCGGCGCGGGCTCCTGGTCACGGGCCGAGCGCCAGGACCGGAGCAGTTCATCCTGCAGGCCGAACATGGTGGCCTTCTCGGCCGCCTCGGCGTGGTCGTAGCCGAGCAGGTGCAGGATGCCGTGCGTGCAGAGCAGTTCGAGCTCGTCGCGCAGCTCGTGCTGGGCCTGGGCGGCCTGGTCGGCGGCCACCTCCGGGCAGAGCACCACGTCGCCGAGCAGCCCCGGCTCCTCGTCGGGATCGCCGCCGTTGCCCTGGTCGGCGCGGCCGCTGCCGGGCGGCGGCGGGCGCAGCTCGTCCATCGGGAAGGCCAGCACGTCGGTCGGGCCCGGCTCACCCATCCAGCGCTCGTGCAGGTCGGACATGGTGGCCCGGTCCACCAGCAGCACGGACAGCTCGGCCAGCGGGTGCATCCGCAGGCCGTCGAGCACGTAGCGGGCCAGCGCGGCGAGGTCGGCTTCGTCTACGTTGACCCCGGACTCGTTGGCGATCTCGATGCTCACTGCGCTCGCTTACGCCGCTGCGGGGCCGGTGACGAGCCGCGGGCTCTGGTGTCGTACCGCTCGTAGGCGTCCACGATGTCCCCGACCAGCCGGTGCCGGACCACGTCGTGGCTGGTCAGCCTGCTGAAGTGAATGTCCTCGATGCCATCCAGGATGTCCTGCACGATGCGCAGCCCGCTGGCCTGCCCGGCCGGCAGGTCCACCTGGGTGACATCCCCGGTCACCACGATCTTCGAGCCGAAGCCAAGCCGGGTGAGGAACATCTTCATCTGCTCGGCCGAGGTGTTCTGCGCCTCGTCCAGGATGATGAACGAGTCGTTCAGCGTCCGGCCGCGCATATAGGCCAGCGGCGCGACCTCGATGGTGCCCGCGGCCATCAGCCGCGGGATCGAGTCCGGGTCGATCATGTCGTGCAGCGCGTCGTACAGCGGCCGCAGGTACGGGTCGATCTTCTCGTACAGCGTGCCGGGCAGGAAGCCGAGCCGCTCCCCCGCCTCCACGGCCGGCCGGGTCAGGATGATCCGGCTGACCTCCTTGGCCTGCAGCGCCCTGACCGCCTTGGCCATGGCCAGGTAGGTCTTGCCGGTGCCGGCCTGCCGATGCAGAACACGATCGTGTGCTCGTCGATGGCATCCACGTAGCGCTTCTGGTTCAGCGTCTTCGGCCGGATCGTCCGGCCCCGGGACGACAGGATGTCCAGGGTCAGCACGTCGGCGGGCCGGACGCCGGACTTGCGGCGCAGCATGGCCACGACCCGCTCCACCGAGTCCGTGGTCAGCTCGGCCCCGCCCGCCAGCAGTTCGGTGAGCTCCTCGAACAGGCCCGCGACCCGCTCGATCTCCTGGGCCGGCCCGGTTATCGTGATCTCATTCCCGCGCACGTGAATATCGGCGTCGAATGCCTTCTCGATCACATGCAGGAGTTCGTCCCGGGAGCCCAGCAGGCTGACCATTGAGTGGTCATCCGGGATAACGATCTTGACCTGCGCTTCACCGTCGCCTGCCGGCTTACGGCCGGGCGACTCGCCAGATCTATCTGCCAATTCCTTCTCTCCGCCTGGGCGCAGGCGCCTGGCCGCGCCCGTACCCCGTCATGCTATCTACCCGACGTCAGCCCGGGGGCCAGCTGAGCGCGCGTCCACCCAGGACATGCGCGTGCACGTGCGGCACCGTCTGACCAGCGTCCACCCCTGTGTTGAAGACAACCCGGTACCCCCCACTGGCGATTCCCTCCGCCTCGGCCACCTTGGCCGCCTGCCTGGTCAGCTCGGCCAGCAGGTCGCCGTCCGCGGACAGCGCGGCCAGGTCCGGGTAGTGCTCCTTCGGGACCACCAGCACATGGGTAGGCGCCTGCGGGTTGATGTCGCGAAAAGAAACGGTCCGCGGCGACTCGAGCACTCGTGATGCTGGGACACCGCCCGACACGATCCTGCAGAATAGACACTCCGGCACAGAGGGATCTTAGCTTGTCCCCCTCCGGTAACGGTCATGACATATATGGTTGCGTTGGTGCTTCCCCCGCGGCGCCGCCTCGTGCACAACCCAGCGTGCACAGCGACGCAATTGCGCCTGCCCGGGCTCACCCGGGCGCGCCCGGGTGAGCACACGGACTCAGGCCCTTGGGGGGGAATGATTCTCGTGAAGGCAAGCGGAGTGGGCGGGTCGCGTGCACGCACTCGACATGTCCGGTGAACCTGACGGCTCCGGTGAACCTGACGGCGTGGTAACGCGTCCCATAGATGTGACCGAGACGTTGGTGGCCAATGGGCTCAGTGCGGCACCCCTCGAATGGGATGCGGACCGGGCTGTCACGGCCATCTACAGCGAGCACTACCGCTCGCTGGTGCGCTTGGCCGCCTTCCTGGTCCGCGACAACGCGACGGCCGAGGAAGTGGTCCAGGACTCCTTTGTCGCCATGCACGGGGCCTGGCGGCGGCTGCGGGATACCGATAAGGCGCTGTCCTACCTTCGGCAATCCGTAGTCAACCGGTCACGATCAGTCCTCCGGCACCGGATCGTGGTTGATAAGAACTCCCCTAAGCCAGCTCCGGACATGCCGAGCGCCGAGCACGGCGCGATCATCCAACTGGAGCGCTCCGCAGTGGTCACCGCCCTGCGATCGCTCCCGGAGCGGCAGCGGGAGGCCCTGGTACTTCGTTACTACGGCGACATGTCAGAAGCACAGATCGCCTCGGTGATGGGTATCAGCAGGGGAGCAGTTAAGAGCCATACGGCCCGGGCCATGGGGGCCCTGCGCGCCGTACTCGAGCGGGACGCGTAAGGGAGGGTCAGCAGGGGCGCGAGGAGCCTCCGGCGGCACGCATGATTTCACAGGATCGGGACTACGAGGACATCCTCCGCGACGCGCTGCGCGCGGCGGCGGAGTCCGTCGAGCCTGCCAGTGACGGCCTAGAGCGGATCCGTCACCGGTCGCATTCGCGTCGGTCTGCCCGCTCCGTGCTGGCCTCGGCCGCAGACTGGCTCCGGCTCTACCGGATCCGGCTGTCTGTCCGGCTGGAATCCTTTCGCTGGGAGCTGAGCGAGCGCGGCATCGGCCGGTCACCTACCGGTGTACACCGCGCCGGCCGAACGCGAGCTGGTAAGACGCCCGGGCGTCTCGGCCCGGCCGCCGTCTGGCTCAAGCCCGCGTTCGCGGTCGCGGCCGTAGTCTCCGTCGTGGTGGTCGGCGTGGTCACGCTGAACCGAATGCAGGAGGCGATGTTCACGCCGACCAACTCGGTCACCTCACCCGGCCATCAGCATGCTCGGGCCGGCGCCACCGGCCTGGCCAATCCCGGGCGGGTGCAGAGCGGCGTCAGCCCGAGTCTGCCGCCCGTCGTGTCCAAGGCGAAGAGCGCGCTCATCTCCCCGCTGCCCGATGCAACCTGCACCCCAGCGCCGACGCCGACGCCGAGCGGCACCCCGGCGCCGACAACCAGCGCTTCGGCCGGCCCGACGCCGACGTCGAGCGGCACCGCGACGGCCAGCCCGACGCCGGCGCCGAGCAACACCGGCAGCCCCACCCCGACCGCCGGCCCGGGGAGCAGCAGCACAACCAGCGCCGCGCTGCGCGCCGCGTTCGCCTCGAACACCGGTGGTGGCGCGCCGGACATCACCTGCAGCACGGCCACCCCGGAGGCGAGCGCCACGTCCTAGCCGGGGAGACGACCCCGCGGGCCCCCGGTCGCCGCTTCGCGCCGAACGTCGGTTCAGCGAGCACCCGCCTGCGGCGAACCCCGGCTCGGCCGGCGCACCTGCGATCCATCTCGCATCGCATCCGGCCCGCTGCGCGCCTCACCAGCGGTTGAGGCGGCTGAGCAGGACTGCGGCCGCTACTGCACCGGCGGTGGACGCGCGGAGCACGGTCGGTCCGAGATGCGCGCTGACCGCGCCGGCCGCGGCCAGGGCGCTGGTCTCGTCTGGGCTGACGCCGCCCTCCGGGCCGACGACCAGCAGGATCTCCCCGGAGCCGGGCAGCGGCAGCGCACCCAGCGCGGTGTCCGCGTCCGGGTCGAGCACGATCGCGCAGGCCGCGGTGGCCACCCGGGCGGTCACCCCGGGCAGCCCGGCTGGCCCGGTCACCTCGGGGAACCGGGCCCGGCGGGCCTGCTTGCCCGCTTCCCGGGCGGTGGACCGCCAGCGGGCCAGCGCCCGGTCGCCACGCTCCCCCGGCCAGCGCACCACGCAGCGCTGTGCGGCCCACGGGATGACCACGTCCACGCCGACCTCGGTCATCAGCTCGACGGCAAGCTGGCCTCGCTCGCCCTTGGCAATGGCCTGAGCCACGGCGATGGCCGGGTCGGCCGGCGGGATCGTCCGGCGGCCCCGGACCGCGAGTTCCAGCAGGCCGCGCTGGGCCCGGATGACCACGCACTCGGCTAGCTGGCCCGCGCCGTCGGTCAAGTCCAGCCGCTCGCCTGCAGACAGCCGGCGCACGTCGGCCGCGTGCCGGCCTTCCGGCCCGGACAGCACCACCTGGTCCCCGGCCAGTTCGGCCGGGCCGGCCAGGAACACGGGTGGCCGCGTATCCCGGGGGACGGCCCACCGCTCTGCTTCCCCGGGGGACTACCCCCGGAGCCCCCGGCCACCGATCGCCGCTGCGCGCCGAGCGCCGGCCGGTCGGCGCGGCTACCGGCCGTTGAACGCGTCCCGGAGCCGGGAGAAGAAGCCCTGCTGGCCGGGGGCGAACCGGCCGGGCGGGGTCTCCTCGCCGCGCAGTGCGGCGAGCTGCTTGAGCAGCGCCTCCTGCGGCTCGTCCAGCTTGGTCGGGGTCTCCACGGTGACGTGGATGATCAGGTCGCCGCGCCCGGAGTCGTTCAGGTGCTGGACGCCGAGACTGTACATCGGGATGACCTGCCCGGACTGGGTGCCGGGCCGGATGTCCAGGTCCCGGGGCCCATCCAGGGTCTCGACCGACAGGCTGGCGCCGAGCGCCGCGGCCACCATCGGGATGGTGACCGTGCAGTGCAGGTCATCGCCCTGCCGCTCGAAGATCGGGTGCGGGCGCTGCAGGATCTCCAGGAACAGGTCGCCCGGCGGCCCGCCACCGGAGCCGATCTCACCCTCACCGGCCAGCTGGATGTGCGTGCCGTCCTCGACCCCGGCCGGGATGCGCACCTTCATCGTGCGGCGGGTCCGCACCCGGCCGTCCCCGTCGCACTCCGGGCACGGCCGCCGGATCACGGTGCCGAACCCGCCACAGTGCGGGCACGGGCGTGACGTCATCACCTGGCCGAGGAACGACCGGGTGACCTGGCTGACCTCACCGCGGCCGCCGCAGACGTCACAGGTCTCCGGGTGGGTGCCCGGCGCGGTGCCCTCTCCGGAACAGGTCGGGCAGACCACCGCGGTGTCCACGGTCAGCTCCCGGGTGGTGCCGAACGCGCACTCGGCCAGGTCGAGCTCGACCCGGATGGTCGCGTTCCGGCCGCGACGGGCCCGGCTGCGTGGTCCGCGGCTGCCGGCCGCCCCAGCCCCGAAGAACGCGTCCATGATGTCGCTGAACGGGAACCCGGCCGGGCCGAACGGCCCGGCGCCCGGGCCGCCCCCGCCGTTCGGCGCGAGCGGGTCCACGCCCTGGTCGTACATCTGCCGTTTGCCTGGGTCGGAGAGCACCTCGTAGGCCTGGGTGATCTCGTTGAACCGCTCATGAGTCTGCGGGTCCGGGTTCACGTCCGGGTGCAGCTCACGGGCGAGCCGCCGGTAGGCCTTCTTGATCTCGTCGGGCGGCGCGTCCCGGCGTACGCCGAGCGCGGCGTAGTAATCAGTAGCCACTACGACCCCGCCAGGATCTGGCCCACGTAACGTGCCACCGCGCGTACTGCTCCCATCGCCGTCGGGTAATCCATCCGTGTCGGGCCGAGCACCCCGAGCCTGGCCAGCATCTGGTCTCCGGTCCCGTACCCCGCCGCCACCACCGAGGTACTGTGCAGCCCTTCCACAGGGTTCTCCGCGCCGATCCGGACGGTGAGGGCAGGGCGGTCGCCGGACTCGCCCAGCAACCGCATCAACACCACTTGCTCCTCCAGCGATTCCAGGACCTCGTGCAGGCCCTTGGAAAAGTCCGTCGCGGTCAGGTTGGCCGCGCCGCCGACGACGACACGCTCGTCGGTCCGCTCGACCAGAGTCTCCAGGATGACCGAGAACACCGCGGCCGCGTTGGGCCGCTCGACCGTCTCGACCAGGGTGGGCAGGTCGGCGATCACCGACGCCGCCTCGGCCAGCCGGCGCCCGTCCAGGCAGGCGTTGAGCACCGCCCGGAGCTGCATGACCGAATCCTCGTCGGCCTCGTCCGGCAACTCCACCATGCGCTGCTCGACCCGCCCGGTGTCGGTGATCAGCACCAGCATGAGCCGCTTGGCGGTCAGCGGGACCAGCTCGACATGCCGCACCGAGGACCGGGTCAGCGACGGGTACTGCACCACCGCCACCTGGCGGGTCAGCTGGGCCAGCAGCCGCACTGTCCGCAGCACCACGTCATCCAGGTCGTACGCACCGGCCAGGAACGTCTCGATGGCCCGGCGCTCCGCCGAGGACAGCGGCTTGACCCCGGACAGCCGGTCCACGAACAGCCGGTACCCCTTGTCGGTGGGTATCCGGCCCGCGCTGGTGTGCGGCTGCACGATGAAGCCCTGCTCTTCGAGCACGGCCATGTCGTTCCGGATGGTGGCCGGCGAGACATCCAGGTGATGCCGGTCAACCAGGGACTTCGAGCCCACCGGTTCCGTGGTGGACACGAAATCTTCCACGATCGCGCGGAGTACCGCCAGCTTGCGGTCATCGAGCATGTCCCCACCTCCCCTGGTCCACTGGCACTCCACTACCCTGAGTGCCAATTTTAAGGCGGTCCGGGCGCCCTGGCATCCAAGCGCGGGTATCGGGAGCATAGCGATTGGCGCGGAATCTGGCTCTAGTGTCCATCTGAGCAGCGTTCTTTGCCGCCACGGCGCGCCATCAACAGCCGGTCCGGCTTGTCCGGTACCGTCCTGCGGGTTATGTACGGGCGGGATGTGCTGGCCGATGGATGGCGGCAGCGGCAGCGGCCGGAGCCGCCGCGGGTCGAGGCGGCCCGTGGGCTGGTTGTCGAGGAAGCAGGCGGTCAGGGTTTCTGCGGTGCCGTGGTGGCCTGCGAGAAAGACGCCGTCACGCTGGAAGACCGGTTCGGCCGCCGGCGGGTGTTCCCGTTGCGGCCGGCCGCGTTCCTGCTCGACGGCCAGCCGGTCACGCTGATCCGGCCGGCCCCGGGCCGCCCAGCCACGCCATCCCACAGCCGTTCCGGGTCAGTGGCCGTACCGGACAGCCAGGCCCGGGTCGCCCGGGCCAGCCGGATCTACGTCGAGGGCCGGCACGACGCCGAACTGGTCGAGCAGATCTGGGGCGACGATCTGCGCGGGGTCGGCGTGGTGGTGGAGTACCTGGAGGGTGTCGATCACCTGCCCGCCACGGTGGCCAGCTTCGGGCCCGGCCCGGAGCGCCGTCTCGGCGTGCTCGTGGACCACCTCATCCCGGGGTCCAAGGAGCAGCGCATCGCGGCCGGGGTCACGTCGCCGCACGTGCTCGTGGTCGGCCACCCGTTCGTGGATATCTGGCAGGCGGTCAAGCCGTCGGCGGTCGGCATCCCGCGCTGGCCGGAGGTGCCGCGCGGTCAGCCGTGGAAGGAAGGCATCCTGCGCGGGCTGGGCTGGGGCACGGACACCGCGGCCGGCTGGAAGCGCATCCTGGCCGCGGCGCGCAGCTACACCGACCTGGAACCGGACCTGCTCGGCCGGGTGGAAGAGCTGATCGACTTCGTCACCGCACCGGGTACTGACTAACGTTTGTCCAGCGCACGGAACTTCTGCGCGGAGAGCCACGTTAGCCTGACCGACGTCCACAGCTACCGGGAGTCATGAAAAGCCGCCCGATGCAGCCCGCTGTCCAGATCGAGGCCGGCCCGCCGCCCGGCGCGGCCCCGGCCGACCGTCGTGAGGTGCACCGCGCCATGCTGGCCTACCTGGGCGTGCCGTTCACCCTGTGCCTGCTGCCGCTGGCCCTGTACCTGGCCAGTCTGCGCGGCCACTCGTTCGCCCGGTGGCACGCTGGCCAGGCGCTGAACGTGGCCGTCACCGCCCTGCTCTACACCGTGTGCGGGCTGATCGTGGCCGGCGTGCTGGCCCTCGACTCGGTCCAGGTGGCCACGCTCGTTGCGGTGCCGCTGCTGGCCGTGCTGTGGATCTCGGTGCTGGTGGTGCTGGTCCGCGTGGCCAGCGCGGCCAGCCGGGGCGAGCAGCAGCCGGCGCCGCGCTGGCTGCGGCTCAATCGGTAACGCCGCGGATCACCGCGTCGGCGAGCAGCCGGCCGCACCTGGTCAGCACCAGCCGGCCCGCCGCGTGCGCCGCGCTGTCGGCCAGCCCGTCCCGCACCGCGGTGCGCGCGGCCGCCCGGCCGTCCGGGCTGAGCAGGCTGACCGGGCAGCCCTCGGCCAGCCGGGTGCGCAGCATGATCTCCTCCAGGCGGCGCTCCGGGCCGGACAGCACCTCCCGGGCCTGGCCTGGGCTGGCCCCTTCACTGATCCGGGCCGCGTAGGCGGCCGGGTGCTTGACGTTCCACCACCGGGTGCCCGCCACGTGGCTGTGCGCTCCCGGCCCGATCCCCCACCAGTTGCCGCCGGTCCAGTACAGCCGGTTGTGCTGGCAGGCGGCCGTGGGCCCGGCGGCCCAGTTGGATACCTCGTACCAGGCCAGGCCCGCGCTGGAGAGCAGGTCATCGGCGCGTAGATAGCGTTCGGCCATGGTGTCGTCGTCTGGCTCGGCCACCTGGCCGCGGCGGATCCGGGCGGCCAGACGGGTGCCCTCTTCGATGATCAGCGCGTACGCGGAGATGTGGTCCGGGCCGGCCGCCAGCGCGGCCTCGACCGAGGCCCGCCAGTCCGCGCCGGTCTCGCCCGGCGTGCCGTAGATGAGGTCCAGGCTGACGTGCTCGAAGCCGGCCTGCCGGGCCCACCGGGCGCACTGGGCGGGCCGGCCCGGCTGGTGCTCGCGGTCCAGCACGGCCAGCACGTGCGGCACGGCGCTCTGCATGCCCAGGGAGATGCGGGTGAGGCCGGCCGCGCGCAGCCCGGCCAGCGACCGCTCGTCCACGGTCTCCGGGTTGGCCTCGGTGGTCACCTCGGCCCCGGGGGCCAGGCCGAACTCGCCGTCGATGACCCGGAGCAGCTCGCCGAGCTGGCCCGGGGCCAGCAGCGTGGGCGTGCCGCCGCCGAAGAACACGGTGCGCACCGGCGGGCACTGGTCCCCCAGCACCTGCCGGGCCAGCCGCAGCTCGGCCGCGGCCAGGGCGGGATAGCTGTCCCGGGACGCCCCGCCGCCCAGCTCGGCGGCGGTGTAGGTGTTGAAGTCGCAGTACCCGCACCGGGTGCGGCAGAACGGCACGTGCACATAGATGCCGAACTCCGGCCCGGCCAGGCCGGACAGCGCGCTGTCCGGCAGCCGTCCGTCGGCAGGCACCGGCTGGCCGGCCGGCAGCGCCCCGGGCATGGTCAGCCTGCCTGCTGTGCTGGCCCGGGGGGACGACCCCCCGGAACCCCCCGATCGGCGCTCCGCGCCGCGTGAGAGAACAGCTCAGCAGCCACGTCATCCCACGCCGGATCGCGGTCCGGGACGGCGACCAGGCGGCGCATCAGGTCCACGTCGCCGTAGTAGGCGCGCATCGCCTCGGCCACGGTCACACTGGCCGCGGGCCGGTGCAGCACCTCGACCGGGTCGCGCGCCTCAGCCGTGCCCTCGGTGAGCACCTTGAGATAGGCGCCCGGCCGGCCCGCCGCGGCGAACCGCTTGACCCAGCCGCGCTGGGCCGCGTACTGCTCCCCCATCCAGGCCGCGAACACGCCACACGGGATGCGCACCGAGCGGACCTGGAGCACGGCCGTGCCGACCCGCCAGGTCTCGCCGAGCAGCGCGCCGGACACGTCCAGCCCGGCCGTGGTCAGGTTCTCGCCGAACGTGCCGTTGGGCAGCTCCAGGCCGAGCTGCTCCACCCACCAGTCCAGGTCTTCCCGGGCGTAGGCATACACGGCCTGCTCCACGCCGCCGTGGTACTCGGTGTCCGCCTGCTCGTCGCCCTGCACGCCGAGCGGGCCGATGGCCAGCGGGCCGGTGGCGGGCCGCTTGTCGATCGCGCTGCGCTGCGTCCGGCCGGCCCAGCCCACGGCCTGGGCGCGGCCGGTGTTCACCGAGATGACCAGTGCGTTCGCCACCCCTGCACGTTAATGGACGTGCCGCACCGGGTCGAACCGGTTTTGCCGGCGGCGGCGCTAGCCGGGGGACGACCCCCGGAACCCCGATCGCCGCTCCGCGCCGAGGCGGCTCCCGCCGCCCGAGCCGCCGTTATCCTGAATTGTGGGGCTACCGGGGAGGCTGCGATGACCATGGAGCCGGGGTACGGGCTGGCGGCCAGCGGGCAGGGCCGCATGCGGGCCTCCGACGCGGACCGGGAGCGGGCCGCTGAGGTGCTGCGGACCGGGTTCGCCGAGGGCAGGCTGGACAAGGACGAGTACGACGGCCTGCTCGGCCAGGTGTACACGGCCAAGACGCACGCCGATCTGGCCACGCTGACCAGCCAGCTGCCAGGCGGCGGCAGCATGCTCTACGCGGCCCCGACCCCGGCAGCGGCCCGCTCCGCCGCGCCTGCGGAGCAGACCAACCGGCTGGCCGTGGCGTCGCTGGTTTGCGCCCTTTCGGTGTTCATCCTCCCGCTGCCGACCTCGATCCTGGCCATCGTGTTCGGCCACATCGCGCGCGGCCAGATCCGCCGGACCGGGGAGAAGGGCGACGGGCTGGCGCTGGCCGGGCTGATCCTCGGCTGGGCGGAAGTCGTGCTGGTCAGCATCGCCCTAGTGGCGTTCGTCCTGGTCCGCGGGTGACCTTTTTGCCGCGGGCCGCGGGTACCGTGAGAGCTGAGCACGTCGGCGGGAGGCTTCGATGACGTACTACCCGGGACCTGGATACCGGATGGCGGCCGCGGCGCACGCCGACCTGCGGGCGTCCGACCAGGACCGGGAACGCGCGGCCGAGGTGCTCAAGACCGGCTATGCCGAGGGCCGGGTCAGCAAGGACGAGTACGACGAGTACCTGAACCGGATCTACGCGGCCCGCACGGTCGGCGACCTGGCCACGCTGACCAGCCAGCTGCCCGGCGGCGGCGCGGCCCTGCTGCCGGTGCCGGCCAGCCCGCCGAAGACCAACTCGATGGCCGTGGGCGCGATGATCTGTGGCTTCGCCGAGTTCTTCACGTTCGGGCTGACGTCCATCCCGGCGGTCATCCTCGGCCACGTCGCCCGCGGCCAGATCCGGCAGACCGGGGAGACCGGCGCGGGGATGGCCATGACCGGGCTGGTCCTGGGTTGGCTGGCCATTGGCCTGTGGCTGCTGTTCTGGGCCGGGGTGCTGGTGGCCGGGGTAGCCATGGGGCACGGTGCCGGGCACACCGTCTACGTCGGCCCGGGCGGCTAGGGCCGGCTGACTGGGCCAGCCTGGACACGGCGTTCGGCGGCTGCCAGCCCAGCCTGCGGGTACAGCCCGCGATCGCACTCGGGAACCCGGGCCGGATCCTGGTCCACGCCGCGGGCCAGGACGGTGACCTGCTGGTCGTCGGTGCGGGCCGCCGGGGGCCGGCCCGCTGCCGCGGGCATGGCACGGTCAGCCGGTACTGCCTGGCCCACGCCAGCTGCCCGGTGATCGCCGTCCCGCCGCCAGCGCTGCCGCGCAGCGCCGCGATCTGGCCCGGTGCCAGCCGCGCGGAGACCGCGGCCGGTTAGCGCTGCCGGTCGGGCTGGGTGGACAGCGCGGCCACGAAGGCTTCCTGCGGGACCTCGACCCGGCCAATGGTCTTCATCCGCTTCTTGCCTTCCTTCTGCCGCTCCAGCAGCTTGCGCTTGCGGGTGATGTCGCCGCCATAGCACTTGGCCAGCACGTCCTTGCGCAGCGCGCGGATGTTCTCCCGGGCGATGATCTTCGAGCCGATGGCCGCCTGGATCGGCACCTCGAACTGCTGCCGCGGGATCAGCTCGCGCAGCCGCGACGTCATGGCCAGGCCGTACTCCCGGGCCTTGTCGTCGTGCACGATCTGGCTGAACGCGTCCACCGGCTGGCCCTGCAGCAGGATGTCCACCTTGACCAGGTCGGCTTCCTGCTCGCCGTCCGGCTCGTAGTCCAGCGACGCGTAGCCGCGGGTGCGCGACTTGAGCTGGTCGAAGAAGTCGAAGATGATCTCCGCGAGCGGCATCGTGTAGCGGATCTCGACCCGGTCCGCGGACAGGTATTCCATGCCGAGCAGCGCGCCGCGGCGGCCCTGGCACAGCTCCATGATGGTGCCGATGTACTCGGCCGGGGCCAGGATGGTGGCCCGGACCACCGGCTCGAACACCTTGGCCACCTTGCCGGATGAGGCTCCGCCGGCCGCTGCGGTGCTGCCCGCGGGGAAGTCGCTCGGGTTGGTGACCCGCAGTTCGGCGCCGGACTCCATGATCACCCGGTAGACCACGTTGGGCGCGGTGGAGATCAGCGACAGGCCGAACTCGCGTTCCAGCCGCTCCCGGACGATCTCCATGTGCAGCAGCCCGAGGAAGCCGCAGCGGAACCCGAAGCCCAGCGCGGTAGACGTCTCAGGCTCGTAGACCAGGGCCGCGTCGTTCAGCCGGAGCTTGTCGAGTGCGTCGCGCAGTTCCGGGTAGTCGTCGCCGTCCAGCGGGTAGAGCCCGGAGAACACCATCGGCCGCGGGTGGTCGTAGCCGGGCAGAGCCTCGGCCGCGGGCCGCGCGGCACTGGTCACCGTGTCGCCGACGCGCGCCTGCCGGACGTCCTTGACCCCGGTGATCAGGTAGCCGACCTCGCCCGCGCCCAGGTTCTCCGACGGCACCGGTTCCGGCGAGATCACCCCGACCTCGAGCGTGTCGTGCGCCGCCCCGGTGGACATCATCAGGCTCTTCTCGCGCCGGGTCAGCCGGCCGTCCACCACGCGCACGTAGGTGACCACGCCCCGGTAGGTGTCATAGACCGAGTCGAAGATCAGTGCCCGGGCCGGTGCGTGCGGGTCGCCGGTGGGCGGCGGCACCTGCCGCACGACGGCGTTGAGCAGGTCCGGTACCCCGTCGCCGGTCTTGGCCGAGACACGGAGCACGTCGCCCGGCGCACAGCCGATGATGCCGGCCAGTTCCTCGGCGTACAGGTCCGGCTGGGCCGCGGGCAGGTCGATCTTGTTCAGTACCGGGATCAGGTGCAGGTCCGCTTCCAGCGCCAGGTACAGGTTGGCCAGCGTCTGCGCCTCGATGCCCTGGGCCGCGTCCACCAGCAGGATGGCGCCCTCACAGGCGGCCAGCGACCGGGACACCTCGTAGGTGAAGTTGACGTGCCCGGGAGTGTCGATCAGGTTGAGCACGTAGCGGCGCCCGTCCGGGCCGGTCCACGGCAGCCGGACCGCCTGGCTCTTGATGGTGATCCCGCGTTCCCGCTCGATATCCATCCGGTCCAGGTACTGCGCCCGCATCTGCCGGTCGGTGACCACGCCGGTGAGCTGCAGCATCCGGTCGGCCAGGGTCGACTTGCCGTGGTCAATGTGCGCGATGACGCAGAAGTTCCGGATTACGCTCAGGTCGGTATGACCGGGGCTGGTCGCGGGCTGCGCGCCATCCGGGAGGACCTGCTCGGGCACTGCTGGCACAGAAATCCGCCTGGTTCGAATCGGGCTTGGCTCTCCATGGTCGCATGAGGCCGCCGATGCCCGGTCCCGCGGCTGCCTGACCCGGCCCGGCCTGAGCCGCGCCGGTTTGGGGCCTTGGCCATGGGTAGGCTATCCTGCTTCGTCGGAGCGTACGCGCTGCCGCCGCCGTGCGGAGGCGCTGCCGGGGCGATCGCGCACCGGCCCCCGGCACCCAGACCAGATCCCGAGCGAGGCTTTCGCGTGGCGAACATCAAGTCCCAGATCAAGCGCAACCGGCAGAACGAGAAGGCCCGGCTGCGCAACAAGGCGGTCAAGTCCGAGCTGAAGACGTCGGTGCGCAAGTTCCGCGAGGCAGCCGACGCGGGCGACGCCAACGCGGCCACCACCGCGATGCGGGCCGCTTGCCGCAGCCTGGACAAGGCGGCCAGCAAGGGCGTCATCCACAAGAACCAGGCCGCCAACCGCAAGTCCGCGATCGCCAAGCGCGCCGCCAGCCTCTAACAGACCGGGGGACGACCCCTGGGGCCCCGGCCGCGCGCCGTTATCCGGCAGCGTGCGCCCAGGCGTTTCTGAGGGCCAGGATCTCGGCGGCGCTGTTCTCCCGGGCGACGACCGGATGGCCCACCGGGGCGACGTACTCCAGGAAGACGACCGAACCGCCGCCTTCGAGGCCGGCCGCCAGTTCGATCCTGGGCAGCCACCGATTGCCGGCGCACTCGCGGCACAGGTCCACGAAGGCCCAGTAGGCCGGGTCGAACGGGCATACCCGCGCGACGAGGGTTCCTTCCGGGGACCGGAGCGCCACCGCCCAGTCGCCCACCCCGCAGGGCACCCACCCGGCTCCGGCCAGCTCGGCCAGGACCTGGCGGTGCGACAGAGATTCCCAGGAGAGGCCGGGAATGCCCGGATGGCCTGTGCTCGGTTCAGGCACGGCGGCATCGTATCCGCCCGCCACCTGGCGAAGCACCGGGTTATTCGGTCAGCGGCTGGCCCGGCTGGCCACGATTTCCCTGATCGCGACCTCCAGAGCGTAGGCGGCGCTGGTGCCTTCGCCTTTGACCTGGGCGTCAGCTTCGGCTACGGCGGCCAGGGCGCGGGCCACACCTTCCGGGGCCCAGCCGCGGAGCTGCTGGCGGACCCGGTCCACCTTCCACGGCGGGGCGCCTACCTCGGCCGCGATCGCCGCGTCGGACTGGCCGCGGGCCGCGCTGCCGACCCGGCCGAGCAGCCGGACGCCCTGGGCCAGGCCGCTGGTGATCAGGACCGGGGACACGCCAATGGCCAGCGCCCAGCGGAGCATCTCCAGCGCCTCGGCCAGCCGCCCCTCGACGGCCCGGTCGGCCACGCTGAACCCGCTGGCCTCGGCCCGCCCCCGGTAGTACCGGGCCACCACGGCCTGGTCGATCACCCCGGTAGTGTCCGCGGCCAGCTGGGAGCTCGCGGCGGCCAGTTCGCGCAGGTCGTTGCCGAGCGCGTCGAGCAGGGCGCGCACCCCGCTGTCCTCGATGGTCCGCCCGGCCGCGCGGAACTCGCCGCGGACGAACTGCATCCGCTCCCCCATCCGGGTGATCTTTGGGCAGTCCAGCGTGGGCACCCGCTGTTTGCCCAGCGCGGTGAGCAGTGCCCTGCCCTTGGCCCCACCGGCGTGGGTGAGCACCAGCACCGTGTCCGGCGGCGGGTCGGCCGCGATGGCGATGATCTCGTCGGCGACCGCCTTGACCGCGTCCTCGGTGCCCTGCAGCACGAGCACGCACCCGTCGCCGAACAGGGACGGCGCGGTCAGCGTGGCCAGCTCGCCAGGCCGCAGGTCGGCAGCCCGCACGTGGCGCACGTTGTCGGCCGGGCCGGCCGCGGCGACCAGGCGGGCCACCGCCCGCTCGGCCAGCAGCTCCTCCTCCCCGACGACCAGGGTCACCGGCCCGGACGGGGTGGCCTGGGCGGCTGAACCAGCACGGGAGGCACGGGGCGTGGCTGAGGGCATAGCGGCAGCATGCCATGACCGGCCGGGTGCCGGTGACCCGGCCAGCCTGGCTTACTGCGTCGCGGTGACGATGCAGCGGTGCAGCTCGGCCACGGCCTCCGGGTCGCCCTGCACGGTCACCCGGCTGGGCGCGCCTGGGGTCTCCCGGTTCCACACCCAGCGCAGCACGTCCTCGGGCGGCCCGGTCACGGTCACGTCGGCCGCGCTGTCGCCGGCTCCGTCCGTCACGTCGAACCGGCCGGGGCCGGTGCGCACCTGCCAGGCCGCGCCGTCGGCGCGCACCGTGTAGGTCCAGCCCGGCGAGCTGCCCAGCACGTCGGCGAAGTACTCACCCCACTCGGCCACGCCGAACGCCACGAACACCTTGAGCAGCTCGTCGATGCCGTCGATGGCGAGGTCGTCCGGCACCGGGTCGACCGGCTGCCCGGCACCCAGTTCGGCGTCGATGCGGTGGATAACGGTCTCCTGGGCCATCCGCCGGATCCAGAAGCCGACCGTCTGGTCCGGGGTGTACCAGGAGCCGGCCGGATCCGCCGGCTTCCGCGCGGCGAACTCGGCACGCAGCCCGGCGTAGGTCCGGTCGACTAGTGCGACCGGCTCCTCGCCGGCCAGTCCGGGCGGCGGGAACGTCTCGGGCTCGGCGCCCTCCTGCATGGCCAGGGTCTTGTGCAGGTACACCTCGCCGACGTGACGGGTCAGGTCGGCCACGGTCCAGCCGGGGCAGGTCGGCACCGGCCGGGTCAGGCTGGACGGCACGACCGCGCGCAAGCGGGTGAAGTCGGCGTCGAGGCAGTCGAGGTACCGGGAGTTGTCCATGCCGACCAGTTCAGCACAGGCCTCGGACAGCCCGGGTGGCCAGGCAGCTAGCTCAGCGCTACCGGCTCGCCGCCGAGCCACACCCGGCTCGGCTTGAGGCCGTAGGACCAGGCAAACGCGCCTTCATGGTCGGCGTCCCAGAGCACGATGTCGGCGAACCGGCCGCGTACCATGCCGCCCCGGTCCGGCGCGCGCAGCGCCTGGGCGCCGCCCAGGGTGGCGGCGCGCAGCGCCTCGGCCACGCTCAGCCCGAACTGGGACACGGCCAGCGCGATCACCAGCGGCATGGAGGTGATCCCGGTGCCGCCCGGGGTGTGATCCGAGCCCAGCGCGACCGGCACGCCCTTGTCCAGCAGCGCACGGACCGGCGGGTTCTTGCCCACCTGCAGCGCGGTGCCGGGGCAGACCACCGCGGCCACACCCGCGCGGGCCAGCGCGGCCACGTCCTCGTCGCCCGCCTCGTGCAGCACATCGGCGGAGGCACAGCCCAGCTCGGCGGCCAGCCGGGCCGCACCGGTCCGGGTCTCGCCGCAGGCATGCACCCGGGGCAGCAGCCCGGCCGCGCGGCCGGCGCTGAGGATCCAGCGCGCCTCCCGCTCGGTGAACCGGCCCTCTTCGCAGTACACGTCCACGCTGTCCGCGCCGACCGCGGCCGCGTCCGAGCACCAGGTGCCGACCGCGTCGATGTAGTCATGGCGGCGGCCGAAGTACTCCGGCGGCACCGCGTGCGCGGCCAGGAAGGTGACGTGCACCCGCGGCATGCCCGGCTCGCCCTCCAGCGAGCGCAGCATGCGCACGTCGGCCAGTTCGCCGTCGCGGGTCAGGTGGTAGCCGGTCTTGGCCTCGATCGTGGTGCAGCCGGACCACAGCCACTCGCGGAGCCGGGCCCGTACCCCGTTGCACAGCGTCCAGGGGTCGGTGCCCCGGGTCACGGTGACGGTGGACGCCATCCCGCCGCCGGCCGCGGCGATCTCGGTGGGCGACGAGCCGCCCGCCACCATGGCCAGTTCGGCCCAGCGGTTCCCGGCGTAGACCGGATGGGTGTGTGCGTCGATCAGCCCCGGTGTGACCAGGCCGCCGCCCAGGTTCTCCACCGAGTCAACGTCAACGATGTCCTCGACCACGCCGGGCAGGCTGGCGGGCAGCTCAGAGGCCCGGCCGACCCAGGCGATCCGGTCGTTGTGGGTGAGGATGGCCGCGTTGCTCCAGATCTCGGACCCGGTCCAGAGACGGCCAATGTTGGTCAGCAGGCGTACGGTCACTGGCGCGCCCCCCGTGGCGCGTTCTTGGCCAGCATCAATGCTCCGATCGTGGCGATCTCCGCCGTGGGCAGGCAGAAGGGTGCGTGCATGATGGGGCGTACCTGCGTCATCCGCGGTCACCTGCCATAGCTCGTTCCCCTACTGGCCCCCCCCGCCAGGCGCCCGGTCTAGCGGGCGGCACGGCGGCCGACAGTTGCTGCTGTCCGGATGCGGCAACCAACATATCGGTTCAGTTACGGTATTGCACTACAGGGTCCTTGTACAGGCACTATCACAAAGAAGTCAGACTAGAAATTAACAGCCTTTCCCGGATCTCACCGTGCGTGGCGGTCTGAGTTGCTCTGACTTCCGTACGTGTCGGTAACTTCTGTTGCCGTAGTACCTTCGGAAACCGGCCGGCCGGGCCGCCGCGAGCCCGGCTAGCCGCGTGGCCGGCCACCCCGGGCCGGCGGCCCGGCCGCTCCGGGCACGAGCCCATTGGACATCCGCCGGCCATCCGCCCGGCCGCCCGTCATCCGCTCGTTCAGCGCCGTTCGCGTGCTGTTCAGCGGCGGTGCGGCCGGTGCACGGGCGCGGTCCGGCCAGGGTCTGGCGGGCCGCACTCAGTGGCCCAGCCGCGGCCCGGCCGGCCGCCCGGGCGGTGGCTCGGCTGCACCATCCGGCGGCCGCCGGGGGCGGTCCGCTCGGGCACCACGGGCCGCTCCGGGCGGCCTGTCCTGGGGCCGGGCCCAAACCGGCCCGGACCGGGACGGAACCGGCGGCGGGGCCGCCCCGCCCGGCCGCTCACCAGGGAAAATGCCGCACAGCCGGGCTAGTGCCCGCTAGCCGCGCAAAACGTGTCAGCTAGATACCGCAGCAGACAATGCAAACCATTGCATTTACCGCGCTCAGCACCGTTCGCTTTACCGGATAAGTCCGTGCAAATTGCAGCGCTTCGATATCCAGCGCAACGCGCCGGCAACCGCGGGCCCGGTTCACCGGCTCGCGGCCAACCGATTTGGTGCCGGCGTGGCAACAGCAGGCAGTTGCTCATCGAGACGGCGGCCAGCGGGCACTGGCGTTCGGCACAAGAGGGTCAGCTGGTGGCGGGGACGGCGATGCTGTCGATCTCGGCGGCCAGGTCGGGCGGGACGCGGGCGGTCAGCTCGGTGCCGGCCGCGCCATGCCGGAGCGCCAGCACCTCGCCCTCCTGGTGGGCGCGGGCCACCAGGTCGCCGCGCACGTACGGTACGACGGCGCTGACCTCGCGGTCGCGCTGCGGCAGCGCGGCCTCGATGGCGGCCAGCAGGTCGTCGAGCCCGGCCCCGGTCCGGGCCGAGATCACCACGCTGTGCGGCTCGCGGAGCCGGAGCGCCTTGAGCTCGATCGGATCGGCCGCGTCGGCCTTGTTGATCACCACCAGCTCGGCGACGTTCCCGGCGCCGATCTCGCCCAGCACCTCGCGCACGGCCGAGATCTGCGCCTGCGGGTCCGCGTCGCTGCCGTCCACCACGTGCAGGATCAGGTCGGCCTCGGCCACTTCCTCCAGCGTGGACCGGAACGCCTCGACCAGCTGATGCGGCAGGTGCCGGACGAAGCCGACGGTGTCGGTCAGGGTGAACCAGCGCCCGGCCGGGGTGCGCGCCTTGCGCACCGCGGGGTCGAGCGTGGCGAACAGCGAGTCGTCCACCAGCACGCCCGCCCCGGTCAGCCGGTTCAGCAGGCTCGACTTGCCCGCGTTGGTGTAGCCGGCGATGGCCACCGCCGGGACGGCCCGGCTGCGCCGCTGCTGGCGCTGTACCTGGCGGCCGACCGACATCTCGGCCAGCTGGCGGCGCAGCCGCGCGGTACGGGTCCGGATCCGGCGCCGGTCGGTCTCGATCTTGGTCTCGCCGGGACCGCGGGTGCCGATGCCGCCGCCGCCGGCCACCCGGCCACCGGCCTGCCGGGACAGCGACTCGCCCCAGCCACGCAGCCGGGGCAGCAGGTACTCCAGCTGGGCCAGCTCGACCTGGGCCTTGCCCTCCTTGCTCCGGGCATGCTGGGCGAAGATGTCCAGGATCAGCGCGGTCCGGTCGATGACCTTCGTCTTGACCACGCCTTCCAGCCGGCGCAGCTGGCTGGGCGTCAGCTCGCCGTCGCAGATCACCGTGTCCGCTCCGGACGAGGCGACCAGGGCGGCCACCTCGGCGGCCTTGCCCGCGCCGATGTACGTGGCCGCGTCCGGGCGGCCACGCCGCTGCACCAGGCCGTCCAGGATGACCGACCCGGCCGTCTCGGCCAGCCGGGACAGCTCGCGCAGCGAGTTCTCCGCGTCGGCCAGCGTGCCCTCGGTCCACACGCCGACCAGGATGACCCGCTCCAGGCGGAGCGCGCGGTACTCGACCTCGCTGACGTCCTGGAGTTCGGTGGACAGGCCGCCGACCCGGCGCAGCGCGTGCCGGTCCAGCAGATCCAGTTCGCCTGTCTCGGCGGCGCCAGGCCCGGCCGCATCGCCACGGGCGCCGTCCGGCTGGTCGGCGGGGCGGGCGGGTTGCTCGGCGGGATGGGTCATGGCCTGCTCACGGTGGGGTCGACGAACTTCGGTGTACTGGTCTGCCAATGCTGTCATGCCTCCGGGTTACGCTCACCTCAATAAACACCCGCTGCGCGCGGGTTGTGCCCCAGGCCGCCATTACCCGTGAGTAACATGGCGGTCAGCCGATACCGGAAGGAGCGCGGCATGGCCAGCGAGGGTGTTCAGATCACCGGCCCGCGGGGAGACCGCTTCGACGAAGTTCTCACCCCCGAGGCCATCGACCTGGTCGCGGCGCTGCAGCGGGAGTTCGGCGGCCGCCGCGCCGAGCTGCTCGCCGCGCGGGCGGCCCGGCAGCAGGAACTGTCCGCCGGCGCGATGCTGGACTTCCTGCCCGGCACCCGGGCGATCCGGGAAGACCCGGACTGGCGGGTGGCCGCGCCCGCGCCCGGGCTGGTCGACCGCCGGGTCGAGATCACCGGCCCGACCGACCGGAAGATGACCATCAACGCGCTCAACTCCGGAGCCAACGTGTGGCTGGCCGACTTCGAGGACGCCAACACGCCGCTCTGGGAGAACATGGTCACCGGCCAGCTCAACCTGATCAGCGCGCTGGACCGGACGCTGGACTTCACCAGCGCGGAGGGCAAGTCGTACCGGCTGGGCCCGGACAGTGAGCTGGCCACCATCGTGGTCCGGCCGCGCGGCTGGCACCTCGACGAGAAGCACGTCCTGGTGGATGGGCAGCGGGTGTCCGGCAGCCTGTTCGACTTCGCGCTGTACTTCTTCCACTGCGCACGGCGCCAGCTGGACAAGGGCTCCGGGCCGTACTTCTACCTGCCCAAGATGGAGAGCCACCTGGAAGCCCGGCTGTGGAACGACGCGTTCGGGCTGGCCCAGGACCGGCTGGGCATCCCGCGCGGCACGATCCGGGCCACGGTGCTGATCGAGACGATCCCGGCCGCGTTCGAGATGGACGAGATCCTCTACGAGCTGCGCGAGCACAGCGCCGGGCTGAACGCGGGCCGGTGGGACTACCTGTTCAGCGTGATCAAGAAGTTCCGCAGCCGGGGCCAGGAGTTCGTGCTGCCGGAGCGCAACTCGGTGACGATGACCGCCCCGTTCATGCGGGCCTACACCGAGCTGCTGGTCAAGACGTGCCATGCCCGCGGCGCGCACGCCATGGGCGGGATGGCCGCGTTCATCCCGAGCCGCCGTGACCCGGAGGTGAACGCGGTGGCCATGGCCAAGGTGCGGGATGACAAGACGCGCGAGGCCGGGGACGGCTTCGACGGCTCCTGGGTGGCCCACCCGGATCTGGTGGCACTGTGCCGTGAGGTGTTCGACGCCACCCTGGGCAGCTCGCCGAACCAGCTCAGCAAGCAGCGCCCGGAGGTCAGCGTGTCCGCCTTTGACCTGCTCGCGGTGGACAAGACGCCGGGCACCATCACCGAGGCCGGGCTGCGTAACAACGTCAGCGTCGGGCTGCAGTACCTGGCGTCCTGGCTGGGCGGCAACGGGGCGGTGGCCATCTTCAACCTGATGGAGGACGCGGCCACGGCGGAGATCTCCCGGTCCCAGGTGTGGCAGTGGCTGCACAACAACGTCCGGCTGGACGACGGCCAGCTGGTGACCGGGGACCTGGTGCAGCGGATCATCGGCGAGGAGCTGGCCACCATCCGGGAGGCGGCCGGCGGCGGCTTCGACGCGCCGCGCTACCAGCAGGCGGTTGGGCTGTTCAGCCAGGTCGCGCTGGCCGATGACTACGCTGAGTTCCTCACCCTGCCGGCCTACGAGGAGATGCCGTAGCACTTTGCGACACGGCCCGCGGGCAGCATGGACTCCCGGGCGCCGGGAAGGCAGTCTGGGAGTAAGGGCGCCCGCGGGCGGTGGCCAGCGCGCACCGGACGGCGCGGTGCATCCGGCCAGCCTGGACGGGCCCCTGATGGGAGGCGCGATGACGGTCGAAGCGCTGGTGCCCCGGATGACGGAGATCTGCGGGCCCGGCGGGGTGGTGTCGGATCCGGCCGAGCTGCGCACCTATGAATGCGATGGGCTGACCTCGCACCGGGCGGCGCCCGCGCTGGTCGTGCTGCCGGAAACGGCCGAGCAGGTCGCGGCGGTGGTCACCGAGTGCGCCCGGGCCGGGGTGCCGTTCGTGGCCCGCGGCTCGGGCACCGGGCTGTCCGGCGGCGCGCTGCCGCGCACCGACGGAGTGCTGATCGTCATGTCGAAGATGCGCCGGATCATCGCGATCGACCCGGTCAGCCAGCGGGCCATCGTGGAGCCCGGGGTGACCAACCTCGCGGTGAGCACTGCGGCCCGGCCGTACGGCTTCTTCTACGCGCCGGACCCGTCCAGCCAGGTGATCTGCTCGGTGGGCGGCAACGTGGCGGAGAACTCCGGCGGCGCGCACTGCCTGAAGAACGGCTTCACCGTGCACCACGTGATGGGGCTGCAGGTCGTCACCCCGGCCGGCGAGCTGACCTGGCTGGGTGACGGCACCGGCAGCGCGCCCGGCTATGACCTGGTCGGCGCGTTCACCGGCTCGGAAGGCACGCTGGGCATCGTCACCAAGATCGTGGTCAGGCTGACCCGGATCCCGCAGGTGATCACCACGCTGCTGGCCGGTTTCCGCACCACGGGGGAAGGCGGCGCGGCGGTATCCGCGATCATCGGGGCGGGCATCCTGCCCGCGGCCATCGAGATGATGGACGCGCTGGCCATCGAGGCGGCCGAGGCCGCAGTGGCCTGCAACTACCCGGCTGGGGCCGGCGCGGTGCTGGTGGTTGAGCTGGACGGGCCTGAGGCCGACGTGCGCCGGGACGTGGCCGCGGTGCGGGCGCTGTGCGAAGAGGCCGGCGCGACCGAGATCCGGGCCGCCGACGACCCGGCCGAGCGGGCCGCGATCTGGGCCGGGCGCAAGTCCGCGTTCGCCGCCGTGGGCCGGATCAGCTCGGCCTACATCGTGCAGGACGGCGTGGTGCCGCGGACCGCGCTGGGCGAGGTGCTGGACAAGATCGCCGCGCTGTCCAGCGAGTCCGGCATCCGGGTGGCCAACGTGTTCCACGCCGGGGACGGCAACCTGCACCCGCTGGTGCTGTACGACGACGCCGTGCCGGGTGAGGAGGCGGCGGCCGAGAAGCTGTCCGGCGCGATCCTGGACCTGTGCATCGAGCACGGCGGCTCGATCACTGGAGAGCATGGCGTGGGCACGGACAAGGCCAAGTACATGCCGAAGATGTTCAGCGCCGAGGACCTGGACACCATGCAGTTGCTGCGCTGCGCGTTCGACCCGGCCGGGCTGTGCAACCCGGGCAAGATCTTCCCCACGCCGCGGCTGTGCGGCGAGGTGCCCGGGCCGCGCCGCGAGGTGCACCCGGCGGTCGCCGCAGGCCTGGCGGAGCAGTTTTGACCAGCCCCTCCATTCCCGCCGCGCTGGCCAAGGCCTGCCGCACGGTCCGCCCGGCCGGCCCGCGGGACGCGGTCGCCGGGGTGGTACCGGGCTGGGTCGCGGCCCCGGCCGGGGACGACGAAGCGAGCGCGCTGCTCGCGGCGGTGGCCGAGCACGGCCTGGCCGTGGTGCCCCGGGGCAGCGGCACCCGGATCGGCTGGAGTGGCACGCCACGCCGCTGTGACCTGATCATCGAAACGCAACGGCTGAACCGGGTGATCGAGCACGCGGCCGGCGACCTGGTGGTCCGGGTGCAGGCCGGGGTCACCCTCAGGCAGCTGGCCGGTGTGCTCGGCGCGGCCGGGCAGCAGCTGGCCCTGGACCCGCCGCCGGCGCTGGCCAACGGCTCGGACGGCGGCGCGCCGACCATCGGCGGGATGCTGGCCACCGGCACCGCCGGGCCGCGGCGGCTGCGCTACGGCACGCCACGGGACCTGGCCATCGGCATCACCGTGGTGCGGCCACCCGGGACCGTGGCCAAGTCCGGCGGCAAGGTGGTGAAGAACGTGGCCGGCTACGACCTGGGCAAGCTGTACGCGGGGTCGTACGGCACGCTGGGCCTGATCACCGAGGCCGTGTTCCGGCTGCACCCGGTGCCGGCCGCGGCCCTGTTCATCACCGCGGGCTTCGCCGACACCGCGGCGGCCAGCCAGGCGGTCGCGGCCGCGGCCGGCACCGACCTCGCGCCGGTGGCGGTGGAGATCGACCGGCCGGGTCGGGACGGCCTGGTCCGGGTGGCGGTACTGCTGGAAGGCGACCCGGCCGGGGTGGCCGAGCGGGCCGCGCTGCTGCGCGATGTGCTCGGCGCGGGCACGGCCAGCTCGGACAGCGCCCCGGCCTGGTGGGGGTCGGCCCAGCCGGCCCGGCTGGTCACCGGGCCGCACGGCCCGGCCGAGCCCACCGTGCTGCGGGTCAGCTTCTGGGCCGCCGCGCTGCCCGGCGTGCTGGCCGCCGTCGACGTCGCGGGCAAGGACGCCGGGCTGGATCCCGCCGTGAACGGCTCGGCCGCCGCGGGCGTGCTGTACGCGGTGCTGGACGGCGACGCCGACCCGGCCGCCGCCGCCCAGTTCGTGACCGGCCTGCGGGACGGCCTGGAGCAAGCTACCGACCAGGACTTCGCCGGTGGCGAGGCGCCGCCCAGCCGGGCCAGCGCGGTGGTGCTGACCGCGCCCGCCGCGGTCCGCGACAGGGTGGACATGTGGGGCCCGGTGCCCTCGCTCAGCCTGATGCGCGCGGTCAAGGAGCAGTTCGACCCCGGGTACCTGATGGCACCCGGCCGCTTCGCCGGAGGGCTGTAGATGACCGCATCGCCGATCGATCCCACCGGTGAGCTGCGCGAGCTGGCCTCGGACTGCGTGCACTGCGGGTTCTGCCTGCCCGCCTGCCCGACCTACCAGCTGTGGGGCGAGGAGATGGACTCGCCGCGCGGCCGGATCCACCTGATCACCCAGCTGCTGGACGGCGGGCAGGCCAGCGAGGCGGCGGCCAGCCATCTGGACCGCTGCCTGGGCTGCATGGCCTGCGTGCCCGCCTGCCCGTCCGGGGTGCGCTACGACCGGCTCATCGAGGCCGCGCGCAGCTGGCAGGAGGAACCCCCGCGGGGTGCTTCCGGTGCGCCGGCGCCGGTGCCGCCCCGGTCGGCCCGGGCCAGGGCCGCCCGGGCGGCCATCTTCGCAACGTTCCCGTACCCGCGCCGCCTGCGGCTGCTCACCAGGCCGTTGCAGCTGGCCCAGCGCACCGGGCTGAACCGGCGGATCGGCCGCAGCCCGCTGGCCGGCGGCTGGCGCCCGAGCTGGTCGCCTCGCTCCGGGTGGCCCCGGCGCCGGGCAACGGGCAGCACCGGCTGGCGGGCCGGGTGCCCGCGGAAGGCCCGCGCCGGGCCGTGGTGGGCATGCTGACCGGCTGCGTGCAGCAGGTGTTCTTCCCGGGAGTGAACGAGGCGACCGCCCGGCTGCTCGCCGCCGAAGGGTGCGATGTGGTCATCCCGGCCGGGCAGGGCTGCTGCGGCGCGCTGTCCCTGCACAGCGGGCGGGTGGCCGAGGCGGCCCGGTTCGCCAAGCGGACCATCGCCACGTTCGAGGCCGCGAACGTGGACGTGATCGTGGTGAACTCGGCCGGCTGCGGGTCGGCCATGAAGGAGTACGGGGAACTGCTGCGGACCGCTGCGGAAGGCCCCGATGGCGGTGACTGGCCGACCCGGGCGGCGCAGGCCGCGGCCAAGGTCCGTGACCTCAGCGAGTACCTGGCCGAGCTGGCCGCCAGCGACGAGGGGGCGCGCGGGGCCCGGCATCCGCTGCCGGTCACCGTGGCCTACCACGACGCCTGCCACCTGGGGCACGCGCAGCGGATCAAGCAGCAGCCGCGCGACCTGCTGCGCGCCATCCCCGAGCTGCGGCTGGCCGAACTGGCCGACGGCGGCACCTGCTGCGGCTCGGCCGGCGTGTACAACCTGCTGCAGCCCGAGGCGGCCGGGGAACTCGGTGCCCGCAAGGCGGCCGCGGTGCTGGCCACCGGCGCGCCGCTGGTCGTGTCGGCCAACCCGGGGTGCAGCCTGCAGATCGCGTCGGCCATGGCCGCGGCCGGCGCGGCGCGGCCACCGGCCGTGCTGCACATCGCCGAGGTGCTGGACGCCTCGCTCCGCGGCCTGCCGGTATCCAGCCTGACCAGCCGCGCGCCTGGTGCACCCGCCGACACGGCCGACGGCACCCAACCGCCTGAATGAATCATTCATGCGCACCCGACGACATGAATGATTCAGCGACGCGGTTGGGGGTTGGGGGTTGGGACGGGGCCGGGCTCGTTCAGCCGACCGGGCTGCCGACCAGCCAGCCGGGGTCCAGGTCGCCTTCGGCGACGATCACGGCCGGGCCGGTCAGCCAGCTCGTCCCGGCCTCCAGCCGCACGGTCAGCTCACCGCCGGGCACGGTGACCTGCCAGCAGCCGGTGCCGGGCCCGGTCGGGGCGGGGAACCGGGCGGCCGCCGCGGCGGCTGCCGCGACCGCCCCGGTGCCGCAGGACCGGGTCTCCCCGCTGCCCCGCTCGTGCACCCGCATGCTGATCGCCGAGCTCCCAGTGACCCGGACCAGCTCCACGTTGCCGCCGTCCGGGAAGTCGGCCGGGTCCAGCCCGGGCGGCACGGACAGGTCGAACTTGTCCAGCTTGCCGTCCACCAGAAAGGCCAGATGCGGGTTGCCCACGCTGATCCGCAGCCCCTCCAGCACCGCGCCGCCGAGCACGGCCCGGCTGGACCCGAGCACGGTGACCGGGCCCATGTCCACGGTGATCCGGCCGTCCGGCTCGAGATGCACCTGCTTGTTCCCGCCCCGGGTGGCGACGCCGAAGTCCGGCCCGCTGGCCAGGCCATGGTCGAGCAGGTAGCGGGCGAACACCCGGACACCGTTGCCGCACATCTCCGCGATGCTGCCGTCCGCGTTGCGGTAGTCCATGAACCATTCCGGCGCGTCGCCCCGGCCATCGGGCAGCTCAGCGGTGCGGACCACGCGCAGCACCCCGTCGGCGCCCAGCCCGCCCCGCCGGTCGCACAACCGGGCGACCAGGCCGGCCCGCAGGTCGAGCGCGTTGCCGGGGTCGGGCAGGATCACGAAGTCGTTCTCGGTGCCATGCCCCTTGCCGAACCGCATGTGCTGATCGTAGCCAGCGCCAGCCGGTGCGGATCCGCCCCGCGCCCAGCGTCCAGCCAGGTCACCCTGGGATCACGGCGGAACCAGGCTTCCTGGCGGCGGGCGAACCGCCGGGTGGCCTTGATCGTCTCCTCCCGGGCCTGCTGCTCGGTACACTCGCCGGCCAGGAAGCGCAGCACCTGCGCGTAGCCGAGCGCCCGGCTGGCCGTCCGGCCCGCGCGCAGGCCAGCCTGGTCGAGGCGGCGCACCTCGGCCACGAAACCGGCCTGCCACATCCGGTCCACCCGCACCGCGATCCGCTCGTCCAGCTCGGCCCGGGGCACCCGCAGCCCGAGGTGCACCGCCGGGTAGACCGACTCGTACTGCGGAAGCGTGGCGGTGAACGGTCGGCCGGACACCTCGATGACCTCCAGCGCGCGGACGATCCGGCGCCCGTTCGAGGGCAGGATGCCGCGCGCGGCCGCCGGGTCCAGCGCGGCCAGCCGGGCATGCAGCGGACCCGGGCCGTCCCGGTCCAGCTCCTGCTCCAGCCGGTCCCGCACGGCCGGGTCGGTGCCCGGGAAGTCCAGCTCGTCCAGTGCGGCGCGGAGGTACAGGCCGGACCCGCCGGCCAGGATCGGCACCCGGCCGCGGCCGGTCACCTCCGCGATGGCCGCGCGGGCCAGCCGCTGGTACTCGGCCACGTTCGCGGGGTACCGGACATCCCACACGTCCAGCAGGTGGTGCGGGACGCCGCGGCGCTCCGCCGCGGTCAGCTTGGCCGTGCCGATGTCCATCCCCGCGTACAGCTGCATCGAGTCCGCGTTGATGATCTCGCCGCCGACGTCTCCGGCCAGCCGTAGCGCCAGCTCGGACTTGCCGGCCGCGGTCGGCCCGAGCACCGCGATCACCCGTTCTGCCACACCGCACAGTCTGCCGGTTCCGCCCGCAGACCCATGCATCCTGTTTAACGCCAGTACCCGGGTACTGGCGTTAAACAGGATGGGTGTTGTTCTTACTGGCTGACCCCCGGGATGCCCACGCCCGGCCGGACGACGCGGATATGCAGGTAGATGGGGCCTTTCCGGGAGCAGGCGGGGAAGCTGAGCGGGACGAACGCGGGGTGGGCGCCGCTGGGTGGGATGACCCGCAGCGCCACCGCGGTGCGCACCCGGCACTGCCGGGCCGGGAAGTTGCCGGCTTCGGTGATGGTCAGCAGCGCGTGCGCGGTTTCGCCGCGGCGCAGGATGACCAGGCGCGGCCGGAACGTGGTGTCGCGGCCGGCCGGGCTGCCCAGCCGCTGGCCGCGGCGGCCGATGGCAGACACCCCGGGGTAGCCGAACAGGTGGCAGGCCCGGCGGGAGACGTTGGAGAACTCCAGCGGGTAGGCGACCGAGCCCGCCGCGGCGCTGCCCGGCACGCCGATCCAGACGTTGAGCCGGCTCAGCGTGCACCGCGGCGGGCCGGCCGGGCGGCGTGGCCGGCCGCGGCCGAGGCGGCGGTGGCGCTCAGCAGGGTCGTGGCGGTGAGCCCCGCCGCGGCGGCGGCGCGCCGGGCGGCGCGCAGTGATAGCGGCATTGATCCCCCTGGTCGGTGCGGCCCGCAGGCCTCTCACCTGCTAGGACGCAGCGCCCGCGGGCAAGGTTGGCCGGGTGGCGCGAGTCAACTCGACATATGTAGAATTACCCGTATGAAGCTCACCGGGCCACTGGAGCGGGTGCTGCGCGCGTTCCTGGCCGACCCCAGCGTCCCCCGTTATGGCTATGACCTGATGAAGGCGTCCGGGCTGCCAAGCGGCACGCTGTACCCGCTGCTGTCCCGGTTGCAGGAGCAGGGGCTGGTCAGCTCGGCCTGGGCGCAGGCTGGCGCCGACGGGCGGCCGCCGCGGCGGTACTACCAGCTCACCGACGAGGGCATCGAGACGGGGCGGCAGGAACTGGCCCGGGCCGGCGCGGCCCGGGCGGGGCGGGTGGGTGCGCGGGGCGCGCGGCGGGCGGGTGCGCCTGGCGCGGCCCGGGGTGCGGGCGGCCGGCCCGCGGGAGCACGTGATGCGGGGCGATGTGCTGGCCCGGCGGCTAGCAGAGCGGCTGGCCGGGTGGCTGATCGGCCGGGCCTGCCGGCACCTGCCCGCCGCGGCGCGGGAGGAGCGCGGCCGGGAATGGACGGCCGAACTGCCGGCCATCCTGGCCGACCCGGACGTGCGGCCGGTGCTGCTCCGATCAGCCCGCGCGCTGCGCTTCGCGGTGGGCACGATCCGGACCGCCCGCCGCCAGCACGGGGTCTTCCACGGCCAGCTCACCGGGGCCGACGCGCGGTCGGCTGGCGTGCGCCTGTTCAGCTGCGCGTGCCTGTGGCTGGCCGCGGTATGCCTGGTGCGGATCGGGGCCGTGCTGCATATCCCGCCGCTGCACGGCATCTGGATCGTCCTGGTCGTCGTGGCCGCCGCCACTATTGAGCTGTTCGCGCTGGCTCAGCTCATCAAGCTGGTCCGCTGGCTCTGCCAGCACGACTGATCTCCCCCGCACCTGACCACGTGGATGAATCGCTCATGTGGTCAGGTGCGCGTGAATGAAGTATTCATGCGGCGCGGAAAGCGGGGCGTGCGGGGCGGGTGAAGGGTTACTGCGGTTCGGGCGGCTACGCGGGGCGGCCGACGGTGGGCATGCCCAGCGGCACAGCCACCGGCGCGGCTGCCGACCCGGCAACGACCGGGACAGGCTGCTCCTGGCGGGCCTGCCAGGCGTCGCCGCCCCGGGTGCGGCGCACGGCCAGCGGCTCGCCGTCAGCCACCAGGTAGTGCGGGGCGGCCCGGGTCACCAGCGTGGTCACCAGGTCACCCGGGCGCGGCGCGGCGCTGCCCGGCGCGAAGTGCACCAGGCGGTTGTCCCGGGCCCGGCCGGACAGCCGGTGCGTGGCCCCGTCCTTCCGGCCCTCCCCCTCGGCCACCAGCACCTCGACCTGGCGGCCGGTGAAGGCCTCGTTCTCGGCCAGGGTGATCTCCTCGACCAGGGCGGTCAGCCGCTGGTAGCGCTCGGCCACGATGCCCGCCGGGACCTGGCCGTCCATCACCGCGGCCGGGGTGCCGGGCCGGGGCGAGTACTGGAACGTGAACGCGCCCGCGAACCGGGCCCGCCGGACCAGGTCCAGGGTGTCCTGGAAATCCTGCTCGGTCTCGCCCGGGAAGCCGACGATGATGTCGGTGGTGATGGCGGCACCCGGGATCGCGGCCCGGACCCGGTCCAGGATGCCCAGGTACTTCTCCCGGCGGTAGGCGCGGCGCATGGCCCGCAGTACCGCGTCCGAGCCGGACTGCAGCGGCATGTGCAGCTGCGGCATGGCGTTGGCCGTCTCGGCCATGGCCGCGATCACGTCGTCGGTGAAGTCGCGCGGGTGTGGCGAGGTGAAGCGGACCCGGTCCAGCCCGTCGATGCCGCCGCAGGCACGGAGCAGCTTGCCGAACGCCTGCCGGTCACCGAAGCCGACCCCATAGGAGTTCACGTTCTGGCCCAGCAGGGTGACCTCGACCACGCCGTCGGCGACCAGGGCGCGGATCTCGGCCAGCACGTCGCCCGGGCGCCGGTCCTCCTCACGGCCGCGCAGGCTGGGCACGATGCAGAAGGTGCAGGTGTTGTTGCAGCCGACCGAGATGGCCACCCAGCCGGAGTAACTCGATTCCCGGCGGGCGGGCAGCACGGACGGGAAGCGCTCCAGCGACTCGGCGATCTCCACCTGGGCAGCCTGCTGAACGCGGGCGCGGTCCAGCAGGGCGGGCAGCGAGCCGATGTTGTGTGTGCCGAACACCACGTCCACCCACGGTGCGCGCTGCGCGATGCCGGCCCGGTCCTTCTGGGCCAGGCAGCCGCCCACCGCGATCTGCATGCCCGGCCGGGACTGCTTGACCGGCAGCAGGTGACCCAGGTTCCCGTACAGCCGGTTGTCTGCGTTCTCCCGGACCGCGCACGTGTTGAACACCACGACGTCCGGGTCCTGGCCCTCGGGTGCGCGCTGATAGCCAGCGCCCTCCAGCAGGCCGGCCAGCCGCTCCGAATCGTGCATGTTCATCTGGCACCCGTAGGTGCGGATCTGGTACGTGCGGGAGGCGCTCATGTCGCCTCTGAGGGTACGCGCAGTGCGCGTCATGTCCCGAATCTCCCTCCGCAGATCCGTGACCTGTCCAGAATGTTTCCCCGCAGGTCTCAGCATGTCCGGGCCATGTCCGGAATCTCCCGTGGCCAGACCCGCGGATGGTAGACGATATCCCCTATGACAGACAGCGTGGCAGCTCCGCGAATCCCCTACGGCGCCTGGCCTTCCCCGATCTCCGCGGCCGACGTGGCCAAGGGCCAGGTAACCGTCTCCTTCCCACTGGTCAGAGGGACCGACGTGTGGTGGCAGGAAGGCCGTCCGGAGGAAGGCGGCCGGGTGACCGTGGTGCACTGCGACGCGACCGGGAAACAGCGCGCCCTGCTGCCCTCGCCGTGGAACGCGCGGACCCGGGTGCATGAGTACGGCGGCCGGTCCTACCTGCCGGTTCCGCTGCCCGGCCCGGATGGCAAGGACCCGGACGGCCAGGCGATCGTGTTCGCCAACTACGCGGACCAGCGGCTGTACCTGATGCCGGTCCCGCCGTCCGGGACTGCTGGCCCGGCGGCCCCGGGCCCGGCGGCCGGTACTGCGGGCCGCGCGGCCGCGCCGCGCCCGCTTACCCCGGAGCCAGCTGCGGAGTCCGGGCAGACCGCGCTGCGGTTTGCCGATTTCATTCTTTCCGCCGATGAAAAAGAGGTGTGGTGCGTCCAGGAACGGCACGACGGGGGCAAGATAAGCCGGGCTATCGTGGCCATTCCGCTGGACGGCAGTGCCGCCAATGATCCGGGCCCGATCCGGGAGCTTGTCACCGGCGCGGATTTCTTCGCTTTCCCCACGCTGTCGCCGGACGGCAGCAGGCTGGCCTGGGTCTGCTGGAATCACCCGCGGATGCCGTGGGATGGCACCGAATTGCGGGTCGGCCTGATCGCCGACGGTGTGCCCGGGCCCGGCCGGCTGGTCAAGGGCGGGATGCGGGAATCGGTGCTCGCCCCGGTGTGGCGCGACAACAGCAGCCTGTACGTGGTGTCGGACTGGCCCGGCTGGTGGAACCTGTACCAGGTTGGCCTGCTCGGCGAGCCAGCCCAGGCGCTGTACCCGGCCGAGGAGGAGTTCGCCGAGCCGTTGTGGCAGCTCGGCGACCGGCCGTTCGCGCGGCTCGGCGACGGGCGGCTCGCGGTGCTGCACGGCCAGGGCGGCATGCGGCTCGGCCTGCTCGACCCGGAGACCGGGGAGCTGACCGATCTGAAGCTGCCGGTCCAGGAGTTCACCTCCGGGCTGGCCGCGGACAGCGAGACGGTGGTGGCGGTGGCCGGCGGCCCGGCCACACCGCTGGCCGTGGTCCGGATCAATGTGGCCTCCGGCACGTCCGAAGTGCTGCGCTGGGAGACCGAGGAGGTGCCGGACGCCGGTTACCTGCCGGTGCCCAGCCAGGTCCGGCTGGACGGGCTCTACGGGCGGAGCGTGCACGCGCTGGTCTACCCGCCAGCCCACCCGGACGCGGTCGCCCCGGACGGTGAGCTGCCGCCCTACGTGGTCTGGGCGCACAGCGGCCCGACCTCGCACGCGGTCGCATTGTTCGACCTGGAAAAGGCCTATTTCACCAGCCGCGGCATCGGGGTCATCGACGTCAACTACGGCGGGTCCACTGGGTACGGCCGCACCTACCGCGAGCGGCTGCGCATGCAGTGGGGCGTGGTCAACGTGGAGGACGTGGCCTCGGCCGCGCAGGCGGTGGCCGCGAACGGCGACGCCGACCCGGCCCGGCTGGCCATCCGCGGTGGCTCGGCGGGCGGCTGGACCGCGCTGGCCGCGGTCACCACGCTCGCCGCCCGGCAGCGGGTGTTCAGCGCGGCGGCGTCCTACTACGGCGTGACCGACCTGCGTGAACTGGCGGCCCACTCGCACGACTTCGAGTCGCACTACCTGGACGGGCTGATCGGCCCGCTGCCCGGCTTCCAGTACGTATACGCCGAACGCTCCCCGGCGGGCCATGTCACTGACGCGACCGCCCCGGTGCTGCTGCTCCAGGGCGTGGACGACCCGATCGTGCCGCCCGGCCAGGCCCGGGGCATCGCGGCCGGCCTGACCGCACACGGCATCCGGCATGCGTTGCTGATGTTCAAGGGCGAGTCGCACGGGTTCCGCCGCGCCGACACGATCGCCGCCGCGCTGGAGGCGGAACTGTCCTTCTACGGGCAGGTGCTGGGCTTTACCCCGCCGGGCATCCCGCACCTGAAGCTGACCGAGCCGGAGGAGGCCGATCCCGGGGAGAAAGCCGAGGCCAGCTCCGCGGAGAAAGCCGAGCCGGAGGAGGCCGTACGGCCTGGCGGAGGTGGCAACGTCACGGTGCTGTCAAATGGAGGCTCAGCAGGTACGCAGGGCGGGACGTCTGCTCCGGCCAACGCGGCCTCTAGCTGACTGGCCGGGCTCAGCGGGCGAACTCGGTGGCCCGGGACTCCCGGACCACGGTGACCCGGATCTGCCCTGGGTAGGTCAGCTCCTCCTCGACCTGCTTGGCCACGTCCCGGGCGATGACCTGGGCCTGGATGTCGTCCACCCGCTCCGGCTTGACCATGACCCTGATCTCCCGGCCAGCCTGCATGGCGAACACCTTCTCCACGCCGGGCTGGGCGGTGGCTATCTGCTCCAGCCGCTCCAGCCGCTTGACGTAGGCCTCCAGTGACTCACGCCGGGCACCCGGCCGGCCACCGCTGATCGCGTCCGCCGCCTGGGTCAGCACCGCCTCGACCGTGCGCACCTCGACCTCGTTGTGATGCGCCTCGATGGCGTGCACCACGTCGGCCGACTCGCCGTAGCGGCGGGCGATCTCGGCGCCGATCAGCGCGTGGCTGCCCTCCACCTCGTGGGTGAGGGCCTTGCCGATGTCATGCAGCACCGTGCAGCGCCGCATCAGCCCGGGATCCATGCCCAGCTCGCTGGCCATCATGGCGGCGATGTGCGCGGACTCGACCAGGTGGCGGAGCACGTTCTGGCCGTATGAGGTGCGGTAGCGCAGCCGACCCAGCAGCGTGACCAGCTCCGGGTCCATGTCGGTCAGCGACAGCTCGACCAGTGCGTCCTCGCCGGCCCGGACGCAGAGTTGCTCCACCTCGCCCTTGCTCCGCTCGTAGGCTTCCTCGATCCGCTGCGGGTGGATCCGCCCGTCCAGCACGAGCCGCTCCAGGGTGAGCCGCCCGACCTCGCGGCGGACCGGGTCGAAGCAGGACAGCAGGACGGCCTCGGGGGTGTCGTCGATGATCAGGTTCACCCCGGTGACGGACTCGAAGGCGCGGATGTTCCGCCCCTCCCGGCCGATGATCCGGCCCTTCATCTCATCGCCGGGCAGATGCAGTACCGAGACCACGGACTCGCTGGTCTGCTCGCTGGCCACCCGCTGGATGGCCAGCGTTACGATCCGCCGGGCGCGCTGCTCGCCGTCACGGCGGGCCGTGTTCTCGGTCTCCCGGACCAGCAGTGCCGCCTCGCGCTTGGCCTGGTTCTGGATGCCGGCGACCAGCTCGGCCTTGGCCTGGTCGGCGGTCAGCCCGGCGGTCTGCTCCAGGACCGCGCGGCGTTCCTCATCGAGCCGGTCCAGGTCAGCCCGGCGGCCGTCCAGGTCCTGGCGGAGGTTGTCCAGCCCGGCGGCGCGCTCATCGAGCTTGCCGAACTCGGTGTCCAGCCGGGCTTCCCGCTCGGCCAGCCGGGCTTCCCGGCGCTCGAGGTCAGCGCGTAGTTCCCGGGCTTCGTCGCGGACCGCGCGCAGTTCTTCGTCCGCGTCCCGGCTGGCCTGGGCGGCCTTGTCGGCGGCCAGCCCGGCCTCGCGCATCATGGTCGCGGCATCGGTCTCCGCCCGCGTCCGGACCTGGTCGGCGTCCCGGCCAGCGTCCTCGAACGCGCGCTGCGCGTCGGCGGTGAGCTGGGCCCGGCCCGACCCGGCGTCGGCCACGGCCGCATTCCGGCCCGGCGACCTGCGCAGCACAACCACTAGCGCGAAAATGGCGGCCAGCAGACCAACGGCCCCGATCACGAGAGAGATTGTGCTGCTCATGGCACACCCCAATCCTGCTCGCTGGTCCCGGCACCTAGGTGTGGTGCCAGGGATAAACCCTGCAGCGAGGGGTCATGCCCGCCAGCCGCCGGCTGCTGGGCGCAGCCACCGAGCACCATCGGCTGCCCGGCTGCCGGTCTCCAGCGGCCAGCTAACCGCGCCGTCCAGCCCGCGTCGGCCGCACCGTTCGCGGCCGCCCGCGCGCCAGAAGACACGCTGGACTTTCGTCCCGGCCAGGCTCGCGCCCAGCCGTCCTGCATGGCCCCCTGGCCCGCGCACGCGGGCCCGGTCAGGCCTATCAGCCAAGAGCGGGCGTCCCCGCCCTGACCAGCTACCATCCCAAATCTGTGACCAGCTCCCGCCGCTCACAGGCCGTTAAGACTCGTTTCGATCCGCATGGCACGGAGTAACACCTCGCTGCCGTGAGGTTAAGCGTAGATAACAGTTTGGGCAAGCAATCCGTTGCGATCTTCTCAAGTCTTACCCAGAGCAACTAGTTCGTTACCCTGCATCCAGATCGGCGTCCGTCGTGGCCCAGGTCGCCTCATCCAGATCGGCTCCCGCGCAGGCCGCGTCGATCCCTTCCTGCTCAATGGCCTCGCGGACGATCCGGTAAGCCACCGGGGCCGGGTAACCCTTCCTGGCCAGCAGGCCGACCAGCCGCCGGATCCGGGTGGGCAGTGGCTTGCCCCGGCTGGCGCGCATCGCCTTGGCCACCAGCCGCCGGGCGGTCGCGAGTTCTTCGGCCGGGTCCAGCGCGCTGACCGCCGTCTCGATGTCCTGGCTGTCCACCCCGCGCTGCTTGAGCTCCGCGGAGAGCGCGCGGCGGGCCAGTCCCCGGTTGTGGTGCCGGGACTCGACCCAGGCCCGGGCGAAGGCCGCGTCGTCGATCAGGCCCGCATCGGTGAACCGGGCCAGCACCGCCGCGGCCGCCTCGTCCGGCACACCGCGACGGCGCATGGCATCCGCCAGTTCGGTCCTGGTCCGCGGCCGGCTGGCCAGCAACCGCAGGCACAGCTCGCGGGCGCGCTGCACGGGGTCCCTGGGGTCCCCGGCTTGCTCCGCGCGACTCTCGGCGCCACCTGCTTCAGCCAGGGCGCGGCCACAGGCCGCAGAATCGCCCTTGGCTGGAGTGCCCTCCGCGACTGGAGAGTTGCCACGGGCCGTGGGCCGGTTCTGTGCCGCGCCGCCCGCCCCGGGCGTGGCGCTGTCCCCGGCCGCCGCCAGCGCGGCGGCCAGTGCGGCGCGGGCCGTCGCCTGGCGTTCGCTGGTCCCGGCCTTCCGGTCAGGCACCACCGCGTGGGCCGGTGATGCTGGTCACGGACGCCCCGGCGGCCTTACCGTTCCCGGCCTTGCCGGCCGGGGCGGTGCCTGGCGCCACGGGGGCCGCCGGGGCCACGGGGGCCGGGGCACCGTCCTTGGCGGCCTCCGCGTCCAGGCGGGGCCCGACGCCGAGCTTCTCCTTGATCTTCTTCTCGATCTCGTTGGCCAGGTCGGGATTGTCCTTCAGGAAGTTCCGCGCGTTCTCCTTGCCCTGCCCGAGCTGGTCGCCCTCATAGGTGTACCAGGCACCGGACTTGCGCACGATCGACTGCTCGACCCCGAGGTCGATAAGGCCGCCTTCCCGGCTAATCCCAAACCCGAACAGGATGTCGCATTCGGCGACTTTGAAAGGAGGTGCCACTTTGTTCTTCACGACTTTAATCCGGGTCCGGCTGCCGACCGCATCGGTGCCGTCTTTAAGCGTTTCGATCCGGCGTACATCCAGCCGCACCGACGCATAGAACTTGAGCGCCCGCCCGCCGCTGGTGGTCTCAGGAGAGCCAAACATGACCCCTACCTTTTCCCTAAGCTGGTTAATGAAAATGGCGGTGGTTTTAGTTTGATTTAGCGCACCGGCGAGCTTGCGCAGGGCCTGGGACATCAGCCGGGCCTGCAGGCCGACGTGACTGTCCCCCATCTCCCCTTCGATCTCCGCCCGGGGCACCAGCGCGGCCACCGAGTCGATGACGATGACGTCGACCGCCCCGGAGCGGATCAGCATGTCCGCGATCTCCAGCGCCTGCTCGCCGGTGTCCGGCTGGGAGACGAGCAGCGCGTCAGTGTCCACCCCGAGGTTCTTGGCGTACTCCGGGTCCAGGGCGTGCTCGGCGTCGATGAACGCGGCGATCCCGCCCGCCTTCTGCGCGTTGGCCAGGGCGTGCAGCGCAAGGGTGGTTTTCCCGCTCCCCTCGGGCCCGTAGATCTCGACCACCCGGCCGCGGGGCAGGCCGCCGATGCCCAGCGCGATGTCCAGCGAGATGGCACCGGTCGGGATCACCTCCATCGGGGGGCGGCCCTCTTCGCCGAGCCGCATGATCGACCCTCGGCCGAACTGCCGCTCGATCTGGGCCAGCGCGGTCTCCAGGGCCTTATCCCTGTCACCCCCGGTCCTGCTGACCATCCTGTCGCTGCCTGCCATGGAAACTCCCGTCCGGGTTCAGGGATGCTTGCTCGTTCAATCGCCGAGTCAGACGCTACGCGGGCGCACCGACATTTCCGCCGCACCGACGCGCCGGGCTCATGACAACTGGTGCAGCGCTGGCTGTGCGGCCGCGCAGGGGGGCGGCCTACGCCGCCCAGACCCCTACCTTAGGCGAACAACTGTTCGACCATGAACCCAACACGCCGGATCCCGTGCCGGAATTCTGCCAACGGCTCAGCGCAGCGACGGCGGGACGTCGAACTCTTCGATGACCGCCCGCCAGACCGTCTTGGCGTCCTGCCCGTCAGCCAGCGCCTGCTCCACCGTCCGCCCGCCCAGCTCGGCCAGGACATGGTCCTTGGCGACGCTGCTCGCGTAGGTGTCGCCGAACTGCGCCCGCATCCGCTCCCAGAACTCGCTGAGCCGCACGGTCCTCCCCTGCTGTGCACGCTGCCTGCCGGTGAGGCTACCGGCGGCCGGGCCGCGAGCCCAACCGCGGAGCTAATCCGGAGCCAAATCAGAGGTATGTGAACAGCCTGGTGGGGAAGGGTCACTAACGTGCAGACGGACCCAGCAGGCAGCGGGCCGCCCACCGCGGTGGCGCACGGCACCGGCCAGCCAGCTGGGTCCGGGACTGAATCAGGCCAGCCGCGGCACACCGACGGTTTCGCGGTGGCCACGCTGGTCTCCGGCATCGTGCCGGCCGTGCCGGTCACCCTGATCCTCGGCCCGGTGGCGCTGATCCGGATCAGCCGGACCCACGCCCGGGGCCGGTCACTGGCCATCACCGGGCTGGTGCTGGCCGGCCTGTGGACCATAGCCGCGGCCCTCGGCGGCGCCGTGTACCTGACCCAGCACCACCAGCCGTCCCGCCCGGCCACGCTGCCCGGCGTGTTCAGCCTGCGCACCGGGCAGTGCGTCGATTCCGGGCCGAACGGGATCAGCAGCCCGGCCGTGGTGTCCTGCAACCAGCCGCACGACGCGGAAGTGTTCGGCACGTTCCCGCTGGCGGGGCACCGCTACCCGGGCGCCGCCGCCGTCCGGCAGCAGGCGGACCAGGGCTGCGCCGCCCGGCTGAGCGGCTACCTGAACCCGCAGCTCTCGCTGTCCTCGCTGACCGAGTCCTACGTCTACCCGGACGCGGGCGCCTGGGCGGCTGGCGAGCGGACCGTGGTCTGCACCGTGCGCAGCCCGTCCGGCCAGCTCACCGGTTCGGTCCGGGACGCCCCGGGCTGACCCGGCCAGCCCCGCGGGCCGGGCGGTCAATCCTGTCGGTACCGCCATGCAGTATTGAAGGCATGTCCGCTTCCCCCGGCCGGGATCCCATGGAGGGATTCAGCGCGGTCACCCGCGACTGGTTCACGGCCGCCTTCGCCGCGCCCACCGAGGCGCAGGTCCAGGCCTGGGCGGCCATCGGCAAGGGCGAGAACACGCTGGTGATCGCCCCGACCGGGTCCGGCAAGACGCTGGCCGCGTTCCTCTGGGCCCTGGACCGGCTAGCGTCCGGGCCCACCCCTTCCGATGCCGAACGCCAGTGCCGGGTGCTGTACATCTCCCCGCTTAAGGCTCTTGCGGTGGACATCGAGCGCAACCTGCGCGCCCCGCTGACTGGTATCCGGCACACCGCGCGGGCGATGGGCAGCAGCCCGCCGGACATCCAGGTCGCGGTGCGCACCGGGGACAGCAGCCCGGAAGAGCGCCGCCGCCTGGCCGCCCGCCCGCCGGACATTCTGATCACCACGCCCGAGTCGCTGTTCCTGCTGCTCACCTCCAAGGCGCGGGACGTGCTGCGCGACGTGGACACGGTCATCGTGGACGAGGTACACGCGCTGGCCGGCGGCAAGCGCGGTGCGCACCTGGCCCTGTCCCTGGAGCGGCTGGACGCCCTGGAGCCCGGCCGTACCCCTGCACAGCGCATCGGCTTGTCCGCCACCGTCCGGCCGGCCGAGGTCGTCGCGTCCTTCCTCGGCGGGGCCCGTCCGGTCACGGTGGCCGCCCCGCCCAGCAGCAAGCGGCTGGACCTGCGCATCGTGGTGCCGGTCGAGGACATGACGGACCTGGAGACGGCGGCCGGCCCGGAGACCCCGGACGGGCAGGCGCCGCGCCGGTCCATCTGGCCGCACGTGGAGGAACGGGTGCTCGACCTGATCGAGCAGCACCGGTCCACGATCGTGTTCGCCAACTCGCGGCGGCTGGCCGAGCGGCTCTGCGCCCGGCTCAACGAACTCGCCGCCGAGCGCGCCGAACTGCGGGCTGGCGGCCCGCCCGGTGCGGCGACCGGCCCGGCCGCCGCACCGGCGCCGCCCGCCCAGATCATGGCCCAGGCCGGGGCCACCGGCGGCGCGCCGACCGAGGTGGCCCGGGCCCACCACGGGTCGGTGTCCCGGCAGGAGCGGGCCCAGATCGAGGAAGCGCTCAAGGCGGGCCGGCTGCCCGCGGTGGTGGCCACGTCCAGCCTGGAACTCGGCATCGACATGGGCGCGGTGGATCTGGTCGTCCAGGTGGAGTCGCCGCCGTCGGTGGCCAGCGGGCTGCAGCGCACCGGCCGGGCCGGGCACAACGTGGGCGATGTGTCCCGCGGCGTGATCTTCCCCAAGTACCAGGGCGACCTGGTGCAGGCCGCGGTGGTGGCCCGGCGGATGCGCGCGGGCCAGATCGAGGAGCTGAGCGTCCCGCGCAACCCGCTCGACGTGCTGGCCCAGCAGATCGTGGCGATGACCGCGATGGATGACTGGGCGGTCGGCGACCTGGAGCAGGTGGTCCGGCGGGCCGCCCCGTTCGCCAGCCTGACCCGGCCGGTGCTGGAAGCCGTGCTGGACATGCTGGCCGGGCGCTACCCCAGCGAGGAGTTCGCGGAACTGCGCCCCCGGCTGGTCTGGGACCGGACCACGGGCACGCTGCACGGCCGGCCAGGCGCCCAGCGGCTGGCTGTGACCAGCGGCGGCACCATCCCGGACCGCGGCCTGTTCGGCGTGTTCCTGGCCGCGTCGCAGCGCGAGGCCAACGGCCGCAACTCGCACCGGGTCGGTGAGCTGGACGAGGAGATGGTGTACGAGTCGCGGGTCGGCGACGTCTTCGTGCTCGGCGCGAGCTCCTGGCGGATCGAGGACATCACCGCCGACCAGGTGCTGGTCTCACCCGCGCCGGGCCAGCCGGGCAAGCTGCCGTTCTGGCACGGCGACGCGCCCGGGCGGCCGGTGGAGCTGGGCCGCGCGCTCGGCGCCTACTGCCGGGAGCTGGCCAGCGCCACCGAGCGGGACGCCGTCGGCCGGCTGCGCGCCGACGGCCTGGACGAGCTGGCCGCGGCCAACCTGGTGCGCTACCTGGCTGACCAGCGCGAGGCGACCGGGTACGTGCCGGACGACCGCACGCTGGTGCTGGAACGGTTCCGGGACGAGCTGGGCGACTGGCGGCTGGTGCTGCACAGCCCGTTCGGTGCGCCGGTGCACGCGCCCTGGGCACTGGCCATCGCGGCCCGGCTGCGCGAGCGCTACCAGGGCATGGACGTGCAGGCCATGCACACCGACGACGGGATCGTGATCCGGGTACCGGACACCGACGAGCCGCCGCCGGCCGGGCTGGCCGAGCTGGCCCCGGAGGACGTGGAACAGCTGGTCACCGCCGAGCTGGGCAACTCAGCCCTGTTCGCGTCGCGGTTCCGCGAGTGCGCGGCCCGCGCGCTGCTGCTGCCCCGGCGCACGCCGGGTCGCCGCAGCCCGCTGTGGCAGCAGCGGCAGCGGTCCGCACAGCTGCTATCGGTGGCCCGCAAGTACGGCACGTTCCCGATCGTGCTGGAGACGGTGCGGGAATGCCTGCAGGACGTGTTCGACGTGCCCGGCCTGGTCGGCCTGATGCGCGAGCTGGCTACCCGGCAGATCCGGCTGGTCGAGGTGGAGACGGCCACGCCGTCCCCGTTCGGCCGGTCCATGCTGTTCCGCTACGTTGGCGCGTTCATGTACGAGGGGGACGCGCCGGTCGCGGAACGCCGCGCCCAGGCGCTGGCCCTGGACTCGGCCCTGCTGGCCGAGCTGCTTGGCCAGGCCGACCTGCGCGAGCTGCTCGACCCGGCGGTGGTCGCCGAGACCGAGCGGGAACTCCAGCGGCTGCTGCCCAGCCGGGCCTGCCGGGACGCCGAGGGCGTGGCTGACCTGCTGCGTGGCATCGGGCCGTTGTCCGCGGCCGAGGTGGCGGAGCGGTGCCAGGATCCGGCGACCGCGGACGGCTGGCTGGATGGCCTGCTGGCCCAGCGCCGCGCGCTGCAGATCCGGGTGGCGGGCGAGGCCCGCTGGGCCGCCATCGAGGACGCCGGGCGGCTGCGTGATGCGCTCGGGGTGCCGCTGCCGCCCGGCGTGCCGGCCGCGTTCACCGAACCGGTGGCCGACCCGCTCGGCGACCTGACCGCCCGGTACGCCCGTGGCCACGGCCCGTTCACCACGGCCGACGTGGCGGCCCGGTATGGGCTCGGCGTGGCCGTGATCACCGGGACGCTGCGCCGGCTGGCTGCCGACGGCCGGGTCGCCGAGGGCGAGTTCCTGCCCGGCCGGCGCGGCACCCAGTGGTGCGACGCCGGCGTGCTGCGCCTGCTGCGCCGCCGCTGCCTGGCCAAGCTGCGCAAGGAAGCAGAACCGGTGCCGGCTGCCGCGCTGGCCCGGTTCCTGCCCGCCTGGCAGCAGGCCGGCCGCTGGCCGGGGCGGGCGCGGTGCCCGGCAGCCGGGCCGGGCGGCGGCCGGCCGCGGGCCCGGACCAGGTGTACGAGGCCATCGACCAGCTGGCCGGGGCGGCGGTGCCCGCCTCCGCGCTGGAGACGCTGATCCTGCCCGGCCGGGTGCCGGGTTACCAGCCCGCCATGCTGGACGAATTGACCGCCGCGGGCGAGATCGTCTGGTCCGGGGCAGGCGGCCTGCCCGGCGGTGACGGCTGGCTGGTGCTGGCGCCGGCCGACACCGCGCCGCTGCTGCTGCCCGCGCCCGGCGAGATCACCCTGACCCCGCTGCACCAGGCCGTGCTGGCCGCGCTGGACGGTGGCGGGGGGTTGTTCTTCCGGATGCTGGCGGACCGGGCGATCAGCCTGCTGCCGGAGCCGGAACGGGCCGCGGCCAGCGACGCCGCGCTGGCCGCGGCCATCTGGGACCTGGTCTGGGCGGGCCGGCTGAGCAACGACACGCTGGCCGCGCTGCGCACGGTGCTGAGCACCGGCCGGCCGGTCGCGCCTGACGACGGGCCCGCCGCCGCCCAGCCGGGCGCCGGGTCCGCTGGCGCGGAGCTGAACGGTGCTGGATTGAACAGTGCTGGATTGAACAGTGCTGGACTGGACGGCGCCGGACTGAACAGTGCTGGACTGAACAGTGCTGGATCGAACGGGGCCGGGCTGAATGGCCCGGGGATTGTGCGCCCGAGTCTTGGCGGTGCTGGTTTCGGCGGTACCGGGCCGCGCCGTCGCGGCACCGGCCGCCCAGGCACGGGCCGGATGGGCGCCCGCCGGCCCGGCTCCGGCCGCCCGGCCATGCCCAGCCGGACCGGGCCGCCGACCGTGTCCGGCCGCTGGTTCCTGGTGCCGCCCGCCGACCCGGACCCGACCCGGCGGCTGCACGCGGTGGCCCGTACCCTGCTCGACCGGCATGGCATCCTGATCCGCGGCGCGGTGGCCAGCGAACGGGTGCCGGGCGGCTTCGCCGCCATCTACCCGGTGCTGCGCGCGATGGAGGACGCCGGACAGTGCCGCCGCGGCTACTTCGTCGAGGGCCTGGGTGCGGCGCAGTTCGCGCTGCCCGGCGCGGTGGACCGGATGCGTGCGATGGCGGCCGACGCCGAGCAAGGTCAGCGGGCTGACCCCTGGAGCCAGCCCCGGGCCGGGGAGCAGCCCGACCCGTGGACCCTGCCTGCGCCCGGGGAGCAGGCCGGTCCCGGCCAGCCGGGCCGGGCCGCTGGGCCCTGCCCGGTCGTGCTGGCCGCCGGGGACCCGGCCAACCCGTTCGGCGCGGCGCTGCCCTGGCCGGACCGGCCGGACGAGACGCCGGGCGGGCACCGGCCGGGCCGCAAGGCCGGCGCCCTGGTCGTGCTGACCGACGGCCACCTGGTGCTGTACGTCGAGCGCGGCGGCAAGACCGTGCTGTCCTGGGCCAGCGACCCGGCCGTGCTCGGCCCGGCGGCCGCGGCGCTGGCCAGCGTGGCGCGCGGCGGGGCGCTGGGCCGGCTGACCATCGAGCGGGCGGACGGGGGCAGCGTGCACGGCTCACCGCTGGCGCACGCGCTGGAGGAAGCCGGTTTCCGGGCCACCCCGCGTGGCCTGCGGCTGCGCCGCTAACGGCTGACCCCTTACCGGAACGAAATACGCAAACTACCTATAACGCCAAAAAGTTATCCCGGCGACCCGGTGTTTTCCGGCCATTGGCGGCGGCCTGGGCACTATCCTCCGTAAACACTGTTGCCACGGCAGGGGCGGCACAGAACGGGAGGGTGCGGTGGCCAACGCGCAAGGCATTGACGTGTCGAGCTTCCAGGGCGCGTTCGACTGGGCGGCGAAAAAGGGAATCATCTCCTTCGGCTTCGCGAAGGCGACTGAGGGGACGACGATCACCGACCCGGAATTCGTCCGGAACTGGGCGCAGATCAAAGCCATGGGGTTCGTTCGCGGCGCCTACCACTTCGGGCATCCCAAGGACGGCGCGGCCGCCAGCGCCCAGGCCTTCCTGGCCGCGGTCCGCGCGCAGGGCCTGGAGCGTGGCGACATGCTCGCGCTCGACCTGGAGACCACGGACGGGCTGGGCCCGGCCCAGGTCGCTACGTTCGCGCGGAACTGGTGCGCCGACGTCAAGGCGGCCACTGGGCGCACCCCGATCGTCTATACGTTCATCAGCTTCGCCCAGGAAGGCAACTGCGCCGGTCTCGGCGGCTACCCATTGTGGATCGCCGACCCGTCCAGCCCGGCCGGGCACCCCACCGTTCCACACCCCTGGACGACGTGGCACTTTCACCAGTACGCGACCACGCTCGTAGACCAGGACGTGTTCAACGGCGACACGGCCGCACTGAAGAAGTTCGCCAACCCAGCCCCCGCAGCTAAGCAGGAGGAAGAAGTGCAGACCGGAACCCTCGTCAATGGCGCGAACGCCGTCACGCCGATCTCGATACCGTTCGGCAGCGCCAAGGAGATCGGTTTCGCCTGTGACAACGGCCTGCAGAAGCTGCCCGCGGCGAAGCTGCGGGTCGCGGTCTTTGACGGCGGCTGGAGCGTGCACGGCTCGGTGCAGGTGGAGAGCACCAAGGGCCAGACCGTGATCAAGTTCGGCAAGCCCACGAAGACGTCCGTGGTCTCGGTGCAGCGCCTGGACGCCGGCGACGTCAACGTGAGCTACCAGGTCTCCTGAACATCATCCGCCGTCCCAGGACACCGGCAGCGCGGCGGGCTTGCGGAACACCAGGCCGGCTGGCGGGGCGGTGCCACCCGGGTCCAGGCGCAGCCCGGGCAGCGGGAGCAGCGCGCCGAGCGCGGCGTGGGCTTCCAGCCGGGCCAGATGCACGCCCAGGCAGAAGTGCGGGCCGCGGGCGAAGGCCAGGTGCCGGTTCGCGTTCTCCCGCTGGACCGCGAACCGGTCCGGGTCGGCGAACACCGCCGGGTCCCGGCCGGCACCGGCCAGCGACACGGTGACCAGATCGCCCTGGCGCACCATCGCGTCGCCGAGCATGACGTCCCGGGTGGCGTACCGGTCCACCACGGCCGCGGCCGGCTCCAGCCGCAATGATTCCTCGATGGCGTTGGGCAGCAGTTCCGGGTCGTCGCGGACCAGCCGGAGCTGGTCCGGGTGGCTGAGCAGGTGCCAGGCCGCGTTCGTGATCATTCCCTCGGTGGTCTCGATGCCGCCGAACATCAGCACCGCCGCGTTGGACACCGCCTCGTCGGTGCTCAGCGCACCGGACCGGCCGACGTGCTCGGCCGCCGCGGCCAGCAGCGACTGATCCGGGTCACCGGCCGCGATCACCCCGCGAAGCCGCTCCGCCAGCTGGCCGAAGGCCGCCACGCCTGCTGCGCCCGGCTCGGCCCCTGGCGCGCCGGCCAGCTCGGAGACGGCGGCCACAATCGCGTCGTACCAGCCCAGGATCACCTCAGGCGGGGTGGCCTGGAGGCCGAGCATCCGCGCCACCACCACGGTGGCCAGCGGTCCGGCCAGGCTGCGCCGGAGTTCGGCCTGACCGGCCGGGCGGACCGCGGCGACCAGCCGGCCCGCCTCGGCGGTGACGAACCCGGCCAGCCGGTCGCGCACCTCGGCCTGGCTGAATGGGCCGCCGAACGGCCGCCGGTGCCGGTCGTGCGCGGTCCCGTCCAGCGACAGCATGCTCGGCCCGACCACCCGGGCGGTGGAGAACCGCGGGTCATCCACGGTGAACGCCGCGCTGTCCCGCAGCACCCGCATGGCCAGGTCGTAGCGGGTCACCAGCCAGCCGTCCAGCACGGGCAGCCAGGACACCGGCTCGGCCGCGCGCAGCCGGGCCAGCACCTGGTGCAGCCCCGGGCCGGCCAGCTGGGCCAGCCGGACCTCCTGGCCCACCGGGTAGCCGCCGCGGCCCGCCGCGGGCACGTCCCGGGAAAGGCCAGTCACCCAGCCGACGCTACCCGGTCCCGCCCAGCCGGAATGTCTGCACTGGGCCGTGCCGTGACACGGATCCAGGGGACATAGGAGGAGGAAGTGATGCCTGCCCAGAACTTAGCTGAACCGGGTACCTCAATCTGTGTACACAATTTCACGTACACTATGGGCATGGACGACAGCCAGGGCCAACTCAGCGTCCGGGATGCTCGTGCGCACTTCGCGGACGTCATCACCCGGGCCCAGGACGGAACGCCTACCGTCATCACACGCAACGGCCAAGCCGTGGCCGCTGTCGTGCCCATCGAGGACTTCAACGCCCTCGAAGACGCGATCGACCGCTATTTCGCCCGGGAAGCCGACCGCGACCTGGCCGAGGACCCAGATGCGCCGACCTACAGCATGTCCGAGGTCGTCGCGGCCATCTTCGAGGAAGAATCAGGCACGGGCGTCGCGTGAAGTACGCCTTCCGGTGGCGGGAGCGGGCGGTCGTGCAACTGCGGGCCATCCCCCAGCCAGCGGCGCTGACGATCTTGCAGGCGCTGGCGCCGCTCGGGGACGATCCGCGCCGATCAGACGCTAACGTCAAGAAGCTTGCCGGATATGAAGACCGTTACCGGCTGCGCGTTGGGGACTACCGGATCATTTACGAGGTCATAGGCCGGCAGCTCGTCATCCTGATCGTGGGGGTAGGGCATCGCCGTGAGATATACCGGCGAATGTCCTGACCGCGCAGCTCAAGCCGGTCACGATGCCGGGATCCGCCCGGGCTAGCCGGACTCGGCGGCGAGCTGGCGGGCGGTCAGTGAGTGGCGCAGGCAGCAGGTGGCCAGCACGGTGGCCGCCCCGGTGACGGCCATGGCGGCGGCCGGGCCGGCCACCGCGGCCACCGCACCGGCCAGCGGCGGAGTCACTCCCTGCCCGCCCATCAGCCCGGTGGAGAGCAGGCCGAAGCCCTGGCCGCGCAGGCCCTCCGGCAGGCTGTCCAGGAACGCCTGCTGGATCCCGAGCTGGTAACCGAACCCCAGCCCGCAGCCGAACAGGGCGGTGGCGACGACCAGCCAGGGCGGGTGCAGAATCAGCGCCAGCAGGGGCGCCCCGGTCAGCAGGGCCAGCGGGAAGACCAGCCGCCGCCGCATGGCCGGACGGCAGAACCGGCCGATGACCACGTCACCGGCGAGCATGCCGGCCGGCACCGCGGCGAGCAGCGGGCTGGCCGCGGCGGCCGGGTGACCCAGCGATTCGGTGTACGGAACGATGAGCGACTCCGCACCGGCCACGAACATGCCCGGCAGCCACTGGGCCAGCAGCAGCATCCGCACCCGGCGGTCGGCCAGCAGTTCCGCGTTGCCGGCCAGGGTGGCGCGCACCGCGCCCCGGGTGGCCGCTCGGGCCGGGCTGGCCGACGGGCCGGAGGACGGGCCGGCCGACGGGCCGGAGGACGGGCTGGCCGAAGGGCCAGACGGCGCGGCATCGGCCGGTACCCCGGCCGCGGCCGGCCGCAGGCCGAGCCGGGCGAACGCGGCCAGTACCAGGGCGCATCCGGCCGACAGCAGCAGCCAGCGCCCGGACAGCACGGCGAGGACCGCGCCACCCAGGCCAAGCCCGACGATCTGCGTGCCGGCCGCGGTCAGGCTGAGTACCGACCGGCCGAGCACGTACCGGTCACCGTCCAGCACGTCGGGCAGCATCCGGGACACCGCCGCACTGAACACCGGCGCGATCATCGCAGCCAGCGCGACCAGGACCAGCATCGCGGCCACCGGCAGCCCGGGCGCGAGCCCGATCAGCAGGCCGGGCACCGCGCGGAGCAGCATGCCGCCGGTGATGACGGCCCGCGGCGGCAGCCGGTCGGCCAGCGAGGTGAACAGCGCGCCGCCGACGGCCTGCGGCCCGAACCCCATCGCGAACGCGAGCGCGGCCAGGAACGCGGACCTGGTCTGCGCGTAGACCACGACGGACAGGCCGAGGATCTCGAACTCGAAGCCGAGGACGTACAGGAACATGCTCGCGCACAGCACACGGAACTGCCCGACGGCGAACACCGACCGGTAGGTGGTGCGCGGGGCGGGCGCGGCGGCCGTGGTGGTCATGCCGCCATCGTCGGGAGCAGCGAGCGGCCACGCGTACTCTTTCGTTCCAGGACGAAAGGTCAGCCGGCCGGCGCGGGGAGGACACGATCATGACGCTGCGCATCGAGGTGGCCCAGCAGGACCTGGTGACCAGCCGGTTCGCCATCTCCCCGCTGTGGGAGCTGACCCAGGCGCTGCGCACGCTGGCCGGCCCGCCGTCGCGCGACGACGCGGCGCTGCGGCCCTGGCTGGTGCGGGTCCGGGAGCGCTATCAGCGGCTGGCCCGCGACGCGGACCTGGCCGTGCTGCACGCGCTGCAGCCGCCGAACTGGGGCGCGGACTTCCTGTCCCCCGTGCCGGCCAGCGTGTCCACCACCATCGAGGAGCTGCTCGCCCAGGTCAGGGCCACGCCCATCGACGAGGTCCAGCACGAGGTCGGCGAGGCACTGGGCCGGCAGCCGGGCATCGAGACCCGGGTGCGGGGCATCCTGACCGGCGGCCAGGCCGCGGCCTGCTGCGCGGACATCCTGGCCGCGGCCTGGCAGGCGCTGCTCGAATCGGAGTGGCCCACGCTGCGGGCCATCCTGGAACGCGACGTGATCCACCGCGCCGGGCAGCTCACCTCCAAAGGCTGGGCCGCCGCCCTGGACGGGCTGCATCCGCAGCTGGCCTGGCAGCCGGGCCGGATCGAGCTCACCCGCTGGCCTGGCCAGCAAGACGCCGCTCTGGCCGGCCGGGGACTGCTGTTCGTGCCGTCGGTCTTCATCTGGCCCCGCCTCGCGGTGAGCCTGGAACCACCCTGGCCGCCGACCCTGATCTACCCGGCGCGCGGGGTGGCCGCGCTATGGGAGACGGCCGCAACAAGCCACCCGGCCGCGGACGGTGGCCCGCTCGGCCCGCTGCTCGGCACGTCGCGGGCGGCCATCCTGCGCGCCCTCGACGAGCCGGCCAGCACTACCCAGCTGGCGGCCATCCTGGGCCAGTCCCTCGGCGGGCTGGGCGGCCACCTGGCGGTCATGCGCCGGGCCGCCTGCTGGGCCGGGCCCGGTCCGGCCGCTCCGTGCTGTACTGGCGGACAGCCGTCGGTGACGCCCTGGTCGCGGCGTCCGGCGCGGACTAGCCGGGATCCGGCTGCTCCCGCCCAAGGATTTCGTCCTGGCCGGCGGCTAGCGCCGCGTCACGGGATGGCCACCGAGG
>CAVWWE010000040.1:0-79670 GCA_963758575.1 uncultured Actinomycetes bacterium
CGGCGCACTGAAGGCCGCGATCCTGCGCAGGCACCCGCATTACACCGCGACCCAGCTGCATAACGCGCAGAACGCACAGACCGTAGTGCTGGTCGTCGGCGCGCTGATCGCGGTGGCCCTGTGGCTGTGGATGGCCTGGGCCAACGGCCGGGGGCGCAACTGGGCCCGGGTCCTGTCGGCCGTCTTCTTCGGTATCAGCACACTGGGCCTGCTCGTCTCGTTCGTGGCCGGACGCGGCGTCGGCGACATCATCGTCGGCGTGATCCTCTGGCTGATCGGGCTGGCCGTGATCGTGCTGCTGTTCCGCAAGGAATCCGCCCCGTTCTTCGCCCGGCAGGTGGCGCCGGGCTAGCGGATAGCGCGAGCGGGGTAGCGCGGCGCCGGGCGGCCGCCGCAGAGCCAGCACGCCCGTGAGCTAGCGCGCCCGCGACCGGGCGACCAGCGCGCCGGTGCCGCCCAGGAGGGCGGCCGCGGTGAGCAGCGTGGCCGCGATCCCGGCCGCCTGGGCCAGCGCGGCCAGCGTGCCGCCGCCCAGGATTTCGCCCAGGGTCTCAGCCTGGGAGAGGAACGAGTGCACGGTGGCCCGCACCGGGCCGGGGGTGCGCCGGTTCACCCAGACCACGCTGACCGCCCGGGTGACGTTGTACCCGATCCCGCTGACCAGCAGCACGCCCAGGCAGCCAAGCAGCGCGTCGGGCGCTTCGGCCAGCACCAGCAGGCCGGCCATGCCGAGGAAGCAGGCCAGGGCGTAGCTGGCCCGGGCCGCGCGCACCCCGTCGATCCGCGCCTCCACGATGCGCAGCGCGACCACCCCGGCGGCCGAGGCCACGATGCCGAGCCCAACGCCCACAGCACCTGGCTCAGCAGCAGCAGCGGGAACGCGGTCACCAGGCCGGTCAGCAGCATGCCAGCGGCCAGGAACCCGTGCCCGAGCACGAGTGGCCACTTCCGGCTGAACGCGTCCGACCACACCCGGCCGGGATGTCCGACACGGTCAGCGTGACGGCCATGCCGATGCCGAGCAGCACGAGCTGGGCTGCGGACAGGTGGGCCTGGGTGACGAAGTACAGGCTGGAGGTCAGCACATAGCCGCGGTGGCACACGGCACGCAGGCACGTCCACCGGAGGAAGGTGGCGGCGATACCGGGCTTGCTAACCGGCCCGTGGGTAGCAGCGGACAGGCTCTGAATACAGCAGCCGACTCAGGCCGACGGCAACCGGTTATCCGTGCTGCCGGGCGCCCGCGGCCCGCTCGGCCTCGTCCTCGCCCGGCTGCTGGGCCTCGGCGGCCAGCCCGGCATCCACCTCGCGGTACAGCGACCGGTGCAGCCCGGCCGCCAGAATTCCGCCGACCAGCGGCGCCACGATGAACAACCACACCTGGCTCAGCGCCGTGCCGCCCACCACCAGGGCCGGCCCGAGACTGCGCGCCGGGTTCACCGAGGTGCCGGTGACCGGGATGCCGACCAGGTGGACCACGGTCAGGCCCAGCCCAATTGCGATGGCCGCCGTCGCTGGGTTGCCGGTGGCCGAGGTCACGCGTAGTACCACGAAGACGAAGATGGCCGTGAGAATCACTTCGAAGATGAACGCCCCGCCCGCGCCGATGTGGATCATCGACTGACTGCCGTAGCCATCGGTGCCGAGGCCGGTCACCGTGCGGTGATACAGGGGCGAGGTGCTGAACGCGCCCCACAACGCCAGTGCACCGACGATCCCGCCCGCGAACTGGGCGATCCAGTAGCCGACCGCCTCGGTCAGCTTGATCCGCCCGGTGAGCAGGGCGCCCATGGTGACGGCCGGGTTGACGTGGCAGCCGGATATCGGCCCGATCAGGTACACCAGGGCAAGCAGGGTCAGACCGAACGCCAGTGCGGTGGCCACTACCCCAGCCGCCACGCTGCCGCCGGCAAACTTGAAGCCGAACATCAGTGTGGCCACGCCGACGGCGAAGAAGACCAGGATCGCCGTGCCGAGGAACTCAACCGCGAACTTGCGGATCATTACCTGCCCCCCCTGAGGTATTCGTCGTATCTGTACCACGTCGTACCCACTTGTGCCGTACGACCCCCCGCAGCACCCTATGGGCTGGATAGCGGGCCGAGTGTCCCAAATTGCCGCACCCGAATTGGCCCGCCGTCTCATCCGTGCCGGGTGAGGTTCCGGGTGACGTCGCGGCGGATGCTGCGCTCGTGGACGCGACCTGCAGCAGGTCAGCCGTTTCACCCGGCAGGGCATCGGCTCGCTCAGCCCGGCGCCGTTCAACCGGTTCAGTCATGCGGCCAAGCTGGCCGGCCCGGGCGACCGGTTCGTGTCGATCAACAACGACACCCTGTACTCAATTGCCCAGCTTGACCTGGGCGGTGGCCCGCTCCTGCTCCGGGTGCCGGACGCGGCCGGCCGGTACTACGTGCTGCAGTTCGTCAACGCGTGGACCAGCAACTTCGCCTACGTGGGGCGCCGCGCAACCGGGACCAGCGCGGGGTCGTTCCTGGTCGTCCCGCCCGGATGGCACGGCCAGGCACCCAGCGGCGCCCGGGTCATCGAGGCCCCGACCAGCGTGGCCACGATCGTCGGCCGGTGGGCCTGCGTCGGCCCGGCCGACCTGGCCGTCGTCCATGCGCTGCAGAGTGGACTGGCCCTGGACGTCCTGAATGATCACCCGCCGCGGCCCGGCGGACTGCCGGCGCCCGCCGCCGCCCGGCCTGAGCTGGCGTTTTTTGAGCAGCTGCGGACCTGGATGCGGGCCTTCCCGCCGGCCCGACCGGAGCAGGCCTACCAGCAGCGCTTCGCCCCGCTCGGCCTGCTCGATCCGGCGCCGCCCCTATGCCGACCCGCCCGCTGAGCTGGGTCGGGCCCTGACGGCGGGCGCGGAGGCCGCGAAGCAGCGGATGGAAGCAGCGCTGAAATCAGGCGACCTGGCCCCGGTGGTCAACGGCTGGACGCTCAACTTCCATTCGTTCGACTACAACCTCGACCATCTGGGCCTAGGTACCATCGACGACCCGGTCTGGAAGGTGGCCGACCGGCAGGCCAGTTACCTCGGGCGCGCGCTGGCCGCGCGTAGTGGGCTGTGGGGCAATCATGGCTACGAGGCCGCGTATCCGACGACCTACACCGACGCCGACGGCGACCAGCTCGATGGGCGTAACCGGTACACGCTCACGTTCGCCGAAGACCCGCCGGTCAACGCGTTCTGGTCCATCACCATGTACGACCTGCCCGACTTCTACCTGGTCGCGAACCCGATCGACCGGTACTCCATCGGTGACCGGACACCGGGCCTGCGCCGGGGCAGCGACGGCTCGCTCACCATCGTGATCCAGCATGAGCCCCCCGCTGACACCAGCAACTGGCTGCCCGCCCCGGCCGCCCCGTTCCGGCCCATCATGCGCCTGTACCAGCCGAAGACCGCCGTGCTCGACGGCACCTACCAGATACCCCCCATCCGGAAGGCCGCTGGCTGACTACTCCGGAATGGTGCTATTCCACGGTTTGCAGTACACGGCTCGTATTATTGAGTCGCTGAACGCCATCCTCGGTAACTGTGACGATATCCTCGATCCGGACGCCAAAATGGTCGGCGAAATAAATTCCTGGCTCAACCGAGAAGCACATGCCGGGGACCAGCGGCTGCGCCTCGCCCGTAACGATGTACGGGGGCTCATGCGTGGTCACCCCGATGCCATGCCCGGTGCGGTGGATAAACTTGTCGCCATACCCGGCATCCGCGATGATCTTCCGGGCCACCTGGTCAATGTCCTGACAGGTCGCACCCGGCCGTACCGCGTTTACCGCCGCCTCCTGCGCTTGCCTGACGACCTCGTGGACGGTACGGACCTCGGGCCCGGGCTCGCCAACCGATACTGTCCGGGTCGTGTCGGAGCCGTAGCCGAACCTGAGCCCGCCGAAGTCGAGCACCACCGTGTCCCCGGGCTGGATCAGCCGGTCTCCGGCCTCGTGGTGCGGGTTGGCAGCGTTCGGGCCGGATCCGACGATCGTGAAGTCGATCTGCTCGTGCCCGTGCTGGCGCAGCAGTGCGGCTAGGTCGGCGGCCACCTCGGTCTCCCGCCGGCCCGCGAAGCGGGTACCGATGATGTCCCGGTACGCGGCATCAGCCGCCGCCCCGGCGGCCTCGAGCCGGGCCAGCTCACCGGCGTCTTTGACCGCGCGGAGCATCGGCAGACAGTCAGATAGCCCCCGGTAGCTCACGTCTGGCATGGCCTGCCGTAGGCGAAGCAGGTGCAGAGCCCAGGCAGAGTCCGAGATACCGAACTCCGCGTCTGGGCGGAACAGGGTGCTGGCCGCCTCGTAGGGGTCGCTGCCATCCATCCAGTCCACGAACGACAGCAGTGGCCCGGCCGTGGATTCCTCCGCGTCGCCCCGTTCCAGCCGTGGCACGACCAGCGTGGGCTCCCGGTCGGGCGAGAGCACCAGCATGGTCAGCCGCTCGGTGATGTGCGGCCGGTATCCGGTCAGCCAGGCCAGGTCTGGGCCTGGAGTGATGATGACGCCTGCCAGGTCAGCTTTGACTGCATCGTTCACCACCCGGTTCATCCGGGCCGCATAGTCGTCCGTGGTGAACGCCGCTGGCGCCTCTTGCGCGGTCGATGGCATCGGAAACCTCCCTCAAGTCCCTGCACGTCCGCGCCCACACGGATGATGCGACGTACCCGCGGGCAGCGACAGCTGCCGGTGACGCCCACCTTAGTCCCGCCTTACCCCACGATCACCAAGGGTGACTCCACGGCGGACCTCCGTGCATAACGTCGAGGATGATCCACACGACCAGACACGCCCCGAGGATCAGCAGGTAAATCCTCACCCATCGCGGGGGATATGGCTTGCTGAGCTTGTCGTCGGCCATGACCGTCCATCTCCCATCACCCCGAGGATCGCTCCGGGTCGGCTGGGCCTAGGCCACCTGGCTCTATTTTCCTCCTAGTGCCGCCGCAGCAAAGCATCGGGTACGGACCTGGGCACGCCGCCGCGTCAAGATTTCCCGCGTCCTGCTGTCGATATCTTGGCTCGTCGTTCGTCTTAGTGCGTGACTATCTGGTAGCGACGGGGAGGAAGCGATGAAGTACATCATGCTGATCTATCAAGGCGCCGCGCTTGAGCGGCAGGCCGCGCTGCCCGAGGAGGAGCAGAAGCAGGTCTACGCCGACTACCAAGGGATCAATCAGACGCCGGGCGTCACTCCCGCGCCGCCGATGGGCCTGCCCGAGAACGCGACCACCGTACGGGTCGAGGGGGGCAAGACCCTGACCACCGACGGCCCGTTCGTGGGCATGAAGGAGGCCGTGGGCGGCTTGTTCATCCTGGAAGCCGACGACCTCGACGCGGCCATCGAGGTGGCCGCCCGCGTCCCGGCCGCACGCTACGGTGGCGCCGTCGAGATCCGCCCGTCGGAGGTGTATTGGTAACAACGCTCGACCAGGTCTTCCGCGAGGAATGGGGCCGCGTCCTGGCCACCCTGATCGGCTTCCTCGGCGACTTTGACCTCGCCGAGGAAGCCGCGCAGGACGCGTTCGCGATGGCCGCCGACCGATGGCCACGCGATGGCGTGCCCAGCAACCCGCGCGCCTGGCTGATGCGGACGGCCCGGAACCGGGCGACGGATCGCATCCGCCGTAACCGGGCCCTCGCGGCCAAGTTCGGAATGCTGGTTGCGGACACTCGTGCTGAGGTGCCGATGAAGACCACGACGTTCCCGGACGAGCGCCTGGAGCTCATCTTCACCTGCTGTCACCCGGCGCTCGCGGTCGAAGCGCAAGTTGCCCTGACCCTGCGCACCCTCGGCGGGCTCAGCACCGACGAGATCGCCCGTGCCTTCCTGGTACCGGAGCGCACGATGGCGCAGCGGCTGGTCCGGGCCAAGCGAAAGATCAAAGCGGCCGGGATCCCGTTTCGCGTGCCACCGGCTCACCTGCTCAGCGAGCGCCTCGACGCCGTTCTCGCCGTCGTTTACCTGATCTACAACGAGGGCTACGGCGGTCGCGACGAGCTGGCCGCGGAGGCAATCTGGCTGGGGCGCGCGCTGGCCGAACTGCTTCCGGACGAGCCCGAGGTGCATGGGCTGCTGGCGATGATGCTGTTGCACGACTCCCGTCGCGAAGCACGATTTAGCGACGGCGAGCTCGTGCTGCTCGGCGATCAGGACCGGTCACGCTGGAACCCCGAGCAGATCGCCGCTGGCCGCGCCGAGCTCGACCGCGCGCTCGCCCTGCGCGGCCGCGGGCCCTATGCCCTGCAAGCCGCCATCGCTTCGCTGCACTCCGAGGTGCCGTGCGACTGGGCGCAGATCGCGGCGCTGTACGGCGACCTCGCCCGCCTGACCGGCTCGCCCGTCGTCGAGCTCAACCGCGCCATCGCCATCGCCGAGACTGAAGGCCCCGAGGTCGGCCTGCGCATAGTCGACCAACTCGGTCTCGACGACTTCCGTTACCAGCATTCGACCAGGGCCGAACTCTTGCGGCGTCTCGGCCGGACCGACGAGGCGCGTGCCGCCTACCGGCGTGCCAGGCAACTCACCGACGACGGCGCCGAACGCCGCTTCCTCGAACGCCGGCTAACCGAACTCGCAGGCACCACAGGCTCGGGTTAGGTCGTTGTTAGGTCAGGGCCGAATACGCGCTGACCCTGCGCCTGCTTGCCTCATACTCGGAGCTATTCAGGTTGAACTCGTAGTGTCCGTGTGATCACCAGGGCTCGATTGTCAAGCCGGTCCCGGCCAGGCAGCCGTCGATCAGGTGGGGCCGGTACTGGATCTTCTTCAGCTTGCGCTTGACGATGCGGACCAGGCCGTCCAGGTCGGCGGCGACGAAGTTGGCGATGGACCGCTTGAGCAGCGACCAGATGCCCTCCGCCGGATTCAGGTCAGGTGCGTACGCGGGCAGCCGGTAGACCCTCAGCCAGTCCTCGTTCTCCATCGCGAAGTCTGCAGTTCCGGGGCAGGTGGATATTGAGGTTATCCCGTGCGCCCAGCAGAATGGGAGGTAGCACCGTGACGTAAGTGCCATGGTGGTTCTTCGTGTTCGTAAGCTCGTCGTCGCCTGCGGTGTGAGTCCGGTCCGGGTAGCTGCAGGAGGCCCGGTAGCAGGCTGGGGGGCGGGAGCCCAGCGTCAAAAGCCCCTGGGGGGAGCGACGATGCGGTCCGTAGCATGACGCGAAGCCTGCGGCGTCGTTACTCAGCCGCCTTCTGGGCGGACGAGGGAGTGCCGAGCCTCCGGAATCGGGGCGAAGGCCATGGAAGCGGTGCAGATCCTGGATTGCAGCCGTGAGGGACTCCCCGGCGTATGGGGCGCGGAACGTATCGAGGGTGGCGGCGGGAACTGGGGAGGCCCTCCCCGGCCCGGCAGCCTGCGGATTTCTGCTGCCGGAGCGTGGCGTCCTATAACCGGTGACCCCGGGAAGTGGATCGCTGGCCGGGTGGGCGTCGGAGGCGGCCGTAGTACCGGTTGAGCCGGGCGGACAGCACAACCTGCGGTGATGGGAAGGGCCGCTGCTTCGTCGGTGCGCATGCCTGCTGTGGAGGGGCCCGGTGGGTGCCGTTTCGGCTAGTCCCGCCGCGAAGGGATCGGTCCGGGGTGTCCCGGCTGATCCGGTCCGTGCTTTGCAGCATGCGCTGTACCGGGCGGCAAGGCCGATCCCGGGCGGAGATTCCACGCGCTGTATGACAAGATCCGCCGCAGGGACGTTCTGTGGCGCGCGTGGGCCGCGGTGCGCAGCAACAACGGCGCGCCGGGCATTGACAAGGTCACTCTGGCCGCCGTGGAGGAGTACGGGGTTGCCCGGCTGCTCGATGAGCTGGCCAGCGAACTGGGGGAGAAGAAGTACCGGCCGTTGCCGGCCCGGCGGGTGATGATCCCGAAGCCGGGTACGGCGGAGCGCAGGCCGTTGTCGATTCCCCCGGTCCGCGACCGGATCGTGCAGGCCGCAGCGAAGATCGTGCTCGAGCCGGTCTTCGAGGCGGACTTCCTGCCAGCCAGCTTCGGGTTCCGCCCGAAGCGCTCGGCGCACGATGCCCTGCAGGTGCTCATCGATGAGTGCGGGCGGGGCCGCCGGTGGGTGGCCGAGACGGACATCGCCAGCTGTTTCACGGCGATCCCGCATGAGAAGTTGATGCAGGCGGTGCAGGAACGCGTCTGCGACCAGGCCGTCCTGAAGCTCCTGCGCGTGATGCCTCCGTGCCGGGGTGATGGAGGACGGGCAAGTCCGGCGGCCGGTCACCGGGACCCCGCAAGGTGGTGTGCTCACTCCTCCAACGCAAGTGGCAACTTCTGCTTCGAGGTGACGCTGGGCTACCGGCGCTGCGAGCGGCCGCGGCGTGCCGCCAATGAGTGTATGACATGTCAGGTAGTACGTTGGTGACATGCCTCATGGTGGCCGGGTGGGTGGCGTGGAGTATGCCGAGCGTGTCAATGCTGCTGCCGGGCTGGCCGCGGCCGGGGTTCCGGTGGCGGAGGCAGCCCGGGTGCTGGCCGGGCGGTTTAGCTGCTCGGAGCGCCAGGCCCGCCGCTACGTGGAGGTCGCGGCCCGGTCGGGTGCAGTCGTGGTTCCCGAGCTGGCGACGGTGTTCACGGTCAAGGTGCCGGCCAGCCTGGCCCGGCGGGTGCGTGAGCATGCCCGGGCGTCGGGGAGGTCGATCTCCGCCGTGGTGGCCCAGGCACTGGAGGAGTTTCTGGCGCGGGGCCGCAGAAACCATCCCCGCAAGTGAGCGAGCTGGTGGTCGAAGCGGTGTTCGTGTTCGACCGCCTTGGGGCCGCGGAATTGTCGGCGGCCTACAAGATCCTGGTTCCCGGAGGGCAGGCCCGCGCCGTGCGCGGCGGCCAGGAAGGACGGTGCCGCGATGACCAGCGCGGCGATCTACGCGCGGGTCTCCAGCGCCCGGCAGAAGGAGCAGGAGACGATCGTCTCCCAGACCGAGGCGCTGCGCGACCACGCGGGGCAGCTGGGGCTTGACGTCCCCGCGGAGTGGGTGTTCGAAGATGACGGGTACTCGGGCGCGTCGCTGGTCCGCCCGGCCCTGGACGCGCTGCGGGACCTGGTAGCCCAGGTGCCGGTGGACGTGGTGCTGTGCTACTCCCCGGACCGCCTGGCCCGCAAGTACGCCTACCAGGCGCTGCTGACGGAAGAGCTGGCCCGGGCGGGCACGTCGGTGGTGTTCGTCAAGGCTCCCTCGGGTGAGACTCCCGAGGACGCGCTGCTGGTCCAGTTCCAGGGCATGATCGCCGAGTACGAGCGGGCGCAGATCATGGAACGGACCCGCCGTGGCAAGAACCAGCGGGCCCGCTCCGGCAGCGTGAACGTGCTGTCGGGAGCCCCGTTCGGGTACCGGTACGTGCGCAAGAGCGATCACGCCGCCGCCCGGTATGAGGTTGTGCCACACGAGGCCGCCATCGTCGCCGGGCTGTTCCGCCGCTACGCCGACGAGGGCGTGGCCATCGCCGAGCTGGCCCGGTGGCTGGGCAGCACCGGCGTGGCGACCCGCACCGGCAAGACCCGCTGGGACCGCTCCACGATCTGGGGCATGCTCCGCAACCCCGCCTACGCCAGCCGGGCCTGCTTCGGCAAGACCGGCCGCCTCAGCCAGCAGGCCGGCCGCAACTGGGTCGCCCGGCTGGCCGGACGCGCGACCGGCACCGGCTACACCACCGTGGACCGCCCCCGCGCCGACTGGCTCGAGATCGACGTCCCGGCCCTGGTCAACGAGGAGACCTTCGAGCGGGTGGCGCGCCGCCTAGATGACCTATGCGAAGGGATGAGCTGCGGACATGAGACGAGGGCGTCCATGATCATTGTGTGACGAATGATGACGTGGACACCCTCGCGACCGCACTCTACGTGAGAACCGACGACCTGCTGAGGCAGTTCCCGGACCTGGCTCCCTGGCGGCCCAGCGATCGGCCTGCAGCCCCGGCTGACCGATGCTGAGCTGGTCACCCTGGCCGTCATGCAGGCCCTGCTGGGATACACCTCCGAAGCTCGCTGGATACGCCACGCCCATGCCACCTGGGGCATCTGTTCCGCTACCTGCCAGGCCAGCCCGGCTATAACCGGCGGCTGCGCGCCGCTGCCGGGCTGATCACCACGCTGATCCGGATGCTGGCGGCCGATACCAGCCTGTGGACCGATGACGTGTGGGTGGCCGATTCCACTCCGGTGGAATGCGGCCGGTCCCGCGAGACGGCCAGGCGCTCTGACTTGGCCGGATGGGCCGAATACGGGTACTGCGCCAGCCATTCGCGGTACTTCTGGGGATTGCGCCTGCACCTGCTGTGCACCCTGCACGGGCTGCCCGTGGGCTTCGCGCTGACCGGCGCCAAGGCCGACGAGCGCCAGGTGCTGCTGGACATCCTGGCCGACCCGGCGCTGACCGCCGGCCGGCGACGGCCAGATCATCATCGGTGACAAGAATTACTACGGGCACGACTTCGAGACCACCCTGGCCGACGGCCGCATTTGCCTGCTGCGCCCGGCCCGCCAGGGCGAACCGGAACGGCCGGGCACCCGGTTCTTCAAGCCGCTGCGCCAGGTCATCGAATCCATCAACGACACCTTCAAAGGCCAGCTCGATCTGGAACAACACGGCGGCCACACCCCCGCCGGGCGTGATGGTCAGAGTCCTGCAGCGCATCCTGGCCCTGACCGCAGCGATCTGGCACAACGACCACACGGGTCAGCCCGTCAAACGCTCACTCGTGGCGTATGACCACTGAACCCTTCGCATAGGTCATCTGCCGGCAACAAGAAGTTCGCCTCCCGCGCCAGCAAGACCCCGTCCCTGCTCGAGGGCCTGGCCGCCTGCTCGGGCTGCGGCTATGCCTGCTACCGCGGCCACACCACGACCACCGCCGGCAACAAGATCTTCTACTACCGGTGCATCGGCAGCGACAACTACCGGTTCGAGCACGGCAAGGTCTGCGGCAGCAAGCCCGTCCGCGCTGACTACCTCGACCAGGTCGTCTGGGACCACATCACCCACCTGATCGCCAGCCCCGCCCTGATCCGCGCCGAGATCGCCGGGCGCCTGGCCCAGATCCGCACCGCCGACCCGGCCACCGCCCAGCGCAAGCGCCTCGACAGCGCCCTCGCCAAGACCATCAGCGCGATCACCCGGCTGATCGGGGCCTACCAGGAAGACCTCCTGTCCCTCGACGACTCCGCGCTCGGATGCCCGATCTGCGCGCCCGCGAGACCAGCCTGCGCCACCAGGCCCAGGCCCTCGACGCCCAGCTCGCCGACCGCGAGGTCTACCTCAAGCTCGCCGAGAACCTGGAAGGCTTCCTGGCAGCCCTCCGCACATCCGCGGCCACCGCAACCGTCGAAGACCGCCAGCGCGTCGTACGCCTGCTCGTGAAGGAAGTTCTGGTAGGCCCCAGCAAGATCGTGATCCGCCACTCATCCCCACCCGAGGCGACACACCCGCACCCGCCCCTGCCAGCACGGACAGTGACGACGACGCGGAGCCTGACCGAAGTTCGCACTTGCGTTGGCGGAGTGCTTTCACCGCTGATGTGCAACGTGTACCTGCACCGGCTGGACCGGGCATGGGACGAGCACGACGGGGTGCTGGTGCGGTTCGCCGATGATCTGGTCGTGATGTGCTGGTCCGCAGCCAGGCTGAGCGGGCGCTGGAATGCCTGACGGCCTTGCTGGCTGATCTCGGCCTGGAGCCGAAGGCGGCCAAGACTCGCATCGTGCACCTGGAGGCAGGAGGCCCGGGGTTTGACTTCCTGGGCTTTCACCACCGGCTGGTGCGCTCGCGGGGCGACCGGGGCAAGCCGAAGGTGACGTTCCTGGCCCGCTGGCCCGTGGACAGGGCCATGCAGCATGCCCGTGACCGGATCCGGGAGCTGACCGGACGGCGCTGGCTGCCGCTGCGGCCCGGGGCGATCGCGCAGGAGGTGAACGCCTTCCTGCGCGGCTGGGCGGCTTATTTCAGGTACGGGCACTCAGCCCAGCGCCTCAGCAAGATCAGCCAGTACGCGCGGATGCGGCTCGCGCTGTTCATCAGCAAGAAGCACCGCCGCAGCTGCGCCTTCGGATGGTGGGTGATGCTCACCTCGACTCCGAGGGAACTCGGCCTGATCAGCTTGTATGGAATCGTCGTCGCACCCAGGGCCGGCAAGCCCTGGCGGGACAAGCGAATGCCGGCGGTGAACGGCGTCGGTGAGCCGTGTGCGGGAGAACCGCACGCACGGTTCGAAGCGGCGGGGGCTGGAAACGGAGCGACCTGACCATGGACCGGCAGTGAAGCGGCCCGCAGGGGAAACCCCGGGAAAAGTGGCTGCCGGACCTAAAGCCAGGCAACGCCACCGCGCCAGCCCCCGACCCTACACTCAGATCAGCGGGGCTGACAGGTTGTGGTGGGCGGCGATGATCAGGTTCCGGTAGTTCTGCCAGGTAAACCCCTTGGCCTCGCTCTTGCGGCGGCGGTATACGCGCAGCTGGTAGAACAGGTGCGGCCGGTCGCCGGGCCGATAGCAGGCCACCCCGGCGATGATGACCCGCTCGCCGCCGCGCCGCGCACCCGCACCAGGGACCTGGGCCCCGCGCGGCGCTCAGGTTCGGCTCTTCGGCGGCTTCGCTCTGGCCCGCCTCGTCCTCGAAGCAGATGAAGGCGCTCAGGTCGCGCGCGGTACTTTTATATCGGGCCACACCTCGGCCTTCCACACCGCGACCGCGGCATCGTCGCGTTCCATCGCCTGGCGCACCGGGACCTGGCAGGACTAGCCGTGCTGGCGCATCAGCTTCCAGGTGCCCTCCACGGTGTACCCGATGTGGAACAGCTTGCCGATCAGCGTCTTGATCCTGCCCAGGGCCCAGCGCTGGTCCTCAGCGAAGCCGTGCGCCAGCGGGCCCCGCCGCAGCTCGGCTTCCAGCCTGGCCCACTGCTGCGGGCTCAGCCTCTCCCGCGACACCGGCCCTATGGACCGCAGCGCCGCGGTCCCGCCATCCCGCCAGGCCTGCCGCCACCGCCGTACCGTCCGCTCGGTGACCCGCAAGTCCGCGGCGATCGCCGCAGTGGCATCCCCCGCGCGAACCGCTCGGCCGCTCTCAGCCGGAGCCGTTCACGTCGCTTCTGCTCGGCAGGCGTGTACCCGCCGCGTTGCCCATACCGCATGCTCTGGTCATACGGCAGTGCATCGGCCCGTGGGGCATCGGAACGAGGAGTTCCGGCAGGGGTGCCGGTGTGGGATGGTGAGCTTGTATTTCCCGGGTGGTGATTGGCGGGCTCGCGGCGGCCGGTCACTGGCCCCGCGGCAGGTGGCTTGCTGATGCTGTTGATCGCGGAAATATGGACGGCGGAAACGCGGGATCAGTGTCAGTCGTCGGCGGCTGTGGCTGAGGGGAAGGGCGCGAGCTTGTCGAGCTCGTCCGCGTAGTGGTCCAGTACTTCGTCCATCGTGCGCTCGTCATAGCCTCCGCGCCGTGTGACATTGAACTTCACCGCCTGGACATCCGCGGCTGTGATCGCTTGCCAGGCCGGGCGTTCCCGCTGAGCGTGCCTCGATCCGCGCGATGAACTCATCCACCTCGGCAGCGCGGTAGCCCGGCCCTAGCTTGCGGCGGGGGAAACTGCCGGCGGTGGTCTCGCCGTGCTGTCGCAGACCCGGCGGATGCCCTGGCCTGCAGGATGCAGGCTGCCGGGCCTGGGCGCGGGTGCGGGCGCGGGCCTCAAAGGCGTCCGTCAGGTTATCACCCAGCCCTTTACCTCGCTTCTTGCGGTAGGCGAGCCTGCAGCCGGATATGGCCAGGGAGCCGAGGAAGCATCCGATCCCCGGGTAGATCCAATCCTGGGGAGTCTTCGCCCAGCCCAGGAGATAACCCGCCAGGCCGGTGATGATGAACGGGGCGGCCGCACCGGCCATGAGCGCCATCAGGCGGCGGGCGCTGCCGGGAGTCAGGGCGGTTCCCCGGATGGTGCCGGCCGCGTAGCGCAGCATGCGGGCGGCGCGGCGCGCGGCCAGCCTGATATCGGGATCTCGGAGAATAGCGGGCAGTTCCGCCGCCCATTCCCGGTACCGCTCGTCCCGTGCCTCGGCCTGGCAGGAGCCGGGATGCGCGGGCGATCAGGTACTCGCCGATGCGCAGCAGCCGGCGTTCCCCCCTCATCCCAGGCTCCCCGGGACCGGGCGGGCCGGGCGGGCCCGCGGAACGCGGGCGGCCGGCGGAGATCTGCGCGAGTTCCAGCCGGGCCACCTCGGCGCCTTTGGCGGTCAGCCGGTAGTACTTCCGCGGCCGCTGCCCGTCTTGCTGCGGGGTCTCCCACGCGGAGGTGACCAGCTTCTCATCCTCCAGCCGGCCCAGCAGCGGGTACAGGGTGCCGCTTTTCAGCCCGGCCGCCTTCATCAGGTCATACCCGTAGCGCGGTCCGCGGGGTCTTCCAGGAACGCCCGCAGCACCCGCTCCAGCGGCGCCGTCATCCTCATGCCAGAAGTCTACACATGTAGACCACAAGGCGGGCACCCCGCCCAGGCCCGCGGACGGTGCACGACGAAAGCACCGCCAGCCGTCGTCACCGCGAACGGCACGTCAGCGCCCCCGCGCGCTCCGGGGACTCGTCCGATGTCCGGACCGCACCTCCGCGTCACGCCCAGTCGCCGGGCACTACGAGTCAAGTTGGTAAGCAGGGCGCTCACCCGCGAGGTGCCGATGGATGACCCGGACGACCCGTATAGGGGGGAGTGGGTGGGTGGGGGGGGGGATGGGAGGGAGAGGAGTGAGTAGGGAGGGAAAGGAAAGGGGAAGGGAGGAGGGGATGGTGGGAAGGGGTGAAGGGGGGGGGAGGTGGAGGGGGGAGAAAGGGTGGGGGGGGGGGGGGGAAGTGCGGCCAGGCTCCGCGACCCTGGCCGGTAGGGCTTTAAGCGCTTAATAAGCGTTAGACCCATTATTTTGCAAAAATTAATTGCAGATTATGCGTTGTCCTTAGTGCTGCTAAAGAGATGCCGAGCATCATTTCGAGCATGACCGCTCTCGTCGGCCATCCGCAGTGACACAGCCCACGAAGGAGACGCTGCCATGACAGAAGCCGCCACAGAAACCCCCACAAAGCCGCCATGTTGGCCGGGCGATCCAGACTATCTCGATGGCTTTACCGAGATCCTCCTGTCGCCAGAAAAGCATCTGAAGGCGTACTGGGACGCCGATATCGTCGACGACGATAAGAACCCGCAGGACACCATCATCGAGAGCAACGAGGCCTTCCAAGTCCGTTTCCGCGTCGAGCTCAAGGGTCGTCTGTGGAAATGCATCTGCGGTCACTGGTGCTTCGATCTGGGCTTCACGTCCGTTGGAGACGGGAAAAACTTCGACCTGTCCGACATGCTGCCAGATGCTCTGAAGCCGCAACTCAGGTTGTGCGACTGGAAGGGCTGCGATACGCGGTGCATCGATATACAGTAACTATCACGGTGCCGCCTGGCACGATCCCCGCAGATTACTGCGGGACACTCTATGAGGTCGGGGCCAAATTCGAGCTGCGCTGCTGCGGCGACTGCGATTGCGAAAAGAAGGAGCATGGCCACCTTGCCGTCGCCGGACATGAGCGGGAAGGGCAGTACATGAGGCCAGGAGCAGGCTAGAAAAGACGGAAACAAACTCTTCTGATTGGCACACGGTGGCGTCGTTTGCGGTGATCTTCGGTCAGCGACAAGTCGGCGATGCCTGGGAGCGCCACGTCGAGGTCGAACGGACCGAGGTTGAGCCCGAGCAAGAACGAGAGGCGTGGGCCGGCTGGGACTTCGAGCCTGTCGGTAGTTGGATGGCCGGCCAACTGGCCGAAGCCGAAAGCGCAAGCACACCGGCGCAGCCCGTCGCAGCGCAGCCGGCGGCCGCCCAGACCGCGGGCACCAAGGCTCCGGAGCGGAGCCAGCTACGCATCGACAGCGCCGCGATCATTGATGCGAATAGAACGATCGACGTGGTCACGGACGGTGCGCCGGTTGCCGAGTTGCCCGCTGAACTGATCGCCCCGGTACGCGTGGTGCTCACGGTCAGCGGAGCACGACCGGGAAGAGCAGTGCATGCGGTTACCCGCATCCTGCGCCCGGACGGACCAGGCTGGAATCCCCAGGACCCGGTGGTTATCCAGCGTCCGGGCCAGACCGAGTTTGACCTGTCCGGGGTCCCCGCCGGTCAATACGAGATGTCCCTTATAGCGTGGGCGCCCGATGGTACAGCCAGGCCTGTATCGGTCAAGTTGCCTGCACTGACCATTCGGTCGGGTTCAGCCTAGAGTTACCCTCGCTCCGGTCATGGGTGGTTGTCGGCTGGCTCGAGGAGCCTGCCGTTCTTCGACAGGTCCGGGTCGGTGCATGCGGAGAGGTTGAAACAGCAGGGCCGTCTCTTCCCGTTCTGCATCTTCGAGATGGTCACCTCGACCCGTCGGCTGCGCGTGTCAGGGTTGTTCGTGGCGTTGACCCAGCGCACCCATTCCCAGCGCGCCATCGGGGTGATCTCGTTCCAGAGGTTCTCGATCTTCTGCGGGGCAGCTGCCAGAGCTGCCGCAAGATCCTGGGGCACGCCCGGTTCTGGCCAGTCCCTGGTCACCTCGATGCCGAGGGCCGCGGTGTCACCCGCGCCGAGGCCAGCAGCGTGCTGCAGCGCGTCATCGACCCTCATCCAGTGGCCAGACTGTCCGTCTGGTTCGAGCACCGTCTGGAACCCGGCGCCATTGATCGTTCCGTGCACAGCTACCTGCCCGCGCGAGGGCAGCTCCTTGCTCGCCGCCTCAGGCAACCGCAACACAGTCGATGTGCCGATCGTGGACAGCGTGGCATCGAAATGAATAGCCGCTCCCTCTGTACGCTGAGTCACGGTTGACACTCTACGGCGAGTGCCCTCAGCCGGACCGGGCGGTTGATACCGGGCGATTTGCTCCATCAGGACCGGGCGCCCATGAGCCCAGGAACTTCGTTCGGTCCTTCAGCCACTGCTAACAGATGGCCAGTCTTCGATCTTGGAACTTGGGGGTTTTGGCTGGCGCGCCGCGCAGGACTCGAACCCGCGACCCGCTGCTTAGAAGGTCGCTGAAGATAGCGGGTCAACTGCACGTTCGCAGGTCACCGGCCATCGGGATGTGACCGTGAGTGACCCTGAGCACCGACTCGTTACTGGTCGATCGGGCACGTATCGGGCACGGCCGGCCTGTCCTGACTATTGGGCCGCGCCATCCGGCTGATGCCCGGGCAGTCACGCGCGCCGTCCGGGTGCAAGCGCGAGTATCCCATCCGCCTGGTGTTTCAGCCGTCCATCATGTGATCTCTTGACAGGCTGCCTAGCTCTGTAGCTATAGTGCTACGTACCTAGATAAATGGAGGCCCGGTGATCGAGTTCCACCTGGACGGCCGGTCCGGTGTCGCGCCTTACTTGCAGCTGATCCACCAGGTCCGGCACGCGCTGCGGCTGGGCCTGCTCCACAAGGGCGACCAGCTGCCCAAGGTCAAGGACGTGGCCGCCGGGCTGGCGATCAACCCGAACACGGTGCTCAAGGCCTACCGGGAGCTGGAATACGAGGGGCTGGCGGCGGCCCGGCCGGGGATCGGCACGTTCGTCACCGGGACGCTGGATGGCGGCTCGCTGGCCGCGCACGGGCCGCTGCGCCGTGAGTTGCAGCGGTGGCTGGCTAAGGCACGCCGCGCCGGGCTGGACGACGAGTCGATCGAGGCCCTCTTCGCCAGCACTTTTCGGTCCGCCAGTGAGGACGTAGAGGGCACGGGGAGGTGGGCGGGGTGACCGCCGTCATACAAACCGAGGGGCTCGGCAAGCGGTACCGCACGAGGTGGGCGCTGGCCGGGTGCACGCTGTCTATCCCGGCCGGGCACGTGGTGGGCCTGGTGGGCCCGAACGGGGCCGGGAAGACGACGCTGATCAACCTGGCCACCGGGATGCTGGCGCCGACCACGGGCACGATCGAGGTGCTCGGCGGGCGGCCCATTGACGGCCCGGCGCAGCTGGCCCGGGTCGGGTACCTGGCCCAGGACGCGCCGCTGTACGCCGGGCTGCCGGTCGCTGACCACCTGCGGCTGGGCGCGCACCTCAACCCGGGCTGGGACGCGGAACTGGCGCGCCACCGGGCCGGGCGGCTGGGCTTGGATCCCAAGCAGAAGGCCGGGACGCTGTCCGGCGGTCAGCGCGCCCAGCTCGCGCTCACCCTGGCCGTGGCGAAGCGGCCAGAGCTGCTGATCCTGGACGAGCCGGTGGCCAGCCTCGACCCGCTGGCCCGCCGCGAGTTCCTCCAGGACCTGATGGAATCCGTCGCCGAGCAGCAGGTCAGCGTCGTGCTGTCCTCGCACCTGATCAGCGACCTGGAACGCGCCTGCGACTACGTGATCGTGCTGGTCAACTCGCGGGTGCGGGTCGCCGGGCCGGTCAACGAGCTGCTGGCCGCCCATCACCTGCTGTCCGGCCCGCGCCGCGACCCGGCCACGCTGCCGGACGGGCTGGAGATCATCTCGGCCAGCCACACCGACGTGCAGACCACGCTGCTGGTCCGCACCAGCGGCCCGGTCCTCGACCCGGCCTGGACGGTGTCCGAGGTGGGCCTGGAAGACCTGGTGCTCGCCTACATGAAGCAAGCCGCTAGACCCACTCCCCGCAACGACCGCCGCCTGGAGGTGCGGAAATGATCTGGCTGACCTGGCGCCAGTTCCGCGCCCAGGCCATCACCGCGGCCGCGGCGCTGGCGGCGTTCGCGATCGTGCTGGCCGCCGCCGAACCGAGCCTGTCCGGCGTGTACCACAGCAGCGGGTTTGCCAGCTGCCACGGTGCCGCCTGCACGGGGCTGGCCAGCACGTTCATTAACGATCTGGCCTCCGGGGGAGGCATTGCCGGCGTGCCCGGCAGTGCCTACATGATCTTGTATTTGCTGAGCGTCATGGTCATCCTCATCGCGCCCGCGATCATCGGCATCTTCTGGGGGGCTCCGCTGATCGCCCGCGAGCTGGAGGCCGGGACGTTCCGGCTGACCTGGAACCAGAGCGTCACCCGGACCCGGTGGCTGGCGGTCAAGCTCGCGCTGACCGGGGTGGCCGCCATGGCCGTGACCGAGGCGTTCAGCCTCCTGCAGGCGTGGTGGGCGGCCCCGATCGGCAGGGCCGTCGGGCTCGGCGGGAGCGGCTCGATACTCGACGAGACCCGGTTCGGCGTGTTCGTCTTCCCCACCCACGGCATCACCCCGCTCGGCTACGCCGCGTTCGGCTTCGCGCTCGGCGTCACCACCGGCCTGCTGGTCCGCCGCGCGATCCCCGCTATGGCCATCACCTTGGCCATCTTTGCCGCCGCCCAGCTCATCACCCCGGCGCTGATCCGCCCGAACCTGTTCCCGACCAGCCAGACGGTCGCCACGATCGCGGCCGCGGGAGCGAACGTCACTCTCAAGGCCAACCCCAAGCTGGCGTTCACCGCCACCGTCGTCCCCGGCCAGCCCGGAGCCTGGATCATCTCCAGCGAAGGCGTCAACGCCGCCGGGCAGCCGGTCAGCACCATTCCCGCGGCCTGCGAGCCGGCGGTATCGCGGACATTCCGCGGGGTCAAGGTACCAGCCGGGACTGGGCCTGGCGCACTGCTCGCCCCGGTGAACAACTGCATAGCCAGCCACGGGATCCGGGTCGCCGAAAACTACCAGCCCGCCAGCCACTACTGGCCGCTCCAGTGGTCCGAGACCGGCATGTTCCTAGCCCTTGCCCTGGCCCTGGCTGGGTACTGCTTCTGGCGGCTCAACCGCCGCCGCACCTGACAAACAGCACCAGCCCCATGTACCGCTCACCCAGATGTCGCCTCCGGGACGCAGCAGCACCCGATGGTGGCACCGGTGCCCAGATACTGCCTCCTCACCGCAGACGGAATCCTGGCCGCCTCAGGATCATCGCGGCCACCTTCCCGGTGGTCATGCCTTCCTCCTGGAACTCGGCAGCACCGAGGCGGTTGGGTGCCTTCACCCGATAGTTGCCAAACCCCCCGGAGGGTGGCGGGACTGTCAACCGAACCGCGCAGCGGCGGCATGATGCTTTGTGCTGGTAGAGGCTCCGCGCGGGCGAACTTGCCCGTGTGGAGGGGCCGGGGCAAAGGATCACGACGGGTTGACCGGCCCGTCACCCGCAGGCACGATCCGAAGCGGGTGAGGCACTCGCACAAGGACCAGGCAGACCGTCGCGCCCCGGTCGTCAACGACATGGTGGCGGCCTGCGCGGCCGAGCGCACTCGGGACGGATGAGCCGTGCTGATCGGTGTTGGTGCTGGAGAGTATGGCCCGGCGTGCGTCGGGCGGGCCGCGCCACGGCAGAGCCCGGCGCTGGAGCCGGGCCCGGCGGCGCACAGCGCCGCCGCTTGATCCAGAACCTGCGCCGCTACCTCGGCCACGACGTGCAGTACTTCGCCACCATCGAACCCCAGCGCCGTCTCGCCCCGCACGTACACATCGCCATGCGCGGCACCCTGTCCCGCACTGAACTACGACAGATCATCGCCGCCACCTACCACCAGGTATGGTGGCCTTCCACTGATGAGGTCCGCTTCGACGGCGATCACCTGCCGGTCTGGCATGAGCCGTCCGGCCGCTACCTCGACCCGGCCACCGGGGAGCTGCTCCTGTCCTGGGATGAGGCCCTGGACGCCATTACCGTCGCCGATGAACCCCGGCATGTGGCCCGGTTCGGGGCCAAGTTCGACGCCCAGGGCGTGCTCGCCGGATCACGCGACGCCAGCCGGTGCATCGGCTACCTCACCAAGTACTTGACCAAACAGCTCGCCGACTGCCACCACCCCGAGACCGACACCCAGCAGGCACATGTGGAACGGCTAGCCGAGGCGCTGCGGTATGAGCCGTGTTCGCCGACACGGCCGTGCATCGTGAAGATCGTTGCCAGCATGGCTGAGATGGGGCCTGGCCTGGGAGTTCCGCTGGCGCGCCGGGCAGGACTCGAACCCGCGACCCGCTGCTTAGAAGGCAGCCGCTCTATCCAGCTGAGCTACCGGCGCCGGACATCCCATTGTGCACGTCCAAGGTCACGTGCTGGACACATCGATAGGGTCATTGCGATGACACTGAGGGGCGCGTTGCTGGTGGCCGGGACCACGTCAGACGCGGGGAAGAGTGTGCTCACCGCCGGTCTGTGCCGGGCGCTGGCCCGGCGCGGCGTCCGGGTCGCGCCGTTCAAGGCACAGAATATGTCACTGAACTCGTTCGTCACGGCCAGCGGTGCGGAAATCGGCCGGGCCCAGGCCATGCAGGCGCAGGCGGCGGGCATCAAGCCGGACGCGCGGATGAACCCGGCGCTGCTCAAGCCGGGCAGCGACACGCAGAGCCACGTCATCGTGCTCGGCCAGCCGGCCGGCGAGGCCAGCGCGACAAGCTACCGGGAACGCGCGGACACGCTGCGCAAAGTCGCCCTGGACAGCCTGACCAGCCTGCGCGCCGAGTATGACGTGGTCATCTGCGAGGGCGCGGGTAGCCCGGCGGAGATCAACCTGCGGGACACCGACATCGCCAACATGGGGCTGGCCCGGGCGGCTGATCTTCCCGTCGTCGTGGTCGGCGACATCGACCGGGGCGGGGTTTTCGCCGCGCTGTACGGCACGCTGGCTCTGCTCAGCCCGGCCGATCAGGCGCTGATCAGCGGGTTCGTGATCAACAAGTTTCGCGGCGACGGCAGGCTGCTGCAGCCGGGCCTGGGCATGCTGACCGGGCTGACCGGGCGGCCCGTGCTCGGCGTTCTGCCGTGGCGCGAGGGACTGGCCCTGGACATGGAAGATTCACTGGCCCTGGACGCCGCCCGGCCCCCAGCGGCCCCGCGGCCAGCGGGGGCCGGGCCGGAGCAGTGGGCGTTCGGCAAGGAAATTCTCCGGGTGAGCGTGCTGCGGACGCCACGGATCAGCAATTTCACCGACGTGGACGCCATCGCCGCGGAGCCAGGAGTGCTGGTCCGGTTCGCGGTCAGCCCGGCCGAGCTGGCCGATGCCGACCTGGTGATCCTGCCCGGGACCCGGGCCACCGTGGCCGACCTGGACTGGCTGCGGGAACGGGGGCTGGCCGCGGTGGTCGCGGAGCGGGCCCACGCGGGCCGGCCGGTGCTCGGCATCTGCGGCGGCTACCAGATGCTTGGCGCGGAGATCGACGATCCGGTCGAGTCCCGGGCCGGGCGGGTGGCCGGCCTGGGCCTGCTGCCGGCCCAGGTGATGTTCGGCCCGGACAAGGTGCTCGGCCAGGTACGCGGCACCGGGTACGGGCGGCCGGTTTCCGGCTATGCGATCCACCACGGGGTGGTCCGGGTCACCGGGCAGGCCAGCCCGTTCCCGGGCGGCTGCCGGTCCGGCGCCGTGTTCGGCACGGCCTGGCACGGCACGCTGGAGTGCGACGACTTCCGGCGGGCGTTCCTGGCCGAGGTCGCCGCGCTGGCCGGGCGGGGCTTCACGCCGCAGCCGGATACCAGCTTCGCGGCCATCCGGCAGGCCCGGCTGGACACGCTGGCCGACCTGGCCGCCGATCACCTCGACATGGCGGCCGTGGACCGGCTCATCGAGCAGGGCGCGCCACCCGGCCTGCCGGTGATCGCCCCGGCAGGAACCGGGCCGGTGGTTGAGACCCGGTGACGGAAAGTGCCTCATGTGACGCCCGGTGCAGAAGTGGCGATTCCCCGGGCGGGCGCCAAGTCGTGATCATGACTTAGGGGGTATAAGAGTCCCACCTAAGTCATGATCACGGGCCGTGGTGTGACTGGGCGGGGGCGGGCGCGGGCGGCGCGGGCGTACGCTGAAGCGGTGAACATGGCGCTGCTGGCGCTGACCCTGATGGGCGGGAAGCCGTCCGCGGGGCTGGCCATGCTGGCCGCGATCACGCTGACCGCCATGCTGGTCGCGCTGCTCGCCGCGGGCGCCCGGATCGCCGCCGCGGCGACCGCGATCCCGCTGGGCCGCCGGGTGGCGGCGCTGCGGGAGAAGTCCTGGCGGGCCGCATTCCTGCCGCAGCGTGACCCGGACGCGCCGGGCCGGGCCCGGCCCAGAGCACCCTCGGCGGCCCCGGCGGCCGCCTAATCCCCTGGCCCTAGCGCGCGCCCACGGGGCGCGCTCACGGGCGGGCCCCTGCCGCGCGCTCACGCGGCGCGCCTCCCGCGCGCCGCACGGGGCGCGCCTCCGCTGCGGGCCCACGGCGGGTGCCCCGCTGCCCGCCCACCGGGGCGCGGGGCGCGGGGACCTCTAGCGGCCGTCTCCAGCCGTCAACCAGTCCATGACCCGCTGGAGGGTGCTCCGTCATGTCCGTCCTGTTCGGTATGCCTGTCGATCTCGCCTATCACCTCGTCTGCTGGTTCGCTGCCATCCTCGCGCCGCTGTTCGGCGGGCTGGCCGCGGCGGCGGCCATCGTCGTGTTCACCATGCTCATCCGGCTGGCCCTGGTGCCGCTGAGCTACTACGCGGTCCGCGGCGAACGGGCCCGCGGCCGGCTGCTGCCGCAGGTCCAGGAGCTGCAGCGGCGGCACGCCAAGGACCCGGCGCGGCTGCAGCGGGAGCTCAAGGCGCTGCAGCGCGCCGAGGGCACCACCATGTACGCCGGCTGCCTCCCGCTGCTGCTGCAACTGCCGTTCTTCAGCGTGATGTACCGGCTGTTCCTGTCGCATTCGGTGGCCGGGGCGCCGAACGCGCTGCTCAGCCACCGGCTGCTGGCCGCGCCGCTGGGCAGTTGGTGGCTGGGCGGGGCCGGCCCGGTCAGCGCGCAGGGCGCGGTGTTCGCCGGGCTGTTCGTGCTGCTCGCCGTCATCGGGTTGGCCGCGCTGCGGGCCGCCCGGCGCACCCAGGCCCGGACCCAGGCCCAGACCCAGACCCAGAGCCGGGCCACGACCACCCAGACGGCGGCAGCGGACCGCGCGGTCGGCCTGCTCGGCAAGGTCATGCCGTTCGGGTCGCTGCTGATGGCGGCCATCGTGCCGCTGGCCGCGGGCCTGTACCTGGTCACCACGGCGGCCTGGGCGCTGGCCGAGCGGGCGGCGATTAACCGCTGGAGCCGGTTTGCCCAACTCCGGTAAACTAACCGTATGCAGGTCAGCACGCAGCAGTACGTCACCGCCGCCGCGCGAGCTATCAGCTCGCCGGTTGCCGCTGCCTGACCTCAACTCTCCCGCCCTGGCGACCGGAAATGGTCGCCGGTGCGTTTCCTGGCTGGTTCATGGCCGCGCCACGGCGCGCATTTCCGGATGCCGCTAACCCGAACTTCCGGAGGCCCGGTCATGAACTACCAGCAAGTCATCCAGACATTCACCGACTTCTTTACCGAACGCCAGCACCACCTCATCCCGTCCGCCTCGCTGGTGCCGCCGCCGGGTGACCCGGTGCTGTTCACCAGCGCGGGGATGCACCCACTGACGCCCTACCTGGAGGGGCGGCCGCACCCGGCCGGGAGCCGGCTGGTCAACGTGCAGCGCTGCCTGCGCACCACCGACCTGGACGAGGTCGGCGACCGCAGCCATCTGACCGTGTTCGAGATGCTCGGCTCCTGGTCGCTCGGCGACTACCCGGGTACGCAGAGCGTGCGCTGGGGCCTGGAACTGGTCCGGGACGGGTTCGGCATCCCGGTCAGCCGGCTGTACGCCACCGTGTACGGCGGGCCGGAGTACGGCGGCAGCGAGCCGGGCGTGGGCCCGGACACCGACCTGGCGGACACCTGGGCCGACCTGGGCGTCCCGGTCGAGTTGAGCGGGATGGACAACTGGTGGTCGAACGGCCCGTCCGGGCTGTGCGGCACCGACTCGGAGCTGTTCGTGTGGACTGGCGACGGCCCGCCGCAGGGCACGCCGGGCAGCGACAGCCGGTGGCTGGAACTGTGGAACCACGTGCTGCTCCGTTACTGGCGGCTGCACGACGGCCGGCTCAAGCCGCTGGACCGGCCGAACGTGGACACCGGGATGGGCCTGGAACGGCTGCTCACCGTGCTGCAGGGCGCGGACTCGGTGTTCGGCTGCGACCTGCTGCAGCCGTGGACCAGTGCGGTAAGCGACCGCTGGCCGCTGGAGGAGACCAGGCTGCGGCTGGTCACCGACCATCTGCGGTCCAGCGTGGTGGTCATCGGCGACGGGATCCGGCCGTCCAATACCGGCCGCGGTTACGTGCTGCGCCGGCTGATCCGCCGTGCGCTCACCGAGGTGTGGCAGGTGGACCCGGACGGGACGCTGGATGGTCTCCCATCCGGGCTGCTCACCGGCACGCTGCAGCACTTCGGCCAGGACCGGCCGGGGGAGGGGCCGGGCAGCGAGCAGGTCCGCGAGGTGCTGCTGAGTGAGCAGCAGCGGTTCGGCGACCTGCTCAGCCGGGGCCGCGAGGTGCTGCGGCGGCGGCGCGGCACCGGCCCGCTGACCGAGGCGGATTTCCGCTACCTGCACGAGACGCACGGCCTGCCCCGCGAGTTCGTCACCGCCATGTTCGACCAGCCGGACCGCCCGGAATAATGTCACAATTTGGTCGCCCGCAGGCGGTTCCGCGCTGGCTGCGCAACCATTTGGTGGGGATCGGCGAGTACCACCGAGAGGGGACCACGTGCTGATTATTCTTGGGTTCCAGAACTTTTACCGCACCCTCCGGAAGGGCGTTTTCTACTGCCGCAAGTGCGGCGGTGACCGGCAATACCGGCAGCGTGCTGGGCGCCGCTTCTTCACCGTGTTCTTCATCCCGATCGTCCCGCTGAACCGGGGCGGCGCGCACGTCCAGTGCCTGACCTGCAAGACCCGGTACGTGCTGGACGTACTGAGCCTGCCGACCGCGGCGCAGATGCAGGCCGCGCTGCCCGCCGGGATGCGCGCCGCGGTGGTGATCATGCTGTCCGCCGGGGACCCGGCCAGCCTGGCTGCCCGGCGGGCCGCGCTGGCCGCCGTCCAGAGCCGCGGGCCGGCCGGTTACGCCGATGCCGACCTGGACCACGATCGCGGCCAGCCCGGCCAGCCCGGCCAGGCCGCGCGCGCCGCGCTGAACCTGGTCGCCCGGCAGCTCACTCCGGACGCCCGGGAGTGGTTCCTGGCCCAGGTGATCCAGGTTGGCCTGGCCGATGGCCCGCTGACCGAGCCGGAGCGCCGGGCGGCCCAGCTCATCGGGGCCGACCTGGGCATGACCCAGGCGCAGGCCATCGGCGTGATCACCATGGCCGAGCAGGGCGCGCAGCAGGGCTGACGTGTAGCCTTCAGCCGGGAGGTCAGCATGCACCAGCCGCCAATTCCGGACGTTCACCGCACCGACCCGGAGATCGCCGATCTCATCGAGGCGGAAGCCCGCCGCGAGTACGAGAAGATCCGGCTGATCCCGTCGGAGAACTACGCGTCGGTCGCCGTCCTCGAGGCCACCGGCTCGGTCCTGAACAACAAGTACTCCGAGGGCTACCCGGGCCGCCGGTACTACGAGGGCCAGCAGCTCATCGACCCGATCGAGACGATCGCCCGGGACCGGGCCAAGGCGCTGTTCGGGGTGGACCACGCCAACGTTCAGCCGTACTCGGGCTCGCCCGCCAACCTGGCCGTCTTCCTGGCCTTCCTGCAGCCCGGCGACACGGTGATGGGGATGGCGCTGCCGATGGGCGGGCACCTGACCCACGGCTGGTCGGTGTCCGCGACCGGCAAATGGTTCCACTCGGTGCAGTATGGGGTCCGCGCCGAAACCGGCCGGCTGGACCAGGACCAGGTCTGGGACCTGGCCCGCACCGAGCGGCCCAAGGTGATCTTCTGCGGCGGCACCGCGATCCCGTGGATCATCGACTTCCCGTTCTTCGCCGAGGTCGCGGCCGAGGTGGGCGCGATCCTGGTGGCCGACATCGCGCACATCGCCGGGCTGATCGCGGGCGGCGCGCACCCGTCCCCGGTCGGCTACGCGCCGGTGATCACCACCACCACGCATAAGACGCTGCGCGGCCCGCGCGGCGCGATGATCATGTCTACCGCCGAGTACGCGTCGCCGCTGGACAAGGCGGTGTTCCCCGGCCTGCAGGGCGGCCCGCACAACCACACCACGGCCGGCATCGCGGTCGCCCTGCACGAGGCGGCCCAGCCAGAGTTCCGCACGTATGCCCAGCAGGTGGTGGCCAACGCCAAGGCGCTGGCGGCTGCGCTGAACGAGCGCGGCTACTCTCTGATGTCCGGCGGCACCGAGAACCACCTCATCCTGATGGACCTGACCAGCAAGGGGATCGCGGGCAAGCCTGCGGCCAAGGCGCTGGACCGGGCCGGCATCGAGCTGAACTACAACACGGTGCCGTTCGACCCGCGCAAGCCGTTCGACCCCTCCGGCGTCCGGCTCGGCACCCCGTCCATCACCACCCGCGGCCTAGGCGAGGAGCACATGCCGCAGATCGCGGCGTGGATGGACGAGGCGATCATCGCGGCCACCAAGGACGACGAGGACGCCATCGAGCGGATCGCGGGCGAGGTCCGCGATCTGCTGGCCGGCTTCCCCATGCCCGGCTACGCCGAAACCCCATAAACCAGCCTATTTAACGCCAGTGCCCGCCACCGGCCCCGCGCACCACCCGGTGGGCGGCGGCCGGTGGCTTTAGCTATCCGATACGGACATAACGGTCATTCCTGCGTAGGATGCGGTTGCCGCGATAATTCGGAGGCCGCATGCCTGCTGAGATTGGCCAGCTGTACGGCCGGGCGGGCGCGGTGGAACTCACTAAGGAATTTCTCAGCCGGCCGCACCGCGACGGCGCGGCGCGCAGCCGGCGGCAGCCCGTCCTGGTATTCACCGGTCCGCACGGGTCGGGCAAGACCGCCCTGCTGGACAAGCTGGCAGAGTGGCTGCAGCCGGTGGCCCCGTATGCCCGGATCGACTGCGCCGCGGATGACCTCAGCTCCAGCCCGCGGGTGCTGTCCGCGTTAGTTTTCGAGCTGAACCGGACGGCCGGCCGGTACGGCGGGCTGGCCTTTCCGCGCTTTATCACCGGGCAACTCGTGCTGCGCCAGGAACTGGTGACCGACGACCGGGCCCGGGCCTGCGACCAGGTGCGCCAGGCGCTCGCCGAGTACCGCAATATCGCCGCGTTACGCGATTTCCTGGTCGAGATCGGCGAGGACACCTGGACCGTGCTGCACCAGGGGCAGGCGCCCCCGGTCTCCCGTACCGGCGTCAGGTACCTGGCCAAACTGGTCCTGAATGGCCTGATCGCATCCCGCCTGGGCCGGCTCCTGCTGCGCCGCCTGGCCGCCCGGCGGGCCGGCCGCGCGGACTGGGCCACCGTGCACGCCTGGTTCCGGGATGACTGCACCAAAGAGAACGACGAGGCCGGCGAGCTCTACTACGCGCTGGCCCTGGGCGAGGTGGTGCCGGTGGCCCGGCGGCTGGCCAGCCATCTGCCGGGCGGCGACGCGGTGAGCTGGCTGCGGCGGCTGCACTCGGTCAGCGCCGCGCCGAACAAGCTCAGCCGCCGCCAGAGCCGGGGCGGGCTGGGCCAGCCGGGCGCCGCGGCCGACCGGATCCGCGAGCTGACCGCGGGCACCGACCCCCGCGACGTGCCGCTGGCCCCGCTGGCCCGGCTGGTGGCGGCGCTGTGGATCGCCGCCGACCCGCTGTTCGCCAGCCACCAGAAGGAGCTGGGCGACCTCTACAACGAGATCCAGGACGACTTCGACCTGATCGCGCCGTTCTCCGGCAATGGCCTGGCCGTGCTGCGCAACGAGGCCGCGAGATACCGCGCGCTGGGCGCTGGAGGTGGCGGGTAATGACGGAGCGGAGCCCGTTCGACCAGGTGCGGACGGCCCGCCGCGGCCGCTGGTGGCTGCTGGCCGCCGCGGGCGTGGCCGTGGTGGCGGTGGTCAGCCTGGTGCTCACGCTGAAAAGCGCGCCGCACCCGGACACCCCGTGCGCGCCATGCGTGATCGGCGACGGCGGGCAGCAGGTCGGCGTCACCGACGGCTCGTTCATCTTCGACCCCGCGCTGGGCACGGTCGAGGGTGACATCCGGCGCGAGGACCAGGGCCTGGCCCGCGGGAAGTACGTGACCGTGGCCTTCCTCGGCCCGCTCACCCCGTCCCCGGACGTGTCCATCGGCCGGATCCGGTCCTGGCTGGAAGGCGCCTACACCGCCCAGCAGGTGGCGAACCGGACCGGGGCCGGGCCGCAGATCCGGCTGGTCCTGGCCAACGTGGGCAGCGGCGAGAACCAGTACCGGCCGGTGGTGCGTCAGCTGGACCGGATGACCACCGGCCCGGATCCGCTGGTCGCGGTGACCGGGATGGGCATCAGCGTGCCGCAGACGCTAAAGGCGGCGCGCCTGCTGAGCCAGCACAGCATTCCCATGGTGGGCGCGGTCATCACTGGCGACAGCCTCAGCCAGAGCACCGTGCCCGGGCTGTTCCGGGTCAACCCTGATGTGCGCGACGAGGTCAGCGCGCTGGCCCACTATCTGCGCGGCGCCGGCCTCGGCGACCGGGCCATGCTCATCCAGGACAACGCCCCGGGCGACCTGTACACCGCGTCGCTGAACGCCGATTTCCGGACCGGACTGGCCGGCTACATCCAGGCCGGCGGGTTCCCCGAGGAGCCGTTCGACGCGCCGCCCAACTCCGGTGCGCTGGGTGCGCAGTTCAGCGCCCTGTCCGGCAACCTGTGCGGCCGGAACCCACCGGACATGATCCTTTATGCGGGCCGCGTCAACGACCTGCCCGACTTCATCCACCACCTGTGGGCGCGCGGGGTGGACTGCGAGCCGCGACGGCTGATCACCGTGGTCACCGGTTCCGACGCGTCCAGCCTGCAGGGCCAGCTCAAGCCGGCGCCCGGGGACGCCCCGGTGCGGATCATCTACGCGGCACTGGCCGACCCGGCCGAGCTGGCCGCGCGGCCCAACGGCCGGAACAACCGGAACCTGTGGCAGGCGTTCTACGCCGCCTTCACCGCGCGCTTCCCCGCGGCCGACCTCGGCGACGGCTGGGCGATCATGTCGCACGACGCGCTGATCGCCGCCGACCAGGCCGTCATCAAGATCAGTGCCGCGCAGGGGCAGGTCACGGCCAAGAACGTGCAGGGGGAGCTCGGCGATCTGTCGGCCAGCAACGCCGTGCCCGGGGCGGCCGGCAACTTCGGGTTCGACCCGGTGGCCGGCAACCCGACCGGGCGCGACTTCCCGGTGCTCGAGCTCACGCCGGGCGGCGCGCTGAAACTACTGGGCGTGTACCCGCTGCCAGCGCCGGCCGCGGGCCAGTGACGCCGGGGCGGCCCCGGTCTGCTCGCCTATCCACCCAGGCCAGCGTGATCATCACGCCGGCCAGGAACGCGGCGCCGGAGACGGCCAGGGCCAGGTGCAGCCCGGGCAGGAACCCGGCCCGGCTGGCCAGCAGCGACCCGGCCACCGCGACGCCGAGGGCGCTGCCGACCTGCCGTGCGGTGTTCAGCAGCCCGGCGGCCGCGCCACCGCGGCTGGCCGGCGCCGCGTCCATCACCGCGGTGGTGGCCGCAGGCATGGTGAGCGCCATGCCCGTCCCTGCGGCCAGCATGGGCAACACCAGCATCCAGTACGGGGTGCCGGGCCCGGACACGAGCAGGCTGAACAGCCCGGCCGACCCCAGGCTCAGCCCGGCCACCATGGTGCGCCGCGGCCCGCCGCGGCCAGTGAACCGGCCGGACAGCACCGCGGCCACCGGCACGGCGCACGCCTCGGGCAGCAGGGACAGCCCGGCGATCAGCGGCGAATCGCCCCTGATCTGCTGCAGGTACAGGCTGTAGGCGAACAGCTGGCCGTAGAAACCCAGGTTGATGAGCAGCCCGACCGCGCTGCCCGCGGACAGCGTGGGCCGCCGCAGCAGCGGCAGTGGCAGCATCGGCGAGTGCACCCGGCGCTGCACCGCGACGAATGCGGCGGCGGCCAGCGCGGCCACGACCAGGCCGGCCAGCACCGGCCAGGAGGCCCAGCCGTGCGGGCCCGCCTCGATCAGGCCACCGGTCAGCGCGGTCAGCGCCACGATGGCGGTGAGCTGCCCGGCCGGGTCGCCGCGGCGGTCCCGCGCGCCGTCCGGGGCGGCTACCCGGCGGCGGGTCAGCCACCAGGCGAACACCCCGACCGGGACGTTGACCGCGAACACCAGCCGCCAGCTGGCCACCGTGGTCAGCGCGCCGCCCAGCACCGGGCCGGACGCGGCGGCCAGCCCGCCGACGCCGCCCCACAGCCCGACCGCCCGGGCCCGCCGGGCCCGGTCCGGGTAGCTGGCCTGCAGCAGGGCCAGCGAGGTAGGCACCAGCAGCGCCGCGCCGACGCCCTGCACCAGCCGGATGCCGACCAGCACGCCGATGCCCGGGGCCAGCGCGCAGCCCGCCGAGGCCACGGTGAACAGGGCCAGCCCAGCCAGGAACACCCGGCGCGGGCCGAACCGGTCGCCGGTCACGCCCGCGGACAGCAGCAGCGCGGCGAACGTCAGCGTGTACCCGTCCACCACCCACTGCAGCCCGGTGACCCCGCCGCCCAGGTCCCGGCCGATCGCGGGCAGCGCGAGATTCACCGCGGTCGCGTCGAGGATCACCATGAAATAGCCGAGGGCCACCGCGATCAGCGGCACCCAGGAGGCGCCGCGGGCCGCCGGGCCGCGTCCAGTTGAGGTGTCCATGGCATGCACTCTGCCCGCCAGAATGTTCGGTCCACGCCGAAGCATCCCGTTGCTAGCGTGACGGTATGAGTCCTGAACAGCCGATGCGTGGCGATGCCGACATCGCGCCGATCGCTGCGCTGATCGGCGATCCGACCCGGGCCCGGGTGCTGATGGCCCTGATGGACGGCCGGGCGCTGCCGGCCAGCCGGCTGGCCGCCGAAGCCGGGGTGGCTCCGTCCACGGTCAGCGAGCACCTGGCCCGGCTGCTGGCCGCCGGGCTGGTGACGATGCGGCCCGAGGGCCGGTCCCGGTTCTACCGGCTGTCCTCGGAGGCGGTGGCCGAGGCGCTGGAGGCGCTGGCCCGGATCGCCCCGGACCAGCCGATCCGCTCACTCCGTCAGGGCAGCCACGCCCGGGCCCTGCGCGAGGCCCGGACCTGCTACAACCATCTGGCCGGCCGGCTCGGCACCGGCCTGCTGGCCGGGTTCCTGAGCGACGGCGTGCTGGCCGGCGGGGACGGCCTGCACCACCCGGACCGGGCGGTGCAGGACCGGCTGTCCGCGCCCGGCCGTGACCTCAGCTACCGGCTCACCCCGCACGGCGAGGACGTGCTCAGCCAGCTTGGCCTGGACCTGGACGGCGTGCTGGCCCAGCGGCCGGCCGTGCGGTACTGCCTGGACTGGTCGGAGCAGCGGCACCACCTGGCCGGGCCGCTCGGCACCGCGCTGGCCGACCGGCTGTTCGCACTCGGCTGGGTACGGCACACCCAGCGGCGGCGGGTGGTCCAGGTCACCGACGTGGGCCAGGAGAAGCTGCCCGAGGTGCTCGGGCTGCCCGCTGACTGGGCTCAGCCGGCCACCGGCGATGCCTGGCTGAGCCACCGGGCGGCGTCTTAGCTAGTACACGACGGGCTGGGCGAGGCGGCCAGCCCGGCACTGGCGTTCTGCCGGGAAGGCGTGACCTGGCTCGGGGCTGGGGTGGCGGTGCGGCGGGTGCGGGCGCGGCGCCGGTGCTGGTGTTTTGCCTTGGCCTTGGCCACCGGGCTGGCCGGGGCCATGGCTGCGGCCGTGCCGTACATCGGCACGCTGGCCGGCTGGACCACGCCCGGGCTGAGCGTGATGCCGGTCAGCGTGGCCTGGTGGCCGGCCGTGTCGGTGAGCCGCACCGTGAACGGGCCCGCGCCCGCGCCGGCCGTGGCCAGCCAGTAGCCGTAGCTGGTCCGGGTCAGCGCCTGCCAGCCGCGCCCGGGGCTGCTGACCTGCACGCTGGCCACCGGGTTGCCCGTGCCGATCGGCAGCAGCGCCAGGTAGTACGGGTTCGAGCCGGTCTTGACCAGCACGGACAGCGGGCCGGGCAGCGGCGGGTCAACGATCGTGTGGTACGTCACCGGGACCTCGCCGGCGGCCAGCGGGGCGATCCGCTCGAACGCCGCCTCGCTCAGGTCCACGTGCCCGGCCTGGCACGGCGGGCACTGGTCCACCACCTCGGCGGTGACCGACCCGCCCGGCCCGGTCACCTCGATGAAGCTGCCGCACGCCGCCGAGCCGTCGTATTCGCTGGGGGACAGCGCCACGAACAGGCCACCGTCGGGCAGGCCGGGGTAGGAGCAGTTGCCGTCGCCCGGCGTCAGCACGTAGTGCGTGGCCTCGCCGCTGGTCTGCCCGGCGGCTTGGCTGATGACGGAGGCGCAGGCCGGGGACGCGGTGGCCTGTGAGATGCCGACCGCGATGGCCACCACGGCGGCCACCCCCGCGGCCGCCGCCGCGCCGATGCCCCAGCGGGGGAACCGCCGCCGGACCGCGTGCTGGCGGCTGTGCTGGCTGTGCGCCATGCCAAGAAAATGTAAAGGTCAGGCCGCCCGCCGGGGTACGAAAGCCTGAGAACGAGGTCATTACGGTCTAGGTCAGGAGCCGCTTGCCGTGGATATCCGGCCGGTTAACCAGCTCCGGGGACCGCATGAATGTTGCCTTCATGCGCACCGGTGCGCACGGATGTTTCATTGATGCGGTCGGACCGGCTGGCTCAGGCGGCGGAACTGGCCCGGGGCACGAACTGGGTGGGCAGCCGCTGGTCGAGTGGACGCCCGGCGGGCGGGCAGGCCAGCGTGCGGACGGCCAGCGCGGCCTCTTCCTCGACCCGTACCCGCACCGTGGACAGGGTCGGCACCGTCATCAGGGCGGGCGGCGAGTCGTCGAAGCCGACCACCGCGACGTCCGCAGGGACCCGGCGCCCGGCGGCGGCCAGGACTTGCAGGACCGCCGTGGCCATCAGATCCGAGGCGACGAAGATCGCGTCCAGGTCAGGGCAGCTGTCCAGCAGGCGGCGGGCGGCCGCCGCGGCGGCTGGCCGGGTGAAGTCCGTGCTGACCACCAGCTCGGGCAGCCCCGCGGCCCGCACCGCCGACCGGTACGCCGGCCAGCCGCTCCCGGGCGCACGGGTTGCGGGCTGGGCCGGCGATCGTCGCGATCCGGCGGCGGCCGCGGGCCAGCAAGTGCCGGACCGCGCCGTCCGCGCCCGCTTCGTTTTCTGGGTCCACGCTGGGCAGATCGGGGCTGGTGGCGCCGAGCGAGACGACCGGCCAGCCCAGTTCGTGCACGCCGGCCGCTTCCCACGGGTCAACGTTGACCAGCACGGCCCCGATGTGCTGCCGTTTCCGGCGCAGCGGCGGCAGGGCGGGCACCGAACCTATCCGGGTGACGTGCACCGACAGTGACAGGCCGAGCCGGGCCGCTTCGGCCTGCGCGCCCGCGACGACCCGCGCGTAGTACGGGTCGGCGGCGAACTCCTGCGGGCTGGCCACGGCCAGGGCCAGTACGACCTCGTCGCCCCGGCCGCCGGCCAGCAGCCGGGCGGCTGGGTCGGCCGACCAGCCGGTGGCCGCGATGGCCTGCTCGACCCGCAGCCGGGTGGCGTTCCCGACCGGGCGGGTGCCGGAGACCACCCGGGACACGGTGGCGATGGACACCCCGGCCAGGCTGGCCACCTCGGCGATGGTGGGCGTCTTGCCGTTGCCCGGGCCCGGGCCAGCCGGATCTGTCATGGTCAGGAGCATATTGCCCCGGTCCCGGCCGGCAACTCGCAAGAGCGATGCTCTCTTTTTGTTCGGGCGCTCTGATATGCTCGTGACGTGAACGCGAGCCGAACCGCCCGGGAGCGGGTCCGGGCCGAGCTGACCCGGGAGATCACCGAGGTGGCCCGGCGCCAGCTGGCCACCGAGGGCGCGGGCGGGCTGTCGCTGCGCGCGGTGGCCCGGGACATGGGCATGGTCTCCTCGGCCATCTACCGCTACTTCCCGAGCCGGGACGACCTGCTCACCGCGCTGATCGTGGACGGCTACAACGCGATCGGCGAGGTGGCCGAGCAGGCCGACGCCGGGTGCCCGGGCGGGGACTACCCGGGCCGGTGGCTGGCCGTGAGCTGGGCCATCCGGGACTGGGCGCTCCGTCACCCGCACGAGTACGCGCTGGTCTACGGCTCGCCGGTGCCCGGCTACCAGGCGCCGCAGCAGACCATCGGCCCGGCCGCCCGGGCCGCCACCGTGTTCGGCGCGATCCTCGGCGAGGCGTACCAGGCCGGTGCGCTGCGGCCGCCCAAGGGCAGCCCGGCGGCGCCGGAATCGTTCGCCGCCGACGCCGCGGCGCTGCGCGAGTCGATCATGCCCGGGGTGCCCGATGACGTGATCGCCACCGGGGTGACCTGCTGGGCCGCGCTGTTCGGCCTGCTCAGCTTCGAGCTGTTCGGCCAGTTCGAGAACGTGGTCACCGACCGGGACGCGTTCTTCGGGCACGCCACGGCGAGCCTCGGGCGGCTGGCCGGCCTCACCGGCTGAGTAGGACCGCCCCAGCAACCTCTGAAGTCCCGGCTGGGACACAAGCTTACTCTTGTCTCGAACCTGTGTTCGAGATATGATCGCTGCCTGCTTCCCCGGGAATTTGTCCAGGTACATGCAGGGAGGGCGGCCCAGCGCGGTGAGCAGGACCTACGGGGAGCCGGTGGATGTCTGGGTGCAGGACGGTAAGCCAGCCCGGTTCGCCTGGCGGGGCCGGCTGTACACGGTGCTCGGGGTGCTGGACCACTGGGTGATCAGCCGGGAGTGGTGGCGGCAGCAGAACCCCGACCTGGACACCCCGGCGGAGCGCGAGTTCTGGCGGGTCGAGGCGTCGGCCGGGCGGAACACCCAGGCCAGCGCGTACGAGCTGCGCCGTGACCTGGCCACCGAGCAGTGGATGCTGGCCCGGGTATGGGACTTACCGGACTGAGCTGGGCCCAGGACTTCGTTCACCTGCACGTCGCCTCGGCCTACTCGCTGCGGTACGGGGTGGCCGCCCCAGCCGCCCTGGCCGCCCGGGCGGCCGAGCTGGGCATGCGGGCGCTCGCGCTGACCGACCGGGACGGCCTGTACGGGGCGGTAAAGCACGCGGTGGCGTGCGCGGACGCGGGCATCGCCCCGATCCTCGGTGCCGACCTCGCGCTGGCTGGCCCGGGCGGGCTGGATGGCCCGGAACGAGTGCTGAACCCGTCCGCCCCGGCCCGGCTGCACAGCGAGGACGCGGCCCGGGTGACGCTGCTGGCCGAGGGCAGCCAGGGCTGGGCGTCGCTGTGCCGGCTGGTCAGCGCGGCGCACCAGGCCGGCCAGCGCGGCGCCCCGCTGATCACCCCGGAACTGGTCGCCGGGCATGCCACCGGGCTGATCATCCTGCTCGGCCCGGGCAGCGACGTCGGCCGGGCGGTGGCCGCGCGGCGGCCCAGCCTGGCCGCGGCCGAGCTGGCCCGGTGGCGGGACTGCGGCGAGGTGGTCATCGAGATCGTGGACCACCGGACCCGGGGCAGTGGCCACCGGGCCGCCCGGATGCTCCGGCTGGCCACCGAAGCTGGGGTGCCGGCCGTGCTGAGCAACGCGGTCCGCTACCTCGACCCGGCCGACGCCGCGGTCGCCCAGGTGCTCGACGCGGCCCGGCAGCTGGCCCCGCTGGGCGAGCGGCACCTGGCCCGGCGCAACGCACGGGCGCACCTGGCCAGCGCCGCTGACATGGCCCAGGTGGCCGCGCGGAGCTGCGACAACGCCGGCCAGGCGGAACTGCTCCGGGCGACCGCGGCGCTGGCCGCCCGGTGCGCCCTGGAACCCGGCCGGGACCTGGGCATCGGCGGCCGGTTCATGCCGGAGATCACCGACGGCGAGCCGCTCACCCTGCTCCGCGCCCGGTGCGCCGAGGGGATGCACCGCCAGTACCCGGCCGCGGGCCGCGGCCGGGGCGCCGGGCCGCGGGCGGCGCGGCGGCGCGCGGCCGAGCGGCTGGACCATGAGCTGGCCATCATCGCCAAGACCGGGCTGGCCGCCTACTTCCTGACCGTGGCCGACGTCACCGCGCTGATCAGGAGCCGGGGCATCCACTGCTCGATCCGCGGGTCCGGGGCCGGCTGCCTGGTCAACTACCTGATCGGCATCTCCGGCATCGACCCGCTGGACTACGACCTGATCATGGAGCGGTTCCTGTCGGAGAGCCGTAAAGGCCTGCCGGACATCGACCTGGACGTGGAGTCGGCCCGCCGGATCGAGGCCTACCGGGCCATCGTGGACGCCTACTCCGAGCGGCGCATCGCCTGCGTGTCGATGATGGAGACGTACCGGGCACGCAGCGCGATCCGGGATGTCGCGGCCGCGCTGGGCCTGCCGCCGTACGAGATCGACGTGATCGCCAAGGCGTTCCCGCACATCCGGGCGCGCAGCATCCAGGGTGCCCTGGCCGAGCTGCCGGAGCTGCGCGGCAGCGGGCTGGCCATCCCGCAGCTGACCGGGATCTTCCGGCTGGCCGAGCGGCTGGACGGGCTGCCCCGGCACGTGGCCATGCATCCGTGCGGGGTGGTGCTGTCGGACACCTCGCTGCTGGACCGGACCCCGGTGGAGCGGAGCTTCGAGGGGCTGCCGCTGAGCCAGTTCGACAAGGACGACGTCGAGATCGCCGGCATGATCAAGCTGGACGTGCTCGGCGTGCGGATGCAGTCGGCCATGGCGTACACGCTGGCCGAGGTGGAGCGGACCCGGGGCGAGCAGGTGGACATCGACGCCGTCGGCTGCGCGGACGAGCCGACGTTCGAGATGATCCGCCGCGCGCAGACCCTGGGCTGCTTCCAGATCGAGTCGCCCGGGCAGCGGGAACTGGTCGGCAAGCTGCTGCCCCGGGACATCGCCGACCTGATCGTGGACATCTCGCTGTTCCGCCCGGGCCCGGTCAACTCCGACATGGTCACGCCGTTCCTGGAGATCCGGCACGGCCAGCGCGCGGCCAGCTACCCGCACGAAGATCTGGCGGCCACGCTGGCCGAGACCGGCGGAGTGGTCATCTTCCACGAGCAGGTGCTGCGCATCATCCACGCGATGACCGGCTGCGGCCTGTCCGCGGCCGAGTACGTCCGCCGCCAGCTGACCGAGGAGCGGTCCCGGGACCAGGCCGGGGAGTGGTTCCGCGGCATCGCCCGGGACCGGGGCTACGACGCCGCCACCGTGGGGCGGGTGTGGGACGTGCTGGAGTCATTCGGCGGGTTCGGCTTCTGCAAGGCGCACGCGGCCGCGTTCGCCATCCCGACCTACCAGTCGGCCTGGCTGAAGCGGCACTACCCGGCCGCGTTCTACGCCGGGGTGCTCACCCATGACCCGGGGATGTACCCCAAGCGGGTCATCGTGGCCGACGCCCGGCTGGCCGGCCTGCCGATCCTGCCGGTGGACGTGAACGCCTCGGCCGCCGACTGGCGCGTCGAGCTGGTCGGCCAGCTGCCCGGCGAGGGGCTGCGTCCCGGGCTGCGCGAGGTCAAGGGGATCAGCGACGCCGAGGTGGCCCGGATCGTCGCCGGGCAGCCGTACACGTCACTGCGCGACCTGTGGGAACGGGCCGCGGTGTCCCGCCCGGTCGCCGAGCGGCTGGTCCTGGTCGGTGGACTGGACGCGGTCTACGTGGCCGATGCCCAGCTCACCCGGCGCGATTTGCTGGCCCGGGTGGGGGTGCTCGACCGGCGGGCCCGGGTCCGGGCCAGCGGCACCGGCCAGGCCGCGCTGGGCTTCGCCGGGGACGGGTTCGCCGAGCTCGTCCCGGCCGGTGAGCTGCGCGGGCTGACCCCGGCCGAGCGGGTGGCGGCCGAGCTGGAGATCCTCGGCATCGACCTGAGCCAGCACGTGCTGAGCTTCTACACCGACCTGCTGCACCAGCTCGGCGTGACCCGCTCGGCCGAGCTGCACAACTGCACAGCAGGCGACCGGATCCTGGTGGCCGGGGTGAAGATCGCCACCCAGACCCCGGCCATCCGGTCCGGGCTGCGGATCATCTTCACCACCCTGGACGACGCGACCGGGCCAGTGGACCTGGCGTTCTTCGAGTCCGTCCAGGACCGGTGCGCGGCCCGGGTGTTCGGCTCCTGGCTGCTCGTGGTGCGCGGCCGGGTGCGCCGGACCGGCGAGTCGGTATCGATCAACGCGGCGGAGTGCTGGGACCTGGCCGCCCTGGAGGAGATCCGCACCGGCCACGGCATGGCGGCGGTCCGCGCGGCCATGGCCGCGGGCGACGTGCCCGCATCCGGCGGGCCGGCCAGCCGCCGGGCAGTCACCGGAGAGGGCACCGGCGAAGCCAACCCCAAGATCATTTATTCGAACGGATTTGTCCAGTCCCCGTATGCGGAAACCGGCTCCCCCGGCGGGGCACTGAAAGACCCGCCACGCACCCTGTGGCACGCCAGCCCGGGCAGTTCGGGCCCGGTCTGACCGGCGGGCGCTCTTGCTGGCGGCGGGCGGCTACCTGGGCAGCGTCCCGACCGCGTCCGCGTAGAACGCCGAATCGGCCAGGTGGAACGCGAGCTGGCGGAACGTCCAGCCGCCGCCGTCCTGCTTGTCCAGCTGCTCGGCGGACAGCGCGCGCAGCCGCACGTCCCAGATCAGCGCCAGCCGCCGCAGCCGGCCGTGCGCCTCATCGAGGTCCTCCGAGGTGAACAGGGCCAGGTCGGCGGGTGTGGTGCTGGCCGAGGCGTGCCACCGGTCCGGCTCGGTGGGCCGGCCAGCCAGCCGGGCCTCCAGCTCGGCCAGGTGATCGACGAGATGATCGGCCACCCGCCGGATGGCCTTGTGCGGGGTGTACAGCCGCGGCGGCTCGCCTTCGACGGGTGTCTCGGCCGGGACGCCGTCCCACTCCGGCCAGGTCTCCGCCGTCAGCAGCACGTAGTCCACCATGCCGGTCACCACGTCGGCGGGGTGCCGGTCATCGACCTCGGGCCCGGGATCAGTCATAGCACCATCATGCCGCCTATGGCCGACATTCTCCGAATTGGGGTTACCAGTGGTGCGTTACGGAAAATGGCGAACTAATGGCATGGCACTCTGATCATCCGGGAACCGGGCATTTAAGCTCCTGCTAACGATGAAGAGCCGCGTAACTCAGGTGACCGGCGGAAATGGCTGGGTCATCCAGGGAATGGGGGTTAACGCGGCGATCCGGGGGGATTCATCATGTGCCGTGCCACTTTGTTTTACAGCGCTGCGTTTTACCGCGCTGCCCGACGACTGGGGGCAGCCAGCCACCGCCGGTACGTACTGGCGTTCGGCATGCTGGTTGTTCTGGGAGCGGTACCGCTGACCAGCGGGGCCGCGGCGGCGGGCGCCGGGCCGGGCCCAGATCGCCCGGATGCTGGCCAGCGCGGCGCTGCGGATGCCCGCGCGGGGCAGCGACGGCGGGGCCACGCCACCCGGGATGACCGGGCTGCGGCCCGCCGGGATCAGGGCGGCCACCCCGCAGGCGCTGCCGGCCGCCGCGACCAGTTACACCGGCCCGGGCTTCGACGCGTGCACCGCGCCGAGCGCCGCGCAGATGCAGGCCTGGCGGCAGCGGTCACCGTACCGGGCGATCGGCATCTACATCGGGGGCTCGGACCGGGCCTGCGCCCAGTCCGGCCTGACCGCGTCCTGGGTGCGCCAGCAGCAGGCCGCGGGCTGGCACTTCATGCCTATTTATGTCGGCCCGCAGGAAAGCTTCGGCGAGATCACCGCGGCCGCCCGGCAGGCGGTCAGCGCGGCCCAGGACGCGGTCAGCCAGGCCCAGACGCTGGGCTTCGGGCCGGGCAGCCCGATCTACTACGACATAGAGGCATACCCGGCGTCCCGGGGCAGCCAGGTGCTGCGTTTCCTGACCGCCTGGACCAGGGAACTGCACACGCTGCAGTACGCCTCCGGCGTGTACAGCAATTCGCTGTCCGGGATCAGCGATCTGGCCAGCAACTACGCGAATCCCAGCTACGCCATGCCGGACGTCATCTATGACGCGCTATGGAATGGCGCGGCAAACACCCTGGACCCCGCCGTGCCGGCCACTGACTGGGCCCAGCACCAGCGCATTCATCAGTACCTGGGCGGGCGGAACGTCAGTTACGGCGGCGACACGATCAATATCGACCAGGACTACCTCGACGTGGGCATCTGCGGGTGATCCGGCGGCCGCCCGGGCACAGCTGGTCACGCCCGGCTAACCTGGGCATGGGCAGGCTGGGCGGCGCACCCGCGGCCACCGGCCTGGCCAGCGGCGAGGTTGACGTGTTCTGGCCGGCCAAGTCGCACGCCAGCGTGTGGCAGCTCAGCTATCTGCCCGGCCACGGCTGGGGCACGGCGCACGACTTGCCCGCCGGCGTGTCGGCGGGGCCGGTCGCGGTCGCCGCGCCAGCTACAGGTGTAGATGTGTTCTGGAAGGGAAGCAACGGCACATTGTGGTGGACGGCTGGTCACGGGGCCAGCTGGGCTCAGCCAGCCGCCGCCGGGATGGGGGTGCTGGGCAGCGCGCCATTCGCGGCCGGGCAGCCTGGTGGCGTGGCCAATGTGTTCTGGAAGGGCTCGGCGGACGGCCACCTCTGGCAGGCCAGGTACCGGCGCGGCGCCTGGTCCGGGCCGGCCGACCTGGGCGGCGCGGTGGGCTGACCGCCCTGGGGGTGCGCGGGAACGGTGTACACGGCTGATGCGGGAAACGGTGTACACGGCTGATGCTGAGGGATTACTGAGAAGAGGCCGGGACCAGGGGCATCTGCAGGGTTCCGTACGGTATACCTGACTGGATGGCCTGTCGGTCTCCAAACATCTAGGACGCTTAATGACACTCATCACGCCCCGGATTTCCGACGCCTTGTGGCGGATCGTCCCTGGGCCGCTGCGCGAGAAGCTGCGCAGCAACGTCGTCAAGCGTTTCGTCCGGTTCGCCCCGGCGGCCGTGTGTGCGGTGGCCGCCACCCAGATCACGTACATCATCTGCATCGGCCCGGCCAACCTGACCGCCGGCCGCGCAGGTGCGCTGGGCTGGTTCGCCGGCGCGGCCGTCAGCTACGTGATCAGCCGCTGGGCGTGGGAGCGCAAGGGCCGGCCCAGCGCGCTGAAGGAGACCATCCCGTTCGCGATCGTCTCGATCTGCGCGGGCATCATCCTCACCCTGGCCAGCAAGTTCGGCAACCACGTGGCCGCCTCGATGGGGCTGCACCACGGCGCCGCCCAGGTCATCGTGGCGGATGCCTTCTACTTCGCGGCCAACTGCCTGACGTTCGCGCTGCGCTTCCTGATCTTCCACTTCGTGCTGTTCCGCGACCGCAGTGCCGGGGAGGCGCTGGCCGTGGTCGAGGGCCGCGAGCCGCTGCTGGCCGAGGAGCCGGGCAACGGGGCGGCCGGGATCGAGGTGCAGCCCCGGCCGGGCACCGAGCCGGACCCGGCGCACGTCGGCGGAGCGGTGGGATCGGCACCGGTCAACCGCGCAGCGGGCGTGGGGAACGGTAACGGCAATGGCACCGCGAGCCGGACGGCGCCGCGGGAGGCCGGCGCCGACGGCCGGGTGGCCCCCGACCCGGGCCGCCGCCGCTAACCCATCCGGGCCCGCCGGTGGCCCATCCAGGTCATCGCCGGTAAGTGCCTTAGTAAGTCCTTAGTTTGCAGATAGCAAAATCTTGAAAAAGAATCCCGACCGGGCGTGGGCCCGGCCGGGATTTGTCTTCTTTGTCTTCTTCGCCGTCTTTGCGGCTAGCTCCGCGGCTCGGTGGCGGGCCGGTCCGGCGTGGGCTGCGACTGCGCGGTGGCGGTCGCCGGGCTGGCCGGGCCGCGGCGGCGCCGCTCGCGCCACCAGGTGCCGCCGACCACCCGCGCGTAGTGCAGGCCGTAGATGGCGTTGTGCCCCTTCTTGCTCTCCCCGACCTGCCGCTTGTGGATCGTGGCCGGGACCTCGACCACCCGGAAACCATGGGCCAGCACGCCGATCAGCAGTTCGGACGACTGGTACTGCGGCTGCTCCAGCCGGACCGCCCCGGTGACCTCGGATCGCATCGCCCGCAGGCCGAACGACGAGTCGGTGATGTGCGTGCCGGTCAGCAGGCTGATCGTGGTGGCGAAGACCCAAGTGCCCAGGCGGCGCACCGGATCCTTGGTTTCCTGGCTGCCCAGCTTGCGCGACCCGGTGACGAAGTCGGCGTCGCCTGCCACCACCGGGGCCAGCACCCGCTCCATCTCGGCCGGGTTGTACTGGCCGTCCGCGTCGGTGGTCACGATGTACTGGGCGCCGCCCTCGCGGGCCAGCCGGTAGCCGAGGCGCAGCGCCGCTCCCTGGCCGCGGTTGACCTGGACGTCGGCGACCAGGGCGCCGTGCTCGCGGCCCTCGGTCACGGTCTCGTCCCGGGAGCCGTCCGACACCACCACCGCGGCGGTGCTCAGGCCGCAGAGGGTCGCGGGCAGCGCATCCACCACCGAGCCGAGCACACCCTGCTCGTTGTACGCGGCGATGACGACAGCCACCGGCGGGAGGTGTTCCGCGCGGTCGCCATACTCGGCCAGGAATGCCTTGGCGGCCGCGTCGTCGATGGCCTCGTCCGCTGTCCACTGGGAACGCTCCACAGCGCCCATCAACTCTCCATTCGCAACTCATGCCGTCCAGTTGCCACCCGGTTGTACCGGGCCGCACCGGTATTCCGCCACCTGACCGGCTGAGAATGACCTGACGGCAGGGCCGGGTGATTCAGATTGTGCCCAGGACCGTGCCAGTGACTGCCCGCTATTCGCGGGTTCGCGTGGACAGTGTAGCGGGGGTGGGCTGTGTTGGTTCGGATGACGAAGCGTCTGAGCCCCTGGTTGTGCCATCCTGGCTGGATGGCGGAGGGTCTGGCAGCGGAAGATGAGTCCTACCGGATCCTGCGATCCCGGATCGACCTGAGCCGTCTCCCGCCGCTGAGCCGGGCCGTGACCGAGCACGTCATCGCGGCCAGCGCCGACTTCGACTACGCCACTGACCTGCTCTGCGATGAGCAGGTGCTGGCCGCCGCCAGCGTGGAACTGGCCGCCGGGGCAGCCGTGGTCGCGGACAGCGCGATGGTCGCGGCCGGGATCAGCGGATATCCGGTGATCTGCAAGAGCGGGGACACGCTCACCGCACGGCTGGCCCGGACGGCCAGCATCAGCCTGCCCGCGGCCGCGGTGCGGCTGGCCTTCGGCCAAGCCGGGCCGGGCGCGATCTGGGTAGTGGGCTGCGAGCCCGCCGCGCTCAGCGAGATCATGGCCAGGAACGTCCAGCCGGCGCTGGTCATCGGCCTGCCTGCCGGGCTGGCCGGGGCGGCGGAAGCCAAGGACGCGGTGCGGGCCAGTGGGCTGCCCGCGCTGACCAACGTGTCGGAGAAGGGCGGTGCCGCGGTCGCGGCGGCCGCGTTCGGCGCGCTGGCCACCGCGGCTGTGGCCAGCGGCGGGCCAGATGCCACTACGCTCAATAGCCGATGATCCGGCCGCAGCTAGGCTGACCTGCTGAAGTGCTCGATCCGGGCGCACCCCCGCCCGGTTCGCTGCTGAACCGTTACCCGACCGTTGCGCAATCCGTTGCCCGGCCCGTTGCCCGATTCCATGCTGAACGTTGCTGACCTCGCTGGGTGCGCCCAGCCGTAGCCGAAGGAGGGCGGAGCGCCTTGGTCGCCGATGCGGCTGCGCCGTACCTGCTCGCACTCAGGCTGACCGGCCGCCGGGTGCTGGTCGTCGGCGGCGGCTCGGTGGCCGCGCGGCGGGTGCCCGGGCTGCTGGACGCGGGCTCGGACGTGCTGCTCGTCTCGCCCGAGGTGACCCCGTCGCTGCACGACCTGATCCTGGCCGGCCGGATCGGCTGGCAGTCCCGGGAGTACGCGCGCGGCGACTGCACGGGCGCCTGGCTGGTCTGCGCGTGCACCGATGACCCCGCGGTGAACGCCGCTGTCGCCGCCGAGGCCGAGGCGGCCGGCATCTGGTCCGTCCGGGCCGACGACGCGGCCGCGTCCGCCGCCTGGACCCCGGCCTCCGGGCACGCGGGGGACCTGCGCTTCGGGGTGGTCAGCGGCGACCCGCAGCGCAGCGCCGGGATCCGGGACGCCGTGCTGGCCGGCCTGCAGGACGGGACGCTGCGTACCCGGCGCCGGCGGCGGGCCGGCCGGGTCGCCCTGGTCGGCGGCGGGCCCGGCGACCCGGGCCTGATCACCGTGCGCGGGCGGCAGTTGCTGGCCGAGGCGGACGTGGTGGTGGCCGACCGGCTCGCTCCCCGGGCGCTGCTCGACGAACTGGCCCCGGACGTGGAACTGGTTGACGCGGGCAAGATCCCGCGCGGCCGGGCGATGACCCAGGAAGACATCAACTCGCTGCTGGTCGAGCGGGCGCGCCACGGCCTGGCCGTGGTCCGGCTCAAGGGCGGCGACCCGTTCGTGTTCGGCCGCGGCGGCGAGGAAGTGCTGGCCTGCCTGGCGGCCGGCGTCCCGGTCACCGTGGTGCCCGGGGTGACCAGCGCGGTCGGGGTGCCCGCCGCGGCCGGCATCCCGGTCACCCACCGCGGCATCACCCAGGAAATCCGCGTGGTCTCGGCGCATCTCCCACCGGGCGATCCGCGCTCCACGGTGGACTGGGCCGAGCTGGCCACGTCCCAGGCCACGCTGGTGCTGCTGATGGGCCTGGAGTACCTGAGCCAGGTGGCGGAGACGCTGATCCGGGCGGGCCTGGATTCGCGGACCCCAGTTTCGGTCATTGTGGACGGTACCCTGCCCACGCAGCACATAATTACCACAGGGCTTAGCGCCGTAGCCGCAGCGGTCAGTGAGGCCGGCCTGCGCCCGCCAGCAATTGTCGTGATAGGTGAGGTAGTGCAGGTCGGGGCGCAGATCGCCGAACTGTCCCGGAATGCGCTGAGCAAAGACCGGAGTGTAGCTGTGCCCACGTCACCGGGGGGATCTGCCGGAGCAAGGCCGACGCGGGAAAGGCAGTGACGGAGAACGATGACGGAACGGCCGGGCCTCGCTGCCACTGGCGCGCGCGCCGCCGGGGCGGATGCGGCCGTCTCACCTGACCCCGTCCCCCCGGGGCAGCAGCCGGTAAGCCCGCCCGGGCAGCCGGCCACCGATGCCGGGCGCCCGGCGGCCGGCCGGAAGCGGCCGGCGAGCGGGCCGGAGCGGCCCGCTGCCGACGCGGCGCGGCCCGCCGCCGGTGCGGAGCGCCCGGCTGCCGGTGCCGAGCGATCGGCCACCGGAGCGGAGCGGCCAGCTGCCGACGCGGCGCAGCCCGCCGCCGGTGCGGAGCGGCCAGCTGCCAAGGCCGGGCAGCCGCCGGCCAGCGGGGCCGGGCCCCAGCCCGCGGAGTCCGGGCGGCACCGCCGGGTCGATGCCCGGCTGCTCGAAGCGGCCCTGCTCGAACTGCGCCGCCGGATCGTGGACGTCAGCCTGGTCTTCGAGACCACCGGCGCCGAAGCCGCCCGGGCCGAGCGGGTCAAGCTGCTCAGCCAGATCGACGACTACCTGCTGCCCCGGGTGCGCCAGTCCGGCGCGCCGCTGCTGGTGGCCCTGGTCGGGTCCACCGGAGCGGGCAAGTCGACCCTAGTCAACAGCATCGTGGGCGCCCAGGTCAGCAACACCGGCATCCGCCGCCCAACCACCAACAGCCCGGTGCTCGCCTGCCACCCGGACGACGTGGACTGGTTCGCGGAGAACGTGTTCCTGCCGACCGTGCCCCGGGTCCGCCAGGAAGGGCTGGCCCGGTCCGGCCGGGATGGGCTGCTGGTGCTGGCGGCCAACGAGGGCATGCCCAAGGGCGTCGCCCTGCTGGACACCCCGGACATCGACTCGGTGGTGCAGGCACACCGGGAATTCGCCCACCAGTTCCTGGACGCCTCGGACCTGTGGCTGTTCATGACCACGTCGAGCCGGTACGCCGACGCGGCCGTATGGGAACTGCTGGAGTACGCCAAGGAGCGCGGCGCCGCCCTGGGCATCGTGCTGTCCCGGGTGCCGCCGTCCGGCAGCGCCGAGCTGACCAAGCACTTCGGCGCCATGCTGCGCGCCAACGGGCTGGGCGACAACCAGCGTTTCGTGATCCACGAGACGGTGATCACGGACGCCCGGCTGCCCGCCGAGGTATCCGCCCCGGTGCGCGAGTGGCTGCAGGAGATGGCGGTCAAAGCCGACCGCCGGGTGGCCATCCTGACCCAGACCATGTCAGGCGCGCTGGACACCTTCCGCAACCGGGTGCCCGCGCTGGCCGCCGAGGTGGAAGCCCAGCTGGCCATCCGGTCCGAGCTGAAGGCCACGGTGGAAGGCGCGTACGCGGCCGCGCTGGCCGAGGCGGACCAGACGCTGTCCAATGGCTCGCTGCTCCGCGGCGAGGCGCTGGCCCGCTGGCAGGACTTCGCCGGCACCGGCGAACTGCTCCGCGGCCTGCAGGCGCCGCGCGGCCGGCGCCCCGTTCGCCAGCGCAAACGGGGCGCGCAGGCGCGGGCCCGGGCGCTGAAGAGCGCGCTGCGCACCAGCATCGAGTCGCTGGTCATCTCGGTGGCCAGCCAGGCCGCGGAGGAATCGGTCCGGCGCTGGCGCAACGACCCGGCCGGCGTGACCCTGCTGGAGCGGGTCGCCGCCGAGGAAAACGGCGACGGCTGGGCCGGGTCGCAGTTCGCCGCGGATGCCGGGCTGGTGTTCGGCCTGACCAGCGAGCCCGCGCTGGCCGACGACGCGCCGGACGCCGGGGACGGCCAGCTTCGCCAGGCGGCGCTGTCCCTGGCCCGCTGCTCCGCGGACCTGCCGGTCCGGGCGGCCCGCGCGGTGAGCGGCTGGCAGGACCAGATGATGCGGCTGGTCCAGGCGGAGAGCGTGACCAAGCGGTCGATCGCCCGGGTGATGTCCTTCGACGACGACTCCCTGTCCACCGTGCTGGCCGTGGCGATGCTCGGCCAGCGGGACGGTGACGGAGGCGCCGAGGGCACCGGGGCCGTCCCGCAGTTGCTGCTGACCTCGCTGTTCGGCGCCGGCCCGGTGCGTGACATCCGGGTCCGGGCCCGGGCCGACCTGCGGGACCGGATGCGCAGGCTGTTCGATGAGGAGATGCTGCGCTTCGTCCAGGTGGTTGACTCGGCCGGTGAGCTGGACGCCGCGGCCCCGGTCCGGCTGTACCAGGCAACCTATTCACTTGAGATGGCGCGATGAGTATCGGCGAATACCGGTCGGCCTGGCTGGCCAGTCCCGGGCTGGCCACCGCCGGGCCGGGCGGTGCCGTGGCGGCCAGCCCGCAGAATGGCGAAGCGGCCGCGGCTGACCTGTCCACCCGGCTGACCGCGCTGGCCCGGGTGATCCAGATCGGAGCGGCGCGGAGCGGCCCGGATGGCTTCAGCCCGGCCCTGCTGGGCGACGCTGAGCAGCTGGTGGCCCGGGCTGGGGAGCGGCTCCGGATGTCCGCCAACCACACCGTGGCCGTGCTGGCGGGCGGCACTGGAAGCGGCAAATCGTCACTGTTCAACCGGCTGGCCGGGGCCGACTTCTCGGCCGTCGGCGTGATCCGGCCGTTCACCAAGGATCCGCACGCCTGCGTGTGGGGCATGGACGGCGCCGCCCAGCTGCTGGAATGGCTGCGTATCCCGTCGCGGAACCGATACGCGCGGTCCAGCGCGCTGGGTGAGGGCGAGGCGTCGCTGCGCGGCCTGATCCTGATTGACCTGCCGGACCACGACTCGGTGGCGGCGGCCGCGTCGGACGAGACGAACCGCCTGGTCGGCGTGGCCGACCTGATGGTCTGGGTGCTGGATCCGCAGAAGTACGCGGACGCGGCCGTGCACAGCCGGTACCTCACCCCGCTGGCCAGCCACTCGTCGGTCATCGCGGTCGTGCTCAACCAGTCCGACCTGCTCACCGCCGAGCAGGTGGAGGACTGCGAAGCCGACCTGACCCGGCTGCTCGACTCTGAGGGCCTGCATGATGCGCGGGTGCTGGTCACCTCGGCACGGACCGGCGCGGGCGTGGGCGAGTTGCGCAAGCTGCTGGCCCGCACGGTGGCCGAGCGCGAGGCGGCCAGCAACCGGATCGCGGCCGACCTGGGGGTCATGGCCGTGCGGTTCCTGCCCTACGCCGGGGAAGGCCGCGCCCCGGCCGAGGACGATGACTTCTCCGAGGTGCCGCCGAACAGCGCGGCCACGCTGGCCGAGGCGTTCGGCCGCGCGGCCGGCGCCGCTGGTGTGGGCCAGGCGCTGCAGAGCGCCCGCGAGCTGCGCGCCATTGACTACGTGGGCTGGCCGGTGTCCTGGCTGGTGGACCGGGCGCTGGGCCATGACCCGGTGCGCAAGCTGCGGCTCGGCAACCTGTGGGAAGAACTGCGCGGGGTGGCGGCCGGGCCGGCTGGCGCGCAGCAGGCGGAAATCGACAACGCGCTGACCGCGCTCGGCGACCAGGTCGGTCCCACGCTGCCGAAGCCCTGGTCGCAGACGGTCCGCGCGGCGGCCCGGTCCGGACGCGACGAGATCCCGGGGGCGCTCGGCGCGGTCATCGGCGACACGCTGCCCGCGGAGAACAGCGTGGAGCCGTGGTGGCGGATGGTGGCCGTCTGGCAGGGGCTGCTGCTCGGCTGCGCGGTGACCGGCCTGGCCTGGGTCGTTGCCCTGGTGGTCATCGGCGTCTTCCATGCCACCCGGCATGCGGTGGCCATCTTCAGCGACGCCGCCCTGCTGCCCTGGGTGATCCTGCTGATCGCCGCCATTCTCACCCTGGGCTGGCTGACCGCGTCCGGCTGCATGAGCATTGTCAATTCGGCCGCGATACGCGAACGCAGCCAGATCGAGCAGCGGATGCGCGCCGCCATGGAGCAGGTGGCTGAGCAGTACGTGCTGGTCCCGGTCAAGCAGGAGCTCTCGGAGTACGCCCGGTTCTGCACCGCCCTCCGCGCCGCCCGCCAGTAGCCGGTTTCCGCCCCGCAACCCTATGCTCGCCGCCGACGATCGTGATCATGGCCTAGGTAGTACTAGAACCCCACCCAGGCCATGATCACGAAGTGGGCTCATCTCACATTTGCCACGGCTTCACCTGTTGCCACGGGTGACTCAGGTGGGCGGGCGTTCGCGGTGGGTGTCCGCTGGGGGCGTAACGCGGGGGGAAGACGGCCCGGCCGGGCGGCGTTAGCTTTTCATCAACTGGTGTAATCATGTAATTGGTGAATGAGCTGATGAGGCAGATAGCATGACCGATCCTCAGCCGCTCGACGCCTACTCGCAGATCGTGGCGGGGGTGGCGGCCGAGCTCACCCCGAAGGTGGCCAGCCTCCGGGTGCCCAGGACGGGCCGGCAGGGCGAGAGCCTGGGCTCCGGCGTGGTGTTCACCGGCGACGGGTTCCTGCTGACCAACGCGCACGTGGTGGGCAGCGCCAGCGGGGGCACCGCGGCGTTCTCGGATGGCACCACCAGCCCGTTCCGGGTGGTCGGCGCGGACCCGCTGTCCGACCTGGCGGTACTGCGCACCGCCGGGCAGACGCCGCCGCCCGCCGAGCTGGGCGAGGCGGATGAGCTCGTGGTCGGCCAGCTGGTGGTGGCCGTGGGCAACCCACTCGGCCTGGCCGGCTCGGTGACCGCGGGCGTGGTCAGCGCGCTGGGCCGGTCGCTGCCGACGCGCAGCGGCACCGCGGCGCGTCTGGTCGAGGACGTGATCCAGACCGACGCGGCGCTCAACCCGGGGAACTCGGGTGGCGCGCTGGCCGACAGCCATGCCCGGGTGGTCGGCATCAACACCGCGGTGGCCGGCCTGGGCGTGGGCCTGGCCGTCCCGGTCAACGCCACCACGCGGCGGATCATCTCCGCGCTGATGCGGCACGGCCGGGTCCGGCGGGCCTACCTGGGCCTGGTCAGTGCGCCCGCGCCGCTGCCCGCCGTGCTGGCCGAACGGGTCGGCCGGGCGACCGGCCTGCGGGTGGTCGAGGTGGTCTCCGGCGGCAGGCCGACCGGGCCGGGCTGCGGGCCGGGGACCTGCTGGTGAGCGCGGGCGGCAATCCGGTGAGCACGGCTCAGGATCTGCAGCGGCTGATGTTCGCCGAGGCTATCGGCCGCCCGATGGCGATCACCGTGATGCGCAACGGGGCCCTGGTCAACGTGATCGCCGAGCCGTCCGAGCTCGTCGCGGCCTGACCCGGACCTCCCCGCCAGATTCTGGCATCTGGTACTGCCAATCCCGGCTTGGTTATGCACAGCGTGGGCGGATGAGCCCGGGTATGCACAAAACCGTCTTCGCTCTGGGGCGGTCCCGGCCGGCCCGGAGATCGTGGACTCACCCGGCGGCACCGGGCCGCCGGGACAGCGCAGATGACGGGATGGTCCACGATGAACGAGGCTCAGGTGGTCTTGGCGGGTTATGTGGCCCGCGAACCGAGGTACCGCAAGACACACAACGGCTATTCGTACACGTCGCTCCGGGTCGGTTACACCCCGCGCCGGATGGACCGGGACAGCGGCGAGTGGTCGGACGGCGGCACGTCGTTCGTGACCGTGTTCTGCTGGCGGGGGCTGGCCGAGAACGTCGCGATGTGTATACGCAAGGGCGATCCGGTTCTGGTCAAGGGAAAGCTGCAGGTCCGGCCGTATACCGACAAGGCCGGCGCCTCCCGGGTGGCAGTGGAGGTCGAGGCCAGCTCGATCGGGCACGACCTGACGCGGGGAGTGGCGATGTTCCAGCGCGCTCTCCGCCCGGCGGGAGGGACGGCGCTAGAGCGCGCAGCCAGTGTGGCCCCGCCCGGTGCGGCAGGTGCCGGTGAGCCGGGTACCGACGAGGCGGGCGCCGATGAGATGCGGCCCGACGGCCTGGCGGCCGCGGACGGCATCCAGGGCACGCCACCGGCCGGGATGTTCGCCGAGGACGCCGTGGCCGCGCTGGCCGGGGCCGAGCTGCCGGACGGCCCGGACGGCCCGGACGGCCAGGATGGCCCCGACGGCCAGGACGGCCCGGACGGCGAAGATGGCGAGCAGGCGGCGGATCCGGCCGAGCCCGGGCCGGGCGGGGAGCCGGTGGAGGCGGCAGCGCCATTCTGATCGGGATCCGCGGAAAGCGCCGCCTGGCGGGCCCCGGGCCTCTACGCTGTTACCCAGCGTTATAGTTCGGCCGCTTCTCGAACACGGAATGTGACCGGGGCGGGGGCGCCAGAGGCACCAGGGGCCCGCCTGCGGCGGTCATGGACAGGTGGCATGTCGGCAGTCCAAGGCACGATGCACGATTGACCGCGTGGTGGCTGCCCGCCGCGCTGCTGCTCCCGCCCGCCTGCGCGCTGGCCGGGCCGGTCCTGATCGGCGGCTTCGCGCACTGGCGGGCCAGGCAGGGACCGCTCTACTGGCGGGCGTTCATGGCGGCGTCACTGGGCCTGGCCGGCGGGGCCAGTTCGGCCCTGTTCCAGCAGGTACACGCGCACGGCCACTGGCCGCTGAACCCGGTGACGATGGCCGAGGCGGCGGGCTGCGCGGGGTTGTTCGTGCTGATCAACGGCGTTCTGTTGGGCATCGCCGGGCGGGCCGCCCAGTCCAGGCCTGCCGGCCAGTCCAGGCCTGCCAGGCCAACCGGGCCTGCTGCGCCGGCTTGGCGGCAGGCCGGCGGCGCGCCGCGGCCGCGGGCCGGCTGGGATTCCGAGGGCCTGCTGATCGGCCTGGCCGGGCTGTGCGCCGGGCTGCTGGTCACCATCGCCTGTGCGCTGAACCCGGTGCTGCTCGCCGTCGCCCTGCCGCCGGTGATCCTGCTCCAGCGCAGCCTGCTGCACCAGCAGCTGCGCGCGGCGGCCCGGACGGACGCCAAGACCGGCCTGCTCAACGCCGTCGCCTGGCAGCGGGAAGCGGACGGCTGGGTGCGCCGGGCCCGGCGGGCCGGAGTGCCCGCCGCGGTCCTGCTGCTGGATATCGACCACTTCAAGCGGGTCAACGACCGGTACGGCCATCTGGCCGGGGATGAGCTGCTGGCCGCGACGGCCAGCACCCTGATCAGCCACGTGCGGGCCGGCGACGTGCTGGGCCGGTTCGGTGGCGAGGAGTTCGTCGCGCTGCTGCCCGGGGCCGGCCAGGAGCAGGCGTGCTGGATCGCGGAACGGCTCCGCGAGCGGGTCCGGGTCATCGCCATCCCGTCGCTGGGCGCGGCGGCCACGGTCACCGTATCGATCGGGGTGGCCGAGCTCGGCCGGGACGGAGACGAGCTGTTCGAGCTGCTAGCGGCGGCGGATGCCGCGCTGTACCGGGCCAAGCAGGCAGGCCGGGACCGGGTGGCCACCCTGCCGCTGGGTGCATGCCCGTCCGACCCTCGGCACCGCTGCCCCTAACCTTGAACCATGCCTGAATTTATCTATCAGATGCATGCCGCCCGGCTGGTCAAGGGCGACAAGGTGCTCCTTGACGATGTGACGTTGGCGTTTTTCCCCGGAGCCAAGATCGGCGTGGTGGGGCCGAACGGCGCGGGCAAGTCCACATTGCTGAAGATGATGGCCGGCCTGGAGCACCCGTCCAACGGCGATGCGCGGCTGTTCCCCGGCTTCACGGTGGGGCTGCTCAGCCAGGAGCCGCAGCTCGACGACAGCAAGAACGTGCTGGAGAACGTCCAGGAGGGGGTGGCCGAGACCAAGGGACTGCTGGACCGGTACAACGCGATCGCCGAGCAGATGGCGACCGACTACTCCGAGGCGTTGCTGGAAGAGATGGGCGGGCTGCAGGAGGAGCTCGACCGCCGCGAGGCCTGGGACCTGGACAGCCAGCTTGAGCAGGCGATGGACGCGCTGCGCTGCCCGCCCGCGGACGCGGATGTTGCCACGCTGTCCGGCGGCGAGCGGCGGCGGGTGGCGTTGTGCAAGCTGCTGCTGTCCACGCCGGACCTGCTGCTGCTGGATGAGCCCACCAACCACCTGGACGCGGAGAGCGTGCAGTGGCTGGAGCAGCACCTGGAGAAGTACGCGGGGACCGTGGTGGCCGTCACCCACGACCGGTACTTCCTGGACAACGTGGCGCAGTGGATCCTCGAACTGGACCGCGGCCACGCCTACCCCTACCAGGGCAACTACTCGACCTACCTGGAGACCAAGGCATCCCGGATCAAGGTCGAAGGGGCCAAGGACGCCAAGCGGCGCAAGCGGCTGGAAGACGAGTTGGAATGGGTCCGGTCCTCTCCGCGGGCCCGCCAGGCCAAGAGCCGGGCCCGGCTGCAGCGCTACGAGGAGATGGCGACCGAGGCCGACAAGTACCGCAAGCTGGACTTCGAGGAGATCCAGATCCCGCCGGGCCCGCGGCTGGGCAGCCAGGTCGTCGAGGTGGACGACCTGGCCAAGGGGTTCGGCGACCGGCAGCTCATCGAGGGGCTCAGCTTCTCGCTGCCGCGCAACGGCCTGGTCGGCGTCATCGGCCCGAACGGGGTCGGCAAGACCACCCTGTTCAAGATGCTGACCGGTGACGAGAAGCCGGACTCGGGCAGCATCCGGGTCGGCGACACGGTCAAGATCGCCTACGTAGACCAGCTGCGGTCCGGGATCGAGGCGGACAAGACGGTCTGGCAGGCCATCTCCGGCGGCGACGCCACCATCCGGGTGGGCAACGTGGAGATCCCCAGCCGGGCCTATGTCGCGGCGTTCGGGTTCAAGGGCCCGGACCAGCAGAAGCCGGCCGGGCTGATGTCCGGTGGCGAGCGGGGCCGGATGAACCTGGCGCTCACCCTGCGCCAGGGCGGCAACCTGCTGCTGCTCGACGAGCCCGCCAACGACCTGGACGTGGAGACGCTGGCCTCGCTGGAGCGGGCGCTGCTCGACTTCCCCGGCTGCGCCGTGATCACCAGCCACGACCGGTGGTTCCTGGACCGGATCGCCACGCACATCCTGGCCTGGGAGGGCGGCCCGGACTGGTTCTGGTTCGAGGGCAACTTCGAGGCGTACGAGAAAAACAAGATCGAACGGCTGGGGCCGGACGCGGCCCGCCCGCACCGCGTCACCTACCGCAAGCTCACCAGAGGCTGAACGCCAGTACCCGCGGCTCGGCCCCGCTGGGATCCCGGTCTCAGGCGGGGCTGAGCCCCAGGTCGGGGCGCCTCGGCTCGGTGGGCGCGTTGACCAGGCTGTGCGCCGCCATCACCAGGTAATCCCACAGTTGCGCATCAAGCGCGGGCGGCAGGCCGATCTCGTCCAGTGCGGCGCGCATGTGCCGCAGCCAGGCGTCCCGCTCGGCCTCGCCGATGACGAAGTGCCGGTGCCGCATCCGCAGCCGCGGGTGGCCGCGCAGCTCGTTGTAGGTGGCCGGGCCGCCCCAGTACTGGATCAGGAACAGCCGCAGGTGTTCCTCGGCGGGCCCGAGATCCTTGCTCGGGTAGACCGCACGCAGCTCCGGGTCGGCCGCCACGCGCTGGTAGAAGAGGTGGGTCAGGCGGCGGAACGTCTCCTCGCCGCCGACCGCCTCGTAGAAGCTGATCTCTCTCGTGTCGTCCATCGCAGGTCCCAGGCTAGTGGCTCCTCCCGCTAGCCCCGGTTCTCGGTGTGGCTGGCGTCATCGGGCTGGCCGCCCGCGGCGTGCGCTTCGCCCGCGGCGGCGTGCGCTTGCGCCTCGGCCTTGGCGGCCGCGCCGGCGCTGATCGCGGAGGCCGTCGGCTCGCCCGGCACGGCCGCCTCATCCAGCGCGGTCTTCAGCCGCTCGCGCAGTTCGCGGGCCACCTCCCACTGGCGCAGCGGCAGCGTCCGGGCCACCAGCCGCATCACGATCGCGTCGCTGGTCACCGACTCGACGCCCCAGACCTCCGGCTCCTCCATGATCACGTCATGCCAGCGTGGCTCGTGCCACATCCCGGTCGCGGTGTCCTTCATGGTCTCCCGGACCCGGGGCAGGTCCTGGTCGTAGGACACCGGGAAGTCGATCACCGCGCGGGCCCAGCCCTGCGATTCGTTGCCGATCCGGTTGATCGTGCCGTTGCGCACATGCCAGACCACGCCGTTGACGTCGCGCAGCCGGGTCACCCGCAAGGTGACCGCCTCGACCGTGCCGGTGGCGGGGCCCATGTCAATGACGTCGCCGACGCCGTACTGGTCCTCCAGCATCATGAAGATCCCGGACAGGTAGTCACGGACCAGGCTCTGTGCGCCGAAGCCGATGGCCAGGCCGAGCACCCCGGCGCTGGCCAGCACCGGGGCCAGGTTCAGCCCGAGATCACCGGCGATGGTCACCGCGGCGATGCCGAAGATGAGCACCGACGCCGCGTTGCCCAGCACCGACCCGAGTGCCTGCGCGCGCTGCCGCCGCCGCTCGCCCATCAGCACGTGCGCCGGGTCGGCCTTGCCGTTGCCCGCCTCGGCCGCGTGCTTGGTGATCTTCTTGATCAGCCGGAGCGCGATCAGCCGGATCACGATGGCCACCAGCAGCACCAGGATGATCTGCAGCACCAGGGCGACCGGGCGGGCCAGCCACACGTTGACCAGCTGGGCGGCCGTCTGGCTGTGCGTCACATTCCAGGTCAGGCGGCAGGCGATACCGGGGTTCTTGCCGCAGGCGTCGGTGAGCGAGTCGTCGGCGTGGGCGGCGAGGCCGAGCGCCGTGACGAGCGCTTGCGAGGTCACCGGGAAGTCCTTTCGCGGATCGGCAAGGGGGCTGGGGGCCAGGGGCCGACTCCCCATAGTGGCCGGCCAGCCCGGGTGACCTGGCCAGCTCGGCGCAGGTGGGGTGGCAAACCGGGGCCGAGGCCGTCCTGGGCGGCCATGCGGGCAGTTTTTGGGATCAGTCAGCGCGATTGCCATGACGGAGCCACGTAGACAGTGCAGTATGCAACGTGTAGAGAGAGAATTGCATGTTCTACTTCGTAGTTAGTGCGCATAATTCGGGTATTTCACCGAATTGATCTACGGAATGTAGTCACTATCTAGCTGTGAGCCGGAAAATCCGGCCGGGCGGTCGCGGGGTGCGCCCAGAGGAGGGGTGAGGATGGGAGCACGACGCGCCCAGTCTGTCGCTGAGCTTGGGGACACGCGACGCGTGGTGCCGGGTGACGGTGGCCGTCCTGGCGCCGCGGCGGATTGCGATGCCGACGGCGACGGCGCGCCGGAACCCGGTACCGGGGAAGTACGCCAGGAAGTCTTCATGGCCCGGGGTATCCGGGCGCAGTGCCTGGCTGACGGGCTCTCGCCCGCTGAGATCGCGCTCGCCATCCACGAGCGCTGCCAGCCCACGTTCGGCACCACGCTGATCCGGGCGCACCGGCTCGCGCTAGGCATCGCGCTGGCCGATGTGGTCGCCCAGGTCCGGGCCAGGTATGTGACCGAAGGGCGGCTGCCGCCCCGGTTCAGCGAGACGCTGCTGTCGTCCTACGAGAGTGGGCAGAAGCGGCCGGGGCCGGAGTACCTGCACTACCTCTGCTACGTGTACCAGGCCGAGCCGGCCGATCTCGGCTACCCAGGGCAGTGCCTGTGCGGCCGGACACACCGCGCGCCGGCCTTAAGGCCGGCTGCCGGGACCGGGTCCAGCCACGCGCCTGCCGCGGCGCCCGCGTCCGCGCCGCCGCGAGCCGGTCCCGCGCCGCCGCCGGACACGGCCGGGCCGGTCACCGGTGCGGGGCGGGCCGGCCAGCCGGCCGAGGTGGCCATGCCGGTGCCGGAGTCGAGCCCAGGCGAGGCGGACGACGACCTGGTCCGGCGGAACCTGCTCCGGCTGATGGCGGATCCCGGTGCCGAGGCGGAGGGGCGCTTCTTCGGCGCGGCCGAGCGGATCCGGCGGCGGCTGGACGACGCGCTGCTCGGGGCCACGGTGTCGGTCACCATGCTGGACCACTGGGAGGAGATGGTCGCCGAGTACGGGCGGCTGTACATGACGGTCCCGCCGATGCGGCTGCTCTGCGACGTGCTGCTCGACCTCGGCGACGTGCGCCGGATGTGCGAGCAGCGCCAGCCGCTGGAGTTCGCGGAGCGGCTCTGCCAGCTGGCCGCCCGGCTGGCCGGGCTGGCCGGCATGACCATGATCGACGTGGGCGACCAGCGGCTCGCCCGGTCGTTCTTCAACACCGCGCGGACGGCGGCCGACGAGACCGGCGACCGGCAGCTCCGGGCCTGGGTCGCGGTGCGCGAGGCGCTGGTCCCGCTGTATTACGGCGACCCGGCGCAGGCCGCCGCGGCCGCCCGGGCCGGCGCCGACCTGGCCGGGCAGCGGCCCTGCGTGGCCAGTGCGATGGCGCCGATCGTGGAGGCGCGGGCGCTGGCCCGGCTGGTCCGGGCCCGGGGCAAGGGCGGGCCGGCCGGCCGGGCCGCGGCCGGCGGTGCAGGTGGCGGCATAGGCGGCGGCGCAGGCGGCGCGACGGCCAGCGCGGTGTCCCGGGTCAACGCAGCCCTGGAACAGGCCCAGGAGGCACTGGACGGGCTGCCCAGCGAGGAGCGGCGCGGCACCGCGTTCGGCTACACCGAGCGCCAGCTGCTATTCCACTCCGGCGACGCGCTGGTCACCCTGGGCGACTACCGGGGCGCGGATGACGCGTTCGGGCAGGCCCTGCGCTTGTACTCACCGGCCGAGTTCCTGGACCGGTCGCTGGTCACGCTGGGCCAGGCCCGGTGCCGGCTGTCGGCCGGCGAGCCGGAGGAGGCGCTGCGGCTGAGCCGGGAAACCCTGGCCCGGCTGCCCAGCCAGCACCGGCCCGGGCTGGTGCTGCGGGCCGCCTACTCGCTGGGCGAGACGGTGGCGGCGCAGCACGGCGACTTCCCGGCCCTGCGCGACTACCGGGAGGCGCTGGCCGGCGCCTGAGGCCCGGGTGTGTTCTTCACCAGCGGAGGCCGGTGTGGAAGGCCAGAAAGGCCAGGGTGTCCGCGGACAGTGCGACCGAGCGGCTGACGCCGCGGGCGCCATGGCCCACCTCCGCCTCCCGGCGCAACACGACCGGCCGGTCCGGCCAGCGGGCCGAGGTGGCGTCCTGCATCGCGGCGCACATCTTCCGGGCGTGCACCGGGTCCACCCGGGTGTCGTTGTCGAACACGGTGAACAGCGTGGCCGGGTACCGGGTGCCCGGCCGCACGTGGTGGTAGGGGGAGTAGCCGAGCAGCCAGCCCAGCTCGTCCGCTTTACCGGCGGTGCCGTACTCGTCGTTCCAGGTCTGGCCGAGGCCGAACCGCTCGTAGCGGACCATGTCGAGCAGCGGCGCGGAGCAGGCCGCGGCAGCGAACTGGCCCGGCCACTGGGTGACGGCCGCGCCGACCAGCAGGCCGCCGTTGGAGCCGCCGGAGATACCCAGCTGGTCTGCGGTGGTCCAGCCGCCGGAGGTCAGCGCGGCCGCCGCCGCGTGGAAGTCGTCGAACACGTTCTGCTTGTGCTCCCGCATGCCGGCCCGGTGCCAGTCCTCGCCTTCCTCGCCGCCGCCGCGCAGCGCTGCGATCGCGTACACGCCGCCCGCTTCCACCCAGGCCAGCACCGACGCCGAATAGGCGGGCGACATGCTGATGTCAAAGCCGCCGTAGCCGTACAGGATGGTGGGCCGGGGCTGGGCCGGGCTGGTGCCGCCCGCCTGCTGGCTTATCACCAGCATCCGGACCTCGGTGCCGTCCTTCGAGGTGAAGGTCAGCTGCCGGGTGCTGACGTCCGGCACCTGCACCGCGCCGGGCGCGGTCGCCCAGACGCGCACCGCGCCGTCCCGCGCGTCGTAGCGATAGATCATCAGCGGCGTGGTGTTGTCGGTGTAGCCGAACCACGCTTCGTGGCCGCCCTCCGGCCGCTCGCTGATCCCGCCGAGGGTGCCCAGCCGGCCGGTGTCCCCGCCCGTGCTGCTATCAGTGCCGCCACCGGGCAGGGCCAGCATCCCGGTCCGCTCCCCGGTGGCCAGGTCGTGCACGCTGATCTCGCCGATCGCGTGCCGGGTCCACGAGACGAGCAGCACCGGGCGGGCCAGTTCGGGGCCGTCCAGGATGGCGAAGTCGGTCAGGTTCGCGGCCGGGTCCTCGCTGATCAGGTCGCGCCAGTTCGCCGCCTCGGGCTGCGCCGGGTCGGCGATCGCGAGCCGGCCGCGCGGCGCGCCCGCGTCGGTGAACACGTAGAGCCGGCCGTCCCGGCCGACGTGCACCCCGGTCCGTGCGTCCACGCCCTGCTGCACGACGCGCAGCGCGGGCGCGGCCGGCCCGGTGCCGCTCAGGTCGGCCAGCCACAGGTCGTTGCGCGGCGCGGTGCCCTGCGCCGCGCTGATGCTCAGCCAGCGGCCGTCCCGGCTGACCGAGACGCTGTAGTAGTTGGTCTTGTCCAGGCCGGCCCCGAAGATCTCCACGTCTGACTCGTCCGGGGTGCCGACCGTGTGCAGGTAGACCCGGCGGTGGAACTGTTCCTCACCGCTCGGCACCTGGTTCGGGGGGAGTCTGCGCACGTAGTAGAACGCGGCCCCGCCGGGCAGCCAGGCGACCGGCGAGTAACGGGACCGGCCGATCGGGCCGTCCACCGCCGCGCCGGTGGCGACGTCCAGTACCCGCAACTCCGACTCCTCGTCCCCGGCCTGGGACAGCTGGTAGGCGAGCAGCTGGCCCTCCTTGTCCGGCTGCCAGGCGTCCAGCGTGGTCAGGCCGGTGGGATCAATAGCCACCGGGTCGAACGAGCACCCGCTCCGGGTCGCCGGGAGCGGTCGTCAGCAGCACCCCGTGCTCCTGGCCGGGCAGGCGGCGCAGGAAGAACTGGCGCTCCCCCCGCCAGACTGGGGTGCCGACGAACCCGGCCGCCATCAGCTCCTCGATCCGGCTGGCCAGCGCGGCCCGACCGGGCAGGTCCGCGGCGTGGCTGAGCCACAGCTCGTCCTCGGCGGCCAGCCAGTCCTTGGTCTCCTGGCTGGCCGGGTCCTCCAGCCAGCGATACGGGTCGGCCACCTGATAGCCATGCAGGTTCTCGGTGAGGGCGAGGCGCTCGGCGCGGGGGTAGCCCGCGGCCGGAGCAGCGACGGAGGGCGTGTGCTGGCCGGATTCAGTCATGAGCCGCACTCTAAGCGATCGCCGTAGCGGCGCCAGCCGCCGCATCAGCGCCATCCAGACGGTTTCCGTTCACCAGTCTTTTACCGGCGCGCCCGCCGGCGTTATGTCTAGCCGGGGCCGGCCGGTTAGGCTGTCCTTGGCCACGGCACTCTGTGCTTACCTGGCACACGGTGCTCGCCTACCGCATCAGGCAGGAGGCGCGTGTGCGACGGGTGCTGCTGCTCAACGTGACGTATGAGCCGCTGACCACGGTCGGCCTGCACCGCGCCGTGTGCCTGGTGCTCGGCGAGAAGGCCGAAGTCGTGCACGACGATTCGGAGGGTGCCTTGTTGCGCTCCTCCTCGATGGTCATCGTCACGCCCTCGGTGATCAGATTGCGGCGGTATGTCCGGGTGCCGCACCGCAGCCGGGTGCCGCTGACCCGGGGTGCGCTGATGCGGCGGGACAACTACCTGTGCGCCTACTGCGGCCGCAAGGCGGAGACCATCGACCACGTCATCCCGCGCAGCCGCGGCGGCCCGCACGCCTGGGAGAACTGCGTCGCCTCCTGCATGCGGTGCAACCACACCAAAGCCGACCGGCTGATCGCGGAACTCGGCTGGACGATGAACCGGGTGCCGGTCGCGCCGCGGGGTGCGCACTGGCGGCTGATCGGCGCGGCCCACGACGGCGATCCGCAGTGGGCGGCCTACCTGCCGGAGTCCACCGCCGCCTGACCTCCCGCGGCACCTCCTGCGATCCGCCGCGAAGTGACCACGCGCTCCCCGTCCGGCGTGGTCAGCACGTGCAGCCCGGCGCCGAACGGGCCGGTCAGCACCTCATCGCGGAGCACGCTGGCCGGGTCACCGGCCGCGGCGGCGCGGCCGCCGTCCAGCAGCAGCAGCCGGTCGGCGAACTGCCCGGCGAGGGTGAGGTCGTGCACCACCGACAGCACGGTCAGCGTCTGCTCCCGGCGCAGCTCGTCGACCAGTTCCAGGGCGGCCACCCGGCGGCCGAGATCCAGCGCACTGGTCGGCTCGTCGAGCAGCAGCACCGGGGCCTGCTGGGCCAGCGCCCGGGCCAGCACCACGCGCTGCAGTTCGCCGCCAGACAGCGTGCCGAGCGGCCGGGCGGCCATCGGGGACAGCCCCATCCGGTCCAGCAGCCCGGCGCAGATATCCCGGTCGGCCGGAGTTTCCATCCGCAGGTAGCCGATGTGCGGGGTCCGGCCGAGCAGCACGTAGTCGGCCACGCTCATCTCCGGCGGCAGTTCGGGCAGCTGCGGGACGTAGGCCACCAGCCGGGCCAGCGCACGGCGGCGGAGCCCGGACGCGCGCTGCCCGCCGATCTCGATCGCGCCCTCGTACCGGACCAGGTGCGCCGCCGATCTGAGCAGCGTCGTCTTGCCCGCCCCGTTCGGCCCGATGACGCCGAGCCATTCCCCGGACTCGACCGTCTCGCTGATCCTGGCCAGCGCCACCGCCGCGCCGTACCGTACGGTCACCCGGTCGAAGGCAATCACGACAGGTCCTGCCGCGCTCGCCTGGAGCTGAGCACCACCAGAAAGAACGGCGCGCCGGCCAGCGCGGTGATCACGCCGATTGGCACTTCGGCGGGGGACTGCACGGTGCGCGCCGCGATGTCGGCCAGCACCAGGAACGCCGCCCCGCCGATCATCGACACCGGGAGCACGATCCGGTAGCTGGGCCCGGCGGTCAGCCGCACCGTATGCGGGACGATGATGCCGACGAAGCCGATCAGCCCGCTGACCGACACCGCGGCCGCGGTGCCCAGGGTGGCCGCGATGACCACGGTGAGCCGCAGCCGCGCGATGTCCACGCCCAGCGTGCTGGCTTCGGTCTCGCCGACCCGGAGCACGTCGAGCAGCCGCCGGTGGGCGAGCAGGATCCCGGCCGAGACGATCACGTACGGCAGGATCAGCAGCACGTCGGACCAGGTGGCCAGCGACAGGCCGCCCAGGATCCAGCTGTATACCTGCTGCAGCGTCTGGTAATGCTGCTGCTGCAGGTAGGTCTGTACCGCGGTGAGCAGCGCGGCCACCGCCACCCCGGCCAGCACGATGGACGCGGTCGCGCCCACCGACCCGGGGCCGCGGCCGACCCGGGTGCCCGCGCCCAGCACGTAGGTGACCGCAACCGCGCACGCCGCGCCGAGGAAGGCGGCCGGTGGCAGCAGCTCCGGGCTGCCGCCCGCGATGATCACTATGGTGGCGCCGAGGCCGCCGCCGGCCGCCACCCCGAGCAGGTACGGATCGGCCAGCGGGTTGCGGAACACTCCCTGGTAGGCCGCGCCGCCGCCGGCCAGCATGGCGCCGACCAGCGCGCCGAGCAGGACCCGGGGCAGCCGGAGCTGCCAGACGATGTCCGCGTCGATGGCGGGCACGCCGAGTGCGGGGTGCCACGGCAGCAGTTCGGTGAGCAGCGCCCGGACCACGATCGGCAGGGACAGGCCGGCCGGGCCGATGGCCACCCCGGCGAGCAGGGCGGCGATCAGCACGGCGCTGGCCACCGCGATGGCGCGCCCGGTCCGGACCCGGGGCAGGACGGCCAGCCGGGCCGGCCCGCGGCCCCGGGCCGGCCTGGCCTTGCGTGCCGCCGATTTCACCGGGCCACCAACTTCACCGGGTCACCAGCTTCACTGGCCCGAGTTCCGGGCCACCGCGGTCTCGACGGTGCGCAGCAGGTTGGTGACCCGCGGCCCCCAGCGCGAGGCGATGTCGTCGTTCAGCCCGATGACATGGCCGGCTTTGACCGCGGCCAGCGCGGGCCAGCCGGGCCGCTTGGCCACCGTGGCGGCGTCCTGATGGCAGCAGATGGTGTCGGCCAGGATGATGTAGTCCGGGTTCGCCTTGAGGATGTACTCCGCCGACAGCTGCGGGTAGCCGCCCGAGCTGGCCGCGCCTTTGGCCTGGTCCGCGATGCTTTTCATGCCGAGCAGGCCGAGCAGCTGGCCGACGAACGTGTCCGAGGTGACCGAGTAGTAGGTCTGGTCCAGTTCGTAGTAGTAGGTGATCGGCTTGGCGTGGTGCGGCGCGGCGGCCACGATCTGGCGCAGCTGGCCGCGTATCTGGGCCACTTCCTGATCGGCCTGGGCCAGGTGCCCGGTGGCCCGGCCCAGCTGGGCGAACTCGGCGTACTCACCGGCCAGGTTGGCCGGCGCGGGCAGGTCGAGCACCGGGATGGAGAACGCGGCCAGCTTCTTGGTCAGCTGCCCGGTGTCGCCCGCCTCGATCACCAGGTCCGGCTTTTCCGCGACGATCGCCTCCACGTTCGGCTGGAACGTGGACAGCTTGGTGCGCGGCGCCTGCGGCGGGTAGTCGGACAGCGAGTCGACCGCCTTCACCTGGCCGCCCGCACCGATCGCGTACAGCATCTCGGTGCCGGTGGGGGACAGCGACACGATCGCCGTCGGCCGGCTCGGCACCTTGACCGTGCCGTTGGCCGCCTTGACCGACGCCGGGAACGTGCTGCCCGCGGCGGCGCTCGCGGTGGCGGCGGAGCCGATGTTGCTGGCCTGCGTGCTGCCGCATCCGGCGGCCAGCGCGCCCAGGGCCAGGACGAGGGCCGGGGCTGCCAGCCGGGTTGGAATCCGCATGATCATCCTCCGTAAGCCTGGAGGACGAAGTGCGCCCGCTGCGGTGCCCGGGACGGGCACCGGAACGAACCGCCCTTCCTCCGAGGACAGTTACGTCGGCGTGGGCCAGGCGTCCGGGCTCATCCCCGGGCAGGGGCATCACCGTTGCGGGACAGCGCCGGAATCACACCGGCTTCGCTGGCTGCACGCCATCCCGGGGTTCCCCGGGACAGGCGTACCTTACCCCAGCGTGCGCCGGGCTACGGGGTCGAGCTTGGCCGGCCGTAGGCTATGGCCAGTTGCCTGGGCCGGACACCAGCGGCGCGGGCAGCCTGGCAATGGTCCGGCGACCCTGGACGGAGTCCTATGGTGACGCAGCACGATGGCGGTCTGGTCGTACCCGAGGATGGGTTCTGGCCGGCCCCGGAGATCCCGCAGCCGAACATCTACCCGATGGAGTGGCGGGTCGAGACCGAGAAGCTGGCCGCGATCTACGAGAAGTCGAAGGCCACGCTGTGGAACCCGGCCGACCTGCCCTGGGACGGGCTGCGCGCCGAGGACTTCACCGCCGAGCAGCGGCTCGGCATCATGTACTGGTTCGCCGTGCTGGCCAACTTCGACGCGTCCGGGCCCGCGGTGTTCGCGCGGGCCACCATCCACGCGTTCGAGATGCACGAGGAGGACCCGGTCCGCAAGTGCTTCTTCTCGATCACCCGGGACGAGATGAACCACGAGGAGTGCTGCCAGCGGACCATCGCCAGGCTGTGGCCCGGCGGCCCGCTCGACTGGCAGCCGCGGACCACGCTGGAGCGCGCCGCGCACAACAACATCGGCTGGCTGTATCACAACGGCGGCCGGTACTGGACCGGCTACACCAAGGCGGTCGGCAAGTACTCGCTGGCCGTCCTGTTCACCAGCTTCATGATGGGCGAGATGGCCGCGTCCACCCTGTTCCGCGGGATGGCCTCGGGCACTACGCACCCGGTGTTCTCGGAGATGTTCCACCGCATCGGCCGGGACGAGTCGCGGCACCTGCAGATCTGCATGACGATCCTGGACAACGAGTGGCCCGGGCTCACCGACGACCTGAAGAGCCTGATCACCCGGCAGCTGCGGGCCGGCTTCGTGTTCCTGTCCATGATCTTGTGGGAGCCGCCGGGCGGCGCGGGCGGCTTCTGGGAGCTGCCGCCCTACTTCCTGCCCAACCACCGGGTGCTGATGGCGCACGCCCGGGAGGCCGGCCTGGGTGTGCTGAGCTATGAGGAGCAGGCGGAGAACTGGCGGGTGGCGATGGCCCGGGTCCGCGCCATCGTGACCCGGTGGGGGATCGAGTTCCCGGCCATCCCGGAACTGGACATCGAGGGCGTGGACGTGGCCGACGACATCAACCCGGACGACATCATTCCAGTGTTTTAGCCGTCGTTTCCGTAGGACATTCCCGTAACGGTTACCGGAACGGTCGGGGTCAAAGCTGGCCCCATGACAACAAAGACGGAGCAACAGGCGGCCACCGGCCGGCCGCTGAGCGGGCTGCGCCGCGGCGCGGACCTGGCCTACGGATACCTGGCCGCGTTTTTCGTGCTCGGCGTGCTGTTCCAGGTGTACCTGGCCGGGGTGGGTGTGTTCGGCAGCAACGGACAGAAAGTGGCCAACGCGAGCAGCCTCAACCCGCACCGGGCCTGGGGCAGCGTGCTGATGCTGCTGGCCATCATCCTGCTCATCCTGGCCCTGGCCGCCTGGCAGTCGCTCGCCGTTGTGCTGAGCACGCTGCTCCTCGCCGTGCTGGTGACCGTCGCGCAGGTCGGGCTGGCCGCGGCCGGGGACAGCAACAAGTGGCTGGGCGGCGCGCACGCGCTGGACGGCATGATCATCCTGCTTCTTTCGCTGTGGCTGGCCATCGCCGCATGGCGCCGGCGATCACGCAGCAAAGAATCTTGATAACCCTGCGTAACGCCAGTGCCTGCTCACCCGATATCCAGATAGACGCGGTTGACGTGGGTACCCCCGAGCTCACGTCACCGCGTCTTTAGCGTGCTCGCTGGGTAGCCAGCAGGGTGGCCAGGTGGCCCTGGCGTGGCCCAGCCCGGTAGCGTTCGGTTCATGACAGGAACCCAGCCGACCACCGCGGAGGCCCCGTTCGGCCGGATGCTGACCGCGATGATCACGCCGATGGCAAGCGACGGCGCGGTGGACTACGCGGGCGCCGCCCGCCTGGCCACCTACCTGGTCGACGAGATGCGCAACGACGGCCTGGTGATCAGTGGGACCACGGGCGAGTCGCCGACCACGAGCAACGAAGAAAAGGACCGGCTGCTGCGGGCGGTCATCGAAGCGGTGGGGGACCGGGCCGCGGTCGTGGCCGGTGTCGGCAGCTATGACACCGCGCACACCTGCGAACTGGCCCGGCAGGCCGAACAGGCCGGCGCGGACGGGCTGCTCATCGTCACGCCGTACTACAACAAGCCGCCGCAGGCCGGGCTGGTGGCGCACTTCACCGCGGCCGCGGACAGCACCGGGCTGCCGGTGCTGCTGTACGACATCCCGGGCCGGACCGGCACGCCGATCCGCACCGAGACGCTGATCCAGCTGGCCCAGCACCCGCGCATCGTCGGGGTCAAGGACGCCAAGGGCGACCTGTTCGCCGGGTCGCAGGTCATGCTGGCCACCGGCCTGGTCTTCTACAGCGGTGACGACACGCTGAACCTGCCCTGGCTGTCGGTCGGCGCGGCCGGCTTCATCAGCGTGATCGGGCACGTGGCCGGGGACCGGCTGCACGACATGATCGACAGCTACCTGGCCGGGCGGGTGGCCGAGGCCCGGCAGATCCACCAGGACCTGCTGCCGGTGACGGCCGGCATCATGACCCGCACCCAGGGTGCGATTGCCACCAAGGCGGCGCTCAACGTGCTCGGCCTGCCCGGCGGCACGCTGCGCGGCCCGCTCATCGAGATGACCCAGACCGAGGTCGAGCAGTTGCGAACCGACCTGGTCGCTGGAGGCGTGAAGCTTAAGTGAGCTACATGCACCCGGAGCTTGGCGCCCCGCCGCCGCTCCCTACTGGCACGCTGCGCATCGTCGGCCTGGGCGGTCTCGGCGAAATCGGCCGGAACATGACCGTGTTCGAGTACGGCGGCCGCCTGCTGATCGTGGACTGCGGGGTGCTGTTCCCCGAGCCGGACCAGCCGGGAGTGGACCTGATCCTGCCCGACTTCTCCAGCCTCGAGGGCAGGCTGGACGACATCGAGGCGATGGTCCTGACGCACGCGCACGAGGACCACATCGGCGCCGTGCCCTACCTGCTCCGGCAGCGGCCGGACATTCCGCTGATCGGCTCGCGGCTCACCCTGGCCCTGATCCGCAGCAAGCTCACCGAGCACCGGATAACCCCGGTCGTGGTGGAGGTCGCGGAAGGCGAGCGGCAGGCGTTCGGCCCGTTCGGCCTGGAGTTCTTCGCCGTCAACCACTCGATCCCGGACGCACTCGCGGTGGCCATCACCACCCCGGCCGGAGTGGTGCTGCACACCGGCGACTTCAAGATGGACCAGCTGCCGCTGGACGGCCGGCTGACCGATCTCGGCGGCTTCGCCCGGCTCGGCGCCGACGGCGTCGACCTGCTGATGGCCGACTCCACCAACGCCGAGGTGCCGGGCTTCGTAACCAGCGAGCGGGACATCTCGCCGGTGCTCAACGAGATGTTCGCGGAGACCCAGCAGCGGATCATCGTGGCCTGCTTCGCCTCGCACGTGCACCGGGTGCAGCAGGTGCTGGACGCGGCCGCGGCGCACGGCCGCAAGGTGGCGTTCGTCGGCCGGTCGATGGTGCGCAACATGGGTGTCGCGCGTGACCTGGGCTACCTGCGGGTGCCGTCGGTCCGTGGTGGCCTGCTGGTCAACCCGAGAGAGGCGGAGGGCCTGCCGCCCGGCGAGGTGGTGCTGGTCAGCACCGGCTCGCAGGGCGAGCCGATGTCGGCGCTGTCCCGGATGGCGGGGCGGGATCATCCGATCCGGATCGCCGCGGGTGACACGGTCATCCTGGCTTCCTCGCTGATCCCGGGCAATGAGTCCGCGGTGTACCGGGTGATCAACGAGCTGACCCGGTGGGGCGCCCGGGTGGTGCACAAGGGCAACGCGCTGGTGCACGTGTCCGGGCACGCCCCCGCGGGTGAGCTGCTCTACGTGCTGAACCTGGTGCGGCCGCGGAACTTCATGCCGGTGCACGGCGAGTGGCGGCACCTGCGGGCGCACGCCCGGCTGGCCGAGCTGACCGGGATCAGCGACCGGAACATCGTGATCGCCGAGGACGGTGTGGTGGTCAACCTGGCCGACGGCCAGGCGTCGGTGGCCGGCAAGGTGCCATGCGGCTACGTCTACGTGGACGGGCTGTCCGTCGGTGAGGTCACCGAGACGTCGCTGAAGGATCGCCGGATCCTGGGCGAGGAAGGCTTCGTGTCCGTGGTGATCGTGGTCAACTCGACCAGCGGCAAGCTGGTGGCCGGCCCGGAGATCCACGCCCGCGGCTCAGGCATCGACGACGCCTCGTTCGAGGAGGTGCGGCCGCGGATCGAGGAGGCCCTGGTCCGCGCCGCGGCCGACGGGATCAACGACGCGCACCAGCTCGGCCAGCTGGTCCGGCGCACGGTGGGCCGCTGGGTGAACGAGAGCTACCGGCGGCGGCCCATGATCATCCCAGTGGTGATCGAGGTCTAGCGGCTCGCGCCCGCCTCACCTAGTTCCCGGGCGCGCTGCAGGACCAGCTGGCGGAGCAGCGGCTGGTAGTAGCCGAACGCCGGGACCCGCGCCTGCGGGTCCTTGGCCGCGTCGTCCCAGCGGCGCAGCCGCAGCGCGGCCGTGCACCACCGGTTGCCCTCGAACTCGGCCGTCTCCGCCGGGCTCATCGGGCCGCCCTGCATCCGCAGCGTGTGCACCGAGGCGTCGGACAGCGAGCCGAAGTAGCCCGGTTCCACCGTGCACAGATACCGTTTCGCCGCCACGTGCAGCCGGACCGGCTCGGTCACCCCGGGCCCGAACCACTGGGCAAGCCAGTCCGCCCCCGCGTCGTTGTGCCGGTTGTCCCGCACCCCGCTCATCAGCTCGTGGCCGGATACCGCCCCGGTGAAGTGCCCCACGTCGTGCAGCAGCGCCGCCGCCACCAGGTCCGGCCCGGCGCCGGCCCCCTCGGCCAGCGCCGCGGCCTGCAGCATGTGCGCGGCCTGGCTCACCGGCTCGCCGAGATATTCGCGGGCCCCTTCGGCGGCGAAGAGGTCCGCGATGACCCGCACCGGGTCAGCAGATGTCATGACCGGTCCTTCCCTTTCTCTCGCTCGCGCGCCCTGCCACGGCCACCGCCGACTCCACCCGTCGAGATCGGCATAACAGCCCTGCAGGTGCCGGCCGCCCTGGCCGGTGAAACCGGTCCTGCCGTGCAGGATCCGGGTGTTGTCGAAGACCACGCAGTCGCCCGGCGCCAGCCGCGCCGTCCGCAGCGCCCCCGGGTCGCTGGCCAGCGCGGCGAACGCGCGGTAGGCGGCGTAGAAGCCTGCCGCCTCAGCCGGGCCCAGGCAGGGCGGCTGCAGCGAGCGGCCGTTGCACCGGATCTCCCGGATCCGGCCCCGCGGGTCCAGGCAGTCGGCGCACCGGCAGTTGTGCCGCAGCCAGACGGCGGCCAGGCCGCCCGCACCGGTGCGGGCGGGCAGGCTGGCCATCCGGGCTCCGTTCATGATCATCACTGCCGGGTTTTCTACAGGGTGGCTCGCCGGGCGGCGGCTGCCAATGGGAACGGCCGAGTATTCGCGGACCCGCCAGACCGGCGATAGCCGCTGTTCACCAGACCCGCCCGGCGGCCCGGGAAGATCACCGCGACACGCCCCTGCGGTTGCGGCTGCCGGTCAGACTTCGTGGGTACTTTGGGCATCATGGCTACTCGTGTCCCCAAGGGCACTACCCAGCCGAGGGTCGGCACGCCAGCTCGCCCAGGGCCCAGACCGGGTCGGCCGGCTGGCGGTCAGGCTCGTTCCACCGCAGGTCAGGGCCGCCCGGTGGGCTCTTCCGGCAACGGCGGGCGGGCACGCAGCGAGAACGCGATGCCGGCCCGGACCAGCTCCAGCCGGACCACGCAGCGCCGGCCGAGCCAGGGCCGGAAGGGCCCGGGCAAGTCCGGGAACGCGAAAAAGCGCCGCCCGTCCAGCAAAGGCCGCGGCCGGAGCCAGACGGCTCGGCAGCCGAAGACGGCTGACCCGATCCTGATCATGTTCGGCTGGCTGGCCAGCCTGATCACCGGGCTGTGGATGATCGCCGCGCACGCGGTCGGTGGTGTGGCCCGGGCATTCGGCAACCACGCGCGGGACATGGACCCGCTGCACCGCCGGGACGGGGTCGGCCTGGCCTACCTGGCCGGCGCCATCGTGGTCGCCGCGACCACCTGGTTCCGGATGGACAACCTGATCGGCCGGGCCATGTCCGACGTGATCCGGGGCCTGTTCGGCTCGGCGGCCTGGCTGCTGCCCATCCTGCTCGGCCTGCTCGCCTGGCGCTACCTGCGGCATCCGGAGCGGAACGCGCAGACCGGGCGGATGGTGATCGGCTGGACCGCGTTCATGCTCGGGGCACTCGGCCTGATCCACATCGCGGCGGGCACCCCGCACCCGAGCGCCGGCGCCATCGCCATGCGCTCCGGCGGCGGGCTGATCGGGTTCGCCGTGTCCGCGCCGCTGGTGGCCGCGCTCACCCCGTGGGCGGCCGCCCCGCTGCTCGCCCTGGTCAGCGGGTTCGGGCTGCTGGTCATCACCGGCACGCCGCTGCACCGGGTGCCGGAGCGGCTGAACGAGTTGCGCGCCTTTACCCAGCGTCCCGAGCCCGGCGCGGACGAGGACGGGGCCGAGGACGCGGTCGGCGGGCTGACCCGGCCGCTGACCCGGGGCCGGAAACGGCCGCAGGCCATCGAGGCAGGCGACAACCACCGTCCGTACGACACCCCCATCGTGGGCGACAGCCCCGGCGGCCGGCCGCGCCGCGGCGGTGCCGGGACCAAGCCGGAGGAGGACGCCGCCCAGCCGGCCGCGGACCCGGACGAAGGGCTGCTCGATGCGCTCGGCTTCGGGACGTCCGGCCCGGGCGGCGGCCAGCCTTCGGCCCCGGATGGCACTGCGGCTGACCGGGGCGCCGCTGCGGGGCCAGACGGCGCGGCCAAGGCCGGGCGGCCTGGTGTCCCGGGTGAGCAGCTCACCCTGGCCGGGTCGGCCGAGTCGAGCTACGTGCTGCCGCCGGTGGCGCTGCTCAAGCCGGGCACCGCGCCCAAGCAGCGGACCCAGGCCAACGACCGGGTGGTCGCGGCGCTGACCGAGGTGCTCGAGCAGTTCGAGGTGGACGCCCGGGTGACCGGGTTCAAGCGCGGGCCGACGGTGACCCGGTATGAGATCGAGCTGGGCCCGGCGGTCAAGGTCGAGCGGGTGACCCAGCTGACCAAGAACATCGCGTACGCGGTGAAGAGCGCGGATGTGCGGATCATCTCGCCGATCCCGGGCAAGTCGGCGATCGGGGTGGAGATCCCCAACGCGGACAAGGAGATCGTCAGCCTGGGCGATGTGCTGCGCTCGCCGGCCGCGGTCAACGACCACCACCCGATGGTCGTCGGCCTGGGCAAGGACGTCGAGGGCCGCACCGTGGTGGCCAACCTGGCCAGGATGCCGCACATGCTGATCGCCGGCGCGACCGGCGCCGGCAAGTCAACCTGCATTAACGGCCTGATCACCTCGGTGCTGCTGCGCGCGGCGCCGGAATACGTGCGGATGGTCCTGGTCGACCCCAAACGGGTGGAACTCGCGATTTACCAGGGCATACCGCACCTTATTACGCCGATCATCACGAACCCGAAGAAGGCGGCCGAGGCGCTGCAGTGGGTGGTCGGCGAAATGGACCGCCGTTATGACGACCTGGCCGCGTTCGGTTTCCGGCATATCGACGACTTCAACAAGGCGGTGCGGGCGGGCAAGCTGACCGCGCCGCCGGGCAGCGAGCGGGTGTTCACCGCCTACCCGTACCTGCTGGTCGTCGTGGACGAGCTGGCCGACCTGATGATGATCGCGCCGCGCGACGTCGAGGACGCGGTGGTGCGGATCACCCAGCTGGCCCGGGCGGCCGGCATCCACCTGGTGCTGGCCACCCAGCGGCCCAGCGTGGACGTGGTGACCGGCCTGATCAAGGCCAACGTGCCGTCCCGGCTGGCGTTCGCCACCTCCAGCCTGACCGACAGCCGGGTCATCCTGGACCAGCCCGGTGCGGAGAAGCTGGTCGGCCAGGGCGATTGCCTGTTCCTGCCGATGGGCGCGAGCAAGCCGATGCGGCTGCAGAACGCGTTCGTCACCGAGAAAGAGATCCGCGAGGTCGTCGCGCACTGCACGAAGCAGGAACAGCCCGTCTACCGGGACGACGTGGCCGCCCCGGAAGGCGCCAAGCGGGAGATCGACGCGGACATCGGCGACGACCTGGAACTGCTGCTGCAAGCCGCTGAGCTGGTCATCCGCACTCAGTTCGGGTCCACCTCGATGCTGCAGCGCAAGCTGCGGGTGGGCTTCGCCAAGGCGGGCCGGCTGATGGACCTGCTGGAGAGCCGCAACATCGTCGGGCCGAGCGAGGGCTCAAAGGCCAGGGACGTGCTGGTCCGTCCGGAGGACGCGGACAGCGTGATTGATTCGCTCCGGGGCGGGCAGGACTGAGCTTGGGTCACGGCCAGCATGCCGTGTGCCAGGGGGGATGTCTACACTTGTAGTGGCCCGGCGTGGCCGGTGCTGCTCACATTCGGTTACTGCTCCCGCACCCCGGGGCGGCCGCAGTGCAATATGGCAGTGGAGGCGCGGCGTGAGCATTGGTGACACCCTGGCGGATGCGCGCCGCCAGGCGGGTCTCACCATTACGCAGGTAAGCCAGCGCACCTGCATCAGAGAGACAATCATCCGGGGGATCGAGCGCGGGGATTTCTCCGCCTGCGGCGGCGACTTTTATGCGCGCGGCCATATCCGCAGCATTGCCAGGGCCGTGGGCGCGGAGGATGAGGAGCTGATCCGCGAATACGACGCGCAGCACGGCGCGCCGCAGGCCATCAGGGCGGCGGATGTCTTCGAGCCGGCCACCCCGATCAAGATCAGGGAACGGCGGCGGCCGAACTGGGCCCTGGCCATGGTCCTGGTGCTGGCCGTGGTGGCCGGATACGGGATCTACCACGTGGTCAGTTCGTCAGGGGCGCACTCGGCCAGCAACACGGCATCCAGCGACATCGACCACTCGCTGACGTCGCATCACCACGCGAAGTCCGGCCACCCGTCGGCCACGCCGTCCGTGACGCCACCGCAGAACGTGGTGATCAGCCTGACCGCCATCCAGGACTGCTGGGTCGAGTTCACCAAGCCCGACGGCCGGTTCCTGACCCAGGCGTACATCGTCGGCGGCAGTTCGAAAACGTGGACGTTCGACCGTTCGGTGAACATGGACATCGGCAACCCGGGCGGGATCGTGCTCACCGTGAACGGGAAGAAGCTGGGCTCGCCGGGCTCGGCCGGGCAGCCGGTCACGCTGAGCCTGGGCCCGGGTAAGCCTGTCACTGGCTAACTGCACCCTGCCGTAGGCTCTCGGTGTGCCGTCGAATGAGCGTACTGTCAGCCTGGTCACCCTGGGCTGCGCCCGCAACGAAGTGGACTCCGAGGAGCTCGCCGCCCGGCTGGAGGCGGCAGGCTGGACGCTGGCCGACCGCGACTCGGCCAGCGTGGTGCTGGTCAACACGTGCGGGTTCATCGAGGCGGCCAAGCAGGAGTCGGTCAGCGAACTGCTCGACGCGGGCGACGGCGGCGCGAAGGTGGTCGCGGCCGGCTGCCTGGCCGAGCGGTACGGCGACACGCTGGCCGCCGAGCTGCCCGAGGCCCAGGTGCTCAGCTTCGACGACTACGGCGACATCGGGGCCCGGCTGGACGAGGTGCTGGCCGGCCAGCGGCGGCCCGCGCACCAGCCGCGGGACCGGCGCCGCCTGCTGCCGATCTCCCCGGCCAGCCGGCCCGGTGGCACGGCCCGCCCGCCGGGGCACGGGGACCCTGAGCACGGGGACGCCGCGCGCACCCCGGCCATTCAGCCCGGCGGTGGGATCCCGGACCTGCCGCCGGGGGCCGCGCCCGCGTCCGGGCCGCGGACGCTGCGGCGCCGGCTGGCCACCGGGCCAGTCGCCCCGCTCAAGATCGCTTCCGGCTGTGACCGGCGGTGCAGTTTCTGTGCCATCCCCGCGTTCCGCGGCGCGTTCCTGTCCCGCCCGCCGGAAGATCTGGTGACCGAGGCGCACTGGCTGGCCGGCCAGGGCGTCCGGGAACTCGTCCTGGTCAGCGAGAACTCGACCTCGTACGGCAAGGATCTGGGCAACCCCCGGCTGCTGGATGAGCTGCTGCCCGCGCTGGCCGCGGTGGACGGCATCAGCCGGGTCCGGGTCAGCTACCTGCAGCCCGCCGAGATGCGCCCGGCACTGATCGAGGTGATGACCTCGACCCCTGGGGTGGTGCCGTACTTCGACCTCTCGTTCCAGCACGCCAGCGGGCGGGTGCTGCGGGCCATGCGCCGGTTCGGCGACCGGGAGCGGTTCGGCGGGCTGATCGCGGAGATCAGGCGGGCCTGCCCGGACGCGGGCATCCGGTCCAACTTCATCGTCGGCTTCCCCGGCGAGGCCGAGGCCGACGTGGCCGAGCTGCACCGCTTCCTGTCCGAGGCCGGGCTGGACGCGATCGGCGTGTTCGGCTACTCGGACGAGGACGGCACCGAGGCGGCCACGCTGGACGGCCAGCTCGACCCGGCCGAGATCGCCCGCCGGGTGGATGACCTGGCGGGCCTGGCCGACGAGCTGATGGCCCAGCGGGCCGCCGACCGGGTCGGCGAGGTGGCCGAGGTGCTCCTCGAGGAAGACCTCGGCGGCGGCCGCTACCTGGGCCGGGCCGCGCATCAGGCACCCGAGGTGGACGGGACCACGACGGTGCTCGGCGCGCCGGGCACGGCCATCGGTGAGATCGTCTCCGCCCGGGTCACCGAGGGCGACGGGGTGGACCTGGTGGCCGACGCGCTCGCCGCGCCCCGGGCGCTTCCTGGGCGTGCGGGCACGCATTGAGCCAGCCCGCCGCAGGCACCAGCGGCGGAACGCCGCCGCGGCGGGCCGCGCCGCCGGGTGCAGTCCCGGCACCGAGCGTGCTGAACCTGGCCAACGCGCTGACCGTGCTCCGGCTGCTGCTCGTCCCGGTGTTCGTGCTGTTCCTGGTGGCGGGCGGCACCGGCGCCCGGATCACCGCACTGCTGGTGTTCCTGGCCGCGTCGGCGACCGACGTGCTGGACGGCCGGATCGCCCGGCGGCGTGGCCTGATCACCGACTTCGGGAAGATCGCCGACCCGATCGCGGACAAGGCGCTGACCGGGGCGGCCCTGGTCACCCTGTCCGCGCAGGGCGCACTGGCCTGGTGGGTCACGGCCGTCATCCTGGCCCGCGAGCTCGCGGTCACCGGGCTGCGGTTCTGGGTGCTCCGGCACGGGGTCATCGCGGCCAGCCGGGGCGGCAAGGTGAAGACCATCCTGCAGGTGCTAGCGATCGCGCTGTACGTGGTCCCCGGGCCACCGGCGCTGCTCCGCGAGGTGGTGATGGGGCTGGCCGTGGCCGTCACCCTGGTCACCGGGGCGGACTACGCGATCCGCGCGATCCACTTGCGCAGCCGCAGCCGGGCCGCGCACGAGCCGACCGGGGACGGCCGGTGACCGGGCCGGGCGGCGGGCCGCCGCCCGCCGCGGCCGCCGCCGCGGAGCAGGTGGTGGCCGGGCTGACCGCGCGGCGGCAGTTGGTCGCGGTGGCGGAGTCGCTGACCGGCGGGCTGCTGGCCGCGTCGCTGGCCAGCGTGCCTGGTGCCTCGGTGGTGCTGCGTGGCGGCATCGTGGCCTACGCGACCGATCTCAAGGCCAGCCTGCTCGGCGTGGACCAGGCCGTGCTGGACGCCTGTGGCGCGGTCTCGGCGGAGACCGCACTGGCCATGGCCGAGGGGGTACGGGCCCGGCTGGGCGCCACGTTCGGGGTGTCCGCCACCGGGGTGGCCGGCCCTGATCCGGCCGAGGGGAAGCCGGTGGGCACCGTGTACATTGCAGCTACCCGGGAGGACACCGGGATGGACGCCAGGCAGACTGGCCAGCGTGACCACATCATCCAGCGGCTGGACCTGGCTGGGAGCAGGAACGACATCCGCGGCCAAACTGTCACCGATGCCCTGGCGTTGCTCCTTGTCATGATGCGGGAAGAGACCTGATGATTACAGTGTTACGTTAGCAGCGAACACGGCACCGGGCACTGTCCCTACTGTCGGTAAGGACGGGTACGGTGGTGCTAACGAAAGAGACACTTCGCGGAAGGGAGTGCGGCGATGGTCCTGCTTCGTCACTTGCTTGGTGACGTGCTGCGGCGGCTACGTCAGCGGCAGGGTCGCACCCTGCGCGAGGTGTCTGCCGCGGCCCGGGTGTCTCTCGGTTACCTCTCCGAGGTAGAGCGCGGCCAGAAGGAAGCCTCATCCGAGCTGCTCGCGGCGATCTGCTCGGCGCTGAACACCCCGCTGTCCCACGTGCTTGGTGAGGTCTCGGACAGCTTTGCCCTGGCCGAACTGCAGAACGAGTCGGCCGTCCTCACCCCGGCGGGCGCGGCCCCGGCCCGCAACGGCCAGCGCGGGCTGAGCGAGCTCCCGGCGGCCCGGGCGTTCGGCGTCCGGCCCGAGCTCCGCGTGCCGGCCGGGCATACCCGTGGCATGGACTCCGAGCCGGTGCTCCGCCCGGTCGGCGTGAACGAGGACCACCCGGCCTTCGACGAGGTAACCAGGCGGGTCCGCGACATGACCGACATGGTGCCCGTCTGAGCGTTAGCTGCCGACCAGATCGATCAGCTGCCAGGTGAGGTAAACGCAGACCTCATCACGTAGGTCTGCGTCCGTGCGCTGGCTGAGCCGCGTGCTGCTACTACCGCTGACCCCGTTGTCCCCGGCGCTGCTGATTTCGAGCAGCCCGGCGCCGTGCCAGGACGGGCGGCGGAGCGTGGCCCGGATCGTGCCGCGTGACGTGTCCACGGTGGCGGCGCCCGCCGTCAGCAGCTGCTCCGTCGCGGCCTCGGCCCAGGCGTCCACCCAGTCCTCCACCCGGTTCACCGGGTCATCCGGGCTGCGCCGGCAGCGCCTCGATGCGGTCGTCCCCGAGGACCTGCTCGATCAGGCCCGCCGGGCCGCCGACATAGCTCCAGCCCAGGTCGATCTCGCTGGCCACGCACCAGGCCTGGTCGTCCGGCCACCACAGGTTGGCCGTCTGCCCCTCGCCGGGCAGGTCATCGCCCAGCAGGCCGGGGGCGGTCACATCCTCGGCCCGCCCGGTGTACAGCAGGTACTCGCGGTCGGGCAGCTGGACCCGGGGGCCGGACCGGATCTCGGCGGGCAGCGGGTCGGGCACCGGCTGGGCAGGCTGGCCCGCTGGGGTCAGCATGACCGCGGCCCAGCCATAGCCGTCCCATACGCAGAACCGGCACCGGTCCGGGGTGCTGGTCCAGTCCCGGGCCAGGCTGGCCAGCACTACCGCGTCCGGCGGGTACAGACTGCCCTGCCGGGGACCCTGGCTGGCCCACGGGGCGGGCCCGCTGGGCCGCACCGGCGGCAGCGCGATCGAATGGAACTGGACGTCCGGGCGCAGCGGCTGCCCGCTCCACGCGGCCACCTCGGCCCAGCGGACCACCCGCTCGCCAGTAAACGGCTCCTCGGCCGGATGCAGCACCCGGGCATACGCCTCGAACCCTCCAGGCACCACCGAGGTCACCTGGAACGCGTCACGCGGCGCCAGCCGCGGCCCGATCCAGTCCGCGGCTCCGACATCGTCACTCCAAGCTGGCCCGGTCACCCTTGGATGCTGACAGCCCCGGCCAGCCCAGCCAACCGGGTTTTGCGCCAAAGCGGGCCTGCCGACTGGACCGACGAGCGAGGAACGAGTGAGGAGGGGAAGTCGCCGCGCCAAAGGGGGCGCGCCGCCGACTGGACTGAGGAGCGAGGGAGCGAAGCGAGTGAGCGACGAGGGAAGCTCGGCGGGTCCAGCGCCCCCGGCGGCGCAAATAAGTTAAGCCCAAGCCCGGGGGTCGTTGGTCAGTTCGAGGACGCGCTCCGGCAGCCGCCCGGTCGCGATGTGCTCCAGGGTGACTTCTTCCAGGATGGCCCGCTCGTTGGCGCGCAGCGCGATCCAGACGCTCTGCAGCGGCTCAGCTACGCCGATGTAGCCGATGTTCTCCGGGCGCTCGCCGCGCACGCCGACCAGTTGCCCATCGATGGCCCGGATGATGTCCGCGAGCGCGATGTCGGCGGCCGGCTTGGCCAGCCAGAAGCCGCCTTCCGGGCCACGCTGGCTGCGCACCAGGCCGGCCCGGCGGAGCTGGGTCAGGATCGCCTCCAGAAATTTCCCCGGGATGTGCTGGGAACGCGCCAGTTGCTCGGCGGTGACATGGCCGCCTTCGGCGGCGGCCAGCTCGACCGCGGCGCGCAGCGCGTAGTCAGCACGGGCAGACAGCCTCATGTCCAGCATTATGCAGCTTGCCGAGGGGTGACCGGGCCAGGCGGGGCCGATTGCGCCCCCAATTGGTAGGGAATCGCACAGCTGACTGCGTCCTTCCGGCCTGCCTGGTGGCTGCCTAAGGTGGCTGCCGTCTCGACACTGGGGGGCGGAGAGATGCATGGACGGCCAGTTGCGGCAGCTTGGCTGCTGACGGCCCTGGGCCTGGCCGGCGGGCTGCTGGCCGGGGTGCCATCGGCAGCCGCGGCCGCGGGACCGGGAACCATCTACACCGTGGCCGGTGGCCCGGGCCGGGGACTGGCCACCAACGTCTTCCAGGAGCCGCAGGCGGTCGCGGCCAGCGCCGGGCGGGCCGTGTACGTGGCCGACGGCTACGTGGTGCGCAGGCTCGACACCAACAGTAGCTGGGAGGGAGTCACCGCGGGCCAGGGCGTGCCCGGCTTCGGCGGCGACGGCGGCCCGGCGGTCTCGGCCCTGCTCGGCGGGGTGGGCGCGCTGACCATGGACCATGCCGGCAACCTCGTCATCCTGGACACCGACAACAACCGGGTGCGGGTGGTGGCCGCCCGGTCCGGCCGGTTCTACGGCCAGGCCATGACGGCTGGCGACATTTACACCGTGGCCGGGAACGGCAGCAGCGGCGACACCGGGGACGGCGGCCCGGCCCGCGACGCGGAGCTGGGTTTCCTCCAGGCGGTGACCGTGGACAGCGCCGGGAACCTGGTGCTCAGCGACGCCGTAAACGGCGTGATCCGGGTGGTGGCCGCGCAGACCGGGACG
>CAVWWE010000041.1:0-17983 GCA_963758575.1 uncultured Actinomycetes bacterium
TAGCCAGGTGGCGGTGCCGCCCTGAAACGGCCCCTTGACAAGGGTGTGGATGTGGCGGAGTGTTCGGCTCATAGCTAACCCAGAATCTGCCGAATGTCTTATCCGGCGCTTATGTCCGCCGACCGGGGCCGCTTGTCCGCAGGCAAGGAGGGAGCCTGCTATGAAATCGGCAGTAACTACCCATAGCGCCTCTTTCTCCCTGAACGGCCACCATCTTCCAAAAAATGACTTTGGAGAAACCCAGGCGACTCGCTACTTGAGCGCAGCGGCGTATTTACGGCGCACGATGCTCCCAGATGAGATCACCGAATTGGGGATGTCGCCCAGGGCCCCGTACCCGGTGGGGCGGGCATACGCTATCCGGGTCCTATTCGGTCCGAGCGGTGCCCTGGCCATGTCCGCAGTTGACGTGGGCACCGTGCACAAGCATTGCTGGGCCGGGCTGTGGCAGACGGTGATCCGTGATGTGGCGGCCGTCGCCGTCCTCGTCTGCGCGGGGATCATCGACCCTTGGGGAACCTTGGCCATCTTGGCGTTGATCGTGCTGGCCATCGCCGCCATCGGCCGTGTCCGGTTCACCTCCCCACTCGTCATAGCCGCAATCCTGGGACTCGCGCTGGCGGTAAGCGCTGACGGCCTGCTCACTGGGGCATCCTTCACCACACCGCTGATCTGCCTGCTCTGCTGCTTCCTCATCTTCATGGCGGACACCCTGTGGTCGGTCCGCCGAGTCCGGAAGCTCTGGCGAGACTCATCTGCCGCGCCACTCGAACTCGCCGTACCACGGGCGGCAGAGCAAGCCGGGCTGTTGTTTGCCGAGCCGGACGGCGCCGCCGACGAGAGCCCGCCGTCCCGGTCACCTGGCCCCCGCCAGGTCTATTACGACAAGGACGGGATCGTCGGGGCCGGGACTCCGTTCACGTTGCTGCCGCTCACTGTTCCGCTGGACAAACCGCTCAATCCGGAGCAGGACGTGGCCGAGTTCGCCGCTAACGACCTGCTGGACTACATCAGCGAGCATCTTGTCACCCAGGGACCGAGAGATGGCCAGCGGCACGGGTACGCGCACCCCCCGCGGTCGGCTGACGGTGATCAGAGCGATCGCCAGGAAGCGCATTTCACCTACGGTCTCCCGGACCTGGACGTGCGGGAGGTCGTGGCCGTTCCGGTGCCAAAGTCCAGGAAGGTCCTGCTGCTGCCGGTCAAGTCCACGCCGTTGCGCCACCCGGAGCTGCCACCTGACCACGATGTCGCAGAGGTGGCCGGACGGTCGCCCTCGTGGCATCCGGAACGCCACTACGTGCAAGCGATCACAGCTGGCTGGGACGGGCAACTGGTGGCGTCCGTGTACGTCAGCACCGCGCTCCAGGGCCATTACCTCAGGGTCGCCATCCGCCCGTACGTGCTTGGGCCGATCGTCTCGGATCTGCGAGCGGCCGATGATCTACGGGAGCGGCGCTTGGCCACCCAGATTGCCGTGTCGGCCGGGTTGACCCTCCGGCAGACCGTGATGGTGGCCAGGAAGGCCCGCCACCTGACCGGCAAGCCGGGACAGCCGCGCCCGGCCCGGCCGGTCAAACGGGGTCTGCTGAGCGTCCGCGAGGTGTACGCGCAGCCCGTCGCGGACAACGTGCATCAGGCCGAGGACGCCGACCGGATGCTGCGTGTGATGGAGCTCAAGGTGATCCGGGTAACCATGGATTACCTCAGAGAGCATAATATTGACGTCGGTGAATTTGAATCGCACATCACTCAAGTCGTCCAGACCAACACCATTGTAGGCGTCGGGAACATCATCACTGGCGGAAAGATGAGCAACAGTTCGGTGAACGCGGGCACCAGCCAGGGAAACGCCGGCCCAGGTGGCCAGGAATCCGGCAAATGACGAGCAGGAAGATAGATGACTCGACGTGAAGATCGTCCCGGGAGCCAGCAGAACACGATCCACGGAACCGGGAACATCGTAACCGGCGGGAAAATAACCAAGAGTCGCCTTATCGCGCACACGCAGAACTCCACGGTGCAGGACTTGCGGGAGCAACTGGCCCGGGCACACGAGTCACTGGCCGCGGTGCCGGACCCCACGGCGGCTCAGCAAGATGCGCTGGACGCGGTGAACCTGCTCCAGGACGAGATAGACGAGGACCCGGATCCCGCGCCGGACCGGCTGAAACGACTGCGACTGCAGCTCAAAGGGCTGATCGCGGTCCTGGCACCGGTGGCCGAAGTCATCGGCGGCGTAGCCGCGTTCGAGGAGATCCTGCGCCATCTGTAACCCGGGGCCGGCGGGCCAGGCAGCCGGGCAGCCCGGGCAGCCCGGGCAGCGAGTTAGCTAACGGCAGGCCGGGAGGTAGACCGTGCGCCCCTGCAGCCGGGCCTGCCGGGCGGCGGGCACCCGGGCCGCGGTGTGCGCCGGCATCCTGGCCTCGGCCTCGGCCCAGCTGACGAACTGAGCGTCGTCCAGCTCCTCTTCCTGGAGCCGGATGGGCACGTCGCCGTCGACCGTACCGCCGTCGAACAGGTAGCTGATGACCGCTCGCGGCCGGGTCCCCTCCGCGGCCATCCAGTCCACCACCAGCAGGTCACCGGCGGCCAGGTTCAGGCCTACTTCCTCGGCGACCTCCCGGGCCGCGCCCTGGTGCGGCGCCTCACCGTCCTCGACGATGCCGCCCGGGAGGCTCCAGTGCGGCCGGTAGTTCGGCTTCACGATCAGCATCCGGTCCGCGGCATCGGTGATCACCATGCCGGCCGACACGTACACGGTGGGCAGGCTGGCGTACCAGTCAGCCTGGCTGAGCAATGAGGGCACGCCCGCACGCTACCTCGGCCTGCCGCAGCACGCGGTCGGCGGGGTCACCCAGCACGGCCAGATGAGCACCCACCCGGACTGGAACCGGGACCAGGTGGCCGTGGATCAGGTGCGGCTGGCCGAGCGCGGCCGCGATCCGGCAGCGCAGCGCGTCCAGCGCGGCCGCGCCGAGCCGCGGTGCCACCACGGCGAACGCGCCGCCGCCCAGCCGGGCCACGGTGTCCTGCGCGCGGACCTCCGACCGGAGCCGGTGCCCGATGGTGAGCAGCACCTCGTCCCCGGCGTCGTGACCGTAGCTGTCGTTGATGACCGTCAGCTGGTCCACAGCCAGGCACAGCACGCCCACCTCAGGGCTGGCCACCAGCTCCGGGCGGCGGGCCAGCGCCGAGTCCAGCCGGATGCGCAGCAGGCCGCGGTTGGCCAGCCCGGTGAGCGGGTCGGTCGCGGCCCGGCAGGCCAGTTCCCGCTCGGCCTGCTTCTGCCGGGTGATGTTGACGTGGGACGCTACCGCGCCGGCCTTGTCCCCGGCCAGCGGGGTGATGCGGAGCAGGAACCAGCGGTCCACCGCCGGTGACGGGCAGGCGTACTCCAGTTCCCGGTACACCGCCGCGCCGTCCAGCACTGCCTGCAACCCGGCCACGGCGTCCGCCGCGTCCGCGCAGCCGTCCGCGGCGGCGCGCTCGCACAGCGAGAGGTAGTTCATGCCCACCCCGGTGGCCCCGGTCCGGCCCCCGTTGTCCACGGCGAACATCTGCCAGGCCCGGTTCACGGCCAGGATGTCCCCGGAGTGGTCCAGCACCGCGGTCGAGTCAGGAAGCGCGTCGAGCAGGGCCCGGGCGAGCCCGTCGCTCCCCATCACAACCTCCCAGCCAGACGACCGACACTGGGCAGCCGCAACCACGGCTACCAGCAGCGATCCTAACCCCGGGGGATGAAGGGCCAGCTAGCGGCGGTGCCGGGCGCCACCCCGGGCGGGTCCCGGGACAGATCCCCGGGCGGGTCCCGGGACGGATCCCGGGGCGGGAGAACGGCCAGCCACGGGCGTGAACTCGGTGTTGTCCACATCCACCTTGGTCACCGCCAGGTAGGCGACGAAGCCGACGATCACGATGGTGAGCAGCACGGCGACGTGGCCGCGGCCCCAGCCCAGGCCGCCGTAGCGGTGCGCGACCCCCATCCAGTCCGCGTAGGAGGCGCCGAGCGGCCGGGTCAGCACGTAGGCGGTCCAGAACGCGACCACGGCGTTCAGCCGGAACTTCCACCAGGCCAGCCCGGGGATGAGGATGGCCACGGTGAACAGGACCCCGGAGGCCAGGTAGCCCAGCCCGAGCGTGGTCGCGGTCATGTCGCCGACCGCGGTGCCCAGCGCGAACGTGGCGCACACTGTGGCCCAGTAGAAGAGCTCCCGGCGCCGGGTGTTGATGCTGTGGATGGACAGCGTGCCCTCGGTCAGGTACCAGGCCACGAACACGATGATCAGGCAGACCGCGAAGAAACTGCTGGACAGCGAGTACGGCACCCCCAGCTTGAGGTGCATGCCGTCGGCGGCCAGCGTGCCGAACACGGCCACCATGGACACCGCGAACCAGTAGATCCACGCGTTGTACCGCTTGGCCCGGAACTGCAGCACGATCGCCACCACGAACAACGTGGTACCGACCACGCCGGCCAGCACCTGGTTGTAGTCCAGCGCCATGAAATCGGCGAACGCCTCGCCCATGGCGGTAGTGAGGATCTTGATAATCCAGAAGAAAATCGTGATCTGCGGGACTTTGCTGAACCTGTATTTCGCCGGCGCGGTCAACCCGCGCTGCCGGATCTCACGCGTGGCCACCGCGACAGGATGCCATACCTACCTGAACGGTTTTACCTGCCTTAACACAACATTTGCCATCCCTGGGGAAACGTGGGTCGTCCCCCCAGGGATGGCAATGAAATCGAGCGGTTCAGGTACCGGCAACGTGGCCGCGAACGTAGATCGGCGTGCCCTTGGTCTCGTTGACGTAGACCAGCTTGTGGAAGAAGTTGGCGATGAACATCGGGATCCGCACGCAGCCATGCGACGCGGCGTACAGCGGGACGATGGTGTCGCCGTGAATGGCGTACGACCCGCCAATGAAGAACACCGGGTTGTACATCTCGCCCAGCGGCACCTTCACCCAGCCGGGCGCGAACCAGTGCGCGCGGAAGTTGCCGTCCGGGGTGATGGCCGGCCCGCAAGTGCCGGTCTGCGGCGCCGGGCACGGGTAGTAGTAGCCGCCGCCGGGTGAGATGTGGCTGATCAGCTCGGGCGCGTTGTGCTTGTACAGCACCAGGAAGCCCAGAGCCAGATGCACCTCGATCCGCCAGCTGCCGCCGTTGGGCACCAGCACCGGCGGCTGCTTCGGGTGCACCAGCGCCCGCTTCATGGCCCCGGTCACGCTGTCCGGGGCGACCGTGGTCTGGATGCCCTGGGCCTCCTTGAACGCCCACACCGCTTCCTCGGTGTTCGCGCCGAACTGGCCATCCGGCTTGCCTGAGTAGTAGTGCAGGTAGTTCAGCCGCTCCTGCAGCGCCTTGACGGCTGGGCCATGCGACCCCGGGCCCAAGTACCCCTTCGGCGCCACATAGGTAGCAGCCGCCGGGGCGCTACGCGTCGCCGGCCCTGTCACCGCCGCACCCGCTGACCCTGCCTGGCTGAGCAGCCCGCCACCGAGCGCGGCCACCGCGCCCAGGGCCACCAGCCATCCCTGCACCGTTCGCCTCATCCACGGCTCCTTCAGCACACTTCATTCCCTTATGGGAAATGTTGACCACTTATCCAGACGTCTAATCATCGGCGCAGGTTGGCCACAGACCGGTAACAGCTGGGGTTTCTGGGGCAGCTGAGCCGGACACGCATGCTGCCACATCCCAGACGCATGCTGGTGTTCCCGCGCCGGGTAGGCTGCCGGTCGTGCGCACCTCGCGCTGGCAGGACTGGCCCGCCCCCCGGTTGCTGGCCACCAAGCAGCAGGCCGGTACCCGGATCAGCGTGGTGATCCCGGCCCGGAACGAGCAGCGCACCGTGGGCCGGGTGGTCGCCGCGCTGCGCCAGGCCCTGGTCACCGAGCTGCCGCTGGTGGACGAGATCGTGGTCATGGACTCCGACTCGACCGACGACACCGGCAGCGTGGCCGCCCGGGCCGGGGCCACCGTGTACCGGGCCAAGGACGTCGCGCCGGAGCTCGGCACGTTCCCCGGCAAGGGCGAGGCGCTGTGGAAGTCGCTCCTGGTCACCACCGGTGACCTGCTGGTCTTCGTGGACGCGGACCTGACCCGGTGGGGCCCGCACTTCGTCACCGGCCTGCTCGGCCCGCTGCTGGCCGACCCCGGGGTACGCCTGGTCAAGGGGTTCTACGAGCGGGTGCGCACCGAAGACGACGGCTCCACCTCGACCGAGGGCGGCCGGGTCACCGAACTGGTCGCCCGCCCGCTGCTCAGCCTGTGGTGGCCGGAACTGGCCGGCGTGGTGCAGCCGCTGGCCGGCGAGTGGGCGGCCCGCCGCGGCCTGATGGAGTCACTGAGCATCCCGGTCGGCTACGGGGTCGAGCTGTCCACCCTGCTGGATACCGCGGCCGGCTACGGCCTGGACGCGCTGGCCCAGGTGGACCTGGGCTCCCGGGCGCACAAGCACCAGGCCGACCACGACCTGGCCGTGATGGCCGCGGAACTGCTGGTGGTGGCCGAGGCCCGGCGCAACCCGCCAGCCCCGCCCCCGGCCGACGCGACGCTGCGCCAGTTCGTCCGGGAGAACCGCACGGCCCGGCCGCGCTTCCGGCCGATCCCAACCCGCGAGCGCCCGCCGGTGGTGACCGTCCGCAGCGCCGCGGCCTGCCCCGGCCCGGCCACTTAGCATGCCGAACGCCAGTGCCCCCCACCCGCTGCACCTCGGCGCGCAGACGTTCCCGCCGGACCAGCGGCTGGTCATGGCCATCGTCAACCGGACCCCGGACTCGTTCTACGACAAGGGCGCGACCTGGGACGAGGCCGCCGCGCTGGACCGGGTGCACGAGGTGGTCGCGGACGGGGCGGACATCCTGGATGTCGGCGGGGTGGCGGCCGCCCCGGGCGCCCCGGTGGACGTGGCCGAGGAGATCCGCCGCGTGGTGCCGTTCCTGGCCGCGGTCCGGGCCGCCTACCCGGACCTGGTAATCAGCGTGGACACCTGGCGGCACGAGGTGGCCCGGGCGGTCTGCCGGGAAGGGGCGGACCTGCTGAACGACACCTGGGGCGGCCAGGATCCGGCGCTGCCCGAGGTGGCCGCCGAGTTCGGCGCTGGACTGGTCTGCGCGCACGCTGGCCCGCTGGCCCCGCGGACCCGGCCGTTCCGGGTGGCCTACGACGACGTGATGGCCGCTGTCCTGGACCACACCCTGGGCCTGGCCGCGCGGGCAGTGGCGGCCGGGGTGGACCCGGCGCGGATCGTGATCGACGCGGCGCACGACTTCGGCAAGAACACCTGGCAGTCGCTAGAGGTGACCCGGCGGCTCGGCGAGATGACCGGCACCGGCTGGCCGGTACTGGTGTCGCTGTCCAACAAGGACTTCGTCGGCGAGACGCTGGACCAGCCGCCCGCCGGGCGGCTGACCGGCACGCTGGCCACCACGGCGATCTGCGCCTGGCTGGGCGCCCGGGTGTTCCGGGTGCACCAGGTGGCCGAGACCCGCCAGGTGCTCCGCATGGTCTCGGCCATCCAGGGCGAGCAGCCGCAGGCCCGCACCGTCCGCGGGCTGGCCTGAGTTGATTACCTCCGCCGCCCTCTGCCCGTGGCCGCCACTGCTGGTCCGCGAGCTGACCGGCGCCGACCCGGTACTGCCGGAACTCCGCGACGCGTGCGCCGCCGCCGTGGCCGCGCTGCTGGCCGACGACCCCGACCAGGTCACCGTCGTGGCCCCGGGCCCGGGCACCACCACCTGGCCGGCCGACGGCCGCCTGAACGTGGCCGCGTTCGGCGGGGCCGCCGTCGTATCCGACATATGTAGCTTTGAGCGCGGCGACACCGTATCCGACATATGTAGGCCGCCAGCGGGCACTGGCGTTAAGCAGGAAAGGCCTGCGCTGCCGCCGGCTGCGGGGATCGGGGCCTATCTGCTGGACCAGGCGGTCTACCGGGGGCCGCGGGTGATCTGGACGGTGAGCGAGGACGAGACGCCGGCCGGCTGCCGGAAGCTGGGCGCGGAACTGGCCGCGACGGGCCAGCGAACCGCGCTGCTGGTGCTGGGCGATGGCAGCGCGCGGCGCGGGCCGAAGGCGCCGGGCGCGTTCGACGAGCGGGCGGCCGGGTTCGACGCCGAGGTGGAGCGCGCGGTCCGGGCGGCCGACCTGGACGCGCTGCTGGCCGTGGACCCGGCGCTGGCCCGGGACCTGATGGCGACCGGCCGCCCGGCCTGGCAGGTGCTGGCGGGCGCGCTGGCCGGTACTGAGCTAGTCAGCACCGGGCCGCCTGCGCAGGTGCACTACAGCGGCGACCCGTTCGGCGTCATGTACCTGGTGGCCAGCTTCGGGCAGGCCGGCTGAGTGCCCTCACTCCCCCGGGATGGCGGCCGCCGCTGACCCACGGGTGACTCCGCCGCCCCCGGTCAGCCGGGCCGCGATGATCACCGGGATCACGGTGAGCAGCAGCACCCCGACCACGACCACGTTCACCTCGGGCAGTTGCTGGCCAGCGTCCAGCTGTGCACCAGGTTGTTGGTGAACGGGTTGACGCTCCAGAACGCGGTGATCAGCATGACCACCAGCGAGGCCAGGTAGATGACCAGGAACCAGGCCAGCGGCGGGCTGAGCGTCAGCGTGGCGCGCAGCCAGGCCCGGCGCCACAGCGCGGGCGGAGAGCCGGGCCGATCCGGTGGTAGTCGGTACGGCCCGGCTCTCCCACTGCGGCTGGGCGTAGCCCTCCCAGGCGATCAGGTTCAGCTTGCCCTCGGTCTTGCCCACCGAGGACGGCACGGCCGTGCCCGCCTGTGGCGGGGTCAGCCCGGCGGTCGCCCCGCTGCCCGAACTGCCGCTGCTACTGCTGGTGCTGGTGCTGCCACCAGAGGATCCGCAGGCGGCCACCAATATCAGGACAGACAGCGCCGCGAGCAGCGCGCCGCCCAGCGTCCATCTCCTCATGAGTCTTCCTTCCCCTCCGCGGGACCCGGCGCGGCCTGGCCCGTGATTTCGTAGGTCTGGTCGTCCCGCCAGGCGACCCTGATCGTGGTGCCCTGGGCGCCGAGGTAGTCGGCCGCGGCGCCGTCCAGGTTCTGCCGGACCGCGGTGAGATGGCCGCCGCCGGCCAGTTCCACCAGGTAGCGGGTGAGCATGCCGAGGTAGACGACGTTCTCGATGCGGCCCTCTTCGACGTGGCTGCCCGGTGGCGCCGCGTCACCGGCCGCTAGCAGCCGGATCTTCTCCGGCCGGATGGTGAAGTGCCGGCCGTCCCGTTCCAGCAGGTTGGAGATGCCGATGAAGCCGGCCACGAAATCGGTGGCCGGCTGCTCGTACACCTCGATCGGGGTGCCCAGCTGCTCGATGTGGCCCTGGTTGAACACGGCCAGCCGGTCGCTCATGGTGAGCGCCTCTTCCTGGTCGTGCGTGACGTACACGAACGTGATGCCGACCTCGCGCTGGATCCGCTTGAGCTCGACCTGCATCTCCTGGCGCAGCTTGGCGTCGAGCGCGCCGAGCGGCTCGTCGAGCAGCAGCACCTCGGGCTCGTTGACCAGCGCGCGAGCCAGTGCGACACGCTGCCGCTGGCCGCCGGACAGCGCGTCCTGAGCATGAGCCCGGCCGCTCCGGGTAGTGGCCAGTTAGGGCACACCCGGAGGATGGTCACCGGCCATGAACGTAGTAGAGAAGCTGGTCAATCGGGTGGACCACGCCCAGCAGGACCACCGCTGGCTGGCCTTCCCCATCGCGGTGTGGAAGAAGTTCGGCGACGACCAGGCCGGCAACCTGGCCGCGCTGATCGCCTACTACGGCTTCGCCGCGCTGTTCCCGCTGCTGCTGGTCCTGGTCACCGTGCTGGACATCGTGCTGCGCAGCAACCCGTCGCTGAAGGACAAGGTGCTCGACTCCGCGTTCGGCCAGTTCCCGGTGATCGGCCCGCAGCTGCAGAACAACGTGCACGGGCTCAGCCAGACCGGCCCGGCCCTGGCCATCGGCCTCATCCTGACGTTCCTCGGGGCGCGGGGGGTGGCCAGCGCAGCGCAGAACGCGCTGAACACGGTATGGGGCGTGCCCATCTTCCGCCGTCCCGGGTTCCCCTGGTCCATGCTGCGGGACATCGTGCTGATCCTGGCCGTCGGCATCGGGCTGCTGCTCACCACACTGCTGTCCGGGGTGGCGGCCAGCGCCGCGAAATCCCTCGGCCTCGGCGGCCAGGTGGCCGCGATCGCGGTGTCGCTGGTGCTCAACATCGGGGTGTTCTGGTACGGCTTCCGGCTGGCCACGGCCAAGGAGATCGGCACCCGGGAGATGCTGCCCGGCGCGGTGCTGGCCGGCGTCGTGTGGCAGATCCTGCAGCTGCTCGGCACGTCCCTGGTCGCGCACACGCTGTCGCACAGCTCGTCGCTGTACGGCGTGTTCGGCATCGTGCTCGGCCTGCTGGCCTGGCTCTATCTGCAGGCCCAGTTCACCTTGTACGCGGTGGAGGCCAACGTGGTCGCGGCCCGGCGGCTGTGGCCGCGTAGCCTGGCCCCCCCGCCGCTGACCGCAGAGGATCAGCGTGCCCTGGCCATGTACGCCAAGAGCCAGGAGCGCCGCCCTGAGCAGGAAGTCCAGAGCCACTTCACGCCGAACGGGCAGCACGAGCCAGCCAAGCCGGCCGACCCAGCCGAACCGGCCAAGCCCCGCGAGCCAACTCAGCCAGCCGGGCCGGCCCCGTCCTAGGGCTGCCGCCAGAGCAGCACGCCGCCGGTCCTGACCGGCGCCCGCCCGGTGAGTTCCCGGACCAGCCGGACCAGGGCTGGCCGGGTGCCCGGGCCGGCCACGATCGCGTTGGCCCCCCAGTACGCCATGTCCCGGTGGAACTGGGCGCGCAGCGCCGGGGTGACCGGCGGCGCGGGCATGCCCTGCTCTACCTGGATGAAGGTGCTGGCCGTCGGCACCGGACCGGGACCTTCCATGAACGCCTGCCCACCGGGGCCGGCCCGATGAAGTAGCCGCCCGGCATCTGGAACGCCATCGTGGCGGCGGCCTGCCAGGCCAGCGGCTGGGTCTGGGTGGCGGTGGGGTACGGCAGGACGAGCACGGTCCGGCCGGCCGGCAGCCAGCGGGCACTGGCGTTAAAGAAGAGCGGGGGTTTGCTGGCCGGGGTGACCGCGTAGGGCCGCGCGGCCAGCGGGGCCAGGCAGACCACGGCGAGCGCCGCGGCCAGCGCCGGGCCGGTCCGGCCCCAGTGCCCGGCCAGCCAGTCCAGGCCGAGCGCGAGTAGCCCGCCCGCGGCCAGCGCGACCACGAACGCGAACCGGCCGGGCAGCGCGGAGCCGAAGATGGGCCAGTGCTCGGCGATCCCCCAGGGCAGCCGGACCGCGGTCACCGGCCGTTCACCAGCAGCGGGCTGCCCAGCGAGAACAGCGCGAAGAGCAGCCCGGTGCCGAGCAGCAGGCGTGGGTACAGCTCAGTGATCCGGAGCAGGCCAGTGAGCAGTGCGGTAATCAGCAGCGGCAGGGCCAGGTAGGCCAGGTACTCGGCGGGGCCGCCGCCGTAGTGCGCGGCGAACGCGGAACTGGCCGGGGTGGACAGCCAGAACCGGTGCGACGGCTCGATGAACCCACGCAGGTCGGCCTCGAAGAAGGACAGCGTGAACGGGCTGCCGTGCTGGTGCAGCGGCCCGAACAGCTGCAGCCAGAGCGGCCCGGCGCAGATGACCAGGAACACCACGGCCGCGACCGCGCTGCCGCGGCCCAGCCGGGCCAGCCCGGCCCGGGTGATGGTCCGCGGTGCGGTGAGCACCAGCAGCACGCCGCACACCACGACGACCAGGCTGGCCTGGAACAGGATCTCCTCGGAGATGAACAGCTGCGCGGCGGCGGCCAGGCCGAGCGCCAGCCCGCCGCCCAGCGCCGCCCGGCGCCCGGTGGCCAGGTCGAGCACCAGCATGAGGATGACCGGCATCAGGCCGATCAGCACCAGGTCCAGGTGGCCGAGCCCGGCGGCCAGCACGGCCGGGGAGAAGCCGAACACCAGCCCGCCCACCGCGGCCGCCCAGTCGCTGCGGGTGAACCGGCGGAGCAGCGCGAACGCGCACACCGGCCCGGCGGCCAGGCCGAGCACGAACAGCGTGTTGTAGGCGGCCAGCGGCCGGCCAGCGCGGTGACCGGGTAGATGATCAGCGCCGGCACCAGCAGCGGGGTGTTCCACATCCCGTTCACCCCGGCCGGTGCGTTCATCGCGGCGAACAGCAGCGGATCGTGCCCGTGCAGCATGGCCCACGGCCCGTGCACCAGGTACCACTCGAACAGCCGGACGTCGTCCGGGTTCCCGGCGATCATGCGCTGCCCGAACCCGCCGAGCAGATGCCAGGTCAGGTACAGCGAGATGGCCAGCGATACGGCGCTGACCACGAGGTAAGCGCGGAGCCACGCCGGGCCGGCCCGGCTGAGCCGCCACCGCGAGCCGGCCTTGGTCCGTCCCGCCGCGGCCGGCAGCGTGTCCGCGCTATCCACGCCCCCAGTCTTCCCGCTCTCCGCCGCGTCCCGTGCATGATGTGACTGATGTGCCCACAGAGACATTTGTTGCGCGGCTCCGCCCGGCGGCAACTGCATCGATGAAACTTTGCTGCGCACCAGACCGCACCGATGAAACATCGACGTAGTTGAGCCAGCGCGGGCGCCGGCTACGGGCAGGCGCTTGGGGCTGGCGGGATGGCCGAGCGCGGGAGGCTGGGGCTGGTGGGGTTGATGGGGCCAGTGCGGTCAGACGCTGGGCTTGGCGTGGGTGGGCGGGCGGTGGCCGTCGCCCGGGTGCTGGCCGTTTGCGGCGCGCTGGCGGAGGCGTTCGCGCTGCGGGCCGACGGTGTACTTCGGGTCGCGGGCCGACGCGCGGCCGGCCTCGAAGATGCCGAGCCTGGTCAGCGCGGACGAGGCGATCAGCGCGGCGCCGGACAGCGCGGCGGCCATCCGCTGGCCGCGGCCCCGCCGCAGGCCGCCGGACAGCACCGCCCCGGCCAGCCCGGCCGCGGTCAGCACCTCGGCCGCCTCCATCAGCTGCCCGGACCGGCCGCGCTGGTACGGCTCGGCCGTTTCGCCCAGCCGGCGCAGCAGCAGGCTCTTCGCGGTCAGCTCGGTGGCCGAGCCCAGGACGGCGAACCGGACCGCCTGGCCAGCCTGGTCCGAGGGCGCGACGATCATGCCGAAGCCGCCCGCCGCCGAGGCGGCCGACCCGGCGAACAGGTACGGCATCTCCCGGTGCGCCTCATGCCAGGCGGGCACGGCCGTGTTGCAGATCAGTGCGGCGGTGTACGTGCAGACCCCCGCACCGGTGACGGCCGCGGCGGCGGTGGTGGCTGCGCCGATCCGCGGCACCCGGCCGGTCACCGCGCTGGCCGCGGCGACCGTGGCCGCGCCGCCGAACGCGGACAGCAGCCAGGACCCGACGCTCATCGGCGAGGTGACCTTGGCCACCCGGAGCATGTTCAGGAAGCGCTCCGGCCGGCCCAGGTCCACCACCAGCGCGGCCCCGGACACGCCGACCGCCCCGACCGCGCACACCTTCGACGCGCGGGCCAGCTCATTCCGGCCGGTCAGGTGCGCGTAGGCGGCCAGCACCGACGAGGCGCCGGCCAGCCCGCCGAAGAACAGGTAGCCGCCCACGTCCCGCGCGCCCCACACCGGCTCCTTGATGATCGGCTTGCCGTAGTAGGAGTCCGGCCGCGCCCGGGGCACCATCAATTCTTCGCCGCGGCGACGCCGCTGGCCATCGTGCCGTCGGTCCCGCTCGTGCTGGCCCCGGCCGTGCACGCCGAAAGATCCCGGGCCCCGCTCATGGCCACAGATTCCGGCCCAGGGCGGTGACCAGCCCGCCGGCCAGCAGCGCCGCACCCGCCGTGGCCACGTGCCGCCACATCCGGGGCAGGTCCCGGGTAGTGACGACTGGATCCGGCGGCAGCCCGTACACCTCCGGTTCGTCAAGCAGCAGGAAGAACGCCCCGGCCCCGCCGATGCCGTCGGCCGGGTCATCCAGGTAGAGCTGGGCGCTGGACTCGCCGGCCAGCCGCAGTTCCTCGACCCGCAGCGCGGCCCGCTCGCGCAGCTCGTCCACCGGGCCGAACTGGATCGACTCGGTCGGGCAGGCCTTGGCGCAGGCCGGCTCCAGGCCGTCGCCGATCCGGTCGTAGCACAGCGTGCACTTCCACGCCCGGCCGTCGCCCTCGCGCCGCTCGATGACGCCGAACGGGCAGGCCGACACGCAGTACCCGCAGCCGTTGCAGATGTCCGACTGGACCACCACGGTGCCGAACTCGGTGCGCATCAGCGCCCCGGTCGGGCAGACATCCAGGCAGCCCGCTTCGGTGCAGTGCTTGCACACGTTGCTGGACATCAGCCAGCGGGAGCCGTCCGCGCCACCCACCGCGGCATCGTCCGCCGCGCCCTCGCCGGGCCGCTGGATCTGCTCGATGAACGCGACGTGCCGCCAGGTCGACGCACCCAGCCCGCCGGTGTTGTCGTAGGACATCCCGGTCAGCTCGATGCCGTCCTCCGGCACCGCGTTCCAGGTCTTGCAGGCCACCTCGCACGCCTTGCAGCCGATGCACACCGAGGTGTCGGTGAAGAAGCCCATCCGGGGCGGGTGCTCGTGGTACCCGGCGTGCGCCGCCGGGTCGAGTGGCGCGCTGCTCATCTCACACCTGGGTCCCTGTCTCGTCGGTGATGCCCGCCCGCTGCTGGTAGGACCGGATCAGGTCGCGCAACTCCGGCCCGCGCGGCCGGCGGCCGGGCCGGATGTCCACCGCCATCGCCTTGACCTCCTGGATGTGCACGTTCGGGTCCAGGGCCAGGTGGGACAGCTCGTTGGCCGCGTCCCCGGTGGTCAGCCCGTTCGGCCCCCAGTGCCAGGGCAGCCCGATCTGGTGTACCGTCCGGCCACCGGCCGTTAGCGGCTTCATCCGCCTGGTGACCAGCACCCGGGCCTCGATCGCGCTGCGCGCGCTGATGATGGTGGCCCAGCCCATGTGCTCGAGCCCGCGCTCGGCGGCCACTTCCGGGGACACCTCGACGAACATCGCGGGCTGCAGCTCGGCCAGGTAGGGCAGGAACCGGGACATCCCGCCCGCGGTGTGATGCTCAGTCAGCCGGTAGGTGGTGGTCACGTACGGGAACACCTCGGACCCCGGCTCGTCGCCGCTGGGCTGGAACCGGTTGTCGGGGCCCTTGAGGATCTCTCGCACCGGGTTGTGCTGCTGCTGGTAGAAGGCGTTCTGCAGCGGCGACTCTTGCGGCTCGTAGTGCGCGGGCAGCGGGCCGTCCACCAGCCCGGCCGGGGCGAACAACCACGCCTTGCCGTCGGCCTGCATGATGAACGGGTCAATGCCGGAGATCGCGGCCACCCCGGACGAGCCGGGCGGCGGCCGGTAGGACGGCGGCCGGTCGGCAATGAAGTCCGGGACATCGTGCCCGGTCCACTTGCCCTGCTCCTCGTCCCACCAGACATACGCCTTGCGCTCGCTCCACGGCTTGCCGTCCGGGTCGGCCGAAGCCCGGTTGTACAGGATCCGCCGGTTGGCCGGCCAGGCCCAGCCCCACTCCGGGGCGACCCAGCTCTGCTCCCGGCCGGGCTTGCGCCGGGCGGCCTGGTTCACCCCGCCGGCCCGCACCCCGCAGTAGATCCAGCAGCCGCAGGTGGTGGACCCGTCGGCTTTGAGCTGGGTGTAGGAGGACAGCGGCTTCCCCGCCGCGTCCCAGCCGTTGACCTCGGCCAGCACGGCGTCGGCGGACGGCTCGTCCTGGCTGCCCTCGGTCGGGTAGTCCCAGGTCAGGTCCAGCACCGGCCGGTCCATCTCGGCGCTGGAGCCGGCCAGCTTGGCCCGGATCCGGCGGCCCAGGTGGTAGGTGAACCACAGGTCGCTGCGCGCGTCCCCGGCCGGCTCGACCGCGGTGTGGTGCCACTGCAGCATCCGCCCGGTTTGGGTGAAGCTGCCGCTCTTCTCGGTGTGCGCCGCGGCCGGCAGGAAGAACACCTCGGTCTTGATGTCCTCGGTACGCATCTCGCCGGTCTCGATCTCCGGGCCGTTCTTCCAGAACGTGGCGCTCTCGATCATCACCAGGTCGCGGACCACCAGCCAGTCCAGGTTGGCCAGGCCCATCCGCTGCATCCGGGCGTTGGCCGAGCCGACCGCCGGGTTCTGCCCGAGCAGGAAGTAGCCCGTGCAGGTCCCCTCGATCTGTGCCTGCACCGTGGGGTAGGTGCTGTGGTCGCCGGTCAGCCGGGGCAGGTAGTCGTAGCAGAAGTCGTTGTCCGCGGTGGCCGCGTCGCCCCAGTACGCCTTGAGCAGGCTGACCATGTAGTCCTTGGTGTTGGCCCAGAAGCCGTTCTGCGTCTTCTCCGCCTCGACGTAGGCGTCCAGGTCGTCCGGCCGGTCGTGGTGCGCGAACGGCATCGGCAGGTAGCCGGGCAGCAGGTCGAACAGGGTCGGGATGTCGGTCGAGCCCTGGATTGACGCGTGCCCGCGCATCGCCAGGATGCCACCGCCGGGCCGGCCCATATTGCCGAGCAGCGCCTGCAGGATGGCCGCGGTCCGGATGTACTGCACGCCGACGGTGTGCTGGGTCCAGCCCAGGCTGTACACGAACGCGGTGGTCCGGTCCCGGCCGGAGTTCTCGGTCACCAGCTCGGCCACCTTGCGGAACTGCTCCTCCGGCACGCCGGCCACTTCGGCCACCATGTCCGGGGTGTACCGGGCGAAGTGCCGCTTGAGGATCTGGAACACGCACCGCGGGTGCTGCAGCGTGGGATCGGTGTCCGGCTCCGGGTGCGCGGCCGCGCCGCCCGACCCATGGGCCTCACCGCGAGCCGCCGCCTGCACCTCCCGCCGGTGGTTTGGCTCCAGGCCGCGGGCGCCGCTGGCCGGCTCGACCTCCCCGCCCTGGTAGCGCCAGGTCTCCGGGTCGTAGCTGCGGTGCTCCGGGTCGAACCCGGAGAACAGCCCGGCCAGGTCCTCGGTGTCCTGGAAGTCCTCGGTGATGATGGTGGCCGCGTTGGTGTAGCTGACCACATAGTCGTGGAAGTACTTGCCGTGCCGCAGCACGTAGTTGATCAGGCCGCCGACGAACGCGATGTCCGCGCCGGCCCGGATCGGCACGTGCAGGTGCGCCACCGCGCTGGTCCGGCTGAACCGCGGATCGACGTGGATGATCTTCGCGCCGCGCTTCTTGGCCTCCATTACCCACTGGAACCCGACCGGGTGGGCCTCAGCCATGTTCGAGCCCTCGATCAGGATGCAGTCCGAGTTCTGCAGGTCCTGCTGGAACGTGGTCGCGCCGCCGCGGCCAAAACTAGTCCCCAGACCGGGGACTGTGGAGGAGTGTCAAATCCGGGCCTGATTCTCGATCTGTACCGCGCCGAGCGCGGTGAACAGCTTCTTGATCAGGTAGTTCTCTTCGTTGTCCAGGGTCGCCCCGCCCAGGCTGGCGAAGCCCAGCGTGCGCCGGGTACGCCGGCCCTGGTACTCCTCCTGCCAGCCCTGGCGCCGCGCCTCGATGACCCGGTCGGCGATCATGTCCATGGCCGTGTCCAGGTCCAGACTTTCCCAGCCGGTGCCGCCCGGCCGGCGGTAGAGCACCTGGTACTGGCGGCTGTCCCCGGTGGTCAGCTGCAGGCTGGCCGAGCCCTTGGGGCACAGGCGGCCCCGGCTGACCGGTGAGTCCGGGTCGCCCTCGATCTGGGTGACCTTCTCGTCCTGGACGTAGACGTTCTGTCCGCAGCCCACCGCGCAGTACGGGCAGACCGACTTGACCACCCGGTCCGCGGCGGCGGTCCGCGGCCGCAGCCCGTCGCTGACCGTGCTCTTGGTGGCCGCGCCGAGCCCGAGCCGGTCCGGCCCGGCGAGCTGCCGGTACACCGGCCATGACCCGATCCTGGTGCGTCTGCCCACGGCAACACCTCTTCGGCTGGGATTCCTGAGATGCCTGTAACTACCTAACCACTACGGTCCAAACGCCCCAACCGGGGGCGGAT
>CAVWWE010000042.1:0-66587 GCA_963758575.1 uncultured Actinomycetes bacterium
GGCCCGCTCCGGCCAACTACCTGGGCGCGCTGAACCCGTGGACCGGGCACATCAGCAAGCTGCCGGTGCGTGGCGAGGCACTGCAGCCACAGGGCATGCTGTTCGCGCCCGCACCGCACTAAGTAAGCCGGGGCGCCGGCAGCGCCTAGCATGAGGGCATGCCAGGTTCCGCGGGTGTGGTGCTGGCCGGTGGGCGGTCGTCCCGGATGGGCACGCCCAAGGCGGCCCTGGAGTGGCACGGCTCCACGCTGCTCCGCCGCACCACCGGCATCCTGGCCCGGGTGACGGACGGGCCGGTCATCGTGGTCCGGGCGGCGGGCCAGGCGCTGCCCGCGCTGCCGCCGGACGTCGAGGTGGTGGATGACCCGCGGGAGGGCAAGGGCCCGGTCCAGGGCATCGCGGCCGGGCTGACCGCGCTGGCCGGCCGGGCTGACATGGCCTTCATCAGCTCGACCGACATGCCGTTCCTGCATCCCGCGTTCGTCCGCCGGGTGCTCCGCGCGGTGCAGGACGGCGCCGACGTGGGGCTGCCGGTCGCCCGCGGCTACCCGCAGCCGCTGGCCGCCGCGTACCGCACCACGCTCGCCCCAGTCGCGGAACGGCTGGTCGCGGCCGACCGGCTGCGCCCGGCCTTCCTGTTCGACGAGTGCTCGGTGGACCGGCTGGACGAGCCGGCGCTGCGCGCCGACCCAGTGCTGGCCGCGTTCGACCCGGCCCTGGACTCGGTGGTCAACGTCAACGAGCCCGCCGACTACGAGGCAGCCCGGGCCGCGCCCGCACCCGAGATCACCATCCAGCGGTTCGGCACGCTGGCCGACGGGCACCGTGGCCCGCAGCCAGCCCGCGCGGCCACGCTGGCCGAGGCGGCGGCCGCCGCCGGGGTCGCCTTGGACGGGCACGTGACGGCCGCGCTGAACGGCGACCAGCTGACACGGGATGGCGAGACCCCGCTGGCCGCTGGAGACATCGTGTTCTTCCTGTCCGCCGACGCCGGAGGGTAGATCTACATATGTCGGCTAACGGCAGGCCCCGATGACGGCGGGCGGCTACTGCGGCCAGGCGCTGGTCGTTGACGTCGGCACCGGCACGTCGCAGCGGCTGCCGCTGCCCGACGACCTGCTCCGCGCCTACCTGGGCGGGGCCGGGCTGGGCACCTGGCTGATGCACCGGCTCGGCCCGCCTCGCGTCGACCCGCTGTCCGCGGCCGCCCCGCTGGCGTTCGTGTTCTCCCCGCTGGTCGGCACCCCGCTGACCACCAGTGCCAAGTTTGCCGTGGTGGCCAAGTCCCCGCTGACCGGCATGCTGAACGACGCCCTCTCCTCCAGCCAGTTCGCTATCGCGGGCAAGCTGACCGGCCACGATGCCATCGTTCTGAGGGGTGCTTGTGCTCAGCCATCCGCAGTGCTGGTGGATGGGGATGGCGCGCGGGTGATCGATGCGGCGGAATTGTGGGGTTTGCCCGCGGCGGAGGCGGAGCGGCGGCTGCGCGACCGCCTCGGCCATGGCTGGCGGGTCGCGACCATCGGGCCGGCCGGGGAGCGCCTAGTCCGGTACGCCACGGTCTCGCATGACGGGCGGCACGCCGGGCGCGGTGGCCTGGGCGCGGTGCTGGGCGCCAAGCGGGTCAAGGCGATCGCGGTCCGCGCGGCCATCAAGGTTGGCACGGCCGACCCGGATGCGGTGCTGGCCGCCGCGCGTGACCTGCGGGCCCGCTCGTTCGGGCCGGCCACGGCCAAGTACCGCGAGCTGGGCACGCTGGCCAACCTGCTGGCCTTCAACGCGCTCAGCACGCTGCCCACGCGCAACTTCCAGGCGGCCAGCTTCGCCGGGGCCCCGCAGCTGGCCGCCGAGGAACTGGCCGGGATGCGGAAGGTCGCGCGGAACAGCTGTGCGTCGTGCACGATCGGCTGCGAGCACATCTATAAGTCCCGCGGCGGTAAGAAGATGCGGGTCGAGTACGAGAACGTCTTCGCGCTCGGCCCGATGTGCGGGGTGGCCGACCCGGACGCGGTGCTGGCGGCCAGCGCCCGCTGCGACGAGCTGGGCCTGGACACCATCTCGGCGGGCGGGACCATCGCCTGGGCCATGGAGTGCGCCGAGCGCGGCCTGATCGACGCGCCCTGGCTGCGGTTCGGCGACCCGTCGGCGCTGCTCCGCGCGCTGGACGAGATCGGCGACCGGAGCGGTGAGCTGGGTGAGCTGCTGGCCGAAGGCTCGCGGCGTGCCGCGGCCGTAGTGCGCGGCGGATCGGCCGCGTTCGCCCCGCAGGTCAAGGGCCTGGAGCTGCCTGGCTACGAGCCGCGCACGCTGCAGGCCATGGCCCTCGGGCTGGCCGTCAACGCGCGCGGCGCCGATCACAACCGGTCCGGCGCCTACGAGGCCGACCTGTCCGGGCAGTACGACCGGCTGGCCGGCGGTTCCGCCCAGGTGGCTGGTGCGATCGAGACCGAGGACCGGGCCGCGGTGATGGACTCGATGATCTTGTGCAAGTTCCTCCGCGGCGTATTCACCGAGCCGTTCGACGAGTGGGCGGCGCTGCTGGCCGCGGTGACCGGCTGGCCGGTGGACGGGGCTGAGCTGCGGCAGACGGCCCGCCGCATCGTGCTGGCCAAGCGGGTGTTCAACATCCGGGAAGGCTGGCAGCCGGGTGACGACTGGCTGCCCGAGCGGCTGCTGGCCGAGCCGGTGCAGCTCGGCTCGGGCCGGGTGGCCACGCTGACCGCGGACCGGCTGCGCGGCATGATCGACGAGTACTACGCGGCCCGCGGGCTGGACCGGCAGGGCCGCCCGGACCCAGCAGACCTTGCTGACCTTCGGTTGATGTTATGTCGCGCAGCGACGGATACTGACGCTATGGCTATACCGGTACAAGCCACGCCCCGGACCGTCACGCTGACCATCGACGGGCAGGAGATCGCGGTCCCGGAAGGCTCGACCATCTGGGCCGCGGCGCAGACGGCGGGCATCGACATCCCCGTGCTGTGCCACGACGAGCGGTACGACCCGGTCGGCGTCTGCCGGATGTGCGTGGTCAACGTGGGCGCCCCGGCGTTCGCCGCATCCTGCGTGCGGGCCTGCGAAGAAGGCATGACCGTGCGGACCGCTACGCCGGAGCTGGAGCGCAGCCGGGCGGTGCTCACCGAGCTGCTGCTGGCCGACCAGCCGGAGCGATCCGCCGACCCCAAGGAGACCACGACCGGCGACAACGAGCTGCTGGCTCTGGCCGACCGGTTCGGGGTGGCCCGGGAAGACGGGCTCCCGCTGGGCGGTGGCCGGGGCACCGACGTGTCCAACCCGGTGATTGCGGTGGACCACGACTCGTGCATCCTGTGCGACCGCTGCGTGCGGGCCTGCGACGACGTCCAGGGCAACGACGTGATCGGCCGGAGCGGCAAGGGGTACGCCACCCGGATCGCGTTCGACCTCAACGACCCGATGGGCGAGTCGTCCTGCGTTACCTGCGGGGAGTGCGTGGCCGCCTGCCCGACCGGCGCGCTGACCAACAAGCCCATCCGCGACGTGCCGATCCGGCCGCGCAGCGAGCTCGACCCGGTGCAGACGGTCTGCCCGTACTGCGGCGTCGGCTGCGCCCTGACTTACCACGTGGACCGGGAGCGCGGCGCGATCGCGTTTGCCGACGGCCGGGAGCAGCCCGGCTCGCAGAGCCGGCTGTGCGTCAAGGGCCGGTACGGCTGGGATTACGCGGCCTCGCCACAGCGGCTCACCGTGCCGCTGATCCGGCGCGAGGACTCCTACCCCAAGGGCCCGCTGTCGGCGGATGTACGTGGGGACGACAACGGCCCACGCGGCCGGGACGCCGGGGACCGGCGGGACGCCGGGGACCGGCGGGACGCCGGGGACGGACGGAGCAGCAAGCGGCGGCGCAAGCCGGGCGGGCTGGTCGACTACGCCGAGGTGCTGCCGCACTTCCGGGAGGCGACCTGGGACGAGGCGCTCGACCTGGTGGCCCGCCGGCTGACCGAGATCCACGCCGCGGGCGGGCCGGCCGCCATCGCCGGGTTCGGCTCGGCCAAGTGCTCCAACGAAGAGGCCTACCTCTTCCAGAAGCTGATCCGGACCGGCTTCCACACCAACAACGTGGACCACTGCACCCGGCTGTGCCACGCGTCCAGTGTGGCCGCGCTGTTCGAGGGCATCGGCTCGGGTGCGGTGTCCACCACCTACGGCGACGTGATCAACGCCGACGTGGCCATCGTCACCGGCAGCAACCCGACCGCCAACCACCCGGTGGCCTCGTCGTTCTTCAAGCAGGCCCGGCGGAACGGGACGACGATCATCTATGTGGACCCGCGGGCCGACAAGATGTCCGACCACGCGGACATCTTCTGCCAGGTCAAGCCGGGCACAGATGTGGCCTTCTACAACGGAGTAATGCACGAGGTGATCCGGCTCGGGCTGACCGACGACGACTTCATCGCGCACCGGACTTCGAACTATGAGGCGCTCAAGCGGACCGTCGCCGACTACCCGCCAGAGCGGGCCGCGCAGATCACCGGCGTGGACGCCGCGCTGATCCGCCGGGTGGCCCGGGCCTGGGGCGACGCCGGGGCCGGGGTCATCTTCTGGGGCATGGGCATCTCGCAGCACACCACCGGCACGGACAACGCGCGCTGCCTGATCGCGATGTGCGCGATCACCGGCAACGTCGGCCGGCCGGGCAGCGGCCTGCACCCGCTGCGCGGGCAGAACAACGTGCAGGGCGCGTCGGACATGGGCCTGATTCCGATGTTCTACCCGGACTACAAGAAGGCCGACGATCCGGCGGTTAAGGAGCGGTTCGAGCAGGCCTGGGGCACCAGCGACCTGGACCCGAAGCGCGGCCTCACCGTCACCGAGATCATCGGCTCGGCGCTCAAGGGCGGCGTGCGCGGCATGTACATGCTGGGCGAGAACCCGTTCCTGTCCGACCCCAACATCAACAAGGTGCGCAAGGCGCTGGCCGCGCTGGACTTCCTGGTCGTGCAGGACATCTTCCTGACCGAGACGGCCGAGTTCGCCGACGTGATCCTGCCCGCCTCGTCCTACCTGGAGAAAGACGGCACCTACACGAACACCGACCGCCGGGTCCAGCGCGGCCGCAAGGTGCTGGATACCCCGGGCCAGGCCCGAGTGGACTGGGAGGTGGTGCAGGACATCGCCAACCGGATCGGGCTCGGCTGGCACTACACCTGCGCCCAGGACATCTTCGAGGAGATCGTCTCGGTGATGCCGAGCTACACCAACCTCAGCTACGACAACCTGGGGCTGTCCGGCAAGCTGTACCCGAACCCGGATCCCGAGCACAGCGACGGCACCGTGGTCATGTTCGGCGAGAAGTTCAACACCGACGACGGGCTGGCCCACCTGGTGCCCGCCGAATGGCTGCCGGCCAGGGAACTGCCCAGCCCCGAGTACCCGTTCGTGCTCAACACCGGGCGGCTGCTGCAGCATTGGCACACCGGCTCGATGACCCGGCGTTCCTTTGCGCTGGACGCGATCGCGCCGCAGGCCGAGGTGTACGTCAACCCGGGCGACGCGGCCCGGCTGGGCATCGCGGACGGCGAACTGGCCCGGGTCAGCTCGCGCCGCGGCACCATCGAACTGGCCGCCCGCTACTCGCACCGCGAGGCCCCGGGGAACTGCTTCATCCCGTTCCACTTCCGCGAGGCCGCGGCCAACCTGCTCACCATCGATGAGATCGACCCGGTCGGTAAGATCCCCGAGTTCAAGTTCTGCGCGGTGCGGATCGAGCGCCGAGACCGGCAGACCGAGGCGGTCGGCGATCGGCAGGAGACGTAGTGGCCCAGCCACGGGTGAAGCTGCCCGGCGTCGAGGCGCGGGCGGGCAAGTTCCCCGGCCCGAGCCTGATCCCGGCGCTGAACGCGATCCAGGAGCGGGTCGGCTGGCTGCCCCGCGAGGAACTGGTCACGCTGTCCCGGGAGGTGCGCCGGCCGCTGTACGAGATCGAGGGGCTGATCTCGTTCTATCCGCACTTCCGCACCGACCCGCCGAAACCGGTCGAGCTGCACGTCTGCCGCGACCTGGCCTGCTGGCTGAACGGCGCGGACGGGCGGATCTCGGAGCTACGCCAGCAGCACGGCGAGGACGCCGAGATCGAGCTAGTCGAAGTGTCCTGCCTGGGCCGGTGCGACGCGGCCCCGGCGGTGAGCGTCAACGAGCAGCCGGCCACCGCGGCCGACGCGCAGTCGCTGATCGCCGCGGCCCGGTCCGGAGCCGGCCCGCCGGGGAGCAGGCGGTGCGCCGCGACGCGGGTGGGCAGCCGTGGCCGAACGACCCGTACCCATCGGCGGCCGGGCACTACGGCGTGCTCCGGGCCGTGCTGGCCGGCGAGCTGACCGCGGGCCAGGTCATCACCGCCCTGCAGGACTCCGGGCTGCGCGGGATGGGCGGAGCCGGCTTCCCCACCGGCCGGAAGTGGGACCTGGTCGCCGCCCAGGCGGCCACGCCGAAATACGTGATCTGCAACGCTGACGAATCCGAGCCGGGCACGTTCAAGGACCGGCAGATCCTGGCCGAGCAGCCGCACCTGGTGCTGGAGGGCATGCTGCTCGGCATGCTCGCGGTCGGCGCCGAGGAAGGCTGGGTGTTCATCCGGCACGAGTACGGGCCCGAGGAAGCGGTGATCCGCCGGGAGATCGAGTCGCTGCGCTCGGCCGGGCTGGTCGGAGCGGACGTGGCCGGCACCGGGCGGCGGCTGTCGGTCGAGGTGTTCACCTCGCCGGGTGGCTACATCCTGGGCGAGGAGTCGGCGCTGATCGAGTGCATGGAAGGGCACCGCGGCGAGCCGCGCAACAAGCCGCCGTTCCCCGGCGTCTACGGCCTGCACGGCCAGCCCACGCTGATGAACTCGGTGGAGACGCTCGCGCACGTGCCGGTCATCCTCAGCCGCGGCGCCGGGTGGTGGCGGGGCCAGGGCGCCGGGGACAGCACCGGGCTGAAGTTCTTCGCCGTGTCCGGCCACGTCGAGCAGCCTGGTGTGTACTGCGTGCCGATGGGCACGACGGTACGTCAGCTGCTGGACCTGGCGGGCGGGGTGTCCGGCGGCCGGCGGCTGGGCGCGGTCCAGCCCGGCGGCGCGTCTTCGAACTTCCTCGGCCCGGATCAGCTCGACAGCCCGCTCGACTTCGAGCTGCTCCGTGAGGCCGACACCATGCTCGGCTCGGGCGCGATGGTGGTCATGGCCGAGGGCACCAATCTGCTCGCCGCAGCCACCAACGTGCTGCGGTTCTTCCGCGACGAGTCGTGCGGCAAGTGCGTGCCCTGCCGGGTCGGCTCGGCCAAAGCGCACCAGATACTGACCAGCCTGCTGGCCGCGGGCGGCGGGCCCGCCGACGTGGACGGGCAGATCGTCGAGCTGGAGCAGGTCATGCGCCGGACCTCAATCTGCGGGCTGGGCCAGGTGGCGCTGGGCCCGGTGCTGAGCGTCACCCGGCTGAGGAGCGGTGACGGAGACTGACCCGGCCGCGCGCACCGGGCGGGAGTTCTTCACCACGCGGACGGTGGCCGAGGCGCTGGCCGGGTTCCGGCCGGGCCGGCGCACCCCGGCCGAAACGGTTCCGCTCCCGGCGGCCCTGCACCGGGTGCCGGCCCAGCCGGTCACCGCGCCGCACCCGCTGCCCGGCTTCGCGCGCTCGACCGTGGATGGCTACGCGGTGCGGGCGGCCGACACGTACGGCGTGTCCGACGGGCTGCCCGGCTATCTGGAGGTCACCGGGGCCGTGCTGATGGGCGCCGAGCCGGACGTCACGGTCGGCCCCGGCACGGCGGCCAGCATGCCCACGGGTGGCGTGCTGCCCGCGGGCGCGGACGCCGTCGTGATGATCGAGTACACGGCGGAGGCCATGCCCGGCACGATCGAGGTGGTCCGGCCGGTGGCGCCGGGGGACGGGGTAGTGCGGGCCGACGAGGACGCCGTCCCCGGCGCCGAACTGGCCCCGGCTGGGCGGCCGCTGCGCGCCCAGGACCTCGGCATGCTGGCCGCGGCCGGGGTCACCGAGGTGGCCGTGCACCGCAGGCCGCGGGTGACCGTGCTGTCCACCGGCGACGAGGTGGTGCCGCCGGACACAGCGATGCTCCGGCCCGGCCAGGTGCGGGACGCGACCGCGGTGGCGCTGGCCGGGCTGGTGGCTGACGCGGGCGGCGAGCCGGTCCAGGGCGGCATCGTGCCCGACGATGCCGCCGCGCTGGAATCGGCCCTCCGTGCCGCGCTCGGCCGCAGCGACCTCATAGTGATCTCGGCTGGCTCGTCGGTCGGCGCGCGGGACGAGACGGCCGGTGTGGTCGGTGGCCTCGGCACCCCTGGGATCTGGTGCCACGGCCTGGCCATCCGGCCGGGTAAGCCCACGCTGCTGGCCGAATGCGGCGATGTGCCGATCATCGGGCTGCCCGGCAACCCGCGGTCCGCGCTGGTGATCTTCCGGCTGCTCGGCGTCCCGCTGGTGCGCCTGGTGGGCGGGTGCACGGCGGCGCCGCCGGAACCGACCGTGCGCGCCCGGCTGGCCCGCGACCTGGCGTCGGCCACCGGCCGGCTCGACGTGGTCCAGGTCCGCGTCCAGGACGGCGTGGCGACCCCGTTGTTCGGGCTGTCCGCGCTGCTGTCCGTGCTCACCGCGGCGGACGGTTTCGTGGTCGTGGCCGAGGAGGCCACCGGCCTCGACGCTGGCGCCGAGGTCGAGGTCACCTTGTATGGTTAGCGGCGGTCATGGCTGACAGTCCTTTCATCCGCGATGTGCCCGCCGCCCGCGCGCTGGACGCCTGGCGCAGCGCCCGCGACGCCGCGGGCTGCCCGGCCCGGCTGCCCGCCATCCGGGTCCCGGTCCAGGACGCGGCCGGGCTGGTCACGGCCGAGCCGGTGTGGGCCACCCGGTCGTCACCGCCGTTCGACGCGGCCGGGATGGACGGCATCGCGGTCCGCGCCGCCGACACCATCGGCGCCAGCGAGACCACCCCGGTACTGCTTCCCCCGGACGGCTACGACGTGGTGGACACCGGCGACCCGATGCCGGACGGCCGCGACGCGGTGGTCATGCGCGAACACGTGCACTATCAGGGTGAGCAGGCCGAACTGCGCGCGGCCGTGCCGCCCTACCAGCACGTCCGGTCGATCGGCGAGGACGTGAGCGCGGCCGAGCTGCTGCTCCCCGAGGGGCACCGGCTGCGCGCCCCGGACCTGGCCGCCGCGGCGGCCGCGGGCGCGACGCACCTGGTGGTCCGGCGCCGCCCCATGGTCACCATCGTGCCCACCGGGGACGAGGTCCGGCCCATCGGCACGGCCACCGCCGCGGGGGAGATCACCGACACGAACTCGCTGATGCTGGCCACTCAGGCCCGCGAGGCCGGCTGCGAGGCACGCTGCCTGCCCATCGAGCCGGACGTGCCGGACCGGATCGCCGACGTGGTCACCGCCGCGGCCGCGGGCTGCGACCTGCTGATCATCGTGGCCGGGTCCAGCGCGGGCCGGGACGACTACACCGCCCGGGTGGTGGCCGAGCGCGGCACCCTCGCCGTGCACGGGGTGGCGGTCCGGCCCGGCCACCCGGTCGTGCTCGGTACCGTCGGCCGCACGCCGGTGCTCGGCGCGCCGGGCTACCCGGTTTCGGCCGCGCTGACCTTCGACATCTTCGCCGAGCCGCTGCTCGCCGAGCTGTCCGGCGCGCCGCCACGCAAGCGGCCGCGGACCACCGCCCGGCTGGCCCGCAAGCTGGCCTCCCCGCTCGGCATGGACGACTGGGTCCGGGTCCGGCTCGGCCTGGTCGGCGGGACCATGGTGGCCACTCCCCTGCCGCGTGGGGCCGGGGTGCTGACCTCGCTGGTCCGCGCGGACGGGCTGCTGGTCGTGCCGGCCGGCCAGGAGGGGCATCACGCCGGCGAGCAGGTGGACATCGAACTGCTCCGCGGCATCGACGAGATCTCCCGGACCATCGTGGCCATCGGCTCACACGACCTCGTGCTGGACCTGGCCGCGTCCGCGCTGCGGGCCGAGGACCCGCTGATCACCCTGGCCTCGTCGAACGTCGGTTCGCTGGGCGGCCTGGTCGCGCTCCGCGACGGGCTCTGCCACCTGGCCGGATCCCACCTGCTGGACCCGGCCACCGGCGAGTACACGCTGCCCTACCTGGACCGCCTGCTCGGCGCGGCCGAGGTCGCCGTGGTCCGGCTGCTGCACCGCGACCAGGGCCTGATGGTCGCGGCCGGAAACCCGCTCGGCCTGGGCGGGATCGAGGACCTCCGGCAAGACGGCGTCCGCTACGTCAACCGGCAGCGCGGCGCGGGCACCCGGGTGCTGCTCGACTACGAACTGGGCCGCCGCGGCATCAGCCCGGACGCCATTGACGGCTACGCCCGGGAGGAGCCCACCCACCTGGCCGTGGCCGCCGCCGTGGCCGCAGGCCGCGCGGATGCCGGCCTGGGCATCATGGCCGCGGCCCGCGCGTTCGGCCTGGATTTCGTGCCGGTCACCCGGGAGCCATATGACCTGGTGGTGGCGGCGGACGCGATGGACAGCCCGCTGCTGGCCCCGCTGTGGGCGCTGCTCCGCTCCGACCGGTTCCAGGCCGCGGTCACCGACCTCGGCGGCTACTCCACCAAGGAGATGGGCCGCCGCATCCGCTGACCGGTCGGCGCACCGCTGACCGCCCGCACAGCCGCGCCTTTCCCTATCGAACGCCAGCGCCACCAGCCGGTTGCGGCTGGTGGCGCGGTTTGCGCTGGTTGCCGTTACCGGTCCGCCGTCACCGGGACGGCCGGCCGGTCGCCCCGGCGGGCGGCGACCCGGCGGGCCCGGACGGCCAGCGAGCCGGTGCGGGCCAGCAGCATGGCCACCGACAGGAAGATCAGGCTGTCGGTCAGTGCGTTGACGGTGATCTGGTTGGTCAGCATCCAGTGGCCAAGCTGGGCGCCGAACAGATGGGTCGAGCCGTAGGCGAAGAAGATCCGGCCGCCGACTACCACGATCCAGACCAGCGCGTACGGCAGGCCCGCCCAGGTGCTGACCTTGCCCGCCTGCGGGTCGTGCGAGACGCGCATGAACGCGGCGGCCAGCACGCCCAGGGCCAGCCCGGCCGCGGTCGCGGCGGCTTCCAGCGCCAGGCCGTCGCCTGAGCCGGCCACGCCCTTGAAGTAGAACGGGACGATCACCACGGCGGCGATGAACGGGCGGATCAGCCGGAGCGGGGTCACCTTGCGGTGGCCCAGGTCGGAGATCAGCACCACGACGAGGATGGCGAGGTTGGGGATCAAAACGCTGGCGGTCATTCGGAGGCTCCTAGCTGAGCTGGGTTAGCGCGGTTCGTTACGCCAGAAACGCTAGGTAGCCGGCCCCTCCCGGCGCGTCGGCCTATGGCTTGACTCTGGGTCCAGGCTGGTTGGAGAGCAGGGTGGAGGCGCGCATCTCCACCCAACGTCAACCCGCACGCCGATGACCATCGCGAGCGGGCCAGATACGTTTTATTCGTGCTTCGCTCTCTGTTTTCGGACCGGACGCTGGCCGCCACCCCGGGCGCGCTGGACGTGTCGCCGGTCCTGGTCGCGGTCCGCAGCATCGTGCTGCTGATGGTGCTGGTCACGGTGCCGCTGGCCCAGCCGCACCTGGGCGGCGGCGCGGAGGGCATCGCGCTGGCCGTCGCGCTGGGCGTCTGCGTGGTCGCCGGGGTGGCCTGGTTCCTCACCCGGGGCCGGGAGCGGATGACCGTCGTGGCCCTGGCCGTGCTGGGGGTGGCCGGCGGCGTGCTGGCCGGGCTGTCCCCGCTCAGCACGGCCATCGCCGTGGGGTGCGTGGTCACCGGCACCGTGGGGGCCCGGCTGAACACCGAGATCTCCATGGCCATCACCGCGGCCACGGTGGCCGCGTTCCTGGCCGCCGGGCTGGCCACCGGCGCGCCGGCCGAGTCGCTGATCGGCTACTCGCTCGCGTTCATCGGGCTGTGGGCGATCGGCCTGACTCGGCACGGCTACCTGATGCGGGCCGAACTGGCCGAGCAGGCGCTGGCCGAGACCCGGCGGGCCCGCGAGGCCGAGACCGAGACGGCCGCGCTGGCCGAACGGGCCCGGATCGCCCGGGAGATCCACGACGTGCTGGCCCACTCGCTGGCCGCGGTGTCGGTTAACCTGGAGGCGGCCGAGGCGCTGCTCGGCACGCTGCCCACCGGCAGCCCGGAACTCGGCAAGGCGATCGAGTGCATCGGCCGGGCCAGCGTGTTCACCAAGGAAGGCCTGGCCGATGCCCGCCGGGCCATCCTGGCCCTGCGCGACGACGCAGTGCCGCTGGCCGACCAGCTGGCCGAGCTGATCAAGGAGTACAGCACCGACGGCGACGTCCCGGTTGACCTGGTCATCACCGGCTCGCCGCGGCCGGTCCCGGCCGAGGCCAGCCTGGCCGTCTACCGGACCGCGCAGGAGGCGCTGACCAACGCGCGCAAGCACGCGCCGGGCCAGCCGGTCGGGCTCACCCTGGACTACGCGCCCGCCGAGCTCACCATGCAGGTCGTCAATCCGCTGCCCACCCTTGATATCGAACGCCCGCTGGCCGCCAGTGGCGCTGGCTACGGACTCACCGGCCTGCGGGAACGCGCCGCCCTGAGCGGGGGCACGCTAACCGCGGGGCCGGCCGGCGGCGAGTGGCGGGTAAGCCTGAGAATTCCGGCATGAGCCCGGAAGAATCCGCCGACGAACCGGTCAGCGTTATCGTCGCGGACGACCAGTCCGCGGTCCGCGAAGGCCTGGTGCTGCTGCTCGGCACGCTGCCCGGCATTGCCGTGGCGGGTGAGGCCGCGGACGGTGACGCCGCGGTCAACCTGGTCGCGACGGTGCACCCGCAGGTCGCGCTCATGGACCTGAACATGCCGGGCTGCGACGGGGTGGCCGCGACCCGGCGGATCACGGCCGATCACCCGGGCACCCGGGTCGTCGTGCTCACCACGTATGCGGACGACGAGTCGATCATCGGCGCGCTGCAGGCCGGGGCGCTCGGCTACCTGACCAAGGACGCGACCCGGGCGGAGATCGGCCGGGCGGTGCTGGCCGCCGCGGCCGGGCAGGCGGTGCTCGACCCGGGGGTGCAGCAGCGGCTGGCATCGGCCGCGGCACGTGCGCCCGAACCGGCCAGCCCGGCTGACACGGTGCCTGCCGACGGAGACCTGACGCCACGCGAGGCCGAGGTGCTCCGGCTGATCGCGGCCGGCCAGTCCAACCGGGAGATCGCCCGGTCGCTGTTCGTCAGCGAAGCCACCGTCAAGACGCACGTGAACCGGATCTTCGCCAAGACGGGCTCGCGGGACCGCGCCCAGGCCATGCGCTACGCCTATGCCCACGGGTACGCCGAGCCGACCTGACCCTCGCACCACATACTCGAATATGTGCTCGAAAAATTTTTTTGATTTGGCGTATACCTCCGGTACTATGGTCCCGATAGCTTCTTTGGCAGCAGCCCTCGTCGCGGGGAGGTGAGCCCGACGCCAGCCACGCCCAGTGAGCACGGATCGGTACCTGAGCCGAGGCCAGGCGTTCCGGCCACGACCCCGGGTGTTCCGGGGTTAGCCCCGGGTGAGATGTCCATGTGCTGGATCGAGGATCTAGCCCTGGACGAGCTGTTAGCCGCCGGCCGGGCCGTGCGGAGCCGCGCTGGGCAGGAGATCCCGGCCTGGGGCGAACCATCGAGCGAACCCACCGTCCCGGTGACAATCTTTGGCCTGCCTCCCCCACTGATGGCCGCCACCCGGTTCGCTGGGGCCGCCTGGCCGGCCGCAGCACTGCAAACGGCGTTGAACGATGCTCTGACCGCCGCCCGGAAGGCTGTTCATGCCAAGGGTGCCAACGGTCTCACCGACCCGGGTGCCGCCTGCCGGCACGAGGACGCGGCCGCCGGTTACCGGATTCCGGGCCGACTGCGGGCGCTGGTCGAGGCCCGGGACCAGTACTGCAGGTACCCGATCTGCCGACGCCCAGCCGCGCAGTGCGACCTCGACCATACGGTCCCGTACGACCGGGGGGTCTCACCTGCAGGTGCAATCTCTCCGGAGCGTTGCTGCATTCGCAGATATGCGTGTTGACCTGGATAGGGTTATGGCCGCCGTGCGGCGCTGGCCGTGCTTGACGGCTCAGGCCCGCGCTACCGGCACGAAGGCGATCTTGCCGGCCGCGGGAACATTTGTTGCCTGGCTAACCCGCAGGCGCCTTGGCGGCACTATAAAGAGTGACCCCTCGCGAGCGGCGCAGGACCGACGCTGACCTGGTAGGCGACGCGCTGCTTGGTTCCCGGGGAGCGCTCGCCGAACTGCTGGCCCGGCACTGGGACACCGCCGTGTTCCTGGCCACGCGGGTCCTCGGGTCGCCGGAGCTGGCCTGCGACGCCGCGCAGGAAGCGGCGATCGCCGCGATGACCGATCTGGGCCGGCTCCGCACGCCGGAGCGGTTCGGCGCCTGGTTCTGCGGCATCACGCTGAACGTGGCCCGGCGGTGGCTGCGCCAGCTCCGGGCCGAACTGCCCGGCCTGCCAGCTGACCAGCCCAGCTCCGCTCCGGGCCCGGCGGAGATGGCCGAGTCGGCCGACACCTCGGCCCGGATCCGTAATGCCATCGGTGCACTCCCGAACGGGCAGCGCGACGCAGTCCGGCTTTTTTATCTGCAAGGCCTCAGTCACAGCGAGGTGGCGGGCGAACTGGGCGTCTCGGTGGGGGCGGTCAAATCCCGGTTGCATCAGGCGCGGGCGGCGCTGGCTCCCCGGCTCGCCCAGGTGATCGACATCCCGAAGGAGAAGAGCATGCCGCAGACCAGCGCCGCGGAATGGGTCGACGTGTCGGTGACCGAGGTCCGCAGGTCCGCAGGGGAAGACATGCTGCGGCGGAAGTACATAATGATCCTGGCCGAGCGGGCCGGCGACCGCCAGCTATCGATCTGGATCGGGCCGGCCGAGGCCGCCGCGCTCGCGCTGGCCCTGGAATCGGCTGAGGCCCCGCGCCCGCTCACCTACAAGCTGGCCGCCAGCCTGGTGGATGCCGCGGGATCGGCGATCTCCGAGGTGCGGATCACTACCCTGATAGCCCAGGTGTTCTACGCGGCCGTGATCGTGCAGGGCCCCGACGGGCCGCGGGAAGTTGACTCCCGGCCCAGCGACGCCGTAAACCTCGCCCTGATAACGGGCGCGCCCATCCGGGTCAACAGTGAGCTGTTCGGCCTGGCCACGCAGGACGAGTGCGCCAGCGACCTTGCCGTCTGCCCGATCGCCACGGCCGAGATAGCAGCCGAGGCCCAGCGGCTGCGCCGCGAGCGCTACGGCTCCGGGCCGGCTGGCGGCGGGCCGGACGGCACCACCGAAGGCGCCTGACCGTTCCCGGCAACCCGAGTACATGGCTGAGGATGCGCGCCAGCCCACGGCTGGCCCAGCAACTAGGCCGTCGGCGGCGGGCCCGGTTCCGCTGCGGCGCAATCGCGACTTCATGGTGCTGTGGAGCAGCCAGGTGGTGTCCACCGTGGGCACCCGGGTCACCTCGATCGCGTTCCCGCTGCTGGTGCTGGCCGAGACGCACTCTCCGGCCAAGGCCGGCCTGGTCGGATTCGCGCAGACGCTGCCGTTCCTGCTGCTGTATCTGCCCGCGGGCGCGTTCATCGACCGGTGGGACCGGAAGCGGACGATGATCATCTGCGATGCCGGTCGCGCGGTCGCCTTGGGCAGCATCGCGATCACCATCGCGCTGGGCTGGCTGAGCATGGCGCAAGTGATCGTGGCCGCGCTGATCGAAGGCAGCCTGTTCGTGCTGTTCGACCTGGCCGAGGGGGCCGTCCTGCCGCAACTGGTAAGCGAGGAACAGCTGCCTGCCGCGCTCGCGCAGAACCAGGCGAAGACCCAGGGCGCCGACGTGGCCGGCCAGCCGCTCGGCGGCATGCTGTTCAGCGTCGCCTGGCTGCTGCCCTTCCTGGTCAACGCGGTGAGCTACCTAGTCTCCTTCGCCGCGCTGCTGTCCATCCGGCGACCGTTCCAGCCATCCCGCGCCCGGCAGCGCACCCGGTTGCGGACCGAGATCAGCGAGGGCCTGCGCTGGGTGTGGCGCCAGCCGTTCCTGCGCGCCGCGGTCGGCGTGATCGGCGGGGTAAACCTGGTTTTCAACGCTCTCACCCTCGTGCTCATCGTGCGCGCCAAAGAGTTGGGCGCCTCCCCCGCGTTGATCGGTGTGATGTTCGCCTTCGTCGGGGTGGGCGGCCTGCTGGGCTCGTTCGTGGCCCCATGGGTACGGCGCCGCTTCACCGAACGCCGCGTGGTCGTCACGGTCGGCTGGCTGTGGGCCGTGGAGATCGGCCTTCTCATGCTGCTGCCCAACGTCCTCGGCCTCGGCGTCGTCTCGGGGCTGCGGTCGCTGGCCGCCCCAGCCTTCAATGTCGTCGTCAACAATCACGTCTACCAGGTGACACCCGGCCGACTGCTCGGCCGGGTACGCAGCGCCGCACGCCTGGTCACCTGGGGTTCCATCCCGCTGGGCACGCTGTCTGGCGGGTTCCTCGCCGCGGCATTCGGCGCCCAGGCGACACTGGTCATCCTCACCGGCACCATGGGCGGGATCGCGGCCGCAGCGACGCTCGCACGCGGCATGCGCCAACTCCCGCCACCAGCGCCCGCCGGAAACACCCAGACAGCCAACTGATCGACGGCGACCGGTCGCATGCCAGACCTACCAGGTTGAACTCGTCCTGAACCGCTTCGACCGGATGCACCGAGCGCGTCATCGCCCGCTAGCCGCCGCTGCTGCCGGAGAACCTGCCGTCGTTGAGCTGGTACATGTACCTGGCTCCTTCGCGTAGGAGCAGGTGGATGACCTGTGTGGTTATCGCTTGCACGACGGCGTAAGTGTGCAGTGTGAGTTACCGGCCTGAGCTGGGACTTTCCTATCCAGCACGCGGCCCAGAAAGCCCGCGGCGTGCCGCTGTGGCCAAGACGCACCGCTGCCCGTACCTTAATGGCCGCGGCTCTGTGGTGGAAGTCTGCTATTACATCTATACTTCTTCCTATGGCGCTGAGTATCAAGAGCGACGAGGCCGACCGGCTCGCCAGGGAACTGGCCGCCGAGACGGGTGAGACGTTGACCGAGGCCGTCGAGACTGCGCTAAAGGAGCGGCTCGACCGTGAGCATGCCAGGCATGCGGCCAGCATGAGAACGCGACTGAAGCGGCTGGCGGCTGACGTAGCGGCCCTGCGGGTCGCCGACGACAGGACGGCGGAGGAAATCATCGACTACGACGATGCTGGCCTGCCGCGTTGACTGAGCCGGTGCCGCGGAGCCTTGTCGTCGATACGTCGGCCGCGGTGGCGATCATCCTCGGCGAGCCGGGAAGCGAGGAGCTTGCGGTTCACCTTGAGAATGCTCTTGCCCGGCTGATGCCGGCCGCTATACGCGTCGAGCTGGGGATCGTCATCGAAGCCCGGCTGTGGCCTGCCGGGCAGGACGTTGTCAACCGGCTCCTTCGTGACGCGAAGATCGACATCGTGCCCGTCAACGCAGACCTGGCCGCCCGGGCGATGAGCGGCTGGCGGCGATACGGCAAGGGACGCCATCCGGCCGGGCTCAATTTCGGCGACTGCTTCACCTACGCGCTTGCCGACCGGACTGGGCACCCCGTGCTGTGCACCGGAGATGACTTCGCCGCGACGGACATCGCCGTAGTGCGCTCCGGGCGAGCGCCGGGAGAGGACTGACAGCCAGTCAGGCTCTTGTACACGGCAGCGGGTTCCCAGACTCCCGGCATGGCCGCTCCGGCAGCCGTCCGCATCACGGGGTTCCCGGTTCAGAAGTCACCGCAACCTGTGTGGTTATCGCTTGCACGAGGGACTATGCCGACGTGCGGACGTAGAGGCATTCCGCAAAGCCGCACGTTCCGGGCCGCCGACGCGAGCGCGGGCGGCCTGCCTTGCGGGCAGTCCCGGCCGACGTCATCCGGCACAATCCGCTGATTGGACGCCATCGCCAGGCGGCAGCGGCGTTCGGGTTCAAGGCTGGCACTCAGGTTATCTGGACGATCTATTCCGATTGATAGCCTGGGGTCATGTCCCCGCGAGCAAGCCGTGCCGACGCGGCTGGCGATTCCGGCACCACGGAGGCTGGGGTGGCCCGGCAGGCGTTGCGGGCCGATGCGGAGCGCAATCGTCAGCGCCTGATCGCCGCCGCCCGGGAAGTGTTCGCTGAGCGTGGCCTCGACGTGCCGATCGAGGACATCGCCCGGCACGCCGGGGTGGGTGTGGCCACCCTCTACCGGCGGTTTCCCACCCGCGCCGATCTCATCGCGGGGGCGTTCGAGGCCAAGATGGCCGCCTATGCCGACGCGGTCACCGCGGCCCTGGCTGACCCGGACCCGTGGACCGGCTTCTGCGGCTTCATCGAGCGGGTGTGCGCGATGCAGGCGGAGGACCGGGGGTTCGGAAACGTGCTCACCATGACGTTCCCGGCGGCCCGGCAGTTCGAAGCCGAACGCGACCGGGCCTACCACGGGTTCCTCGACCTGATCTCGCGCGCCCAGGCCGCGGGCAAGCTCCGCGGCGACTTCGCCGCGGAGGATCTGCCGATGCTGCTGATGGCCAACGCCGGCGTGCTCGCCGGCACCGCTGGCGCCGCACCCCGGACGTGGCGGCGCTTCGCCGCCTACATGATCCAGGCATTCAGCGCCGACCACGCCGGTCCGCTCCCCCCGCCGCCTGCGCCCACCGCGATGTACCGGGCGCTGCTGCGCCTGCAGGCGGCCGGGGTCCGAGATCAGCGCTGCAGCGGCGGGTAGGCCCGCCCCGCCCTCACCGTGGGTTATGCCGCGTCGTCGCCGTGTGCGCCCGGGCTTGCGGCGGAGGCCTCTTTCCGGATCACCGGGGCGACCTCGGTGGCCAGCAGCTCGATGGACTGGCGGACCAGGCCGCGGCAGCCCGCCCAGGTCGGCCTGGCCCAGGAAGCGGTCAGTGCCGAGGAGGGTACGTTCGGCCATGATCTTGTCAATGATTTCCTGCGGGCTGCCGATCATGAGGGCGCCGGCCGAGCTGGCTATCTGCTTGAAATCCTCCGGGCTGACGGCCCAGCCCGGCCGCCGGGGGTCTTGGGCCGCAGGTACTCGCGGTAGTAGGGATAGAACGCCTCGCGGCTGCCCTGTGAGGTCGGGCCAATGAAGAAGTGGCTTGTCAGGCCCAGCCGCAACGAGTCCGCGGGATGCCCGGCCGCCGCACCGGCCTGGCGGTAGAGCTCCACGACCGGCGAGGAGACGGCAAAGTACAGGCTGTGGTGCTCCCCGAGCGCGAACACATCCAGGCCGAGCTGGTCAGCCAGGATCCCGTAGGAGATGATGTCCTGGGTCCGGATCCGGGCGCTGACCCGCTGCCCGGTAGCGGGGTCGCTCTGCAGGTCGCTGAGCGACAGAACTCCCAGCTCCACCGTCCGCCTCCTCAGGTGCCATCCCGGCCGGTGAGCGCGAACCGGGTGATGGTGGTCTTGGCCGCCGCGGCCAGCAGCTCATCCCGGGCCGGCTGGCGGTCACCAGGCAGGCCCAGCAGCAGGCCTCTGGCGGCCCGCGGGCCGTTGCGCCTCGCGAACTCGGCGAGCACCGCGGCCTTGTCGTTCGTGTCGCTGATGACCGTGGGCACGGCGTCGTGCCAGCGGCCCCGGATGAGCAGCCGGACTGCCGTCGCCTCACCGATGTGGCCTGGCCACCCTCCGGTGCTGAAGGCCAGCACGTCGCCACCGTCCCAGCTGAAGTAGCCGATGGGGAAGCTGTACCGGCGCCCGGTCTTGCTGCCGGTGTAATCCAGCAGCATCAGCCGGCCACTGAGAACGCCATGCAGCCTGGAGCGCAGCAGCGGCCGGACAACCGTGCTGGCAGCCCTGAGGACCTTCGCGAACTTCTCGGGGCTGTCCGCCATCACCGCCTCCACGTGATTCCCGGCAGCCGTTAGATGCTGATGGCCAGCTTGCCGTGGGTGCCCGCCGCGAAATCGGCGAACGACTGGGGGCTTCCTCCAGCGGATAGGTCCGCTGGATCGGCACTGTGAGCTTGCCCGACGCCACGTCGGCGGCCAGCCTCTCCAGGGTCTGGGTGCCAGGCAGCGCCATGACCGCCGTGGCCTGGACCGCCCGTCCTTCGATCTGGTCAGCACCCAGGCCGACAGTGGAGGCGATCCGCCCGCCCGCCACCAGCAGCTCAGCGAGCTCCAGCCCGTCACCGGCCAGGTGAACCATGGCATGGATGCCGTCCGGCCACCGCGGCGGGAACGTCCCCGGTGTAATCCACCGTGTCCCTGGCCCCCAGGCCACGCAGGTAACCCTCGTCCTCCCCTGGGGTGCCACCAGTGGCTGGCCTCGCGGTAAGCCCGGCACCAGCCGCACTGGCCCAGCCCGCGGTCCATGCGGAGGGCATCATCCACTTCTGCTGCTAGGGTGTCCCGGGACGATGGGAGAACAGGGCATGGCCAGCGAAGACGAACTGTGGGCCCTGGTGGCGGATGAGTCCCAGGGGGTACTTGCCACCGTCGCGCGGGATGGCCGCCCCCAGCTGTCGAACGTCTTGTACCTGACCGATCCCCGCGGCAGGGTGGTGCGCATCTCCACCACGGCCGGCCGGGTCAAGGCACGCAACCTGGCCCGGGATCCGCGCGCAGCGCTCCACGTCACCGGCTGCGACTTCTGGCAGTACGCCGTGGCCGAGGGAACCACCACCTTGTCTGCCGTCGCAGCCACCCCCGGCGACGAGGCCTGCCGTGAGCTGCGGGCGGTTCACTCGGCTTTTTACGGCGAGCAAGACCCAGCCGCCTTCGACCAGGAAATGATCACGAACGGGCGGCTTGTAGTGCGCCTGCAGACCGGCCATCTCTACGGCGTGATCGCTACCGGCGGGCGGCGGCCGGTCCAGCGGCCTGCCAGGCCGCCGCTGGCCGGAGACGCGCCCAGCTGAGCCCGCGCCGGCCTGATTGCGTGCAGACTCCTCGGGCCCGGCCGGGATGGCATGAGCAGGGTCTGTACCGGCTATGCCATCTTCGATGGCTGGGGGGACTGGGCGGAGGGCTCCGCGGCCGGCGAGCTGGCGTGAGCGGCGCGCGCTGCGCTTGCCATCTTGGCTAGCGAGCCTGCCGCCATGATCCCGCCGATCGCGGCGGCGGCCGTGATAAGCGGACGGGGCAGCGGCGGGCCGATCCTCAGCCGGCCCGGCCCGGCGGCGGCAAGAGCGGCCGCCGCGGCCAGGTTGGTCAGCGGCAGCTCGAACCCGCCCTTGGCCGCCAGCGGGCCGTTCGCCCGGTGAGTGGCAGCGGCGACGGTCATCGCCCCGATGATCGCCAGCGGTCCGGCGGGGTCGGCCATGCCGGCGGCGGTGAGCAGGCCGCCGCCGAGCTCGGTCGCCCCGGCCAGGGAGGCCATCTGCCTGCCCGGAGCCAGCCCGATCCGCTCGAAGCCGGCCGCTGCCTTGTCCAGCCCGGGGCCGCCGAATGCGCCGAACAGTTTCTGGGCGCCGTGGACGGCCAGGTAGCCGCCGACGACCGCCCGGACGCCGAGGAGAAGCGCGCTGCGCATGAGCGTGTCCTTCGTGGTAGTAGGTAGCTTGCCGAGGGCTCCGGCGGCGAGATCGGCGAGCGCCTGGGGCACCTCGGCCAGGTATAGGCGCGGGTGACCAGTAGACGCAGCCGCCCGGCGGCCGCGTCGGCGGCGAGCCTGTTCAGGCTAGATGGCGCAGCCGCGCGTTACGCCGGGCCCGCATCTGGCGGGCGCCCGGCCCCTGCCCGGGTGAACCGGGCGGTCACCGACCCGGTCGCCTGCATGGAAGTCATCTTCAACGGGCTCCACGTCATCCCGAACCGGCTCCTGTCAACGGTGAGCCCGGCCCGCAGCGTAACCGCATCCGCGCTGGCGTCCACGACCTCGGCGGTGAAACTGACTGGCTCACGCACGCCAGCCGCCTCAAGCTCACCTTCAGCTGCCAGCTGACCGCCAGGCATCAGCTCCGCCCGGCTCACCGTCACCACCACCCGGGGATGGTCAGCCGCGCCGAAGAAGTCACCGGAGCGCAGGTGCCGGTCACGCTGCTTGTTCTTGGTGGTCAGCGACGCGGCGTCCATGACCAGCTGCCCGCTGACGTTCCCGTCCGGGCTCACGACGCCCTCGCCTTCGATCCGATCGAACCAGCCGCGGACAGTGACTGCTCCCCAGAAATGCCTGACACCGAACCCCACGCGGGAAGCCCGCGGATCCAGCACCCAGCGGCCTGCCAGCGTCCCCTCCCGCGATCTTCAGGTGCGGCGAGACCGCCCACCGGGTGACCGGGCAAACCCTCGTCCAGCCGCCCGGCCGCCAGCGGACCCTCGGCCAGGCGGCTCACGATGGCGCCTCGATGGTGGTTTGGGTGATGAGCTGGCTCACCTTGCGCCGCGAGAGGTTGAACCGTTCGGCCATGGCCCGCTGGCTCAGTGACGCTCCCGCCGCGACCGACGCGGCGTAGGCGGCGCGGACCGCCTGGCTCCACATCCTCTGGCACGTCCGGCCGGGCTATGGCCCGGGCTGGCCCGCGGGCCCGGCGGACCAGTTGTTCACCCTCTCTACCGCGCCGATGAACGCCACCGCGGGCCAGGCGGAGACCAGCGCGCCGAGCAGCCCGAACGCCGCGCCGTAGGCGATGTTCGCGCCGACCGTGGCGCCGATGCCGAGCCACAGCATCAGCCGGGCCAGCGCTGGCGCGCGCCCCGCCCATTACGGGCCTCGTGCAGCAGCACCAGGCAGCCCGTCCACGCACAGCGCGAGCAGCCGGGCCCCGGCCCCCGGTGCCGTCCTGGCCGTGCGCGTGGCCCAGGTCGTAGATGTGGGAGTAGCTGACCACCGCCGGGAACGCGGCCACCGCGCACACCCACGGCCGCCGTCGCGGAGCGGATCAGCCGGTCCCCGCTCACCGGCCGGCCGCGCCATCCGCGTCTGTCATGGTGCGGCTGGCCGCCAGGGGTCGGATCTCCGAGCTGTTCCGGTAGCAGCACGGGTAGTACAGGTTCCGCGAGGCGGTACGGCGTGGCGCCCGCCGACCGTCCCGCAACACGGCCAGTTCGCGGACCTCGATGCACACGTACCATTCGTCCGGGCCGCACTGCTCTAGAATCGAGCCTGGCAGCCTCGGCCCGGCCACACTGGTCTGGACCGCGCCGGTCCCGAGGACCATGACGTGTGGACCGGCTCGACGGCACCACAGGAGGACGCTGACACGGCCCCCGGCACTGTCTCCACTGGACCATCAGCCCGGAGACGCATCCCGTCTGAGCAGGCCGACTGGCCGGCCGGGGCGTGATCAGGATCAGCGCTAGCGGCCCGCGGTGCTGCCATGGACTGACGCTGGGCCGGCTGGTCTGCCTGGCGCTGATCCGGGTGGCCGGGCTGGTCTTGATCTGGCTGGGCTTGCTGGTCGTCCGGCTGGGCGCGGCGGCTGGCGGTGGCCAGCACGCAGCCGGCCAGGATGAGGACGAAGGCGGCGGCGATGGTGATCGTGAACGGCTCGCCCAGCACCAGCACCCCGCCGGCCACCGCCACCGCGGGGTTGACGTAGGTGAAGACCATGGCCCGGGTGGGGCCGACCTCTCTGATCAGCCGCAGGAACACCAGGAACGCGGCGGCCGTGCAGATGACGCCGAGCGCGGCCAGGCTGGCCAGCACCTGCCCGGACGGCAGGTGGCGCGGCCAGGTCGCCGCGGCGGCGGGGGTGTAGATCAGTGCGGCCAGGATGAGGCACACCGTGGTCATCGGCAGGGCGGGCACGTCGGCCAGTTTCCGCGCGGCGATGAGCGGCGCGGTCGCGTAGCCCACCGCGACCAGCAGGACCTCGGCGATCGGCCAGGCGTGCCCGCCGGCCAGGTGCGGGGCGGCCAGCACCGCGACGCCAGCCAGGCCGACCAGCAGGCCAGCCCAGCGGCGCGGGCTGAGCCGCTCCGTGCTGGCTGACCCTATGCGGCCGGTCAGCCGGGCGATCACCACACCGATGATCGGTACCGCCGCGATCAGCAGCCCGGCCAGCGAGCTGGGCAGATGTTGCTCCGCATTGGACAGCAGGCCCCACGGCACGATCATCTCCAGCGCGGCGAACGCGACCACCCAGCGCCACACCGGGCGCAGCGCGCCGAACTGGCCGGACCGCAATGCCAGCGGGAGCAGGATGAGCGCGCCGAGTGCGGTCCGGCTGAAGACCACCATCGGCACCGACACGCCGCCGACCGCTACCTTGATCAGCAGGTAGGGGATGCCCCAGACCACACACATGATCGCGAACAGGACCCAGCCGCGTCGGCTCACTGCAACCTCGCATTCCGGAACTGCCAGCCGTCAGCGGCCAGCGTCACCGATGCGGGCGGCGGCTGTCTTGAACGCCATTGCGGTACGCGCCGGGGGTGACCCCCACCACGCGGCGGAACCACCGGGTCAGGTGGGCCTGGTCCGCGAACCCGGTCAGCGTGGCCGCCTCGGCGGGCCGGTGCCCGCGCTCCAGCAGCAGCCTGGCCCGGGCTACCCGGTGCTGGGCCAGCCACGCGTAGGGCGGCATGCCCACCTCGGCGCGGAACGCCCGGAGCAGCTGGTAACGGGACAGGCCCGTGTCGGCGGCCAGATCGGCTAGTGCGGGTGGGCAGGTCAGCTGATCCGCCAGCCGGTCCATCACCTGGCGCGCCACCATGCCGGTACCCGGCAGCCCATCGGCCGGCCCAGCCGACGCGGCATGCCGCCGGACCAGCTCGCCGAACAGCCAACACAGTCGGGACTCGGTCTCCAGCGGCTCAGTGCTAGCCGGTCCGGGGCCAGCCGGTCCGGGGCCAGCGAGACCGGGGCCAGCCGCGCCGGGGACTGGCGGCTGGGCGCCCGCTGGCCCGTGACCTGCGGGCTCGGGCGGCAACGGGCCACTCCCCCGCGCGGCCCGGCTCAGCGCGGCGTGCGCCCGGCGCAGCTCGGTGGCCAGCACCGGGTCCATGACGACTGGCTCCAGGAAACGGAGCGGCCGGGGCACGCCGTCAGCCAGCAGCTCCGCGCTCGGGTACATGACCCGGTAGACGAAGTTGGCCCCACCCGACGGCCCGCCGGTATGCGCCTCGCCGGGCGGCAGGATGACCACGCTGCCCGGCGCGGCGTAGTGCCGGCGGCCGCGATACCGGATCATCTCCCGGCCCTCGAGGCAGACCCCGATCGAGAAACCGTCGTGCACGTGCGGGGCGAACGGCTCCACCATCCGGGCGTGCAGCAGGTCCAGGACCTGCCCGGGGGCCGGGCTGACCCGGGCCCACACGGCCCAGCTCTGCTCCGGAGTAGCGGCGGCCATGCCCCCACGGTAACCGGGCCAGCCGGCCGTCAGCCCCGGAGCACTACGTCGCTCAGCACGGCGTTGGCGGGCGGGGTGTTCCAGTCGGCTGACCGGATACTTCAGCCGACCGTGATGGCGAAGATGTGCAGCGCCGGGTTGTAGCCGGCCACGTCGCCCAGCGACGGCAGCGTCACCGCCGCGACCGTCTTGCCCGACTCCAGGCTGACCGACTGCTCGAACACGTAAATCTCGTGCCCCGAGGAGCCCGTCGGGTAGTTGGCATAGTCCACCCCGGCCACCTGGGTATTGGACGGGTTGCCGTCCTGCCCGGACGGGTACCAGAAGTTGCCCACGCTGAGCGTGAACGTCTGCGTGCTGCCGTCGGTGTAGTAGATCGTGCCGGTGCCGGATTCGGCCGAGTTGTTGGCCGCAGCCAGGAAGCCGAGGGTGCCGCCGGAACCGGACAGCGCGATCGTCTGGCCCTCGGCCATTGTGTTGTCCGGCTGCGCGGACGGCTCGTTGGGCCAGGTGAAGGTCAGCCCGCCCGCGGTCACCGACGCGCCCGGGGTCAGGTTGTCGGCGGCCAGGCCCTGCGCCGAGTAGGTGGTGCCTTCCCCGTCGAAGCCCTCGAAGCTGGCCGACGGGCTGGGGTTGGAGTTATCCGTGATGCCGGTGTTGTCAAAGGTCGAACGCCAGGCTCGGCGCCGGGACGGTGACGTCCGCCGCGTTGATCAGCGTCTGGGTACCGCCACCCGGACCGGCCGTACTGAACGTGGCCTTGGCCAGCAGGCCGACCAGGCCCGGCGTCAGCCCCGAGGCCGGCGCGGTGACCTGGAAGCTGGCCGACGCGGCCGCGCCAGCGGCCACCGTGCCGAGGGCGGCCGCGCCGGATGGCGATACCTGCCACCCGGACGGGGCGTTCAGCAAAATGGTCGCGTTACGGAGCGGTTGCGGGGTCGGGTCGCGCAGCGTGGCCTTGACGGTGAACGTGCCCTCGGCCAGCGCTGATGACGGGACGGCGGCCAGTGAGGGCTGCGGGCTGGACGGTGGGCCGTAGACCGCGGCCGAGTAGCCCGGGCTGGCGACCGGGCGGACCGGCACGCCGCCCGCCTGGTTCCCGGCCGCGACGAGGCTGACCTGGTCCAGGCCGCCGCCGGTGGCGTCCAGCCCCCACACCGCGATGGCCAGCGTGTTGCTGCCCTGGTCGTTCAGGATGCCGGCCGGCACGTAGAACTGGTGCTGCGGGCCGACGTTGTTCACGTACCGGCCGATCAGCCAGCCGTTCACGTAGATGAACGCCCGGTAGTCGGCGCTGCCGGCGCCCGGCCCGGGGCCGCCGATCTGCACGTCGACCGGGACGTAGCTGCCGCGCGGCAGGTTCAGCGCGAAGCTGGTCCGGTACCAGCCGACGCCGGGCGGCAGGCCGCGGGACGCCCACGAGTCGGGCAGCGTCACCGGCTGCCAGCCAGCGTCCGGGTAGCCCGGCAGGTCCCAGCCGTGGTCGCTGCCGTACAGGCCGGCCTCGTTCATGATGCCGCGCACCGGGTCCTGCAGTTTGATGCCGCCCGGCGCACCCATCAGCCGCCAGGTGATCGGCGTGGCCGCGCCGGTCAGCGTGGCACTGTACAGGCCGGTCTTCTCGCCGGTCGGGCCCTCCGGGTTGCCGGTGTTCTCGACCAGCACCGCGACGACGTTGTCCTGGCCGGTGCGCAGCGCGCCGGACGGGAACGTGAACGTCTGGGTGCTGGCCCCGGCAGCGCTGGCCGAGCCGAGGAACGCGCCGTTCAGCCAGACCGAGTAGGCGCCGGTCGGCGAGATGCCGTCGGCGGTCAGCTTGATCCCGGTCTCGCTGCCGGTAGCGGTGAAGTGCCCGCGATACCAGGTGAAACCGTGCTGGTAGCCGTAGTCCGAGGCGTACAGCACCGGGGTGGACGGCGAGCTGGCGTTGGAGACCGGATGGTCGGCCAGCGTCCACGAGCTGTCGTCGAAGCCGGGCAGCGCTCCCGGCGTTTCGGTGCTGAACTTCCAGCCGGTCAGCGTGGGCAGCTGCACCGGGGCGGGGCCGGGCACGGTGCCGGTGAGCGAGCCGTCCTGGCCCGCCGTCACCGCGACCGGACGGCCGTTCCAGGTCACCGCGTGCACCCCGGGCGGCGCCCACACGGTGAGCGGGCCGGCCTGTGATGTGTCGCCGGTCAGCGCGAGCGTGCCGCCGCGAACCGCGGCGGTGCGGACTAGATAGCCGCCCTGCACCAGCGCGTCACCGGCTGCGGTGGACTGCGGCCAGAGTTCCTCGGCCACGTCGGTCGAGGCGATGAGCAGCCGCAGCGGCGGCGCGCCGCCCTCGGTGATCTGCACCTCGGCGAGGCCATGGTGGGTGTAGTCCAGCCGCAGGTCGCCGCGGCTGGCGTCCCAGCTGGCCTGCACCGTGCCGGACAGCACGGACACCACCGGCTGGCCGGTGTAGCGGAGCACGGTCTCGCCGTCGGTGCCGTCCGGGTCGTACAGCACCGCGGTGGCCTGCCCGCCGACATCGCCCTGGGTCATCAGCTCGGAGGTCGAGTAGACCAGGTGCTCGCCGCCGCCGAACGTGTAGTTGGCCAGCAGCAGCCGGGAGTCCCGGCCGTCCAGGGTGAGTGTGCCGCTCTGCGGCACGGTCGGGTAGTAGTCGGCCTGCTCGGCGGCGGTGGGCACGTTGATCGCGTCGATCACAATGGTGTCCGCGGAGGACGCCGAGTTCTCGTTGCCGGTGACGGTGATGGTCAGCGTGTGGCTGCCCGCGGACAGCCCGGTCTGGCTGAACAGCACCTGCTGGAACTCCTTGCCCGCGGCGGCGTAGGTGTCCACGGTGGCCACCTGGGTGCCGTCGATGGACACGTCGGCGATGCCGCCATTGTTGTCCTTCGGGCCGATCCACTGCACCGCGGCGCCGGTGAACGTGACCGACATGCTCGCACCGGCCTGGGTACTCCACGATTCGGTGCTGTCGTAGTCGCCCGCGGTGTAGTTGCTGTTGCTGGTGTTGGCGTGCGTCCAGTTGCCGGTGTAGGTCAGTGCCGAGCTGGCGTCGTCGTAGGTGTAGCCCGCGGCCTGGTCGGCGTTCAGCGCGAGGTGCGTGCTGACCGTGGCGGTGGACGTCGCGTCGGCCTGCCGGACGTAGATGAACTGGGTGCCGTCGGACGGGTTGGCCCGGGCCAGCGTGGTGATCGCCGAGTTGTCCGCCGTGGGCGCGGCCACCGGCTGGGTATTGGTCAGCGGGGGCACCGACGTCTCGAAGTCGTTGATCAGTTTGTTCTCGCCGAATTTGGAGCCCACGATCGAGTTGGGATTGGCCGGGGTGCCGATCTCGCCGGTCTCCCGGATGGCCGCACCATAGTCGTACGACGTGTAAACGCCGGGGTCAGGCAGCCATCCCCAGTTGGTTCCGCCCACGCCCATGTAGTTGCTCTGCATGGTCACGCCCTGGGCGATGTTGTTCTTGTAATAGACGTTCTCGAAATCGGGCCCGGTCAGGTTGTAGCAGTTGTCGTAGCCGGAACCGCCCCAGCCGTCGAACGAGCCGCCCTGGAACTCGGGCAGGTACAGCGGCTCGCCGGACTGGGTCGGGTAGCCGTAGGGCTGGCCGAAGCTGTTCGGGTCGGCGCAGTTGAAGCCGAGCGGGTAGTTGTCCGGGCCGCTGATGTTCACCGCGCCGGTGCCCGAGGTGTAGAACGGCCCGCCGCAGCACTGGTTGAACGTGAACGGCACGTCGATGCCGTCCGCCTTGGCCTGCTGCTCCAGGTCGGCCAGGTACTGCAGGTCGCCCGCGGAGTCGCCGGTGTACTCGTTCTCGATCTGGTACAGGATGACAGAGCCGCCGTTGCTGATCTGGTGCGGCGCGATGATCGAGTCGATCTCGGCGAACCACTGCAGCGCGGCGGACAGGTAGGGCTCGGAGTCAGTGCGGTACCCGTTCGGCGCGTTGAGCACCCAGGACGGGATGCCGCCGCCGTCGGTCTCGGCGTTGATATACGGGCCGGGCCGGGCGATCACGTACAGGCCGGCCTGCTGGGCCATGTTCAGGAACTCGTTCATGTCCCGAACGCCGGTGAAGTCGTACACGCCGGGCGACGGCGAGGTGTAATCCCAGTCGAAGTAGACGGTGACCGCGTCGTACCCGTCGGCCCTCATCTTCTGCAGGTCATCCAGCCACAGCGACGGCGACGGGGTGCGCCACGGGTCGAACTCGCCGGCCGTGATGAACACCCGCTTGCCGCCGATCAGCAGGCTGCTGGCGTCGTACGTGACCTGCTGCGACGGACCGTTATGCAGGACGCCGCTGGGCGGGGCGGGTTTAGCTGGGGTGACCGGCGCGGTGGCGGGTGTGGCCGGGCCTGATCCGCTGGCTGCGTTGGCCGTCACCGTGAACGTGTACGCGGTGCCGTCGGTCAGGCCGTCCACGATGGCCCAGTCGTCGGGCACCTTGGCGGTGACCGACTGGCCGCCGGACGAGGTCACCGTGTAGCTGACCACCGACCCGGCGCCGCTGGCCGGCGGGCACCAGACCACGGTGGCCGAGCCGTCGCCGCGGATCGCGCGCACTGCTTGCGGGGCCGAGACGGTGGCCACCCCGGCCGCGGCCGGGGTGGCCGCCGGGCAGGACGAGTCACTGCCCGATGCCGTGCCCCCGGGCTGCGCCGGGCCGGCCGTCCGGGCCGCTCGGGCCGCTCCGGCCGCTCGGGCCGCTCCCGCCGCTCGGGCCGCTCTCGCCGTGACGGCGGCGTGGGCCGGCTGGGTTAACCCGGCCTGGGTTAAGCACAGCGCGATGACCAGGCTCAGCAGGCTGGTCAGGATCACCAGGGCATGCCGGAACGGCATGGTTAAACCAGAAGCGCACATCCTGCCCACCAGGTTTGCACGGATTCGCACAGTTTCCATCACCTACTTCAGACCCAAACACCGCGGCTGTCAAGCGCCTGGCACCACGGCGCCAGTCAAGCATCTGACACGGTGATTACGGACTGGCCGAGGTGGCCGGCAGGTCGCTAGCACCGGCCGGTAACCTGAGGGAAACCCCCGGCCCGGATTGGGAGATCAGCCGTGAGCCTGCCCACTCGACAGCAGCGCAGTTTGGACCGCATCGAGCGGAAGCTCATCGCCTCGGACCCGGTGCTGCACTCCTGGTTCGCCATTTTCACCCGGCTCACCCGGGATGAGGAAATGCCCCGGATCGAGGAAGTGCGTGCCCGGCTGGCCCGCTTCGGCGGCTGGCTGTCCCGGCGCACCTGGCCGGTGCGGCGGCGGATGCCGCACCTGTCCACCCGGGCCAGGGCCATCCTGTTCTTCCCGGCCGCACTGGCCGTGATGGTCGGCACGCTGCTGGTCGGGGCCAGCGGGCCGGCTATGCAGCGCTGCGCGACCAGCGTCCGGACGCCCGCCACCGAGCTGGTGGTCAAGGCGCGGCAGTGCCGGCTCAACTTCCAGCTGGTGCACGCACCGCTGTTCGGGCACTAGCTGGGCCCGGCGGGCTCCGCCGGGTCTGGGTCGGCGGGCGGCAGGCCGCGGGCCCGCCTGATCTCCGCGTCGGTCATGAAGGTGAACATCCGCGGCCCGGTGGCCAGCGGCGCCGGCGTGCCGGTGAACCGGTGCGCGCCGGCCCCGAACGGGAGCGCCGGATCGGACACCCACAGCGGCTCGAAGCCCTGTTCCCCGAACCACGCGCAGATCTGCGGGATCAGGTCCGGCGCCCAGCGGCCCCGGGTCCAGATGACGGTGCCGCCAGCCGCGCACAGCTGGGGCAGGCACTCGATGGTCCGCCGGATGTCCTCGTCCGGGATGTTGCCGAACACGCCGCAGGCCAGCACCAGGTCGGCCGGGACCAGCCCGGCGTAGGCGGCCGGCTCAGCCGCGTCCGCCAGCACCACCTCGACCCGCGGCAGGCCGGCCGCGGCGGCCAGCTCGCGGGCGGTGGCCGCGTTGTCCGGGTCCAGTTCCACCAGGCGCGCGGTCACGTCGTCGCCACGCGGGTGCCCGGCCAGCACGCCGATCAGGTCCCGGCCCTGGCCCGCGCACAGGCTGACCGCGCGCAGCGGCCCGGGCGGCGCCTGGTCGAGCGCGGCGGCGATCTGTGCCTGCACCGCGGCCAGCCGCTGGGCCAGCGGCGAGCCCGGCACGTCGTAGTCGCTGTGCCAGGCCACCCAGGACCAGCCGTCGCCGCGGCCGGCCGCCGGGGTTCATCCGGCTCATCCGGCGCCCTGCAGCACCCAGACCATCCGGTGGCCCCGCTCGCCGGGCGCCTCCGGCGGCTGCTGCTCCACCCGGTCCAGCTCATAGCCGAGCTTGCGCGGGATGGCCGCGCTGGCCTGGTTGGCCACGTCGCAGTGGATCTCGGTGCGGGTCACCCCGGGCAGCGCCAGGGCCAGGTCGGTCAGCGCGCCGGCCGCCTCGGTGCCCAGGCCGCGGCCGGCGTACCGGGTGTCGATCCAGTAGCCGATCTCCATGCCGCCGTCGCCGGCCCGCCCATCCACGGACCGCCAGTGCAGCCCGATCTCGCCGATCACGGTCAGCTCGGGCCGGAGCAGCACCGAGTAGATGAAGTCGGTGCCCGCCTCCCACAACTCGTCCGCCTCGGCCACCCGGATCCGCTGGGTGCGCGGCTCGGCCGCCTCCAGCGTGGCCCACGGCATCCACGGCCGCAGGTAGTCCAGGCTGGCGCCGACCGCGGTGGCGATGGCGTCGGCGTCGTCCTCCTGCACCCGGCGCAGTACTAGGTGCTCGGAACGCACCTCTTCGGCTGGCCTCGCCCCGGCTGGGATCGTCTCACTGGCTGGGGACATGCTTCATAGTAAGCAAGCCCTCCGGCAGCGGCAGCGGGTCGTCCCCCGCGATGACACCGCCGCCGTGCCCCCAGGTCAGGTAGCGCCAGGACAGGTTGAGCAGCGCAGCCATCCGGTTCCGGTGGCCGAGCAGGCTGACCAGGTGCAGCGCCAGCCAGGCCAGCCAGGCCAGCGTGCCGCGGACCCGGATCCGGCGCGGCAGCTCGACCACGGCGGACCGCCGCCCGATCGTGGCCATGATCCCCTTGTCGTGGTACTGGAACGGGACGGACGGTTGCCCCTCGGCCAGCCGCTGGATCTGCCTAGCCGCGTGCCGCCCGGTCTGCAACGCCGGCTGGGCCAGCTGCGGCAGCGGCTGGCCGTCGATCAGCGCGATGTCGCCGAGCGCGAAGATGCGGTCCTGGCCACGCACCCGCAGGTCGGGCCCGACCAGGATGCGCCCGCCCGGGCCCTGCGGCAGGCCCCAGCTGGCCAGCTCGGCGGGCCCGCTGACGCCGGCCGCCCACACGGTCACGTCGCTGGGCAGCTCGGTGCCGCCGGCCAGGATCACCCGGTCGCTGCGCACCTCCTGAATGGCGGTGCCGGTCAGCACCTCGACGCCCCGGCTGGCCAGCTGCTGCCGGGCATACTCGCGCAGCCGGGGGTGGAACGGCAGCAGCAGCTCGGGCGCCCGCTCGACCAGCCGGATGTGCACCGCGGCCAGGTCCACCTCGGGGAACGCGGCGTCCAGCGCGGTGCTGCGCAGCTCGGCCAGCGCGCCGGCCAGCTCCACCCCGGTCGCCCCGCCGCCGACCACGGTGAAGTTCACCTCGGCGCCCGGGCCGGCGATGTCCAGCCGCTCCAGCCGGGCCATGATGTGGTTGCGCAGCTCGGCGCTGTCCCGCCGGGTGTACAGGCCGAGGCTGTGCTCGGCCGCGCCGGGCACCCCGAAGTAGGCGGCCGACACCCCGGTGGCCAGCACCAGGTAGTCGTAGCCGAACTGCCCGCCATCGGCCAGCGTGACCTGGCGGCCCGCCGGGTCCACCGCGGCCAGCTCGCCCAGCCGGAACCGGGCCCCGTGGCGCCGGGTGAACGCGCGGGCCGGGTAGGACACGTCGCCCTGGTTCAGCCCGCCGGTGGCCACCTGGTACAGCAGCGGCTGGAACGTGCTGTACGCGTTCCGGTCGATCAGCAGTACAGAGGCGCCGCCGCGGGCCAGCTGGCCGGTCGCGGCCAGCCCGGCGAAGCCGGCCCCGACCACGATCACCCGGGGCCGGCCCTGGCCCGCTGCCTGGCGCTGGTTACGCCGCCACATTGTGCTCACCTCTTATCAATGCTCTCTTTTGCATAACGCCAGTACCCGCCGGATCATGCCGCCGCCGTTCCCGGCCGTCCGGCCAACGCAGCGGCGGATGTTTATCTCGGCCATGGCGGGCACCGAAGGGGGCGTGCCGGGTCTTCCCCGGGGCGTAGGCAGACAAGGAGACAGGCATGAAGACGGGCGCTGGTCTGGGCCTCGTGGCCGTGGGGGCCATTCTCGCTTTTGCCGTCACCGCCCATCCGAGCGGCCTGAATTTGCAGGCGGCTGGCTGGGTGCTGATCGTCATCGGGCTGGCCGGGATGTTCGTGCCGCGGCGTGGCTACGGCTGGCTGCGCCGCCGGGTGGTGACCCCCTCGCGCACCGTGGTGCGCCGCGGTAGCCGCTCGGCCGCCCTGCCGCCGGTGCTGACCAGCGAGCCAGGCACGGTGGTGACCACCGAGGAGATGGACGAGGTGCCGATGGCCGGGATTGACCCGGCCGTGTACCCCGGCCGTCAGCTGAGCAAGGCGGAGGCCGAGGAGATGGGGCTGACCCCGGTCGAGACCGTCGAGGAGTTCCGCCAGGAGTAGGAACTGGACCAGTTCCGCCGGGACGGCCCCCTCGCCTGGTTCCACTGGAACCAGGTCCCGGCGGGACATCCGGGGCCGCCGGGCCGGCCGCTGCGGGCCGGCCCGGCGAGCCCCCCTTGCCGTCTTGTCCCGGTTCACCAGTTCAGCGCGGTCAGCTCCGGCTTGAGGCAGACCTGGCCGGACCCGCCCGGCACCGCCGCGCCGGTCTGCCCGCACACGGCCAGCAGCACCGCGGTGGACCACGGCCCGGCACTGCCGCCGATGCCGGACAGGTTGACGAAGAAGTGCGGCCAGGGCACCGCCGGGTCAGTCCACAGCACCCGGCCGGCCGCCACGTCAAAGCCCCAGGCATCCCCGGTGGCGCCCGGGTCCAGACCGAGCAGGGTGCCGTCGTGCACGGCGTAGAACCCGGACACCCCTGGCGCGGACCCGCTGGGCACGTGCGCCTCGGTGCGGCCGGTCCACGGGTCCACGCCGGACAGCGCGCTGCCCTGTGACAGGTAGAGCAGCCCGTTCACCGAGTCCACGCTGGCCGGCAGCGCCCCGGCCCGGCGCCACAGCCACGCCCCGGTCGATCCGCTGTAGGCGATGCTGCCGCGCGGGCCGGTGAACACCAGCACCCCGTCCACAGCCCGGGTCAGCACGCCCTGGAACGACCGGCCCGGCGGCCGGATCAGCCGCTGCACTCCGGTACGCAGGTTTATCTTGCGCAACGCGCGTACCGGCGCCCCGCTCAGGTAGCCGCCGGCCGCCACGGTCAGGTAGACCTCGTTGCCGTCGGTCTTCCAGGCCTGTGCGGCAGGCCCGGTCGGCCGGCTCCACAGCACCGCGCCGGTCCGGTTGCTGTAGCAGGTCACCGCCGTCGTCCCGACGATCACGGTGCGGGCCGCGTCCGCGCTCACCGCACCGCCGAACGTGGCCGCCGGGTAGGACCGGATCAGCCGGCCGCTGGCCGCGGACAGCACCACCTCGCGGCGGGTGCTGGCCGCGCCGGGCGACCGCCCGGGCACGGTCACCCCGGCCGTGATCACCTTCGGCCAGCTGCGCACCGAGACGATCTGCGCGCCCGCGCCGAAGCCAGCCAGCGAGCTGATCCACAGCGGCGCGCCGGTGCTGGCCCGGTAGGCCTGCACCACGGCGCCAAGGCCGACGACGGCCAGTTGCCGGCCGCTGGCGGCGTACGCGTCGCCCTGGGCCGGCGTGGTGCCGGCCAGCCCTGGCTCGGCCACCCACGAGCCGGGCAGCGGCTCGGTCCACCGGGCCTGCCCGGCGGCCTGGCAGAGCCTTGTGTCGCACGGCCGGGCCGCGGACGCCGGGCCCGGGGCGAGCGCCAGGCCGAGGAGGATCGCCGCGAAGCAGCCCCGGCGCAGCCATGTCAGCGAAGCCGGCCGCACTCCGGTGCCTCCGATCCGGGGGACGGTTAAGGTCTTCTGAGAATGCAGCTCATCGCTGAGCCCACTGAAGAAGGTAGGGAAAAGATGACTGATCGCGCACCGCTTCCGTACGACTTCCTGCCGGAGGTGCCCGCCTTTACCGTGTCCAGCACCGATGTGGCGCACGGCGAGCAGATGAGCAACACACACGTCTATAACAGCTTCGGGATGTCGGGTGACAATATTTCCCCCGAGCTGAGCTGGTCCGGCTTTCCGGCGGAGACCAAGAGCTTCGCGGTGACGCTGTATGACCCGGACGCGCCGACCGGGTCCGGGTTCTGGCACTGGCTGGTGCTGGACATCCCGGTTTCGGTCACCGAACTGGCGACCGGCGCCGGGGCGGCGGGCGGCGCGGGCCTGCCCGCGGGCGCGTTCATGGTGCGCAACGACTACGGCAGCAAGGACTTCGGCGGCACCGCCCCGCCGCAGGGTGACCCGCCGCACCGGTACGTGTTCGCGGTGCATGCGCTGGATGTGGAGAAGCTGGGCGTGGATTCAGACGTGACCCCCGCCGTGGCCGGGTTCAACCTGCGCTTCCACACCATCGCCCGGGGCCTGCTGATCCCGGTGTACGGGCACTGACCGGGGTCGCCTCACAGCGAGGCGACGTGCTCCCCGCAGCGGGCCGGGTCGTAGCCGGGCAGCGTGCCGAGCTGGGTGAGCAGCCATGGCGAGGTGAGTACCTTGCGCAGCGCGTCCACCTCCCGGCTGCCCGCCTGGCTGGCCGGGATGACCAGGTCGAAGCGTTCCGCGGTCAGCGGCACGAAGGCCAGCCCGTAGGCCAGCGCGGCCGGCTCGCTGGCCACGCCCGCGTCGGCCAGCCCGCCCCAGGTGGCCGCGGCCACCTGCAGGTGGCCGCCGGCCCGGGTACGGTAGCCGCGGAGCGCCTCGGGGTGCAGGCCGGCCGTGGCCAGCTCACGGTCCAGCACGTGCCGGGCCTCCGCGCCTTCTTCCCGGTTGACCACCCGCAGCCCCTGCTCGGCCAGGTCACGCACGCCGCGCACCTGCCCGGCCAGGTCGGGCCGGAGCACCAGGCCCTCCCGCCAGGCCGCGAACCCGATCACCTCGGCCCCGGTCCGGGCCAGCTGCTCCTCGGCCGGGCCGGTGTTGTACTCGCCGGACCGGCCGAGCAGGTGCGCGCCCGCCGCGTGCACCAGGCCGGCCGCGGCCAGCCGGAGCGCCTCGGCGCTGCCGCACGGCCACCAGCTGAAGGCGACCGGCGGGTCGAGCTGAGCCAGCGGCGTCTCCAGCAGCGGCAGCGCCGGGTCGCAGCCGGCCACCACCAGGGTCGGCCGGGGCGGGCCGAGCGGGCGGACCGGGGTGGCCGGGGCCGCCTCGGCGGGCATCGCGACCACGCCGCCGGCCGGGCGGAACCCGGTCCGGGTGGCCGCGCCGGCCAGCATGGGCAGCGCGACGAACGACTCCCCCATCGGGGCCAGGCTGACCCGCGCGCCCGCCCCGCCGAGCGGCGCGACCGGGCGGGCGCCGACCACCGGGGCGGGCATCCGCGGGCCGAACAGCTCCTCCACGGTCACGCTCAGCGCACTGGCCAGCGCCAGGGCCACCCGCAGCGACGGGTCGGAATGACCGGCCTCGACCGCGGACACGGCCTGCCGGGACACCCCGGCCATGCCCGCCAGCTGCTGCTGCGAGTAGCCGCGGGCCTGCCGGGCGGCGCGCAGCCGCACCCCGCCGTCCAGGCTGACCGCAAGCGTCGGAGGGCGCGCTGCGCGCGGACCGTTCACCCGGCCACCTGCGCGGTGAGCCGGGCGCCGTCCGGGCCGAAGTACGGCGGGTCGAGCAGGGTGAGCACGACCTGGCCGGCTCCGCTGTCTGCGCCGTCGCCGTACCCGGCGCCGGCCTGCGGCTTGTCCGGCAGCCGCACGGTCAGGATGGTGCCGGCCACGTCGATGGCCACCTCCCAGCCGGCCCCGGCCGGGCGGCAGGACTGGACCCGGCCGGTTACCACCAGCCCGCGGCCGGGCTGGGTCCCCACGGTCACCCGATCTGGGTGCACGCCGGCCACCGTGCCAGCTTCGGCCGGTGCCGGCACCGGCACAAAAGACCGGTAGCCGACCAGTTCCGCGACCCGGCGGCTGGCCTGCCCGGTGACCACCTCGGACGGCGAGCCTTCCTGCAGGATCTGGCCACGGTCCAGCACGGCGAGCCGGTCGGCGAACGCCTGCGCGGCGTCCAGCTCGTGCGCCACCAGAACGGCCGGCACCTGGCGCGCCGCGACCAGGTCGCGGACCAGCTCGGTGAGGTCGTGGCGGAGCGAGGCGTCCAGGCCGGTGTACGGCTCGTCGAGGAGCAGCGCGTCGCAGTGCGCCAGCAGCAGCCGGCCAAGCGCTGTCCGGTGCGCCTGCCCACCGGACAGCCTGGCCGGCCGGTCGCCGAGCAGCCCGCTGATGCCGAGCCTGCCGGCGATCTGGCCGACCTCGTCGCCACGGGCCGCCGCGCCGGGCGCGTAGGTCAGGTTCTGGCGGACCGACAGGTGCGGGAACAGGGCCGGGTCCTGGCGGAGCAGGCCGACCCGGCGGCGCCACGGCGGCACCGCGCGGCGCGGCGCGCTGGTCCGGGTGAGCACCCGGCCACCCAGCTCGACGATGCCCTGCCGTGGCGGCACCAGCCCGGCGATGACCTCCAGGATCGTGGTCTTGCCCGCCCCGGACGGGCCGAACAGGGCGAGCCGCTCCCCGGGTGCGACGGCGAAGGCCACCCGGACTGTGAAGTCCCGGCGGTCAACCTCGACGTCGGCGTTGAGCACGCGCGCTCCAGATGTAGGCGGCCAGCGGCAGCGGCAGCGCCACCACCAGCAGGACCAGCGCATATGGCAGCGCCGTGGGCAGGCCAGTCTCCTGCAACGTGGTCCAGATCTGCAACGGTATCCCGTACGGGTGGTAGGCGATGATCACCACCGCGCCGAACGCGCCCATGGCCCGGGCCCAGGCCACCGCCAGCGCCATGGCCAGCCCGGGCGCGGCCAGCGGCAGGGTCACCCGGCGGAACACCCGGGACGGCCGGTCGCCGAGCAGCGCGGCCTGCTCCTGGATGCCCGGCTCGACCGCGCTGAACGCCGCCTGCGCGCCGAGTATGTAGTACGGCGCCGACTCATACACCTCGGCGATGACCAGGGCCAGGAAGGTGTTGGTCGCGGACAGGTTGAAGTGCCCGAGCACCTCCCCGATCGGCGTGTACGGGCCGACCATGAAGATCAGCAGCAGGCCGATCACCAGCGGCGGCAGCAGCAGGCTGAGCAGCACGCCGGTCTCCCAGATCCGCGGGAACGGCAGCGTGCCCTGGGCCAGCTTCCAGGCCAGCGGGGTGCCCAGGACCAGCAGCACGGCCAGCGTGATCGCCCCGGACTGCAGCGACACCACGAGCGGGTCGAGTGCGCCCGGGATGGTCAGCGCCGCGTCGATGCTGTGCCAGGACAGGTGGACGAGCAGCGCGATCACTGGGCCGAGCAGCGCGAGCCAGACCAGGCCCGCACCGGCCAGCGAGGCGATGGCCGATGCGGAGCCGATGGTCCGGCGGACAGCCGACCCAGCGACCTGGGCAGGCGGGCTAGCCGCCCAGCTCATTTCGCATGGCGGCCGGGACCGCGCTGCTGTCCCCGACCACGGTCGGCGTGATCATCGTGAACCCGCCCGCCTTGTACTGGGCCAGCCCGGTGGGCGACAGCGTGTACTTGACGAACGCGGTGCCGGCCGCGGTGGGCTTGCCGATGATGGTGATGTCGATCACCTGGGGCGAGCCGCTCTTGACCGTCTTCGGCATGCCCGGCGGCTTGATCGTCACCGTGGCCTTAGCGTACTGGTTGGCCATGGACGCATCGGCCAGGCTGATCTGCGGCGGCAGCTTGATGTAGGCCAGGTGCAGCTCCACGGCCTGGGTGATGAACGCGCTGGACGCGTCGAGCTGGCCGGACTGCAGCGTGGCGTCCAGCGAGGACTCCGCGTAGATCTGCGGCGAGTTGGCCGTGCCCCAGTCCGACGTGCCGAGGATCTTGCTGACCGTGTCCTTGGGCAGGTGGTAGTACATCTGGGCCAGTTCGAGCACGTAGATGAAGTCGCGGCCCTGCGGGTCGATGTTGGGGTCGGTCCGGCCGAGCTTGAGGCCCTTGGTCTGCAGCAGGGTGCTGAACAGGCCCTTGAGCGGCTTGGAGCCGTCCGCGTACGCCTTGAACTGGCTGGCGTACTTGCTGTTCGGGTTGTACGCCACCACCATCTGGGTGCCCGCGTAGGGGATGTACCACTTGGTGAACTTGGGCTGCAGCGGGGTGATGTTGTCAGCGCCGACGGCCTCGAACACGTTCGGGGTGATCTCCTTGGAGGCGATGTCGGCCTCCAGCGCCCCGGAGGCATCCCCCCGGCCGGTGTACTGGTAGCCGGTGGCCTTGGTGAAGGCCGGGGCGGCCACCTTCTCGTTCAGGAACTGCAACGACGAGGCATAGGCCACGCTGGCCGTGCCCTTAGCGGCCGGGCTCGGACTGGACGAGGAGCCAGACGACGAGTTGGCCGAAGAACCGCAGCCGGCGGCGGCGAGCGCCGCGCAGAGGATCACCAGGAGCGTGCCTGTACGTGTATGCGCCATGACTGTGAAACTAGCTACCGTCACTTGCGCGGCGCAAGAAGATCTAACATCAAGATCGTGCAACACATTAACCGGGACACTGGCTCGCTGGGACACTGGCGCCGGTTGATGCGAGACTGACCCCGGGCGCTAAATACCTAACTAAAGGGCAAATGGAACAGGCGGTACTTTCCACATATCTGCCCGGGGAGCCAAACCGCTTCATCGGGCGGGAACGGGAACTGAGCGATCTGCGGCTGGCGCTGCGCCAGACGCGGCAGCTTACTCTGTGCGGCGCGGGTGGCATCGGCAAGACCCGGCTCGCCCTGCGGCTGGTCACCGCGGTCCGCCAGGACTACCCGGACGGCGTATTCATGGTCGAGCTGGGCGACCTGTGGGAGCCGGACCTGATCGTGTCCCGGATGGCCGCGCTGCTCAGCATCGACGGCGAAGCCGGCCGGGACCTGCTGGACACGCTGGCCGACGCGCTCGGCGCCCGGCACATGCTGGTGCTGCTGGACAACTGCGAGCACCTGGTGGACGCGTGTGCCACGCTGTGCCAGCGGCTGCTCACCAGCTGCCCGGGGATCCGCATCGTGGCCACCAGCCAGGAGCCGCTGCGCATCCCGCAGGAGGCGGTCTGGCAGGTCGCCCCGCTGGCCGTGCCGCCGCCCGGCCGGCCGCCTGGCGTTGCGGGGCTTACCGGTTACGAGGCGGTCGCGCTGTTCGCCGACCGGGCCGCGGCGGCCAGGCCGGGGTTCGCGTTGACCGAGCGCAACGCCACCGCGGTCGCCTCCATCTGCCGTGACCTGGACGGCGTCCCGCTGGCCATCGAGCTGGCCGCGGCCCGGGTCACCGTGTTGTCCGCCGAGCAGATCGCGGCCCGGCTGGCCGACCGGTTCACCCTGCTCGGCCCGGGTGACCGGACCGCGCCGCCACGGCAGCGGACGCTGCGCGCGACCATCGACTGGAGCCACGACCTGCTGTCCGGCCCGGAGCAGGTGCTGCTGCGCCGGCTGTCCGTGTTCGCCGGCTGGTCGCTGGAGATGGCCGAGCAGGTCTGCGCGGACCGGCTGCTGCCCGCCGAGGAGATCATCGGCCTGACCGCCGGGCTGGTGGACAAGTCGCTGCTCGTGGTGGAGCCGGAGGTGCTCGGCCAGGCCCGGTACCGGATGCTGGACAGCATCCGGGCCTACGCCGCGCAGCGGCTGGCCGACGCGGGCGAGGCCGCGGCCGTCCAGCTCCGGCTGCGGGACTACGCGCTGATCGTGTGCGAGCACGCCGAGGCGGTCGGCATGGCGGTGATCCCGGCCGGCTGGCCGGCCGCGGTCAACGTGTTCCGCCGCTACGACGTGGACAGCGGCAACGTGCGCCAGGTGCTCGGCCGCTGCCAGGCCACCGGGGACGTGCAGAGCGGGCTGCGGCTGTGCACCGCGGTCCGGCCGTGCTGGATCGTCCGCGGCCACTTCGCCGAGGGTGAGGAGTGGTTCGCCCGGTTCCTGGCCCTGGACCACGACCGGGGGCTGCCCCCGCGGTACTCGGCGCGGCGCTGGTTGGCCGGGCCCAGCTGATCATGCCTAACCAGCCCGCCGCCGCGCAGGACTGGGCCCGGCAGGGCCTGGCGCTGTGCCGCTCGGCCGGCCAGCTGATCTGGACCGCGACCGCGTACAACGTGCTGGCCGAGGCCGCGCTGCACGCGGGCCAGCTGGACGAGGCGGCGCGCTGCGCGGCCGACGCGCTGGCCACCGCGCGGACCGCGGGCAACGGCTGGAACGAGGGCTACGCGCTGGGCACCCAGGCGACGCTGGCCGCGGCGCACGGCAAGCTGCGCGAAGCCGGTCAGCTCGGCGAGACCGCGCTGGCCGTGATGCGCGGCATCGACCAGCAGTGGGGGGTGGCCCGCACCCTGCTCGGCCTGGGCGCGCTGGCCCGGCTGCGCCGCGACCCGGCGGGCGCGATCGAGTGCTACCGGGAGGCGCTGCCGATCCTGCGCGAGATCGACTCCCGGCCGGACATCGCCCGCGCGCTGGCCGGCATCGGCCGGGTCGCGCTGGACCAGGGCGACCTCGGCGTGGCCCGGGAGCACCTGGCCGAGAGCCTGCGGCTGAGCTGGCTGACCGGCGCCCGGATCGGGGTGGCCCGCGGCCTGGAAGCGGTGGCCACGCTGACCGCCCGGGACGGCGACCCCGGGCTGGCCGTGCAGCTCACCGCGGCGGCCGCCGCGCTGCGCGCCGCGGCCGGCCTGCCCGCGCTGTCCGCGGAACGGACCCAGCAGCAGCTCGACCCGGCGCGCAGCCTGGGCCCGGAGCTGCTCGGCCAGCACTGGCAGCGCGGCCTCGGGCTGACCGCGGACGCCGCGGTGGCGCTGGTGCTGCGGCCACGGCGGGGGGCGCCGGGCCGGTGAACGGCGCCCCGGCGGCACCGCCCAGCGGCCTGCCCAGCCTGGCCCCGCAATCCTCGCTGACGCCCCGGGAACGCGAAATAACCGCGCTTATCGCCCAGGGTTACAGCAACCGCGCCATCGCCGGGGAGCTGGTGATCAGCCCAGCTACCGCAGCACGGCACGTTGCGAATATCCTGGCCAAGCTGGGCTTTACCTCGCGGGCCCAGATTGCTGCCTGGGCTGCGGGGAACGGTTCGTTACCGAGCATGCCAGCGGCCCGCCAACGGGGCGGTCTTACCCCGTGATGCGCCCTACGATGGAGCGTGGCCGGCCGGCATTCGCCGCACGCACAAGGACGGGACATGGGTAAGGCGAGCAGAGTCAAGCAAGCAAGCGCCCGGGAAAAGATTGCGGCGCAGCGGGCGGCGCAGCGGAAGCAGGAAATCCGGAACCGGATGTTCCTGACCATTGGCAGCATCGTTGGCGTCGTGATCATCGTGGTCGCCTTTCTGTTCATCAAGGCGCTGCACAAGGGTGGCTCGTCCGGCTCATCCGGTGGGGTGCACGGCACCGCGCTGCCGGCCAGCGTGATCAAGGACATCACCTCGGTGCCGGGCGCGACACTGGCCTCCATCGGCAGCGGCGGCGCGTACGCCAAGACCGTGTCGCCGGTCAGCGCACCCGCGCTGAAATCGGGCGGCAAGCCCGAGATCCTGTACATGGGCGCCGAGTACTGCCCGTACTGCGCGACCGAGCGGTGGACCATGGTGCAGGCGCTGAGCCGGTTCGGCACATTCTCCGGGCTGCACGGCATCCACTCGTCCAGCACCGACGTGTACCCGAGCACGCCGACGCTGACCTTCCTCGGCTCGCACTACACCAGCAAGTACCTGACGTTCACCCCGGTCGAGACGCAGGGCCTGACCGAGGGCAGCACCCTGCAGACGCCGACCAGCGCGCAGGACAAGCTGTTCGCCAAGTACGACAACGCGCCCTACGTGTCGTCCAGCGAGGCCGACGCCATCCCGTTCATCGACCTGGGCGGCAAGTACCTGATCCACGGCGCGCAGTACAACCCGCAGGTGCTGCAGGGCAAGACGTGGGCCGAGGTGGCCGCCGCGCTGAGCGACAAGTCGAGCGCGATCGCGCAGGGCGCGGACGGCGCGGCCAACATCCTGACCGCCGCGATCTGCAAGGTGACCAACAACCAGCCGTCCAGCGCGTGCACACCGACCATCATCAGCCTGGAGGGCAGGCTCTGATGGCCGCGCCGAAGCAGGCCGCGTCGGGCGCCAAGCGGGACAAGGGCACCCGGGGTGGCCGTCCCGAACCGCAGGCCAGCCAGGCCCGGCGCAGCCAGGCCCGCGACAGCCAGGCCCAGCAGGCCCGGGCGCGCAGCGCGGCCCGGCCGGCCACCGCCACGGCCACCGCGACCGCGGCGCAGCCGGCCACCCGGATCGCACCGCTATGGCTGCAGCTGACCACCTGGATCCTGTCGCTGCTCGGCCTGGGCGTGTCCACCTACCTGACCATCACCCATTACGACACCGCGGTGACGCTGGCCTGCTCGGACAAGGGCGTGGTCAACTGCGGGCTGGTTACCACCAGCCCGGAGTCCATGGTGTTCGGCATCTTCCCGGTGGCCGTGCTCGGCCTGGCCTTCTTCGTCTTCATGGTGGTGGCCACCTCGCCGTGGGCGTGGCGGTCGAAGTACCCGCAGGTGGCCATCGTCCGGCTGGCCTCGGTAGTGGTTGGCATCGGGTTCGTGCTCTATCTCGTGTACACGGAGCTGTTCACCCTGGACCACATCTGCCTGTGGTGCACCAGCGTGCACGTGCTCACGTTCCTGCTGTTCGTGCTGATCCTGATCAGCGCGGCGGTCGGCTACGGATTCCGGAACCCGGACCGGGCCTGATCCGGTCAGCCGGCCCGTGGTGAGCCGGGCAGCCCGCCGCGCAGGGCCAGGATCCGGGCCACCGCAGCCCGGGCGGAAGCCCGGCTGAGCTGGCCGCTGCGGTACCCGTCGGCCAGCCCGGCCAGTGCCTGCTCACCCTCGGCCACCGGGTGGTCCGAGCAGAGCAGCAGGTCCATACCGGCCAGCGCGGCCAGCCGGCCCCGGTGCCCGATGCCGCCGAACCTGGCCAGCGCCCCGGCGCCCAGTGCGTCGGTGATGGTCACGCCGCGGAAGCCGAGCCGGTGCCGCAGCTCGCCCTGGACGATGGCCGGGGACAGCCCGGCCGGCCGGGCCGGGTCCAGCGCCGGGTATACCGCCCAGGACAGCATGACCAGCTTCACCCCGGCCGCGATCGCGGCCCGGTAGGGCACCTCGTCCACGCCGCGCAGCCCGGCCCGGGGCACGGTCAGGGTGACCGGCCGCAGGTCGGTGTCCTGCGCCTGGGCGGCCGCGCCAAGCCCGGGGAAGTGCTTGGCCGTGGCGGCCACGCCGCCGGCCTGCTGGGCGGTGATGAAGTCCGCGCCGAGCTGGGCCACCAGCCGCGGGTCGGGGCTGTAGGACCGGCCGTACTGATCGAGGAAGTCGCCGGCCGACCGGTACACGTCGAGCACCGGGGCCAGGTTCACGTTCAGGCCGGCGGCGCGCAGGTTGGCGGCCGCGCCGGTGCCCGCCTGCCGGGCCCGCGCGGCCGGGCTGGCCGACTGCCCGATCTGCTTCTCGGACAGCACCGGCGGCCCGGGCAGGCGGCGCACCAGCCCGCCCTCCTGGTCGGTCATCAGCAGCAGCGGGAGGTGCACCGGGTTGGCCGGGCTCAGGTTGGCCTGCTGGAGTTCCCGGGCCACGGTGGCCAGCTGGCCGTGACTGGCGATGTTGCCCGCGAAGAAGATCACCCCGGCCGCCTCGCCCTGCCGGATCAGCCGGAGCAGGGCCGGCGGCGGGGTCAGCCCGCGGTAGCTGTAGATCACCCGCTGCCCGGCCAGCTGGCTGGTATCCAGCCGGCTGATCAGCCCCGGGGTCGGCCCGCAGGCTGGGCCGCGGCGGCGCGTCGTGCTGGTGCCGGACGACGACGGTGAACGCGGTCAGCGCGACCAGCGCCACGGTGCCTGCCGCCACGGTCCCGGCCACCACGGCGGGCACCCTCATCCGGTTCATTCACTACCTCTGGTCCAGGGCTAACCACGCTGAGTATCACACGGCGCGCGGCGGCGCCGAGCCGGAATAGCCACCAGCCGCATTTGGTTAGACTGCCTAACTGTGAGCACTACGCACCACACACTCGACGCGGACGAGGTGACCCAGGCCATCCTGGTCATCCTCCGGCTGAACCGTGGCCTGGACTGCGTCGATGCGGGGCTGACCCCCGCGCAGTACCGAATCATGAAGCTGGCCGGCGCGGGCGGTGAGCGGTCCACCCGGCTGGCGCAGCGGCTGGCGGTGGCCAAGCCCACGCTGACCGCGCTCGCGGACGGGCTGGTGGCGGCCGGCTACGCCAGCCGGACCGCGGAGCCGGGCGACCGCCGGGTGGTCCGGCTGACGCTGACCGAGGCCGGCCAGGCCGCGCTGGACCGGGCCGACACCGCGTACGCGGCCTGGCTCACCGGCCTGCTCACCGCGACCGGCGAGCCAGCCACCGTGCTGGCCGCGCTCGGCCAGCTCGACGCGGCCCTCACCGAGACCCGGCGGGCCAGGAAGAACGAGGACGGGAAGGTTTGACCGAACACGCCGAAACCGGCGCGGGCTGGATGCGCCGGCTGGCCCGTTACTGCTGGCGCTACCCGCGCACCACGCTGCTCGCCCTGGGCGGCACCCTGGTCGTCACCGGGGTCGCCGCGGTCATCCCGCTGATCCAGCGGCAGATCGTGGATGACCTGGTCGGGCCGGGGCATCAGGCGGTGTGGCCGCTGGCCGTGGCGCTGGCCGCCGCGGCCGTCATCAGCTTCGCGGGCCTGTACCTGCGCCGGTACAAGGCCGGGCAGCTGTCCCTGGACGTGCAGCACGACCTGCGCACCGAGATGTTCCAGGCACTGTCCCGGCTGGACGGCGCCCGGCAGGACGAGCTGCACACCGGCCAGGTGGTGAGCCGGTCCATCTCTGACCTGTCCATGGTGCAGGCGCTGCTCAGCATGGTGCCGATGCTGCTCGGCAACGCAGTGCTATTCGTGGCGTCGCTGGTCATCATGGCGCTGCTCTCCCCCACGCTGACCCTGATCGCGCTGGCCGTCGGGCCGGCGCTGTGGTTCATCTCGGTCGCGTCCCGGCGCAAGCTGTTCCCGGCCAGCTGGGACGCGCAGCAGCAGGCGGCGGCGGTCGCCGGCGTGGTGGACGGCGCGGTCACCGGGGTGCGCGTGGTCAAGGGCTTCGGCCAGGAAGACCAGGAGACCAGCCGGCTGGAACAGGCCAGCGGGCTGCTGTACGCGTCCCGGGTGCGGGCCGTGCGGCTGATGGCCCGGTACAACCCGGCGCTGCAGTCGGTGCCGGCCCTGGGCCAGGTGGGCGTACTCGCGCTGGGTGGCTGGCTGGCCATCCAGGGATCCATCACACTGGGCACGTTCGTGGCCTTCTCCTCCTACCTGATCCAGCTGGTCGGCCCGGTCCGGGCGCTGGCCGCCCTGGTCACCACCGGGCAGGAGGCCCGGGCCAGCGTGATCCGGGTCTTCGAGGTGATCGACTCCGAGCCGGTGATCAAGGACCGGCCCGGTGCGGTGCCGCTGCCGCCCGGCCCGGCCGGGGTGCGGCTGGACAATGTGAGCTTCAGCTACCAGCCGGGCCAGCCGGTGCTGCGCGGCCTGTCGCTGGACGTGGCGGCCGGTGAGACGGTGGCCCTGGTCGGCACGGCCGGGTCCGGGAAGTCCACCATCGCGCAGCTGCTGCCGCGGTTCTACGACGTGACCGGCGGGGTACTGCGGGTCGGCGGGCAGGACGTCCGTGACCTGGCCACCGAGTCGCTGCGCGGCGCGATCGGCCTGGTCAGCGAGGACAGCTTCCTGTTCTCCGACACGGTCAGCGCGAACATCAGCTACGGGCGGCCGGAAGCCAGCCAGGCCGAGATCGTGGCGGCCGCCCGGGCCGCCGAGGCGGACGGGTTCATCGCCGAACTGCCGCAGGGCTACGGCACGGTCATCGGGGAGCAGGGGCTGACCCTGTCCGGCGGGCAGCGGCAGCGGGTGGCACTGGCCCGCGCACTGCTCACCGACCCGCGCATCCTGGTCATGGACGACGCGACGTCCGCGGTGGACCCGCGGGTCGAGGCGGAGATCCATGCCCGGCTGCGCGAGGTGATGGCGGGCCGCACCACGCTGCTCATCGCGCACCGCCGGTCCACCCTGCAGCTCGCCGACCGGATCGCGGTGCTGGACGCCGGCCGCCTGGTCAACACCGGCACGCATGAGGAGCTGGACGCGCGCTGCCCGCTGTACCGCGAGCTGATCGCCGGCCCGGATGACGACGCGGAAGCCGTCGATTACGTCGAGCAGGATGTCCCCGTGCCCGCAGTGCCCATCCAGGCCGGTGCACCGACGGAGGCACCGGCCACCACGCCGGTGCTGCCTGGGCTGACCGGGCTGCCCGGTGCTTCGCGGCCCGGCGCCCGGGTCGGCGCCCGTGGCCGGACCGGCGGCCGGGGCGGCGGCGGTGGGGCCGGGCTGACCAGCATGATGGCCGGTGTCCCGGCCTCGCCTGAGCTGCTGGCCCGGGTGGACGCGCTGCCGCCGGCCACCGATACGCCAGGTGTGGATGTTGACTGGGCCAGCCAGCCCGCGCCGCGGTTCACGCTGCGCTCGGTGCTCCGCCCGTTCGCCATCGGCCTGATCATCGGGCTGGTGCTGGACGCGCTCGACGCGCTGGCCAGCATCGCCATGCCCGCGCTGGTCCGCGGCGGCATCGACCATGGCGTCGAGACCGGGGTGTTCCGCATCGTGCTGGCCATCTCCGGGGTGGCACTGGCCATTGTGCTGGCCGACTGGGCTATCAACGCGGTGCAGACCGTGGTGGTGGGGCGCAACGGGGAGCGGGTGCTGTACGCGCTGCGGGTGAAGATCTTCGCCCAGCTGCAGCGGCTCGGCCTCGACTTCTACGAGCGCGAGATGTCCGGCCGGATCATGACCCGGATGACCACCGACGTGGACGCGCTGTCCTCCTTCCTGCAGACCGGGCTGATCACCATGGTCAACTCGGGGCTGTCCTTCGTCGGTGTGCTGATCGCCCTGCTGTTCATCAACCTGCACCTCGGGCTGACCGTGCTCATCCTGATCCCGCCGGTGGCGGTGGCCACGCTGGTATTCCGGTCCCGGTCGTCCCGGGCCTACGCGGAAGCCCGGGAGAAGGTGGCCGCGGTCAACGCGGACCTGCAGGAGAACGTGGCCGGCCTGCGAGTCGCCCAGGCCTACCGCCGGGAGGCGGTCAACCTGTCCCGGTTCACCGCGCTCAGCGCCGCTTACCGGCGGTCCCGGCTGCGCGCCCAGCGGTACATCGCGGTCTACTTCCCATTCGTCCAGTCGCTGTCCACCGCGGCCAGCGCGCTGGTGCTGCTGGCCGCGGCCGGGCAGATGCGCAGCGGCCTGCTCACCGCGGGCGCACTGGTCGCCTACCTGCTCTACATCGACATGCTGTTCTCGCCGGTGCAACAGCTGTCCCAGGTGTTCGACGGGTACCAGCAGGCCGCGGTCGGGCTGCGCCGGATCGGCGGCCTGCTCCGCACGCCGACCAGCACGCCGCAGGCCAGCCAGCCCCGGGCGGCCCGCCGGGCCCAGGCCCGGATCGAGTTCCGCGGGGTGCGGTTCAGCTACCCGGGCAGCCCGCGGCCCGCGCTGGACGAGGTGGACCTGACCATCAGCCCGGGCGAGACGGTGGCCCTGGTCGGCGAGACCGGGGCGGGCAAGTCCACGCTGGTCAAGCTGGTGGCCCGGTTCTACGACGTGACCGCCGGGGCGGTCCTGGTGGACGGGATGGACGTGCGCGAGTACGACCTGGGCAGCTACCGGAAGCGGCTCGGCGTAGTGCCGCAGGAGCCGTACCTGTTCGCCGGGACGGTGCGCGACGCGATCGCCTACGGCCGGCCGGACGCCAGCGACGCCGAGGTGGCGGCCGCGGCCCGGGCGGTCGGCGCGGACGGCATGATCGCCGGGCTGGCGGGTGGTTTCCAGTACCAGGTGACCGAGCGCGGCCGTAACCTGTCCGCCGGGCAGCGCCAGCTGATCGCGCTGGCCCGGGCCTACCTGGTCAACCCGGACATCCTGCTGCTCGACGAGGCGACGGCCGCGCTCGACCTGGCCACCGAGGCGGCGGTGATCGAGGCCACCGAGCGGCTGACCGCGCGGCGCACCACGCTGCTGGTGGCGCACCGGCTGACCACGGCGGCCCGGGCCGACCGCATCGTGCTGATCGATCAGGGCCGGGTGGCGGAGCAGGGCACGCATCAGGAACTGCTCGACGCGGATGGCCTGTACGCGGCGCTGTGGGCCATATTCACCGGCGACCGGCTGGTGGCGTAGGCCGCCGCTGAGCTAAGCGCGGCGAGCTAAGCCGCTGGCGGGCGGTGCGGCACAGCGCGGCCAGGTCCTCGGTCAGCCGGGCCGCCTCGGCCGCGGGCCGGTCCCGGAACTCGGCCCGGACGTCGCGGCCGGCCGCGTCGAGGTGCACGGTGGCCAGCGACAGCGAACGCTGCACCGGCCCGCTGACCAGCCGCACGCTCTGCACCTTGGCCAGCGGCAGCCAGGTGGTCACCCGGCGGATCCGGCCGGTCACGCCCATCGCAGTGGCGCTGTCCGACCCGGCGGCCAGGAAGTGGTAGCTCAGCGGCGCCTTCAGCCGGGCCCGCCGCGGCGGTGCCGACAGCTGCGGCGGCTCGGCCCCGATGACCAGGCACATCAGCTGCCACCCGGTGGTGCGGTGGCCGACCGGCAGCAGCGCCTTGCGGGTCCGGCTGGTTTCCTCGGCGTGCTCCCGGCCGGCCGGCACCTGGGCCAGGATCGCCTCGGCCGGCTCCGGGGTGGCCGGGTCGAGCCCGTGGTGCGCGGCCAGCAACTGGGCCCGCAACTGGAGCGCGGCCTGCTCCGGCAGGTAGGCCAGCCGGCCGTCGGCGTGGCTGGAGCCGGCCAGCCGGACCCGAAGTTCGGCCAGGCCGAGCGCGCGGGCCAGGAACGGGCGGACCACGTTCGACCGCCTGGATCCGGGCCACCGGCAGCTGCCGGTGCGCCGGCCGCTAATCCGGCCGCGGCCCCGGCCACCAGCGCCCCGCCCAGCCCGGCTGCCGCCACTTGCACCCGGCGCATCCGCCACAGCCGGGGCGACGGGGACGTGGGCGTAACTGCTGGGGAGCCGGACATGGGGCACACCGTACCGGTACGGCCGCGGTGAGTACGATGGCTGCGCGATGATCGTCAACACCACGTCCGCCGCGGTCGCCTCGGTCGCGGAGCAGATCCGCCCGTACATCCGGCGCACCCCGGTGATCACCATCGACCGGGCCGAGCTCGGGCTCGCCCCCGGGCCGCTGGCGCTCAAGCTGGAGCAGCTGCAGCACTCGGGGTCGTTCAAGGTCCGCGGGGCGTTCGCCAACCTGCTGCTGCGCACCATCCCGGCGGCCGGGGTGGTGGCGGCGTCCGGCGGCAACCACGGGGCAGCGGTGGCGTTCGCGGCCCGGTCCGTCGGTGTGCCCGCCAAGATCTTCGTGCCCGAGGTCTCCTCGCCAGCCAAGGTCGCCCGGATCCGCAGCTATGGCGCCGACCTCGTGGTGGGCGGAGCCAGCTACCACGAGGCCCGGGCAGCCAGCGAGGACTGGGCAGCGACGTCCGGCGCGCTCCAGGTGCCGGCGTTCGATCAAAAAGAGACCATCCTCGGGGCCGGCTCGCTGGGGCTCGAGCTGCATGAGCAACTGCCGGCGAGCGCGGCCGTGCTGGCCAGCGTGGGCGGCGGCGGGCTGCTGGCCGGGATCTGCGCGGGCTATCCGGGCCCGGCCGCCATCATCGGGGTGGAGCCGGCCGGTGCGCCGACGCTGACCCGGGCGCTGGCGGCTGGCCGGCCAGTGGACGCCGAGGTGGGCAGCGTGGCGGTGGACTCGCTGGCCCCGCGCCAGATCGGCGCGCGGAACTTCCCGGTGCTCCGCGACCGGGTCCGCGAGGTGCTGCTGGTCAGCGATGCAGAGATCGGCAGCGCGCAGGAACTGCTCTGGGACCGGCTCCGCCTGGTCGGCGAGCCAGGTGGCTGCACGGCGCTGGCCGCTGTGCTGTCCGGCCGGTATACGCCCGGCCCAGACGACCTGGTCACCGTGGTGCTCAGCGGGGCCAACACCACCGCCGTCAACTTCGGCCGCTGAGCGGGACCGCGGTGGGCCGGGTCCCCGGGGGGGTTGGAACCCGGCCCACCGCGCAGCACCCGCCGCGGCGACAGGAACGACGGGTGGGTCAGGGAGGTGAGCTCGACGAGCTGTGCTGGTGCGGCGAGGCGGGCGAGGTGCTCGACTGCGGGCTGGGCTGAGCCGCCGGGGAGGTGCTCGGCTCCGGGGTGGCCGAGGCTCTGGGGCTGGCCGAGGCTCTGGGGCTGGCCGAGGCTCTGGGGCTGGCCGAGCCGCCGTGGCCGCCCGTCGGGCCCGGGCCACCCTGCTGGCCATCGTGCTGGCGCCCGGGGCCGGCCGCATGCTGACCATGCTGCCTTCCGAACGGCGCGGAGCTGTGCTGAGCCCGCCGGTGGTGGTGCGACGGGTCCGGCGTCGGGTCGGGGGTAGCCGCGGGCCGGGTGTGGCTCGCCGAAGGCGTGGGCCGGGGCGTGGTCAGCCCGATCGTATGCGCCAGCTTCTCTACTGGGCCGGGCAGGTCGCCTGCGTAGGCACCGGCCGCCAGCCCGGCCAGCACCCGGAGCAGGATCACCTCGGCCTGCAGCGGGGGCAGGTCCGCGACCAGCGCGATCGCGGCGGACGTGCTGAGCCGGTCCAGCACCACGTCGGCGGTGTCCGGGCTGAGCGGGGTGGCCGTCACCGGCATCTCGGCGACCGGGCTTACCGGCCGCCGGGCCCGGTACCGCGCGTCGTCGATGACCCGGCGGCGGGCGGTGGTGAACAGCCAGGCCCGCCACGCGGATTCGTCGCCGCGGAACCCGGCCAGGCCGCGCACCACGTGGACCCAGGTGTCGGCGGCGACGTCCTCGGCTACCTCGGGCGCGGTCACCCGCAGGTAGCGCAGCAGCGCCGGGTTGGCGTCCCGCCACAGCACCGAGAACGCGCCTTCGTGTCCACCCTGCGCGGCAGCGAGAACCGCCTGGAACGTCTCGCCGATCACGAAGCCGAGTATCCGCACCAGCGCAGCGGCGCGCAGCGGATCACGGATGTGTGCCGGAAATATCCGGTTAAGGGCGGTCCTACCGGCCGCCGATGTCCTCGCTCCACACGGCCGGATAGCGCAGCTGGAACTCGCGCATCACGGCCATGCAGCGCTCGTCGTCCAGCAGCGTCACCGAGACTCCCTGGCGGATCAGGAAGTCCAGGTCACCGCCGAACGTGTCGGCCTCCCCCACCACCACCCGGGGGATCTGGAACAGCAGGATGGCCCCGGTGCACATGGGGCACGGGGACAGCGTCGTGTACAGCGTCATGCCCTGGTAGGAGGATTGCCGCCCGGCGTTGCGCAGGCAGGCGATCTCGCCGTGCGCGACCGGGTCACCGTGCTGCACCCGCTCGTTGTGGCCGGCCGCGACGATCTCCTGGCCGGCCGCCAGCACCGCGCCGACCGGCACCCCGCCCGCATCCAGGCTGGCCCGCGCCTGCTCCAGCGCGGCCGTCATCATCGCCCAGTCCTGCTCGGGCTGCGCCTCGGTCACCATGCGGGTGAGCGTACCGGGTTCAGCGGAATGTGGCGCAGAGCAGGAACCCGTTCAGCGCCACGATGCCGGCCGTGACCAGGCCCGCCACCGACGTGGTCAGCCGCCGGTTGACCAGCGCGCCCATCACGTCCGCCCGGCGGGTCAGCAGGACCAGCGGGAGCAGCGCGAACGGGATGCCGAACGCCAGCACGACCTGCGAGATGACCAGGCTGCCGGTGGTGGGCAGGCCGAGTTCCAGGACCAGCAGCGCGGGCAGCATGGTCAGCGCGCGGCGCAGGAACACCGGGATGCGCCGGTTGATGAAGCCCTGCATGACCACCTGGCCGGCGTAGGTGCCCACGCTGGACGAGGACAGCCCGGACGCGAGCAGTGCGGCCGCGAACGCGAGCGCCGCCCCGCCGCCGACCAGCCGGCCCAGCCCGGCGTGCGCCGCGGTCAGCGAGTCCAGCTGCAGGCCGCCGGCCTGGCTGGCCATCGCGGCCGCGACCACCAGCATGGCCAGGTTGATCACCCCGGCCGCGCCGAGCGCGATGACCACGTCGAGCCGCTGGAAGCGGAGCAGTTCGCGGCGCTCGGCGTCGTCGCGGCAGGCCACCCGGCCCTTGGTCAGCGCCGAGTGCAGGTAGATGACGTGCGGCATGACCGTGGCCCCGATGATGCCGGCGATCAGCAGCGGGCCGCCCGGCCCGGCGAAGCCGGGCACCAGGCCGCGGGCCAGCGCGGCCGGGGCCACGTTGACCGCGACCAGATCGTAGGCGAACCCGAGGAATACCACCCCGAGCAGGCCGGCGATGGCCAGCTCGAACCGGCGGTAGCCACGCTGCTGCATGGCCAGGATGCCGAACGCCACTACCGCGGTCAGCGGCCCGGCGGCGCGCAGCGGCACGTGGAACAACAGGTTGAGACCGAGTGCCGCGCCGACGAACTCGGCCAGGTCGGTGGCCATCGCGATCAGCTCGGCCTGCACCCACAGCCCGCGGGACACCGCCGTCGGCAGCAGCGCCCGGCACAGCTCGGGCAGGTCGTGACCGGTGGCCACGCCGACCTTGGCCGACAGGTACTGGACCAGCATGGCCATCAGGTTGGCGGCCACGACGACCCAGGCCAGCGCGTAGCCGAACTGCGCGCCCGCGGTGAAGTTGGTGGCGAAGTTACCCGGGTCGACGTAGGCGACCGAGGCCACGAAAGGCCGGCCCGAGCAGCGCCGCCACGCCGCGCAGCCGCCCGCGCGAGCGCAGCCGCCGCAGCGTCTGCTGGCCCGCGGCGGGCGGCCCGGCGGGCAGGCGCAGCGCCGGGTCGGCCGCCATGGGCGGGCTGCCTCAGCCGACCGACGGGCCGAGGCCGAGCGACTGCGGGGTGCTGGAATCCGGCGACGGCTGGTTCAGGCCCTCGTCCAGCGGGCCGAACTCGGTCATCAGCGCCCGGCTGCCGCCCCACGGGGTCTGCTCCTCGGCCACCAGCGTGTTGGTGGTGAGCAGCAGGCCGGCCACGGACGCGCCGTTCTGCAGCGCGGACCGGGCCACCCGCAACGGGTCGATGATGCCCATTTCGATCATGTTCCCGTAGCGGCCCTGCAGCGCGTCGAAGCCCTCGTCCGGGCCGAGCTGGGCCAGCCGGGCCACCACTTCCTCGCCGTTGTAGCCCGCGTTGGCCGCGATCAGGTAGGCGGGCGCGGTCAGCACCTCACGGACGATCTGCACCCCGGTGGCGTAGTCGTCCTTGACCTGCAGGTCGTCCAGCGCGCCCCCGGCGTGCAGCAGCGCGGCACCGCCGCCCGCCACGATGCCCTCGGCCATCGCGGCCCGGGTGGCGGCCAGCGCGTCCTCGACCCGGTGCTGCAGTTCCTTCAGCTCGGCCGGGGTGGGCGCGCCCACGTGGATCACGGCGACCTTGCCGGACAGCGCGCCGATCCGCTCGGTGAGCACGTCCTCGTCCACCCCGAACGTGGCCCGGTCCAGCTCGGCGCGCAGCTGGCCGAGCCGGAAGTCCAGGTCCTCGGCCGAGCCGTAGCCGCCGATGATGGCCGTGTTGTCCGCGGTGACCCGGACCTGGGCCGCCCGGCCCAGCTGCTCGACCGTCATCGTCTCCAGGGTGAACCCGGAGTGCCTGCTGTACACCGCGCCGCCGGTGATGGTGGCGATGTCCTCCAGCTTGTGCAGCCGCCGGTCGCCGAAGCCGGGGGCGCGCACCGCCACGCACTGGAAGATCCCGTTGACGTGGTTGTGCACCAGCATGCTGAGCGCGGTGCCCTCGACGGTCTCGGCCAGGATGACCAGCGGCCGGGGTGCTCGCATGATCTTGTCGAGGAGCGGCATGAGCTGCTGCACCTTGGTGATCTTCTCGCTGCACAGCAGCAGGTAAGGCTCGTCGACGACGGCCTCCAGGCTGGCCGGGTTAGTCACCATGTAGGGCGACATGTAGCCGTTGTCGAACTCGAAGCCCTCGATGAAGTTGACCGACATCCCGTTGGCCGCCGACTCCTGCACGGTGACGATCCCGTCCTCGCCCACCGTGTGCAGCGCCTTGGCGATCACCGCGCCGACCATCTCGTCGTCGTTGGCCGAGATCGCGGCCACCCGGCGGTAGTCCTCCTCGCTCTGCACCGGGTGCGCGGCCTGCTGCAGGTGGGCGACCAGCCGGTCCACCGCGATGTCGATGCCCCGCTTGAGCAGCACCGGGTTGGCGCCCGCGGTGATCGCCCGCATGCCGTGGCGGACCACTGCCTGGGCCAGCACGGTGGCCGTGGTGGTGCCGTCGCCGACGATGTCATTGGTCTTGATGGCGGCTTCCTTGACCAGCTGGGCGCCCATGTTCTCGAACTGGTCCCTGAGGTGGATCTCCCGGGCGATGGTCACCCCGTCGTTGGTGACCACGGGAGAGCCGCTGATCTTCTCCAGGATGACGTTGCGGCCTTTGGGCCCCAGTGTCAACTTCACCGCCTCGGCCAGTTGGTCCACGCCGGCCAGCAGCAGGTCGCGAGCGTCCGTACCGAAGCGCAGTTCCTTAGCCATCAGGCCTCCTCCGATAGTGCGATCGCGGTCAGGGAACGAGGATGGCGCGACCGCGGACCCGGCCCGCGTCCAGGTCGGCGAACGCTTCCACCGCGGCGTCGAGCGGGTAGGTCCGGGTGTGCAGGGTGACCTTGCCCGCCTGGGCCAGGTCCATCAGCTCGGCCAGATCGTTGTAGGTGCCGACGATGTTGCCGATGATGTTCCGCTCGGTGGAGATGATGTCCAGCGTCGGGATGTGCAGCGTGCCGCCGTAGCCGATGACGAAGTACGAGCCGGCTGGCCGGGTCATGTTCCAGCCGTCCATCTCGGCACCCTGCTCGGCCACGAAGTCCAGCACGACATGGGCGCCGGCCCCACCGGTCAGCTCCTGGACCGCGGCCACCTGGTTGCCGTCGGCCACCACGGTGTGCTGCGCGCCGAGCTGCTCGGCCAGCTTGAGCGCGTCCGCGTTGCGGTCCACCACGATGATCCTGGTGGCGGTCAGCGCGGCCAGGCACTGGATGCCGATGTGGCCGAGCCCGCCCGCGCCGATCACCACGCAGGTGGTGCCGGGGTAGAGCAGCGGGATGGCCTTGCGCACCGCGTGGTAGGCGGTGATACCGGCGTCGGCGAGCGCGGCCACGTCCTGAGGCTGGGTCAACGGGTCCAGCTTGACGCAGGCCCGGGCCGAGGTGAGCAGGTACTCGGCCATACCGCCGTCCCGGGACAGGCCGGGGAACTCGCTGTTCTCGCAGTGCATGTCGTCGCCGGCCCGGCAGGCCCGGCACAGCCCGCAGGTCGGCGTCGGGTGCAGGATGACCGTGTCGCCGACCGCGACGTTGGTCACCGCCGAGCCGACCTGGTGCACCCAGCCTGCGTTCTCGTGGCCGAGGATGTACGGCAGCGGGGTGTGCATCCGCTCGTCCCACTGGCCCTCGATGATGTGCAGGTCGGTGCGGCAGACGCCAGCTCCGCCGATCTTGACGATGACATCGAGCGGGCCGCTGATCACCGGCTCGGGAACGTCGTCGATCTGCGGCTGGGCGTGAAACTCGTGCAAGCGGACAGCCTTCACTGCTGTTCCTCCTCGCGTTCTGGGGTCTCATAGCGGTGCTGCAGCATGCCGCGGCAGATGCTGCCGTTCGCGTCCATGTTGACCCGGGTGCTCCGGGCCCGGCGCAGGTGCAGCGGCACCCCGTCGGCGGGCACCGGGGCGCCGGTGACCGGGTCGATCAGCAGCGCCGCGTCATCCCCGGCGGGCAGCCCGAGCTCGGCGCGGCGCTGCCGCAGCCGGTCCAGTGGCGCGGACGGCGGCAGCTCGCCGAGGGTCAGCGTACGCAGCCGGTCCGGGCTGGTACCGGCGGCAGCAAGAGGCCGGCACACCTGATCTGTGCCGGCCATGACCGCCTTGCGCAGGAAGTCGGCGCGCAACTGGTGCAGCTCGGCGACCGCCTCCCCGTCGAACGACCTGACGAACCCCGCCTGTGCCGCCACCCCCCCGTTGATGGCGTCCGAGGCGAAGTGCTCGTCGAGGACCACCTCGGCCCGTTGCACCCCGGGCAGCGCGGTCACCGCGTCGTAGGCGTCCGCCACCATCAGGTAGGCGAAGTTGGGCGCGCAGAAATACGTCGGCAGCCTGAGCCGGACCTGGGCATCCCCGGCCGCCGACACGGTGGCCGAGGCGACGAAGCCGAGCGCGGTGATCGGCTCGTCCAGTTCCGGGTCGCGCACCGTCTCCAGCGCGGCCAGCAGGCCGGCTGGAGACGGTACCCGTGCCCGGCTCGTGGCTTGAGCCGTCATGCTCCCGCAGCCACGTGCGAATCATCGGCGTCCTGGCCGCCCAGTACCTCATGGGCGCCCGGGGTGCCGCCGTCCTTGAGCTGGTACTCGGCCGGCACGTCGATGTTGTACAGCTTGGCCGCGTTCAGCCCGAGGATCTTCTTCTTGCCGTCGGTGTTCAGCCGCGGGTAGTCGGCGAACTCCGGCCGGTCCGGCATCTCCCAGTCAACGAACCCCTCGACCTGCCACTTCGGCTCCCAGATGCCGTAGTCGCTGCCGAACGTCATCTTGTCCTCGCCGACCCAGAACAGCAGTTCACCCATCACCCGGTTGAAGAACTGCGGCCGGGCGAACATCAGCGCGCCGGTCACCACCGACAGGCCCGCGTAGACGTTGGGCTCCTGGGTCGCCATGTAGCAGAAGTCATCGATCCGCGGCAGGCCGACGTGCTCGATGATGAAGTTCAGCTCCGGGAAGTCGGTCGCGCAGTGGTCGATGTCGGCGACGTCGAAGGCATCCTTGTCCAGCGGCCAGATGGTCGGGCCCTTGTGCACGTGGATGTTCTTGATGCCGAGATTCTGCGCCGCCTCCAGGAACCGGTAGGACGCCGGGTCACTGAGCTTGTAGCCGCGCGAGCCGTTGTTCCACTCGGCGGTGTACAGCTTGACGCCCTTGGAGCCGTACTCGGCCACGTTGCGCTTGAGCTCTTCCAGGCCCGCGTCGCTGTCCCGGGGATCGAAGTTCGTGTTGTAAATGAACTTCCCGGGGTGCTTGCGGCCCATCTCGGCGTTGCGCTGGGTGGTGTTGAAGCCCTCCTTGTACCACTCCTTGAGATCGGTGGGCTGGAAGATGGCCACGTCCACGTGGCCATCCTCGAAGACGTCCTTCATCAGGTCGTCCTCGGAGTACTTCTGGAAGTGCTCGATGGTCCAGTGCGTGTCGGGCGGGCCCAGGCTCTGGTACGCGTGGAAGCACTCGATCCAGCCCTTGGCGTACTGCTCCGCACCCGGCACCCAGTTGTCGGGAGCAGCGTTCCAGTAATGCATGTGGCTATCCACCACGAAATACTTCTCGCCATTCTTCTCGTACACGATGTCTCCTGAATGGACGGATGCTGGAGTGGGGCCGGATCGAGTGCTTCCGGCGGGTGTTACTTCGACGCCACCAGGTCGAAGCCGATGTATTCGGCCGCGTCCTCCGGGTTGGCGAACATGATGGTCCGGTCGTCCTCATGGATCATCCGGCCGTAGTGGGTGGACATGTTCTCCTCGAACTCCGCGGCGTCGAAGAAGCCGGGCTCCTCGCCGAGCGCCTCGGAGATCTCGTCGTAGATGACGTCCATGCGCCCCGTCGCGTCAACTCGGATCATGGACGGCAGCGCCATCACGGTCACGTTGGGCTTGGTGCTCATGACCTGGGCCACCACCTCCCCGACCTGATTGTTCATCAGGGTGAAGCCGCACCTGTTGGACGCCGTGTTGTCGGACTTGAACGGGCTTTCCGCGGTCTTGAACGTGGTCACTGTGCCAGCTCCTTCGGAGTGTCCAGGCCGAGATCTTCCAGGATTCCGCTGAACCGGGCCTTGGCCGCATCGAGGGCGTCCTCGAACCGCGGCGGCTTGGCCTCCGGCTGCGACCACAGGGGCTGCAGTTTGCGCATGGCGGTGATCGCGCGCGGCGTCCAGTCGGACAGCCACTGCTGCATGATCCGCACGTTCTGGTCGCCGAATTCACGGTCATTGCTCAGCAGCTGGAACATCGGCACGGTGTAGCGGAGGTCCCGCTCGGAGAAGTCGAATTCCTCCGCGCCAACCACAGTCGGCGTGACGAAGTCCCCGTTGCGCGGTGCGGCGTGCTGCACCAGGCTGCTCCGGAATGGCTCGCCGACCAGCGGCTCGAACACCACGTTGGCCGCGAAGATGGCCTCGCACCAGTCGTCGATCCCGGTCAGCGCCTCGGCCAGTTCCCGCACGCCCTGCCAGGACTCGTCCTGGTTCCAGGTCTCGATGTGCGCGGCGCCGTCGAAGCCGTCGATCTCCTCGCTGAGCGTGAGGTTGTACAGCGCCAGGTCCTGAGCGGCCCGGATCCGGTGCATGCTGTTCACCGAGATCGCGTTGTTGTGCATGTTGGTCGGCGCCCGGCGGTTGGCGTTGGCGTACAGGTACAGGCCGAGCCCGTGGTCAACGTGCATCCAGGCGCCGACGTTCCGCTCGACGAACCGCACCCAGCTTGAGTTCCACTGGTCAAACGCCTTCGTTTGCTTCGCTGCGTCGATGTTCTGGTTGAGCTGGCGCACCACGTTGGCGTTGTACCGGTAGAGGGTGAGCTCCCACTCCTCGTTCGGGTCCCGGAACTCATGCCAGCCGAGCGCGGGCCAGTCGTACCCCTTGCCACCGGAGCCCGGATAGCGCTCCGGCTCAGGGCGGTCCGATCCCCATGCCTTGAGGACCGTCCAGTCAAGCGGGTACCCACCCCGGCCGTCGGAGAAACCGTACAGCCAGCCCTGGCTGAGGTAGTGCCGCGGATCCGGCTGCACCTCGACGGTCACGTCCTCGTAGTGCGTCTGCTTGCGCTTGGCCGGCGTGTAGTAGTTGAACCGACGCGCGTCCGAGTCCGGGAATTCCTTCGCCCCGGCTTCCGCGTCGGTGTGGACTACCCTCGGTACACTGCGTTCTGCTGGCGCGGTTGTCATGAGGTCTCTCCTTCGGGATCCCCGGTGGTCGTGAATTTGTCGAAGTAGATGCGCTTTTCCTCGACGCCCAGTTGCTGCAGCAGCGGCACGGCCGCCTCCACCATGGGCGGCGGGCCGCAGACGTAGGCGTGCGCACCGGTCAGATCGCTGGCGTGCTGCCGGACCACGTCGGTGATCATGCCGCGCTCGCCGTCCCAGTCCTGATCGTCGTCCGCGTGGGACAGGGCCGGGATGTACCGGAAATCCGGCAGGTCTTGCTCCAGCCGGTGCAGCTCCGGCTCGAAACAGAGATCCTGCTGGGTGCGGGCGCCGTAGAAGAACGTGGCCTTGCGGGTCAGGCCCCGGTCGGCCATCGAGCGCAGCAGGGACAGGATGGGCGCCATCCCCGCCCCGCCGCCGACGAAAACCAGGTCGGTGTCGCCGTCCCGCAGGGTGAAGACGCCATACGGCCCGGTCAGGTCGAGCCGGTCCCCCTCGGCCACCTTGTCGGCCAGGAACCGGGAGAACTTGCCGTCCGGGTAGACCTTGATGACGAACTCGAGCAGCCCGCCATCCCGGCTGGTGATGTTGGCCATCGAGAACGACCGGACCTCGTCCGTCCCGGGGATGGCGATGTCCATGTACTGCCCCGGGAAGAACTTGATCTCGGCCGGCTCGGTCAGCCGGAGCACCAGGTGCACCAGGTCGTGGGTGACCGCGTCCTTGGACACCACTTCCGCGACGCCGGTGGCGATCGGCAGCCCGGAGCGGATCATCTCCTCATCGAAGTTGAGCAGCTCGATCGTGATGTCCTCGTACGCGTGCGCCCGGCACAGCAGCGTGTAGCCTTCCTCCTTTTCGTAGTCGGGCAGCGCGAAGGTGGAGTACTTGTCGAGCTCGATGTCCTCACCGTCCAGCACGAACGACTTGCAGGCGGAGCACTGCCCCTCCTTGCAGCCGTGCATCAGCATGATCCCCTGGTCGAACGCGGCGCGCAGGATCGTCTGCTGCTCGGTGACCTCGATCTCGATGCCGACCGGCTCGAACCGGACGACATGCTTGTCCTCCGCCATTGCTCCCTCGTGATCGCGCCCGGTGGTTGGTGGGGCTACTGGAGGGGAGGGGGCCGCAGCGCCTCGGCTGCGGCCCACCTCCCGGTCTCGGTGGCCAGACGGCTCAGGCGTCGGCTGGTGCCGGACGGCCCGCCGGGCCCCCCTTGTTGTAGTCGGCGACGAACGCGGCGCGCTGCTCCGGCGTCATCTCGTTGAGCAGCACGTTGGGGCTCAGCACCTCAGGCATCCGGCGCAGGTGGTCCAGCGTCCACATCTTCTTCGGGTCCAGGTCCAGGTGCGGCTGGGCGGTCAGCGTCTTGCCGTCGTCCCGGACGAAGCCCATGTCGGAGACCACGTCGGCCCAGTTCCAGCCGTGGTACAGGGTCTCCCATTCGCGCTTGCCGATGAGCTGGCCCATGTTCGGCGTGGACCGGCCCATGAACGTCGGCCGGAACGCCTCCACGTCCGTCCACCGGCAGGCCTCGTGGCAGTAGGTGCGCACCTGGCCGTCGACCTCGTCGATGACCATGTCCTCGCGGACCAGGCAGGGCACCATGCAGGTCCAGCAGCGGTGCGGGTACACGTAGTCGACGCTCTCGGCCACGATCGGGTGGTGCCCGTTCGGCCGGGACAGCCGGTTGTAGTTCTCCCACCACTTGCCGTACCGGTCATACCAGCCCGGGTACTTGTACTCGAACCACTCGAAGTCCTTGTCGGTCATCGGGTCGATCCGCCAGTAGTTGGCCAGCCAGCCGGTGGCGAAGAACTGGGCCACCTCGTGCACGTAGCCCTTGTTCCAGATCTGGTTCCACGACTCCTCGATGAGGTCGTGCGGGATGACCAGGCCGTACTTCTCCAGCGGCACCAGGTAGCTGCGGTAGTAGTCGTCGTAGATCCACCGCCGCCACATCTCGGCGTAGGACTCGCGGTCCTTGCGCCGGTCCTTGGTGCCGTACTCGATGAACGTGCCGATGGCGGCATCCACCACCCGGTGGTTGTTCCACCACGCGTAGCGCAGGTCGCGCTCGAGCAGCTGGTGGTTCTCCTCGTCGGCCAGCGCCATCAGCAGCGTGGCGTACCCGTTGCTGATGTGCCGCGACTCGTCCGACTGCACCGAGTGGAACACCGTCGGCAGCAGGTAGTCGCCGTTGGCCGCGGCCTCGGCGGGCATGGCCACGAACAGCGTGTTGGTGAACGCGGTCTCGGCCACGATGGTCAGGTAGATGCTGGCCGCCGTGATCGCGTCACCGGTGATGAACCCCTCGGCGAACTGCCGGCCGATGGTCCCGCAGTAGTCGTCCTGGAAGCCCCGGAGGCTTTGGTTGAAACCGGCCGGGTCGATGTAGTTCTGCATATACAGGCGCTTGAGGTTCTGCTGGATCGTCGAGTGCCGGACCTCGTCGATCATCTGGATCGCCTGGCCGTTGTGCAGCTCGGGGTTGGGCACCGTGCGGAACAGCAGTGGCATCGCCCGCGCCGCCGAGATCTCCGGCAGCGGGATGATGGACAGGAACAGCTTCTGCCACTCCATCCAGCGCTCCTGCACCTGACGGAACATGTTGCCCCGGATGGCGCCGTCCTCGGCTCCATAGACGCGGTGGTCCTTCTCTTCCTGCATCGGGAAGTAGGAGCGTAGGACCTGCTTCAGGGGATCCTTCTTCTGCGCCTTCCGGAACGAGTAGTCGGTCCCGTACTGCGATACCGGCTCGTGGTACATCGGTTCCCAGGACAGTTCCTGGATCTTCTGGTGGGCCTTGGCCACACTCTGGCGACTCATGGTCACCCCTTCCCCTACGAAAGTCCTTGTGCCGAATAACAACCTGTAAAAACGAGGGCTGGCGTCCCAACATGAGACGGCCGGTGATCAGCGCTCCCCGAAGAACGCATCGCGCAGATCGGCTAGGTGGTCGTGGATATCACGGGATGACTGCTGGCTGCCTTCGGCGGCCGGCTCGACCCCCAGCGCCCGCAGCAGATCGGCGGCCGGGCGGCCCGGGTCGCCGGATTCGCCCAGGACCGGATGCAGCCCCTGATCGACCAGGTGATGGAAGACCAGGTTGACCACGCTCCACGGATTGAACGTCTCGGCAGCGGGCCGACCTGCTTGATCCATGGGGCAACTCCGGTTCCTGCATCGAGTCAGCGCAGCCGATCCGGCGTTGCTCATATCAAAACTCCACCGCCCTGAGCGTCTCGGTCTCAACTTGAGACAGGCGCAGGTAACGTCGCGATTATTTTGGGTACGTAGGTCCCTGAACCCGGGGAGGTACGGAGGCCCATCGTGCCCACTGGAGTGCACCTAGTCTCGGCCAGCAAGCAGCTGGCCACCACGCGCGAGCGGTTCCTGACCGCTGAACCGGTCAAGGCTGACGAGGTCCGGGAACCGATCCTCGCGTCCTGGTGGCGCTCCCGGCAGTTCAAGGTGGCGGCCGACCGGGTCGAGCTGTCCTATGTCCGCGACCCCAACCTGGACACTCCGCTGACCCGCAACGCCATGCCGGTGCTGCGCAACCTGCGCGAGCACCTGGAGGGCCAGCCGATCAGCGTCATCCTGACCGACGCGGCGGGCGTGGTGCTGAGCAGGCTGACCGCCGACCACGACCTGGAGCGGCACCTGGACGGGGTGCAGCTGGCCCCCGGGTTCAGCTACGCCGAGGAGTACGTCGGCACCAACGGGATCGGCACCGCGCTGGAGGGCGGCCAGCCGGCCCACGTGTTCGGGCACGAGCATTACGCCGAGGACCTGGAGGACCTGGCCTGCGCCGGGGTGCCGATCCACGACCCGATCTCCGGCAAGGCGGTCGGCGCGGTCAACCTGACCTGCTGGCGCAAGGATGCGGACCCGCTGCTCATCGCGCTGGCCAAGACGACTGCCGACCAGATCACCCAGGCCATGCTGGCCGACGCCAGCGCCCGCGAACTGCAGCTGATGCAGGAGTACCTGCGGGCCTGCCGCCGGACCAGCGGGATCGTGCTGGCGCTGAACAACGACGTGGTGATGATGAACGAGCACGCCCGGCAGGTGCTCGACCCGGGCGACCAGAGCCTGCTGCTCAGCCAGGCCGCCGAGGCGCTGACCACCCGGCAGGCCTGCACCGTGTCCGTGCAGCTGCCCAGCGGGGTGCAAGCCCGGATGTACTGCCGCCCGGTGCGCGGCGACGACCGGATCGCCGGCGGCGTGGTGCACGTGAAGCTGATCGAGCCGACCAGCCGCCCGGCCGCGGACACCGTGGCCAAGCCCGCCATGTCACTGCCCGGCCTGGTCGGCAGCGGTGCGCTATGGCTGCGCGGCTGCCGCCAGGTGGAGGCGGTCTACGACTCCGTGGAATGGCTGGCGCTGGAGGGCGAGCCCGGCGTGGGCAAGCTGGCCGTGGTCCGCGCGGTGCACCAGCGGCGCAACGCGGCCGAGCGGTTCTACGTCATGGACGCGGCCGAGGCGACCGACACCGACTGGCTGCTCCGCGCCCGCCGTGAGCTGCTCGACGGCGAGGGCACCCTGGTCATCAGGCATGTCCACCTGCTCACCGCGCGGCAGCAGCACACGCTGGCCAGCGCGCTGCAGGAGGCCAGGACGGCCGGGCGGCCGCCAGACCTGTGGGTGGCCATCACGCTCAACCGCAGCCAGGCGCACGGCGACCTGAGCAAGCTGCTCCGGCACTTCCCCAGCACGGTGGAGCTGCCCCCGCTCCGGCATCACATCGAGGACCTGCACTCGCTGGTGCCGTTCTTCGTGGCCAAGCTGGGCCAGCACGGCCGGCTGACCTGCTCGCCGGAGGCGATGCAGCTGCTGCTCCGGGCCAAGTGGCCGGGCAACATCGAGCAGCTCTGGCAGGCCATGCGGCGGGTGGTGCAGAAACGGCGCACCGGCACCATCCAGCCGTCCGACCTGCCCCCGGAGTGCTACACGGTGAGCCGCCGGCTGCTCTCCCCGCTGGAGTCGATGGAACGCGACGCGATCGTCCAGGGGCTGCTCGACTACCAGGGCAACAAGGTCAAGGCAGCCAAGTCGCTGGGTATGTCCCGGGCCACCATCTACCGGAAGATCCACGAGTACGGCATCGTCACCCCGGGCGGCTGATCAGGCCTTAGGCGATCGCCTTGCGCACCACGCTGATGGCCCAGTACAGCACGACCGCGGCCCCGCCCCGGCGAGCAGATCCGGCGCATCGTCGCCCGGCTGGCCAGCAAGCCGGCTAGCTGCGCGGCTGCGCTAGCTCACCCCGCTGCGCACCGGGAGGTGGCGGCGGAGGAACTCCTCGGCCTGCTGCCAGGCCCGGGCGGCCGGCTCGGCCTGGTAGAACATCGGGGCCTTCCGGTTGTGGAACGCGTGCCCGGCGTCCTCCTCGACGTGCATCTCCACGTTCGGGTACCGGGCGGCCGCTTCCTCTACCGCGCGGACCCGGTCCCGCGGGATGTACGGGTCGCTGCCGCCGAAGTGGAACTGCACCGGGGCGCTGATCTGGGTGAGCAGGTCGAGGCAGTCCGGCACGGCCGAGCCGTAGAACGAGATCAGCACGTCCACCGGGGCCTGCGCGGCGACCAGGTAACCGATCGAGCCGCCCAGGCAGAACCCGATCACCCCGAGGCCGCCGTCCACCTCGGGCAGCGCGGCCAGCGCGCGCAGCGCGGCCAGGCAGTCCCGGACGCCCTGCGCGGCGTCGAACCGCTGGCCCAGGGCCAGCGACTCCTCCAGCCCGGCCTGGTCGTGCGCGGCCTGATGGCGCGGCTTGATCCGCCAGAACAGGTCGGGCGCGGCCACCAGGTAGCCAAGATCGGCCAGGTCGCTGGCCACCGCCCGGATGTAGTCGCTGACCCCGTAGATCTCCTGGATCAGCAGCAGTCCCGGCCCGCTGCCCCGGTCCGGCACCCAGAGGGACAGGTCGAATGTCCCACCGTCGGCCGACACCTGCTCGACGCGCTGTTGCATGGCTTCTCCTCCACGGGGGTTAGGTGCTGAGCGGTCAGGTGCTGAGCGGTC
>CAVWWE010000043.1:0-22282 GCA_963758575.1 uncultured Actinomycetes bacterium
GACTTCGTGGCCGAGGCGCTGTTCGGGGGCCTGGCGGTGGATGGGTTCTTCCTGGAGTTCGACGACGAACGCAGCGGTGGGTTCGAGCCGCTGCGGTTCGTCCCGCCGGGGAAGATGGTGGTGCTGGGCCTGGTCACCACCAAGCGCGGCGAGCTGGAGGACCCGGACGTTGTGAAGCGGCGGGTGGAGGAGGCGGCGCGGTTCGTGCCGCTGGAGCAGCTGGCCCTGTCCGGGCAGTGCGGGTTTTCCTCCACGGTGGAAGGCAACGAGCTGACCTACGACCAGCAGGTGGCCAAGCTCGAGTTGATCGTGCAGGTCGCCCAGGACATCTGGGGCTAGCTCCGCTGGTGCCCGGTTCGTGATCAAACGTCTGGTGCTGCCCAGGCGACACCAGACGTTTGATCATCTAGGCGATACCGGCAGGGACGAGTATCACGCGCCTCTTCCACCTCACTAGTCACGGCGGCCCCCTGGCCGGAGGCACCAGAGTGTCGTGGAGTGGTGGTCCGGTCATCACTGTCGCTCACGACATCTGGAGCTGACCATCAGGTTTGCTAATCGTCCATCCGCGCAGGTGGCGGGTGGTATGAGTGTTGTTGATGGGGTTTGACTGCGACGACTTGCACCAGACGGGCCGAGTTACGGGTGGTTCAGCTCGGCTTGCCCTAAGCTAGGCTGAAGCAACTAAGTTCGCGCCCTCTTGGTGCCGCCCTGATTCATACGTCACCAGACCTATCTTTGGACGAAAAGATGGCGCGGCGAGAGTTCCAGGCATTACAGTTTCACCGCATCCAACTGAACGGCCTGCCGCTGGCAGGCCCTTTAAGGTTCTTCCAGCGTCCGCCGCTGGCGCAATGTCCCGTTCGCCTTTGAACGACCCAAATCCGAACCCTCTGTCGGCAGTGGCCGGCGGACTTAGGCCATCGCGAGGTAGCAGTGGTAGCCGGACACAATGAAGCAGGCCAGCGCCGTCCCGCCCGGGTTGACCATAACCGGGGGAATGATGCCCACTTTCCGCAGTCGCCCGATTTCGCCCAGTGGCGGAAGAGCTCGTACAGCGGGTACAACGGCAATTGCGTCGAGGTGGCCGACCTCGACGCGGGCCGGATCGGTGTCAGGGACTCGAAGGCGGGCGCCGGGAGCCCTGTCCTCGAGTTCGCCCGGGCGGACTGGGCTGCCTTCCTGGCCAGCGTCAAGGCTGGGCGGCGCTAAGACGGGTCCCTGACCAGCCCGGTTGCCAGCAGGGGCCGGGTTGGTCAGGCCCATAGCTCGTCGGTTGTCTGGATGATCAAATCCCGGGATTCGGACGGGTCCAGGGATTTCTCCAGCAACCCCTCGAATGTCACCCGGTACCGGAACGTTTGCTCTTCGTCTTCCAGGTCGACACTACCTGTCAGGTGCTCGACACTTACGATGTCTTTTAGTGGCACATCGTGCACTTGCGGGAACTGCATGTAAGAAAACGCCCCGGTTGTGGTGGGATGCTCGCTGTCGAGCGACAACACCCTGATGTCCACATTTGGCATTTCGGAAACTTCGGTTACCCATAGCAATTGCTTACGCATGCCAGTGTTATCGCCAAATCGCCGCCGCAGCACCGATTCGTCGATGACGAAGGACAGCTGAAGCGGAGGCTCCCTGGTGAGCAGTTGCTGGCGCACCCGGCGCAGCGCGATCCGCCTTTCCGCATCGCTGGGAGGCAGCCGGAACATTGCCTGATAGCCGGCCATGACCGCCCGGGTATAGTCCTCGGTTTGCAGCAGCCCGGGCACGACCAGCGGCTCCCAGTTCCAGATTGAGCGGGCCTCGTCCTCGGCGGACACGTATTCGGCGTAGTCGGTGGGCAGGCCGGCCACTACCGCCCGGAGCCGCCCGATCTTGGTCGACTCACTGGCCAGGGCCTGGAGCTCTTCCCGGTACGGGCTCTCCACCTTGTAGAGATCGAGGAGTTTGTCCAGGTCATCACGCTTCACGCCGATCCGGTTGAGTTCGATCCGGCTGATCTTGCTGCCGCTCCAGTTCAGCGTGGCCGCCGCTTCATCGCCGGTCAGGCCAGCGCGTTCCCGCAGCCGGCGCAGCTCGGCGGCGAGCCGGCGGCGCCGGACGGTCTGACTGCCCTGATCAGGCATGCGATCCCGTCCCCCTCCGGCGTGGGGTTAAAACGATGGCGGTCGGTGCCGGTGGCGTGTGCGTCATAGTCCAGAGTAATGCCTAGTGAGCAGAAACGTGAAGTTTGCGTGACCAATAGTAGTGCAATCTGCACTGCATCTTGTCCCCCTCTGAATGGTACCGTTGAATTAAATAGTGCAGGAGGCCTGCTCCCCCCTGAGCGGAGGAAGGGCGCGCCGCGATGATCGGCAGGCGGATTTACCCGGACGGTCTCCTGCCCTGTGCCCGCGCCGGTCACCCCGCGGCCCACCGGCCGGATGGACGGTGTACCGCATCAGGGGCTAGTAAGCCTGGACCCAGGAGCCAATCGTCACCCCTTAGCCAACCCAAATCTCAGGAGTTAATGGCATGAGTTATCCAACGGGACCGGCTGGGTGAGCCGATGACCGTGCTGCTGGCCGTGGTCTGGTTTCTGGCTGGGACGATGGCCGGCTGGGGCGTCAGCACGCTCGCGCCAGGGGCTCACTGGTGCACGGCGGCCAGCAAGGCGGCGTAGGCCCGGACCAGGGTCGCGTGCTCCAGGGCGAGCAGCGGGCTGTGCGGCCGGCAGCCCTCGGCCACCCAGCGGTCGGACAGATCCATGGCCTGCACGCGGTACGCGGCGGCCGGCCGGACCGCATTGGGCGGGGCCTGGTACAGGAACGCGTACTGCCGGGTCACCGCGTCTACCAGAGCCTCAGCCGGACTCAAGCCATGCTGGTGCTCCCGGTGCACCCGCCACCACTCCACTTCGAGCCGGGCCGCCTCGGCGATGTCCTCGGGCAGCCCGTAGACCGACCGGACCAGGCCATAGAACCGCTGCATGCAGCGCCGCGCGGCGTCCGGATCGTTATCCGCGGGCGCCCACAGCTGGATGGCCCGCAGTGCCAGCCAGGCAGCGTGCACGGTGCGCGGCCAGCTCATCCCGAAACCGGCCCGGACCAGGCCCACCGAAGCGCGCAGTACTTCGGCCCAGTCCCGCCGGTAGTACCCCACCCAGGCCCGGAACTCCAGGTCGGCCACCCAGGCCGGGTCGAATGACCGCGGCCCACCCGGCGCCCGGCCGCGGGCGGGCGCCCGCACCGGGCTGGTCAGGGCCGCGCTGGCCAAGGCTGTGCTGCTGGCGACCGTGCTGCCGACGACCGTGCTGCCGGCAACCGTGCTGCCGACAACCGTGCTGCCGGCAACCGTGCCGCCAACGACGGGGTTGCCCAGGACCGTACTGCCCAGCGCTGCGTTGCCCAGCAGCCTGCCGCCGGGGATCAGGTGGCCCCGCGAGACCAGCCGGACGCCGAAGCCATGCACGGCCAGCCGGAGCAGTACCTGGCCCGGCCGGACCAGCTCGGCGATCCGGGCGGCGCTGAGCGCCTCGAGATCACCCAGCCGCTCCGCATAGGCGTCGGCACCGAGCGACCGGGCCGCGTTCAATTCAATGGTGTTGTCCCAGACCTTGGCCCGCGCCTCGCGCAGGAAGCGCCGGCTGGCGGCCTGGTTGAGCGGGGCGAGCGCGGCGTCCACCGCGGACCGCGGCGTGGCGCCGGCCAGTTCGGCCTCGGCGCCGACCTGCTGGCTGAGCACCTCGTCGATGCGCTGATGGTCGGCCTGGCGGCGGCCAAGCAGCGCTGCATCGGCGAACTCGGGGCCGCTGATCACCGCGAGCAGAGCCTGCGGCAGGTCGTAGTTGATGTGCGCGTTCATGCCGAGCAGCACATGCCGCAGCGCGGGCGCGTCCGGCCGCTCCCGTCCGGTGCGGAACGCGATCGCCCACGGGCCGGGCACGGGCCCGCCCGCTCCCGCCGAGTCGGCGTGCAGCGCGTCAAGGTAGAACTCAGCGAACGCGACGTCCCACCGCTCCACCCAGTCCGGGTCGCTGAACAGCCCGGCCTGCAGCGCGTCCCGGACCGCCCGGGTAGTGCGCAGATAGGTGGCGTGGAAGAAGCGCCGAGGGTCACGGGCCGTCTGCATCGGGCCGAGCAGCGCCTCCATCCGCCCGATGAGCGCGTCGATGCTCACGTACCGCCCTCCCGCTGCCCTGCTGTTGCTGCGGCCAGTCCGCTGACTGTTATCTCAATACACACGAGACTGAGCGGCCAAAACATCCACTCAGAGTGATCTCGCCAACTTGGTTTCGTGCTGCACCGCCCGGCCGTCCCGCTTCACCCTCCTGCTAGCGGTAAAGGAGATCATGTCGTAACAGGCGATTCTTGTGCAGTCGTCGCTGGTGCGTTACGTTCTGGCCACCTGATCACGGCGCGGAAAGGATCAGCATGAGCGGCACCGAATCCCTTCCGTTTGGCGAGAGCAAGAGCCCCTAGTCGAGGAGGCCGGCCAGGAACTCCGGCTGCGCCGCGGCGCGCTGGGCATCTTCGACATCTCCGCGGCCACGATGGCCAACATCGGGCCCGCGATGTCCTTCTACTTCGGGTTCGGTTTCCTGGCCATCACGGCCGGCGTCGCCTCCCCGCTGACCATCGTGGCGGCCGGCATCGCGATCGCGCTGCTCGGCAACACGCTGGCCCAGTTCTCCCGGGCCCAGCCGTCCACCGGCGGCTTCATCACGTTCGTCGGCAAGACGTTCGGCGGCACCAGCGCAGTGACCACGGCGTTGCTCTGCGGGTGGGCTACATCATCGCGATGTCCTCGGTCATCGCGATCTCCGGCGGCTTCCTGTCCATCACGCTGCAGCGCTACGGGAACGTGAACATCCCGTGGGGCATCTTCACCGTGATCCTGACCGCGCTGGCCGTGCTGATGATGATCCGCGGCGTGGCCATCTCCACGAAGATCGCCGGGTTCTTCTTCGCGTTCGAGATGCTGGTGCTGATCGTGGTGTCGGTGGCGGCGCTGATCAAGAACGGTGGCCACCTGTCCGCCATCCCGTTCGAGCCGAGCCACATCACCAACGGCTTCTCCGGGCTGGCGGCCGGCTTCCCGCTGGCCATCTACCTGTTCATCGGCTGGGAGAACTCGGCCGCGCTGGCCGAGGAAACCGATAACCCGCGGCGCAACGTGCCGCGCGCCGTGTTCACCTCGGTGGCCATCATGTCCATCAGCTACATCGTGTTCGCCTACGCCACGGTCAGCGGGTTCGGCTACAACGTGAGCAAGCTCGGCGCGGCCCCGATCCCGTTCATCTCGGTGGCCGACAGCACCATTGGCGTGCTGGCCTTCTTCGCCTACCTGGCCGGGATGACCTCCACCCTGGGCGCGCTCATCGCGGGCACCAACTCGCAGGCCCGGCTGGTCTTCAACGCGGGCCGGGAGGGCCTGCTGCCGCGCTTCATCGGGCACGTCAACCCGTCCCGGCGCACCCCGATGAACGCCATCTTCACGTTCGTCACCATCTCCGCCCTCATCATCGGCATCTGGGCGCTGCTGCACGCCATCGGCGGCAGCACCGGCTCGCTGGACCCGATCGCGTTCTTCGCCGAGTCGTCCACCATGGGCACGATCCTGGTGCTGGTCGTCTACCTGCTGGCCAACCTGGCCCTGCCGTTCTACTACCGCAGGTTCCGGCCGGAGGAGTTCAGCGTGGTCAAGCACGCGGTGCTGCCGGTGCTCGGGGCGCTGGCCATCATCGTGCCGCTGTACTACCTGGCCAAGCCGGGCCAGCCCACGCCGTACGACTGGTTCCCGTACGCGGCGCTGATCGTGGTCGTGGTGGCCGCGGTCTACGCCTTCTTCCTCAACCGGCGCGATCCCGAGCTGGCCGGCCGGGTCGGCTCCCTGGTCGCCGACGAGTAGTCAGTCCGCGGGGTCAGCCCGCAGCGGGGCCGTCGCGTACCTGCCCTCGTGGGCCAGCACCGGGCGGCGGTCCCCGGCCAGTTCCGGGTGCCGGTCCTCCAGGTCCCGGCGCTCCTCCGCGGTGTGCCGCAGCTCGGTGACGTACTCCCGGTCGCCCTCGTAGGTACCCCGCCAGGTCTGCGGCATGGCCTCGGGCGGCGGTGGCAGCGACGCCGCCGCCGCGCCGCCGATGCCGAACCGCGCCGGGACCTTGCGGGCCGGCGCGCCGCACTCCGGGCACGGCGGCAGCGGCGCGTGCAGCGACTGGATGATCTCGAAGTCCGGGTGCCCTGCCTGCTGGGCACAGCGCAGCTGATAGATCGGCATGGCTACCACAGCTCCATGGACGCCGCGAAGATGCCGCCCAGGTCGTCCTCGGTCACCGGTTTCGGGCAGGTGGCCAGCAGCCGCTGCTGCTTGGTCGTCCCCTCGACCAGGGCCGGGATGTCCGCCGCAGTGAAGCCCACCGCGGCCACGCCGTTCGGGATGTCGATGTCCTTCATCAGCGCGGTGAGCACCGACGGCAGGAAGTCGGCATCCCGGGCCGGCCGGTCCGCGCCTGGGGCGAGCATCTCGGCTGCGCGGATGTGCCGCTCCGGACTGGCGTCGAAGGTGAACCGGAACGCTTCCGGCGCGGTCAGCGCGACCGACATGCCGTGCGGCACCATCGGCTCGGCGTCCGGGTAGTCCTTCGGGTGGAAGTCCCGGACCCGGCCGGCGATCGGGTAGGCGTTGGCGTGCGGGATGTGCACCCCCGCGTTGCCGAACCCCATGCCCGCGAACGTGGCCGCGATGGCCATGTCCGCCCGGGCCTGGGCATCGTCCCCGCGGCGCACAGCGGTCCGGAACGAGGTGGCCAGCAGCCGCATGGCCCGCTCCGACCACATGTCCGAGACCGGGTTCGAGCCGCAGTACGGCACCCGCTGCTCCGGCCGTTTCCGGTCGTAGCTGGTGTACCAGCGCGCGGTGTAGCTCTCCAGCGCGTGGCACAGGATGTCCATCCCGGCCGACGCGGTCACCCCGGCGGGCTGGGTCAGCGTGAGCAGCGGGTCCACCACGGCCAGCGTGGGCCGCAGCCGGGCATGGCTGATGCCCGTCTTGACCTTGAGGGCGAGCACGTCGAGCACGCACACCGTAGTGCTCTCCGCCCCGGTTCCGGTGGTCGTGGGCACCGCGATCAGCGGCTTGAGCTGGTTGGCCGGCGCCCGGCCGCCGCCCACCGGCGGGTTGATGTAGTCCATCAGCTCGCCCGGGTTGGTGCTGAGCAGGTTGATCGCCTTGGCCGTGTCGATGCTGGACCCGCCACCGACCGCGACGAACGCGTCCCACGGCCCGCTGGCCCGGGCCTGCTCGATGGCCGTGGCCATGCTCTCATCCGTCGGCTCCACGTGCACACCATCGAAAACCAGGGCTTCGATACCGAACGCCCCCAACTGGCTGGCCACCCTGGCCGGGATCCCGGTCGCCGCGACTCCGGGATCGGTGACCACCAGGGCGCGGCGCACGCCGTACTGGCTGAGATCGAAGCCGATTTCGTCGGACGCGCCCGGGCCGAATTTGAGCTGCGGCGCGCCGTAGGTGAAGACGGACTCGGCGGTGGCGGGAACGGTGCTAGTCATCGGGCCTCCTCAGGTGTAGAAGCCGTCCGGCGCCCGGCGCATCGACTAGAGTTGGTCGGCGTCGTGCCCGAAGACCACGGTCGCGTCGGACTGCTCGGCGATGCCGCGCAGCTTCTCCACCGAGGCGTACCACGCGGCCAGGTCGTTGACGATGGCGGCCGGGGTGGCGGGCGGCCCGTAGGAGTCGCCCATGTAGACCGCGTCCGAGGTGAAGATCATCGTCCCGGTGTCCGGCAGGTCCACCTTCATCGCCATCGTGCCGGGGGTGTGCCCGGGCGCCTCGATCAGGGTGACCCCGGGCAGGAACTCGGTGTCGCCGGACACGGTCTGGAACTCCAGCCCGTCGTAGTCCGCCTTGAGGTGGGCGCCGTTGAACGCGCCCTGGTAGCCGAACGCCCAGTCCTTCTCCTTGTCGTTGACGACCAGCGCCGGGCCGGCCCCGGCGAACGTGCGCAGGTTACCGGCGTGATCGAAATGCAGGTGGGACATCACGACGTAGTCGAGCTGGCTGGGCGAGACATCGAGCTGGGCCAGCCGGGAGTCCAGGTACTGGTCCTCCTCGACCTGGTCGTAGGGGAAGAACTCGTGCAGGCCGGTGGGCACCCAGCGGGTCTCCCAGTCGCGCGGGCAGCTGGTGTCCCAGAGCATGCTGCCCTCCGGGGTCTCCACCAGCACCGCGTGCGTGGTGCACGGGTACCACTCGACCGGCTTGTCCCGCTGGCCGCGCGGTCGGATGCTCCGGCCCGGCTTCAGCAGCAGCCAGGTCAGATCGCAGCTCATCGATCCGCAGTCGAGCACGTGCAGCTTCGTTGCTGTGGCCATGATGTGCTCCTGGCGTCGGCAGGGATGGGATCACTGGGTACCCTGCCCCGGCCGTCCCGGCCTATGCCTTATTTTCACCATGACGTAGCAATACGGAAGCAAAGTTCCCTTTGCGGGCGCCCGCTGAAATCCCGCTGGGCTAATCAGGGTTACCCCAAATCACCCAGTGGATGGGGTAGAGAAAACCAGCCGAAGAAAGGAGGCATTCTTCCGTCTCCGCACCATACCCTGCGGGTTATAGCGCAGGTGGGGGAGTGCGACTATGGAGCAGGCGATCCATGATCGCCAGGCTACGCGGAATGGCCTGGCCGCGCGGGGCATGCCGATGGTGCTGATGTACCACTCGGTGCAACCGTACACCTACGATCCGTATCTGGTGACGGTCGGCCCGCCCCGCTTCGAGCAGCAGATGCGCTGGCTGAGCCGGCGTCGGCTGCGCGGGGTGTCGATAGCCGAGCTGCTCGCCGCGCGGGCGGCGGGCGCCGGCAAGGGGCTGGTCGGGCTGACGTTCGACGATGGTTACGCCGATTTCGCCGAGTACGCGCTGCCGGTGCTGCGGCGCTATGGCTTCACCGCGACCGTGTTCGTGATCGCTGGGCGGCTGGGCGGGGACAACGTCTGGGACGCGGCCGGCCCGCGCAAACCGCTGCTGGACGCGGCCCAGGTCAGGCGGCTGGCTGAGGGTGGCGTGGAGATCGGCTCGCACGGGATGCAGCACGTCTCGCTGCCCACGGCACACGGCGCACTGGCCGCGGAGACCGGGGGCAGCCGGCGCATCCTGCAGGACATCACCGGCCAGCCGGCCAGCGGGTTCTGCTACCCGTACGGCCATCTGGACGCCGAGGTGGTCACCGCGGTCCGCGCCGCGGGTTACGACTACGGCTGCGCGATCTGGCCGTCGCAGTACGCCGGGCGGCACGCGCTGCCACGGACCTACATCGGTGACGCCGACACCTCGCCCCGGCTCTGGGGCAAGGCAGTGCGGCACTGGCTGACCTGGGCGCACCCGCGGCCCGCACGGCGCGCGATCGTGGCCGCGGGCGGCCTGAATATCCCGCGCCCTGCGTAGTGCCCCTACCCCTGTTGAGTGACCCGGAGGAGTAAGTCGGCTGGCACAGTCGGAATTCGAAACGAACTCGCTAGGCGCATCGGGGGATTTCGCCTAGCCCGAGGCGCAAGGGGGCATAGTGGCCGAGCACCGGCTTTCGCTAGCGGTCAACGGGCGGGAAAGCCTGCTCCACCAGAAGCTGATCACTTACCGCGCCGCGGACCGCGCGGGAGCCGGCCAGCACAATGGCCGCCAGGTGACAGCGGGCTCGGTCGCCGTTGTCGGGCTGGGGTACGTCGGGCTGCCCACCGCGGTGGCGCTGCATGGCGCGGCCCGGCGGATCATTGGCATTGACCTCAACGAGCAGCGGCTGCGGGAAATCCTGGCCCGCCGCGCCGACCTCGGCGGCCCGGACCGGGAGCGGCTGGCCGCGGCGCTGGCCGCCCGCGGGCTGGTGGCCGGGACCGACGTGCACGTGGCATTCAGCCCGGAGCGGATCGACCCGGGCAACCCGGATCACGTGCAGCGGGACACGCCGCGGGTGGCCGGCGGCGCCACGCCGGCCTGCACCAGCCGGGCCGCCGAGCTGATCGGCCGGCTGACCGACGCGGTGTACCTGGTCAGCTCGACCGACGCCGCGGAGGCCACCAAGCTGTACGAGAACATCTTCCGCGCCGTGTCGCTGGCGCTGGCCAACGAGTTCGCCGACGCGTGCGGCGCGCTCAGCCTGGACCCGATCGAGGTAACCCTGGCCGCCAGCACCAAGCCGTACGACTTCCTCGGCGCGTTCCCCGGTCCCGGCGTGGGCGGGCACTGCATCCCGTGCGACCCGCACTACCTGCTCTGGCAGCTGAATGCGGCTGACCAGGGCGCCCCGCTGATCGAGCAGGCGATGAAGTCGATTGCGCTGCGCCCGGAACGGGTGATCCAGCGGGCCGCCGAGGTGCTGGCGGCGGACGGGCGCCGGCTGGCTGGTGCTCGGGTCATCGTGCTCGGCGCCAGCTACAAGGCCGGCGTCCGGGACCTGCGCGAATCACCGGCCCTGGCCATCATGGCCGGGCTGCTCCGGGAGGGCGCCTGCGTCGGCTACTACGACCCGCTGCTGCCGGTCATCGAGCTGCCCGGCGGCCAGCTGCTGGCCAGCGAGGCGGCGCCGGACGGGACCGACTGGGACCTGGCCGTGGCGCACACGCTGCACCCCCAGACGGACTACTCCTGGGCATACAGCTGCCCGCGGGTGCTGGACGGCACATATCAGTTCTTCGGTCCGGCCCACCGTGCGGTGGTGTGAGGCAGCCATGCTCGAGGAGCTGCGCGCGGCCGACGTGACCACCCCGGCGGTGGTACTCAAGCTGGACCCGAACGTACTGCACCACGGCGGGCTCGGGGTGATCCGCAGCCTAGGCCGGCTCGGTGTGCCGGTGTACGGGGTGCACGAGAGCCGGTGGGCACCCGCGGCCAGCTCCCGTTACCTGGCTGGCCGGGTGTTCTGGCAGCCGCCGCCGGACGACGTGGACCGGATCACCGCCGGGCTGCTCGGCCTGGCCCGCCGGATCGGCCGCCCCGCCGTGCTGCTGCCTACCGACGACGCAGGCGCGATCTTCCTAGCGGAGCACGGCGGGCCGCTGCGGGACAGCTTCCTGTTCGCCGACCCGCCCGCGGAGCTGCCCCGCCAGGTGGCGGGCAAGTACTCGCTGTTCCAGCTGTGCCGGGACCTGGGGGTACCCAGCCCGCGGGCCACGATGGCCTGGTCGGCCGGGGAGGCCGCGGACTTCGCGGCCACGGCGGGCTTCCCGGTCATCGGCAAGCTGACCACCCCGTGGCGGGCGGCCGGGTGCCACGACGGGCCGCCGCTGCGCAGTACCACGATCATCCGCGACCAGGCCGAGCTGGCCGCGGCCTGGCTGCGCTGTACCGAGGCCGGGCTCGGCCTGATGCTGCAGGAGTACCTGCCCGGCTGGCCCGGCCAGGACTGGTTCTTTCACGGCTACTGCGACACGGCGGGCCACTGCTCGCCCGCGTTCACCGGGGTCAAGGACCGGTCCTACCCGGCGTATGCCGGGCTGACCAGCCTGGGCCACGCGGTGCCCAACACCGAGCTGCGCGAACAGCTCACCGGGCTGCTCGCCGCGCTCGGCTTCCGCGGCATCGTCGACCTCGACCTGCGGTTCGACCCGCGGGACGGGCAGTACAAGCTGCTCGACTTCAACCCGCGGCTGGGCGCGCAGTTCCGGCTGTTCGAGGACACCGCGGGGGTGGACGTGGCCCGGGCCGCCTACCTCGACCTGACCGGCCAGCCGATGGCCGGGCAGGCCATGGTGGCCGGCCGCCGGTTCCTGGTGGAGAACTACGACCCGCTGGGCGCGGCCAGCTACTGGCGGGCCGGCCAGCTGCGGCTGACCTCGTGGGCGGCCTCGCTGCGCCGGGTGGACGAGCTGGCCTGGTTCGCCCGGGATGACCTGCGGCCATTCGGCCTGATGTGCCTGCGAATGGGCTGGCGGGCGGTCAGCCGGCCTTGGACCCGGGGCTCGTCCGCGCAGCCACGCGCCGCGGGCGAGCCTCGTTATCAGCCCGGTCGCGGCCCGGCCCCAGCCGCCGCGCAGGAGCACCGATCTGACGGCAGGTTTCTTCAAGTGGAGGGTAAGGCATGACCGGTAGCACAGACGTAGCCATCGTGGGGGCGGGGCCGTACGGGCTGTCCGTTGCGGCGCACCTGCGCCGTTCGGGGCTGAGTGTCCGGCAGTTCGGGCTGCCGATGCACCTGTGGCGGGTGAACATGCCGCACGGCATGTACCTCAAGTCGCAGGGCTTCGCGTCCAACCTGTCCGACCCGGACGCCGCGTTCACGCTGAGCGCGTTCTGCCGGTCATCCGGCCGCCCGTATGCCGACTACGGCCTGCCGGTGCCGCTGGACACGTTCGTCGCCTACGGCGCGTGGTTCCAGCAGGCGGCCGGGCTGGAGGTGACCGAGGTCATGGTCACCAGCCTGGCCGGCGCGGCGGGCGGCTACCAGCTCAGCCTGGCCGACGGGGACACGGTGACCGCCCGCCAGGTGGTGCTGGCCATCGGCGTGGAGCACTTCGCCTACCTGCCCGCCGAGCTGGCCGGGCTGCCCGCCGCGGCGTGCACGCACAGCTCGGCGCACACCGATCTGGCCACGTTCCGCGGCCAGCGGGTGCTGGTCGTCGGGGCCGGCCAGTCGGCGCTGGAATCCGCCGCGCTGCTGCACGAGAGCGGAGCCGACGTGCGGATGGTGATGCGCAAGCAGCAGGTGGTGTGGAATGGCGCCCCGCTGGCCGTGGACCGGCCGCTGCTGCGGCGGTTGCGGGAACCGGAGGCCGGGCTCGGCTCCGGCTGGAGCACCTGGTTCTACTCCCGGCAGCCGGCCTGGTTCCGGCACCTGCCCGAGTCCACCCGGATCTACCGGGCCCGGACCGCGCTCGGCCCGGCCGGGGCCAGCTGGCTGCGCGGCCGGGTGGAGGGTGAGTTCCCGATCCTGGCCGGCCACTCGCTGGCCGGGGCGGCTAGCGGGCCAGACGGGGTCCGGCTGGCCGTCACCGACAGCGCCGGGCAGCGCACCGAGCTGGCCGCCGACCACGTCATCGCGGCCACCGGCTACCGGCCGGACCTGAGCCGGCTGTCCTTCCTCGGCCCCGAGCTGCGAGCCCGGCTGCGCACGGTGGCCCGCACCCCGGCGCTGGACCGCGACTACCAGACCAGCGCGCCCGGGCTGTACGTGGTCGGCCCGGGTGTCGCGCCGACGTTCGGACCGGTGATGCGGTTCGTGTACGGCACGGATCACGCGGCGCGGACCGTGGCGCGGCGGCTGTCCGCCGCGGCCGGCCAGCGCACCGACCTGACAGTGGGGGCGCCGCAGTGAGCATGAGACCGCAGCTGGCCGGGCACCGGCCGGCCAGGACTACCCCGGCGGGCGGCTCGGACATGGACGGCCAAGACCCGGATGGCCCCGTCCCGGGCCCGGATCCGGGCCCGGAGCCGGGCCGCCCCGAGCTGGACCGACCGGAGCTGAACCACGGGGCGGGACCGGGTGGCGGCGCGCTGCTGGCCGCGGCCGGCCTGCCACTGGCCGACCTGCTGACGCTCGCCGCCGTGGCGGGCGGCGGGCTGCTGCTCAGCGGGCTGCCCGGCTGGCTAGCTGGCCGGCTACGCGGTGGGTGTGTTCGCCGCGCTATATGTGCTGGGGCTGCACCGGCTGCGGATCTGCCTGCGGGTGGCCGACCAGGCCGGCCGCATCACGGTAGCGGCGGCCCTGCCCGGGGTGCTGGTGCTGCCCTGGGCGGCCGATCCGGTCCAGCTGCTCCGGCTGATCGCAGTCACCGCGGTGGCGCTGATCGCGGTCCGCACGGTCGGCGCCGCGGCGCTGCGCGCGGCGCACCGCCGTGGCCGGCTGACCGAGCGGGCCGTGCTGGCCGGAGTCGGCCCGGCCAGCGAGCAGGTGGCCCGGTTGCTGCGTGAGCATCCCGAGCTGGGGCTGCGGGCCACCAGCTGCGCCTCGGTGGCGGACCTGGCCGGGCTGGCCCGGCGGCACCGGGCCAGCCGGGTCATCGTGGCCGGCCTGGACGGCGATCAGCCCGCCGCGGCCGCGGCGCTGCGTGCCTGCCGCCAGCTCGGCGCGGACGTGTGCGTGCTGCCCCAGCTCAGCGAGCTGGGCATGGCCGTGCCGGCGGGCTGCCTGGACGAGGTGTGGGGGGTGCCACTGATCCCGTTGCGCCGGGCAGGCCGGCGCAGCCCCGGCCGGGTGGCCAAGCGGGCGGTGGACATCGGGGCCGCGCTGGCCGCGCTGGCCATCACCGGGCCGGTGCTCGCGGCGGCCGCGGTGGCGGTGCGCCTCCGGCTACCCCGCCCGGTGCTGTTCCGCCAGGTCCGCGTCGTCGGCGGCGGAAAGCTGACCGAGATCGTCAAGCTGCGCACGCTGGGCCAGCATGGCGACCCGGACACCGCCTGGCGGGTGCCCGACGAGAAATGCGGCCCGCTGGGCCGGTTCCTCCGCATCACTCACATCGACGAGCTGCCGCAACTGGTCAGCGTGCTGCGCGGGAACATGTCCCTGGTCGGCCCGCGCCCGGAGCGGCCGTACTACACCCGCCGGTTCAGCCAGGACATCCCGGGCTACGCGGCCCGGCAGCGGATGCCCGGCCGGGATGACCGGCTGGGCCCAGGTGCACCGGCTGAACGGCGACACCTCGATCACCGACCGGGCCCGGTTCGACAACGCCTACATCGAGTACTGGTCGTTCTGGCTCGATCTGGTGATCCTGGCCCGCACCGTGACCAGTGTGACCGCAGAAGCAGCAGGCGAGCTGCGTGACCGGATCCCCCACCGAGGAGGCCGAGCATGAGGGTCCTGCATGTGATCACCGGCCTCGGAGTCGGCGGCGCGGAACACCAGCTCCGCTCGATCCTGCAGCACACCCGGCACGAGTCCGACGTGGTGACGCTGTACAACCCGGGGCCGGTCGCGGACATGATCCGGGCCGACGGCGGGTCGGTGCGGGACCTCGGGATGACCAGCAACACGCAGATCTCGGCGCTGTTCCGGCTGCGCCGGCTGATCCGGGCCGGCCGCTACGACGTGGTGCACGCCCACCTGTACCGGTCCCAGATCTACGGGCGGCCCGCGGCCTGGCTGGCCGCCACCCCGGTGATCCTGAGCACCGAGCACTCGATCGGCGAGACGCACCTGGAGCGCAGGCCGATGACACCGGGTGTCCGGGCGCTGTACCTGGGCACCGAGTTTCTGTCCGACATCACGATCGCGGTGTCCCCCGCGGTGCGCGAGCGGTTGCTCAAGTGGGGGGTCCGGGACCGCCGGATGACCGTCATCGCGAACGGCGTGGACATGCAGCGGGTCGCGTTCGACGAGCACGCCAGGGAGCGGGTCCGGGCCGAGTTCGGCATCGGCGCGGGCGTCTACCTGATCGGGGTGCTCGGCCGTCTCGACCCGAACAAGCAGTTCGACATGGTCATCGAGGCGGCGGCGCCGCTGCTCGGCGACGACGTCAAGCTGCTCATCGTGGGCAAGGGCAACGAGCGGGCCCACCTGGAGCAGGCCGCCCGCGACCGCAGCGTGGCCGGTCAGGTGATCTTCGCCGGGGAGCGGCACGACGTCGCCGACATGCTGTCCGCGATGGACCTGTTCGTGGCGTCCTCCAAGCAGGAGACGTTCGGCCTGTCGGTGCTGGAAGGGCTGGCCAACGGGCTGCCCGTGCTGTACACCGCCTGCCCGGCCCTGGACGGCCTGGCGGTGACCCGGGCCAGCCAGGTGCCGCAGGCCGCGGCCGGGATACGCGACGCCATGGCGGCGGAACTGGCCGCGGGCCAGCGGCCGCGGATCGCTGAGCCTGCGGTGGAGAAGGAGTACAGCATCGAGGCCGTCACCGCGCGGATTGACGACCTGTACGAGCAGCTGGCCGCGCGCCGCCGGTGGCGGACTGTTCTCCGGACGATGGGGCCGCGAGCGGCGACGGGGGGATCGCGATGAGGTGCTTCATCACCGGCGCGGCCGGCTTCATCGGCTCGCATCTGGCCGAGGAACTGGTGGCCGCCGGGCACGACGTGACCGGGCTCGACGACCTGAGCACCGGGCGGCTGGAAAACCTGAGCCCGGTGGCCGGTCATCCCCGGTTCCGCCTCGTCGAGGGCTCGATCCTGGACGCGGCCACGGTCACCGACCTGGCCAGCGGGGCGGACTGGGTGTTCCACCTGGCCGCCGCGGTGGGCGCGTTCGTCATCCGGGACCGGGCGCTGGACAGCCTGCGGACCAACATCCACGGCACGGAGAACGTGGTGACCGCCGCGCAGGCCAGCGGGGCCCGGCTGCTGGTCGCGTCCACCAGCGAGATCTACGGGAAGAACACCAAGATCGGGCTGCGCGAGGACGACGACCGGGTGATCGGCTCGCCGCTCAAGTCGCGGTGGAGCTATGCCGAGGCCAAGGCCATCGACGAGAGCCTGGTCAACTGCTACGTCCGGGAGCGTGGCCTGCGCGCGGTGATCGTCCGGTCCTTCAACACGGTCGGCCCGCGGCAGACCGGCCGCTACGGGATGGTCATCCCGCGCTTCGTCCGGCAGGCCCTGGCCGGCCAGCCGCTGACCGTGTTCGGCACCGGCCAGCAGGTGCGCTGTTTCTGCGACGTGCGGGACGTGGTGCCCGCGCTGCCCCGGCTGATCGCCGCCGACCGGGCCTGCGGCCGGGCGGTGAACATGGGCAGCACCGAGCAGGTCAGCATCGAGGACCTGGCCCGCCGGGTGATCAGGCTGACCGGGTCGGCCAGCGGCATAACCCGGGCCTCCTACCTGGAGGCGTACGGCGCGGGTTACGAGGACCTGGAGCGCCGGGTGCCAGACTGCTCACTCGCCGCCGACCTGGTCGGGTTCGCCGCGACCCGGAACCTGGACGAGATCATCCAGGCGGTCGCGGCCGCGCAGTCATCCGCCCGGCAGGCGGCGGCGTAATCAGGACGACACCGGGCATGACGGCTTAAACGTGCCGATCACGACAGGACGGCAGACACGGGGATGGCGGGGGCAGCCAAAACGGCGTACACCACTGACGGGCGGGCGCCAGCAACGGTGCCCGGCCGGTCCCGCCATGCTGGGTCCCGGCACCCCATGGCCGGGGCCGCGTGGCTGGCCGTCGTGCTCGCCGGGGCCATCGCGGTGGTGCTGGAACGCCAGCCCCGGCTGCTGCTGCTCGCTGTCTTCCCGTTCATGCGCATGCTGGACGCCGCCATCTCGCTGTACTCGGTCCCGGCGGCCTGGTTGTCGGTGTCCAACGGCCGCTGGAAGAGCCCTGCCCGCCGCCCGGTGGGCGGGGCCGCCACGGCATCGCTCCCCGCCGCCGGCATGCCGGCCAGCGGCGCATACCACGCTGGGACCAGGGATGAGCCGGGCAGGCCGGCTCGGGTGGCGGAGGCTAGTCATGTATCTGGGTGAGGACGGGCCCGTGGCAACGGTGCACAGTGAGCTCATGGACCCGGTGCGGATCCTGCTCGTCGATGATCATCTGATGGTCACCGAAGCGCTGGCCTCACGGCTATCGGCTGCCATGGACCTGTGGGTGGCCGGCCGGTGCACCACCGCCGACCCCAACCTGCTGGACATCGTGCGCGGGCTGCGCCCGGATGTCATCACGATCGAGGTGGAGCCGCTCGGCCCGGCCGCGGGCCAGGTCCTGCAGGGGCTGGTCGCGGCCCGCCCGGAGGCCAAGGTGGTCGTGCTCAGCGCGGACCACAACATCGGGCACGCGGTCGAGGCGGCCCGGGCCGGGGTGGCCGCCTGGGTGGCCAAGGAGCAGGGCGCCGCCGAGCTGGAGACGGTGGTCCGCGGGGTGTGCCAGGGTTACTCATGGTTCCCGCCGGACATGCTCGGCGCGATCCTGCGCGAACTGCGCGCCGACGTGAGCCGGGCCCGTGAGCACGACGACCTGCTGGACGTGCTCAGCCCGCGGGAGCGGGACGTGCTGCTGTCCATGATGGACGGCAAACGAGGCCGGCAGATCGCCCAGGACCTGCTCATATCCACCGATACGGTGCGCACCCACACGCGGAACATCTTCGCCAAGCTGGACGTGCACAGCCGCCTGGAGGCAGTTCGGGTGGCCCGGGCGGCCGGCCTGCGGCGGCCCGAGGAGCAGGCCGAATGAGCGACGGCCAGCCGGTCCGGGTAGCCACGGTGATCACCAGGCTGGACGGCGGTGCGGGCCGGCACGCGCTGCGTGGCGCGCGGGCCATGGACCCGGCCGGCTACGCCATGACGATCATCACCGGCCGCGGCGAGCTGGTGGCCGAGGCCGAAGCGGCCGGCCTGGAGGTCATCGTGGAGCCGTCGCTGCGCGCGCCCATCGCGCCCGGCAGCGACCTGCGCGCGCTGGCCCGGCTGACCGCACTGCTGCGCCGCCGCGACTTCGACGTGGTGCACACGCACTGCGCCAAGGGGGGCACGATCGGCCGGCTGGCCGCGCACCGGGCCCGGGTGCCCCGCCTGGTGCACACCTACCACGGCTTCCCGTTCCACGAGTTCCAGGGCGCCGTCCGCCGCCGCGCCTACATTGAGACCGAACGCCGGCTGGGCCGGATAACGGACGTCGCGCTGTGCGTCGGCACCGGGGTGGCGGTCGAGGCGGTCCGCCGCCGGCTGATCGCCCCGGAACGGGTGCACACGATCGGGGTGGTCGCCGACGGCGCCGACCAGGCCGCCGCCCGGCCGCCGCCGGCTCCGGCCCGGCGCCGCCAGGCCCGTGCCGAACTGGGCCTGCCCGCGGACGCCATCGTGGTCGGCGCGGTCGGCCGGCTGACCTACCAGAAGGCGCCGGAAGACTTCCTGGCCGCGCTGCGCGCGCTGGGCCGGCCCGGGGTGACCGGGGTCTGGGTCGGCGACGGGGAACTGGCCGGGCAGGTGGCGGCCCGGGCGGCCGGCCTGCCGGGAAACCAGCTGGTGCTGGCCGGGCAGCGCAGCAACGTGCCGGACCTGCTGCCCGCATTCGACGTGTTCGCGCTGCCCAGCCGCTACGAAGGGCTGCCCACCGCGGTGGTCGAGGCGATGGTGTGCGGCATCCCGGTGGTGGCGACCGCGGTCAACGCGGTCGGCGATGTGGTCATACCCGGCGAAACGGGGCTGCTCGTCCCGCCGGGCCGCCCAGAACTGCTGGCCGAGGCGGTCGGGTTCCTGCTCGACTCGCCCGACGCGGCGGCCCGGATGGCGGCCACCGCCCGGGCCCGGCTCGGCACCCGGTTCGGCGAGCAGGCGTTGCGCTGCGCCCTGGTAGCGGCCTACTCCGGTGGGTATGCCGTTGCCTAGGCTGGACATGATTAACTGGTGGTAATGCGGCACGCCGTAACGAATATGCACCGGACGGTGACAAATCGGGGGCTGGGAGGCCTACGGGGTGACGGGCCCGTGACCTCCCAAATCGGGGGGAAAGACTGTGGAACCGTCGTTGGACCGGCGACGGGGCCGCGGGCGCAGGCGGTCTGACGGTCAGGACGCGCTTGCCGTGCGGGGCCTGTTGCATGACCTTGGACATCAGATGACCACACTGTCCTATCTGGTCGAAGCAGTACGCGGGGATGTCCTCCTGCCGGAGGACGCGGGTTTCCGGCTGGAGTTGCTGTCCCTGGAGATGACCCGGCTGCTGGACGTCATCGCACAAGAGATTCCCGGCCACGAGGACGCGGCCGCGGTCGGCGAGGTCAGCCTGCGCTCGCTGGCCGGCCAGGTGGCCCAGCTGGCCCGGGTCGCGCACGAGGCCGCCGTGACGCTGCGGCCCGGCCCGGAAGTCACGGTCAGGGCCAGCCCAGTGCTGCTGTGGCGGGTCCTGACCAACGTGGTGGACAACGCGGCCCGCGCCGCCGGGCCGGCTGCCGGGTGGAACTCACGGTAGGTATGCTGGCAGAACCGCCACCACGGGCCTTCCTCCAGGTGCAGGACAACGGTCCCGGCTTCGGCCATGGGCCTCCTGGAGCCACCTCGCTCGGCCTGGGCGTGGTGACTAGGCTGCTCGAATCCTGTAGCGGCAGCATGGAGGTCGAGGCGCCGGCAGGCGGGGGCGTGCTGGTGCACATCGTGATACCGGCTGAGCCGATCCCGCCCGCCGCCCCGGACCGGCCACCGGGTAATCAGGTGAGCACATGACCGGGCTAGTCATCGGAGATGACCACAGCGTATTCCTGGACGCCATGTCGGCCGTGCTGATCCAGCGTGGCTACCAGGTCACGGTGGCGCGCAGCGTGCGGGACACGATCGAGTCGGTGCGCCGCAAGCAGCCCGACGTGTGCCTGATCGACCGGCACTTCGGCGGGGACAGCGGGATCACCGCGATCGGCCCGATGCTCGCGGCCAGCGGCCGGACCAAGATCCTGGTGCTCAGCGCCGACCCGGACACCGAGGGCATCCGGCAGGCACTGCAGGCCGGGGCGTCCGGCTACCTGCACAAGACCCGGGGGGTGGCCGCACTGACCCGGGCCATCGACCGGGTGCAGCGCGGCGAGGTCGTGGTGGACGTGCCGAAACCGCGGCCAGCCCGGGAGCGGGCCCGGTCCGACGATGCGCGCCGGCTGGCCGCTTTCCTCACCGCCCGGGAGCGGGAATGCCTCAACCTGCTGGTCGAGGGGCTGGACACGTCCGGCATCGCGACCAAACTGGGCGTGTCCGCGGCCACCGTACGCACCCACGTCCAGTCGGTGCTGACCAAACTGGGCGTGCACTCCCGGCTGGAGGCCGCCTCCTACGCGGTCCGCTTCGGGCTGCTTGATGACGTGCCCGGGCTGATCCCCCAGGAGGACACCGGGTTACCCCTGGAACTGGGATAGCCAGCCAGAAGACGGCCGGGCTGGCTGCTGCAGCCTGGGCGGGGACGGTGCGCCAGGCCGGCTGTCCCCACCCGTGCTGACCTACCACGTGGCCAGCGTCACCCGCGCTACCGGTACCCGTGCGGACGGCCTGGCACCCCCCTTTGCCTGGCCATCCCTGGGACCACCGGTCCTGGCGCCCGCCCCCCTTCGGGGACTTCTCCCGCTCCCGGCCGTCTTCTGAGTCATCAGGCTAGGCCGGAGCGGGCCACTGTCACTCGGCCACCAGGGTGAGCCGGGCTACCTCATCGGCATGGTTTCCGGCCGGCCCGGCGGGCCGCAGCAGTGTGCCCTGCCATCCGCCGCGCACCGTGCGCACGCTGACCAGCAGCCAGGCGGCGACCAGGCCCAGGTACAGCGCCACCGCCGCCCAGCGGAACGCGTCCGCCCCGGTGTGCCTGGCCAGTGCGATGGTGCCGGTCACGCACGTGCCCACCGGGAACGTGAACGACCACCAGGTCGCCGGTCTGCCCGGCCGAGCTGGCCGCCACCCCGCTGGTGGAACGGGAGGAAGGGTCCGGCACCCGGCAGGCGCTGCACGCCGCGCTCAGCGGCCGCCTCGGCCCGGGCCGCGAGCTGGCCGCGCCCGCGCTGCGGCTGACCACGACCACGGCGATCCGGCAGGCGGTACGGGCCGGGGCCGGGCCCGCGGTGCTCAGCCTGCTCGCGGTGCGCGAGGCGGTCGCGGCCGGCCTGCGGGCCGTGGTGCTGGTCTCGGCACCGGCCTGCGGGCCGTGGTGCTGGTCTTGTCACCAGCCCCCGGGCCGTGGTGCTGGTCTCGTCACCAGCCCCCGGGCCGTGGTGCTGGTCTCGTCACCAGCCCCCGGGCCGTGGTTGACTCCTTGGTAGTAGGGGGTGCGTGATGATGAGCCAGCACAATGGCGCGGCCAAGGTCAAGGCGAGCAAGGACGGCAAGGCCAAGAACAAGGTCAGTCGGCTGCCGAAGAAGCCCTACGAGGCCGAGCTGTACCGGCTGCAGGCGGAACTGGTCAAGGTCCAGGAGTGGGTGCGCGCCGAGGGCGCCCGGATCGTGATCATCTTCGAGGGCCGCGACGCGGCCGGGAAGGGCAGCACGATCAAGCGGGTCAGCCAGTACCTGAACCCGCGGGTCGCCAGCATCGTCGCGCTGCCCGCGCCGACCGAGCGGGAACAGACCCAGTGGTACTTCCAGCGCTACGTGGACCACCTGCCGTCCGGCGGCCATATCGTGCTGTTCGACCGGAGCTGGTACAACCGGGCCGGTGTCGAGCACGTGATGGGGTTCTGCACCAAGGAGGAGTACGCCCGGTTCCTGCACCAGTGCCCGATCTTCGAGCGGCTGCTGGTGGAGGACGGCATCCTGCTCCGCAAGTACTGGTTCTCAGTCAGCGACGAGGAGCAGCAGTTGCGGTTCCGGTCCCGGCTGGAGGACCCGATGCGGCGGTGGAAGCTGTCCCCGATGGACCTGGAGTCGGTGACCCGCTGGGAGGACTACAGCCGGGCCAAGGACGAGA
>CAVWWE010000044.1:0-12645 GCA_963758575.1 uncultured Actinomycetes bacterium
CCGGCGCGGTGCTCGCGGTCGGCGTGGCTTACGTGCTGCGCGGCCCGGCCAAGGTCCAGGAAGCGCAGGTCTTCAAGGGCACCCTGCTCAACCGGGGTGGGGGCCGACCAGCCCTCGGGCGCCCCGATGAACCCGGCGCGCCCCGGTTGACTGGTAAGCGATTTCTTACCTATTATCGGGAGCCATGACGATCACGCAGGTACAGCTGTTTTCGCTGCCGGTCAGCGACCAGGACCGGGCCCGCGACTTCTACCTGGACACGCTCGGCTTCGAGCTGGTGTCGGACACCGCGATGGGCCCGGATCAGCGCTGGGTGCAGGTCCGGCCGCCCAGCTCGCAGACTTCGATCACGCTGGTGACCTGGTTCCCGGGGATGCCCGCCGGATCGGTAAAGGGAACCGTGCTGGAGACCGACGACCTGGACAAGGACGTGACCGAACTCACCGCGCGCGGGGTGCGCATCGAGGGCGGCATCCAGCAGATGCCGTGGGGCCGGTTCGTCACGTTCGACGACCCGGACGGCAACGGCCTGGTGCTGCAGGCCACGGCCCGCGGCTGACCAGTGCCTGACGCGGACGTGTTCGACGCCATCGCCAGCCCGGTCCGGCGGGAGATCCTCGACCTGCTCCGGCAGGGCGAGCGGCCGGTGCACGATCTGGCCGCGTCATTCGCGATGACCCGGCCCGCCGTGTCCCAGCATCTCCGGGTGCTCCGCGAGGCGGGCCTCGTCCAGGAGGAACGGGTCGGCCGGGAGCGGCGCTACCGGCTGGATGCCCGGCCGCTCCGCGTGGTGCTGGACTGGGCCGGGCACTACGAGCAGTTCTGGCAGCAGCACGCCCGGCTGCTCAGCGAACTCCTGGCCGACGACGACTGATGACTGCCATCGAAGTGGACCAGTTCCTGGCCCAGCCGCCCGAGCAGGTGTGGCACGCGCTCACCGACCCGGACCTGCTGGCCCGCTGGCTGATGCCGAACGACTTCCGGCCCGCCGTCGGGCACCAGTTCACGTTCCGCACCGAGCCCGTGCCGCAGCACGGTTTCGACGGGATCGTGCACTGCCAGGTCCTTGACCTGGACCCGCCGCGGCTGCTCCGGTTCAGCTGGCGGGGCGGGCAGCTGGACACCGTGGTGAGCTGGCGGCTGGTGCCCGAGGGGCCGGCACCCGGCTGCTGATCAGGCATGACGGGTTCGACGACAGCGACCCAGGGCAGCGGATGACCATGAGCATCCTGGGCGGCGGCTGGCGCGGCCACCTGGTCAAGCGGCTTGGCGAACTGCTCGGCGAGGCGCGGGGCTAGCCCGGTTCTGGGCCGGTGGCCACCGGCCGGGCCGGGTCGGTGATCCAGTCGGACCAGGACCCCAGGTACAGCGCGGCCGGGATGCCCGCGACGTCCATCGCCAGCACCTCGTGCGCCGCGGTCACGCCCGAGCCGCAGTACACCCCGGGCAGCCGCGCGCCCGCGGGCGCACTGGCGGCCCGGCCTGGGGCCGGGACGCCCAGCTGCGTGAACCGGGCCCGCAGCACCGATGGGTCCAGGAACGTCCCCTCGGGGCTGACGTTGGCCGTGGTCGGCGCGCTGATGGCGCCCGGGATGTGCCCGGCCACCGGGTCCACCGGCTCCACCTCACCCGGTACCGCTCGGCGGCCCGGGCGTCGAGCAGCACCGAGTCCCGGGCCAGCGCGGCCGCCGCGGCCGCGTCCAGCAGCGGCAGCCCGCCGGGCCGGGCGGTGAAGCCATCCGGCCCACCGTCCGCCACCGCGGCCGGGCCGGGCCCGGTTTCCACCGGCTGGCCCGCGGCGGCCCACGCCCGGTACCCGCCGTCCAGCACCCGCACTTGGTCATGGCCGAAGTAGCGGAGCAGCCACCAGGCCCGGGCCGCGGCGGTCGCGTCGGCCTCGTCATAGACCACGACCAGCCAGCCGTCCCGCACCCCGGCCCGGCGCATCGCCTCCTGGAACTGGCCGGCTCCGGGCAGCGGGTGCCGGCCGCCTGCTCCGGGCGGGCCGGCCAGTTCCCGGTCCAGGTCTACGAACCGGGCGCCGGGCAGGTGCCCGGCCCGGTAGCTGTCGATGCCCGGCGGCCCGGTGAGCCGCCAGTGCACGTCGAGCAGCACCGGCGGCCGCGGCCCGGCGAGAACCCGGGCGAGCTCCGTGACGCCGGTCAACGAATCGGCCACGATTTCCTTTCCGCCAGCCTGTGGTGGTAGCGCACCGGAATCGCCCGCATTGCCGGTTCGTCCTGTGGATAACTCGGGGTAAATCTGTGGACGAACTATCGCCCGCTCCTGAGTTCTTCCATGCGCGTCTGTGGATAACTATGCGTGCTGTCAGCTCCGTCAGCGGCTGGACACGCTGAGCAGCGGGACGAATTGGTCACCCGGTGTGAGCGAGCCGTGCATGCCGATCAATGAGGACTCCAGCCGTTCCGCCTTGGTGGCCACGATGGCCCAGGAGCCGCCGGCGCCGCCACCACGTCCCCGATCCGCCCGGCGAAGCGCGGGTCCACCGGCCCGAACCAGCCCGCCTCGATGGCCTCGTCCCGGGTCACCACCCAGGCCCGCGAGCCCAGCGTCTCCTGCCAGGCGATCAGCACATCGGCCGCCGCACCGGGCTCCGCGTACACGTGCCTGGCCCGCGGCTCCCCGCCGAGCAGCGCCACGCCGTCCCGCAACACGGGCAGCTCGTCCACGTCGATCCGCTCCTCGGGCGCCGCATCCACCATGCCGTGATCCGCGGTGATGTACATGGTGGTGCCGGGCGGCAGCGCTCCGGCCAGCTGCTCGGCCAGCTTGTCCACATGAGCCAGCTGATAGAACCACGCGGCCGACTGGCTGCCGAACGCGTGCCCGGTACCGTCCAGTTCGGCGTGGTAGACGGTGACCAGGCAGCGGTCGGACGCGGCCAGCGCCGCCGCGGCCTGTGCGACCAGCGCACCCATGCTGTCCGCGGCCCGGTAGCTGGCCCCGCGCATGGCGGCCAAGGAGAACCCGGTCTTCTCCAGGGCCCGGGCCGCCACCCGGTACGCGGCCACGCCGGCCGCCTCGGCCTGCTGGTAGATGGACGGCGACGGCTGCCAGCTCAGCGGGTCCACCCGGTCGTCCCAGCGCAGCCCGTTGAGCAGCCGCCCGGCACCGGGCACCGCGACCTGGTACCCGAGCATCCCGTGCTCGCCAGGCGGCAGCCCGGTACCCAGCGAGCTCAGGCTGGTGACGGTGGTGGCCGGGAAACCGGCGGTCAGCGCCCGCCCAGCGATGGCCAGCTCGGACAGGAAAGGCGCCGCGGCCGGGTGCTCGCGGAGCAGTTCCCAGCCCAGGCCGTCCACCACCAGCAGGCAGACCCGGCGGCTGGGCCGCAGAGCCAGCGGATTCGACGTCCCGTTCACGCCCAGCGCGGCCAGCACCGAGCGGGCCAGATCGGGCAGGCTGCCCTCGCCGTAGTTAGGCACCGTCGGCTGGGTTACCGGCTCAGAGGTCATGCCGCGCCCGTCAGCGGCCGGGGTGAGTGGTCGCCTCGGTCAGCGCCACCGCGAAGGACAGCACCTGCTGCACCGCTTCCGCGCCGTCGGCGGCCTCGCTGACCCGCATGCTCAGGTCGTCCGCGGTGATCGTGCCGGTGTAGCCGTGGTCGGCCTCGCAGTTCTCGTCGCCGCAGTGCGCGGGCTCCAGTTCCACATGCGACAGCACATTCCAGCCGATGGTCAGGACGACCTCAGTGGGCATCGTCACACCAGGCACGTACGCAGCCGGGTCGGGCACCACCCGAGTCACCGCGACAGAAGAGATCCGCGAGAAGCGCACCGCTTCGGTGCTCGTCTCCGCTTGCGGGCGGGCGCCGGGCTCGTCGTCGGCCGGGTTCTCGTCGGTATGGGAATAGACCAGCCGGGTGGGCGTCAGCACAAGCACGGTCATGTGCCGGCGCACTTCCATGGCTGGGTCGAAAAGCGCATCAGCCTGCACCACATATGAGACCACGGACTCCTGGCCCAGGGCGGAGAACACCGCGTCCGCCACCAGGCCTGGATAGTAACCGCTTCGCTCGATCGCTGACCGCAGCCCAATGGCTGTGGTTCGGGTATCCCTCATACCCCCATCCTGCCTTGCCGGCGGACCAGAGCTCACAGAACGGGCCATCAATCGCCGGAGTGCGGATTTCCGCCATCCACGCGCGGTGCTCACTCCGCGAAGCCCCCGATTGGCCAGCGCTCGGCCATACCCGTGACGATATGCCCAGATAACCACCGTTGGCACCCCCCGGATCGCGGGTGCGCAGGCCAGGGTAACCGTCCGGTGCCATTTACGGCACACCGGCCAGAACTGGGGCACAGTAGCAAGCGGAATCGGCATGATAGTCAGCGGGCCGCTGGTACTAGGGGGGAGCCCAAGGATGGTGTCGCAGCCGACACTGGAGCCGCTGCGCCGGTGGGACCCGGAACGGATCGGGCCGTTCACAGTGCTCGGACGGCTGGGTGCGGGCGCCATGGGCCAGGTGTACCTGGGCCGTTCCACCGCGGGACGGCTGGTCGCGGTCAAGACGATCAAGATCGAGTTCGCCGAGGAAGCCGGCTTCCGGGCCCGGTTTGCGCACGAGGTGGCGGCGGCCCGCCGGGTCAGCGGCGTGTTCACCGCCGCGGTCGTGGCGGCCGACCCGGACGCCGACGTGCCCTGGCTGGCCACCGCGTACGTGCCCGCACCGTCGCTGCAGCAACTGGTCCGGGGGGCCGGCCCGCTGCCGGTGCCGGCCGTCCGCTGGCTCGCGGCGGGCTGCGCGGAAGCGCTCGAATCTATTCATGACGCCGACCTGGTGCATCGTGACCTCAAGCCGTCCAATGTCCTCGTCGCCCCGGATGGACCGCGGGTCATCGATTTCGGGGTCGCCCGCGCCGCCGAGCGGATCCAGCTCACGGTCACCCGGGGCGCCGTCGGCACCCCCGCCTACATGGCCCCTGAGCAGGCCCGGGATACCCGGCAGGCGTCAGTGGCCAGCGACATGTTCTCGCTCGGTGCGACGCTGCTGTTCGCGGCGACCGGGCATCCGCCCTACCGGGGCGACACGGTGATGGACGTGCTGGTCCGGCTGGCCACCGAGCCGCCGGACATCGACGGCCTGCCGTCCGAGCTGACCGGGCTGGTCACCGCCTGCCTGGACCGGGCGCCGCGGCACCGGCCGACCTCGGCCGCGCTGCTCACCGCGCTGGCCCCGTTCGTGCGGTTCGCGCCGGACGCCGAGTCCGGGCATGCCTACCTGACCGCCCCGGAGATCGCGCTGATCGAGGAGTACCAGCGCAACCCGCAGCCGCCGCCCCGGTCAGCTGACGACGGCGCGGTAACCGGTGACGGCGAGTCCAGCGACGACGCGACGTTCGGCTCGCACACCGCGCTCGCGGCGCGCAACGGTGCCGCGCCGCGGGGCTGGCGGCGCCGCGCCGGCCCGGGACGGGGCGGCCCGCCGCCCAGCCAGCGGCCACGGACGCGCAGCAGGCATGCACTGACCACCGCCGGGCTGATCGGCGGCGGTGCCGTGCTGGTGGTGGCGGGAGTGGCGGCCGGCGTGGCCTATCAGTCAGCCCGCGGCTATGCCGCCGCAGACCGCCCCGCGGCCACGCCCAGCACCTCTGCCCCCTCGATCTTCGTGGTGCCACCCGGCAACCCGCCGGGCACTCTGCCCAGCGGCGCCAGCAAGAAGCCCAAGCTGGTGCTCAGCCAGCCGTACGGCGACGGGCACACCGTGTTCGTCATCCACGGCAGCGGCTTCCTGCCGCTGACCCAGGTGCGCATCGAACTGGTCGGTGCCGGTATCTCGCCGGACCGGCCGGTGGCCGACCAGAAGGGCACGTTCAACTACGCGATCGACCAGGGGCACGTGTTCTACCGCGGACTGATCCCGGTCGGCCCGCACAAGGTCATCGCGCTGGGCGCGGGCGGGCGCCGGGCCAGCATCACGTTCCAGGTGCTGCCCATGGGACAGGCGCCGGCAGCGGAGGCCCGCCACCGGGCGGGTGAGCCGGTGACGGCGTGGCTCACGGCTCCTGGGTCCACCACAGGTCTTCCTGGCGGGAGCACCAGGCCGGGTCGGTCAGCCTGCCGAGATCCGCGGTGGTGATGATGCCGTGCTCGATCAGCACCCGGACCACCACCTCGTCGGACAGCCGGATGTCGGGGCGCACCAGCCCACGGTCGGTGATCTTCCGGCGGAGCACCTTGATGTGCTCCGCGACGCGGGCCGACAGCCGGTCGCGGAACGCCTGGTCGGTGTCGAACCGCTCCAGTTCGTGGTACGCGCCGGTGACTTCGAGCGCGGCCTTGGCGATCTCCGGGGTGCGCGGCAGCGGCGTGGTCCCGGCCGGGTCGAGCAGCCACGGCCGGCACCACATGAGCGCGACCAGGAAGATCTTCGTCATCGGGTCCAGGTACAGCGGCAGCAGCGTAGCGTCCCCGTCCTGCCAGGCCCGGGACCGGCCCTCGGCGCCGTCCGCCCAGCCGCTGGCCGGCCCGGTCACCATCACCCGCAGCGGCTGGCCCTCATCCAGCATGGCCCGGGAGCCGACCAGAGTGGTGCCGCTGCGCAGGAACCAGCCGCCGGACGGCTCGCCGTGCTCTTCCATCCGGGGCAGCCTGATCCGGTACCCCTCCCCCTCGGTGTACAGCGCGTGGGTCCGGCTGATGTTGGCGATCCACACCCCGCCCGCGACCGCAGTGATCACACCGGCCCGGCGGGACAGCCCACGGCCGGCCGCGATGGTCAGATCGGCGTCCGGGCCGCGGCCGAAGACCAGGCGGCCGCCTTCAGGGATGCCGACGACCAGCCCGTTCGGCGCGGCGACCCGCGCCGCCGCCGCACTCGGCTCGACCGCCATCGCCTTCCTGCCTGCCGTGCCTGCCACGTAGCCGGCATTCTAGGTGTGCGCCCGCAGCGGGCCGGATCCCGGAGTCCGGGGATAGCCGCCCGGGCCCAGAGACGGTTAGCTAGGACAAGCCTGGGACGAGCACGGTCCGGGCTCGCAGGGAGCCTGCCGCTAACCCGGCAGGTGGGTCGGTGACCGCTGGGCGGCACCGGCAGGGGTGCCAGTGGAGTGGCCGAGGCCATCCACCGGGCTCCCTGGGGGACCCTGCGAGCCCGGGCTGTGTTTGTTTTGCGCCGCCGGGGGCGCTTTGAGGCGCCTCCTTCCCTCGTCGCTCGGGCGCTCGTTCCTCGCTTCCTCGCTCCTCAGTCCAGTCGGCGCCGCGCCCCCTTTGGCGCGGGGCGCCTCTATCCTTCCTCGCTCGTCAGTCCGGCGGCGCCGCACCCTGGCCCGTCACCCGCCAGGATGACTTAGGTGCCTCCTGCGGGATGACGTCGGAGGGCGGGGCGCGACCGTACGCTTGGGCTGTGGCCGCCTTCTATGCCTGGCTGCGCCGACACCCTGGGCTGGTGGACGGCGTGCCCGCGGTCGCGCTCGCGTTTCTCGGGCTCGGCCAGGCCATTGCCCTATTCCGGTACTCGCTGGTGCCGATGCTGCTCGCGCTGGTTGTCGCGCTGGCGTTCCGCCGCCGGTATCCGGTGTGGGCGTTCAGCACCGGGATCGTGGTCGGCCTGGTGCAAGTAGTGCTCGGGATCCGGCCGAATGTCATCGACGTGGCCATCGTGATCCTGCTGTACACGCTGGCCGCGTACCGGCCACGGCGGCTGTCCGTGCCCGGGCTGGGTACCTGCCTGATCGGCTCGGTGGTGGCCATCTCGGCGTGGCGCCCGCTCACCACCAGCCTGCTGGACTGGGTCATCACCGGCACGATCATCTTCGCCGGGCCGTCGCTGATCGCCTGGGTGCTCGGTGACTCGATGCGGTACCGGCGGGCCTACTACGCCGCGCTCGAGGACCGCGCCGCGCGGCTGGAACGGGAACGGGACGCGCAGGCGCAGATCGCCGCGGCGGCGGAGCGGGCCCGGATCGCGCGCGAACTGCACGATGTGGTCGCGCACAACGTCAGCGTCATGGTAGTGCAGGCCGACGGGGCGTCCTACGCGCTGGACCGCTCGCCGGAGCGGGCCCGGCAGGCGCTGGCCGCCATCTCCAGCACCGGGCGGCAGGCGCTGTCCGAGATGCGCCGGATGCTCGGCGTGCTGCGCAGCGACGACGGCGAACCCGGGGTGGCCCCGCTGCCCGGCATCGCCCAGCTCGGCGAGCTGCTGGACCAGACCCGGGCCAGCGGGCTGGCCGTCTCGTTCACCGTCGAGGGGGTGCCCGCACCACTGCCCGGCGGACTGGCCCTGGCCGCTTACCGGATCGTGCAGGAGTCGCTGACCAACACCCGCAAGCACGGCGGCCCGGCGGCCAGCGCCCAGGTGCTGCTCCGGTACTGCGAGGATGTGCTGATGCTGCAGATCACCGACGACGGCTTCGGGACGGCGGCCAGCGCGGACGGCGGCGGCCACGGGCTGACCGGCATGCGGGAGCGGGTGGCGCTGTACAACGGCACACTCCAGGCCGGCCCGCTGCCCGGCGGCGGCTACCACGTGACCGCCCGGCTCCCCGTGGTCCGTGGCGTGCTGGCCGAAGGCCCGCAGCAGGCGGGTGCGGCGTGATCAAAATCTTGCTGGTCGACGACCAGGAACTGGTGCGCACCGGGTTCCGCATGGTGCTGGACGCGCAGGACGACATGTCGGTGGTCGGCGAGGCGGGCGACGGCCTGGCCGCGATCCGGCTGCTGGCCGCGCGGCCCGCCGACGTGGTGGTGATGGATGTCCGGATGCCGCAGCTCGATGGCATCGAGGCCACCCGGCGGATCTGCCAGGCCGGCGACCGGCCCCGAGTGCTCATGCTGACCACGTTCGACCTGGACGAGTACGCCTATGCCGCGCTGAAGGCGGGGGCCAGCGGGTTCCTGCTCAAGGACGTTCCGCCGGAGGAACTGCTGTTCGCCATCCGCGCGGTGGACTCCGGCGACGCGGTGGTCGCGCCGTCCACCACCCGCCGCCTGATCGACCGGTTCGCGCCGCTGTTCCCGGCCAAGGATTCGCTCAGCCCGCCCGGGCTGGACGCACTGACCAGCCGGGAACGCGAGGTGCTGGCGCACGTCGCGCAGGGGCTGTCCAACGCGGAGATCGCGGAGCGGCTGTTCGTCTCCGAGGCCACGGTGAAGACCCACGTCGGCCGGGTGCTAGCCAAGCTGGGGCTGCGCGACCGGGTGCAGGCCGTGGTGCTGGCCTACGAGACCGGCCTGGTCCGCGCGCGTGGCTTAACGCGGCCATGAGCGCACGGGTGCACGGGATCAGGACTTCCCGGCCGTAGCGCGGCGCAGCGACCAGCCGAGCGCGGCCAGCACGCACACCGGCAGCCAGCCACCACGCGTTCACGTGGGCCACGTGCACCAGCAGCGCGGTCAGCGCCAGCGCGGCCGCGACCACGGCCGCGCCCCGCCAGTCGTCGCCGATGACGAAGTCGTACCAGAACGCGCCGAACGAGCGCAGCCAGCGGCTCATCGGGTGGCCTCCCCCGACCTGACCGGCACCGTCGCGGGCGGCCCTGCGGCGGCGGCCCGGGCCCGGCGCAGTACCGCGGTGTAGCCGAGGCAGGCCAGCGCGACCACCGGGATCACCACGAGCAGTGCCGCGTCGTGGCCCGGCCAGCTCACCCGGCGCCCTCCGCGCCCCAGAACGTGCCGAACGAGGTCAGCATGACGCCGACGGCGAACTTCATCGTGTTCTCCGGTACCCGGGCCAGCGGCGCCCGGGCGGCCACCCCGACGGCGGCCACGGCCAGCACGGCGGCAACGGCGCCGAGCGCGGCCAGGCCGAGGTTGCCCTGGTTGTCGCCGAACGTGATGGCGATGAACACCACCTCCAGGCCTTCCAGCAGCACGCCCTTGAAGGACAGCGTGAACGCGTACCAGTCCCGGACGCCGACCGGCCGCCCGCCGCCGCGGCCTGCGCCGCGGCCACCTGGCGCTCGTAGATGCCCGCCTCGTCGTGCAGGTCCTTATATCCGGAGGCGCGCAGGATGGCCTTGCGCAGCCACTGCAGCCCGAACACGGCCAGCAGCGCGCCGACGACCAGCCGGAGCACGCCCAGCGGGAACAGGGTGAGGGCCGGCCCGACCGCGGCGACCACCACGGCCAGCGCGGCCAGCGCGACCGCCATGCCCTGGAACGTGGACCGCCACTCCCTGGTCAGGCCCGCCGCCAGCACGATGGTCAGCGCCTCCACCGCCTCCACGGCACAGGCCACGAAGACGGTCAGGACGAGCGCGACGGAATTCACGTGACCTCCACTGGTGCCATCCGTGACACGGCTGTGCGCTCTGCGACAATGTCGGCATGCCTGACGCGGAAAGCACGCCGGGCGAGGGCTGGCTGCTCCTCGTCTACCGGGTTCCGTCCGAGCCGAGCCGCCTGCGGTCCGCGGTGTGGCGGCGGCTGAAGAGCCTGGGCGCCATCTACCTGCAGAACTCCGCGGCCGCGCTGCCGGCCCGAGCGCGGAGCGCGCCCTGCGCAAGCTGCGCAGCCAGATCCTGGATATGGAAGGGACGGCCGTGCTGCTGTCCTGCGCGGTGCTGGCGGGCGAGTCGGAGGTGCGGGCCGCGTTCGAGGCGGCGCGGAACGACGAGTACGAGGAGGTCGTTGATCGCTGCGAGGACTTCCTGGCCCAGGTGAAGAAGGAGCATGTGGCGAGCCACTTCACGTTCGCCGAGCTCGAGGAGAACGAGGTGGACCTGGAGAAGCTGCGGAACTGGTTCGCCCGCATCAGGCAGCGGGACGCGTTCGGCGCCAGCGGCCGGCCGGCGGCCGAGAAGGCGCTGGAGGCCTGCCAGCAGGCGCTGGACGAGTACGCGGCCCGGGTGTACGCGGCGGACGAGGAAGGGCACTAGGCCAGCCTAACATCGGTGAGTACCCAAAAGTGACAGCTGTTAGATTGTGATTGTGACGAACGCTTCACCTGGTGGCTACCATCAGGACATCTAGCGTACGAACAGCTGGTGCACGCTGCGGCTCATGAAGCGCACCTCACGGCGACACAAGCTCCTCCTGATCTCCGGAATCGTCAGTGCCGGCGCGATCGCGCTGGCTGGCTGCTCCTCGGCGTCCTCCGGCGCGCCGGGTTCGTCTAGCCCCAGCGCCAAGTCCAGCGCCAAGCCCACGCTCGTCGTCTACTCGGCGCAGGGCTACGACAAGGCCGCCGCGGCCGCGTTCCAGAAGGCCACCGGGATTCCGGCCAAGCTCGACGACAACTCGACCGGGCCGCTGCTGACCCAGATCGAGGCGTCCAAGAACAACCCCAACTGGGGCCTGCTCTGGGTGGACGGCGCGACCGCCTTCGCCGGGCTCGACCAGCAGGGCCTGCTGCTCAAGGGCTACGAGCCCAAGGTCAGCTGGACTCGCCTCGGCACGCAGTCGGTGCCCACGGACAAGAGCTACACCCCGACCGGGGTCACGCTGGTGGCCGCGCTCGTCTACGACTCGGCCAAGGTCAACGACCCGCCCGACCACCTGGCAGAGCTGCTGCAGCCGCAGTGGAAGGGCGCGGTCGGGATGAACGACCCGTCGCAGTCCGGGCCGACCTACCCGTTCATCGCCGGGATGATGAACTACCTGGGCGGCGTCAGCCCAGGGCGAGAGCTACTTCAGTCGGCTGAAGACGAACGGCCTTGTCATCAACCCGACCAACGGCCCGACGCTGCAGGCGCTGACCAGCGGCCAGATCAAGCTCGCGCTGGTGCAGAGCTCGGCCGGCATCGGCGCCGCGCTCGGCGACAAGGAGCTGCGCCGTCAAGTACCTCGACCCGGTGACGCTGCTGCCGAGCGCGATCGGCGATCGACGCCAAGGCGCCGCCCGCCGAGCAGGCCGAGGCGGAGCAGTTCGTGCAGTTCGTGCTCTCCCCGGCCGGCCAGCACGTCATGCAGACCGGTGACCCGACCGGCGACTCGCTCTACTACCCGGTGGTCGCGGGCGTCAAGCCGCTGCCCGCGCTGCCGGCGCTCGGCCAGCGTCAAGACGCAGACGATCGACCCGTACACCTGGGGATCGCGCGAAGGCGTCGATCAACACGCTGGTTCGACAACACGATCGTGCATTAGCCGGGGCCGCGTGGCCCCACCACCGAGACGCCACCCGGGTGCGGCCGAGGCCGGGCACCGCTGCACCTCGCGCAGGTCGTCGCGCTGGCCCGCGCCGGCGACCGGCCGGTTACGGCCGGGCCTCCTGCCGCTCTTTTGGGCTCGTCGCGTTCTTCATCCTCGCGCCGTGCGTCTGCTTCCTGGTGCTGGCGGTGTCGCCGCGGCCCTTCGACCAGGGCAGCCAGTGGTTCACGCTCAGCTACCTGCGAGCATGCGTTTAGCGGCGCGCACCGCGTCGCGCTCGTCAACTCGATCTGGGTCAGTTGCGCGGCCGCCGCGCTCGGGCTGGCGATCGGCTTCCCGATCGCCTGGCTGGCCGAGCCGGACGGCGATCCCCGGCCGCCGGTTCGTGCCGGCGGCATGTGGCTCGTCCTGCTGCTCCCCTCCTGGCTGCCCGGCGCTGGGCTGGGTGCGGCTCGTCCAGCCCGACGGCGTGATGTACCGCATCGGGCTCCACCTTCCCTTCGTGACGCACGCGATCCTCGGCCCCTTCGGGGTCGTCCTGCTGCTCGGGTTGCGCTCCGTGCCCTTCGCCTTTCTGGCTCTCACCGCCGCGCT
>CAVWWE010000045.1:0-68020 GCA_963758575.1 uncultured Actinomycetes bacterium
ACAAGTCAACTAGCAACCTGCGGGCCTGTGACCAGGCCAATCGTTTCTTACTGCTCGATCTGTTCAGCGTCCCTGGTAGCTGGTGCTGCCCGTTCGCGGCCGTCGTTGGCCGTCCGTTGGTGCACGCGGAGTGCACGCGACGGCACTGGACCATAGGTCTGAGCTTGTCTGCATCACTGAGTGCGGAGGTCCGCGATGGCTCAGAGCACACACCTCGCGCGTCCCGACCGAGGCGCTGTCACGTACGCTGCACAACAGAAAGCGGCCCGTGGCCTTGCGCACACGGACCGCTTTGGAGCCAGATGATCACTAGCTGTTCACAGCGACACCTTAGCTAGAGGACATGGACTCGCCCCACTAGCCTAGACCTATCCGTCCGTAGGCGTCAAGGCGTAGAGAGAACGCCAGTCGCTACACCCACAGCAGTCCCAGAGGGCCTAGGATCCACTCAGTCGCCGGAAGGAAGGCTAGTGGACACATTCTCCAGTGCGCGCGCCAAGCTTGGTGAGATCGCGGCCGAGTATCGTGATCCTGCTTCGATGAACGAAGCCACGACCAGGCTAAGGATCATTAACCGCCTTCTTCTTGACTGTCTCGGATGGGCACCCGCGGAAGTCGAGGCTGAAACCCACCAAGAGGGCGATTATGTTGATTACGCAGTCGGTGCACCTGCGGTTGAGATGATCCTTGAAGCCAAACGGGAGGGAGCGACGTTCACACTTCCTTCTGGGATTTCTGGCAACCGCGTTGTTGATCTGCCTACCGCCCGGACAGACCCCACTATGAAAGCGGCGATCGATCAGGTTACGCGCTACTGTCAGTCACGAGGCGTACCAATTGGACTTATCTGCAATGGTCATCAACTTGTGGCATTCTATGCGTCACGTCAAGATGGTGTTCCCCCAATGGAAGGGAGGGCTCTAAGCTTTTCGTCTTTGATAGAGATGCATGACGAGTTCAATCTTTTCTGGAACTATCTTTCGAGGGATGGTATAGCAGCAAGAAATCTGCAGAGAGCACTGTTCGGGCGTACCTTTAGGGCACTTGCACCTGTCAAGCTTTCGGATAGGCTAGAAAATTATCCAGGTTTCCGGACTAGGACGGTCCTCGAAACTGACCTTAAGATCTTGGGTGGCTTGTTCATTCAAGATTTGGAGAATGAACCTGAGATATCAGATGACTTTCTTCATTCGTGCTATGTAGCAAGCGGCGCTCTCTCTCAGTACTCTCTAGTTAGTCGGGAAATTCTTCAGGCTCGTTACGACTCACTACAACAGAGCACTGATGTTGCTGTGGAACCAGCTCGAACAAAGCGGGGTATATCAAGGTATCTTACGAGCGATATCATGGCCGCAGCGATGAGCCGTCGCCCTTTGATCTTCCTTGGAGACGTTGGCGTAGGCAAATCTATGTTCCTTCGCAGGCTCATTCGTGTTGACGCCGCCGACATCCTTGGAAAATCGCTGGTTTTCTATATTGACTTTGGCAAAGAACCCGCCCTCGCAGCCGATTTGGATTCGCATGTTGCTCTGAAACTTACGCAACAACTGCGCCTAGCATACGATATCGATGTAACTGAGCAACGTTTTGTACGAGCTGTCTATAACCGTGAGGTCAATGATTTTAAACGCGGAATCTACGCGTCGCTAGCAGAGGATGATCCGGTCGAATTTCGCCGACAAGAGATAGCAATGCTAAGTGGACTACTGGCTGAACGGTCGGAGCACTTGAGGCGTTGCCTTGAGCACATAAGAGCCACAAGCAAACGTAGTAGCGTTATTATTTTGGATAATATTGACCAAAGGCAACCAGAGTTCCAAGATCGCGTATTCCTCATCGCTCAAACTGTTGCCGACGTTTCGCCGGCCACCGTCTTTGTCGCACTAAGGCCAAGTACTTTTTATTCCTCACGTAGTACCGGATCTCTTACTGCGTATCAACCGAGAGTTTTCACAGTAACGCCAACAAGATGCGACGAGGTCATTTCTCGTCGTCTAAAGTTCGCAAGAGCAGAACTCGATGCCTCTGTGGCAGGTGGGGCATTCCCGCCGCACCTGAGCCTAAACAGTGACGACATGCGAGCCTACCTGAAAGTCCTTATACGCGCATTTGATCAGAATCAGCAGCTTAAGTCTTTGCTGGAAAATCTAAGCGGAGGAAACCTTCGTCTTGCAATGATCTTCCTAGCTTCTTTTGTGGGCAGCGGCTACGTATCAACAAGGAGAATACTTGAGTCTGCCTCCGAGGGGGCAACCTACCGTATTCCTATTCATGAATTTATCCGTGCTGTAATCTATGGCGACTATGACTATTTTGACCCAACGGCAAGCGAGATATGCAACCTCTTTGACATCACCACGGAAGACGGTCGCGAACATTTCTTGCTTCCACTGATTCTGGCGCATACGCAACGGCTGGGTGAGGCTAGCGGCGGCGAGGGTTTCGTAGACGTAAGTGAGATCTACTTGCTCTCGCAAAGCCTCGGATTTCTCCAAGAGCAAGTGGGACCGCATCTGGAGAGAGCGCTAAAGAAGCGGCTCCTAGAGGCTCCGCAGGGCCGGGGTGCTGGTGGACCGTTGCGCATAACCACCGTTGGAAGTTATATGTACCGGTTTATGATTAGTCAATTTTCGTATCTCGATGCAATGATAGTTGATACCCCGATCATTTCAGTTCAGACGCGCATGGCGATAACAGACGTGTACTCCATCATGGAAAGGCTCGATAGGGCTGTGGTCTTTCGTAACTATCTTGATGAGCAATGGCAGAAGCTGGGCATTGAGCCCGGTGGGCAAGCTTTCGATTGGTATGAAGTAACAAATCATATTGCTGAGGAAATTGCGAGAACTCGAAGTCTTGCCGAGCGACGGATGCGCGAAGGTTGACAGTCTCAGGGTAGCCCTCCGGATTGATCAGACTAGCGTCTATTCGCCTTCCTTCCCGTCCCTCCTAGGTGCCGGATTTGCCGGGGAAGATCAGTGTCAAGGGTGGAGCGCCCGCAGCGTAGCAATGCCGCGTAGTTAGGGCTGCGGTGGCCAGGTCAAGGATGATCACGCTTCGGCGTGGCGGGGCCAGGTGGGCACGGGACCTCTGATAGATCGGTGCGATCCACCACAGATCTTCCGATCACCAGAGGTCCCGTTGAGAGCTCAGTCTGCCACGACCAGCACCACTCATGCCGTGACCGTCGCCGGGGGTGTCTTCGCTCCTGGTCATCTGGGTGAGTTAACCCAGTACCTGCCGTTCGAGCTGGTCGATGACGTGCTGGAGCAGACCGGGACGGCGCAGCGGCGGCTGCGGGTGCTGCCGTCGCGGGCCGGGGTGTATTTCGTGCTGGCCCTGGGCTTGTTTCCGCACCTGGGCTATCTGCGCGTGTGGGGCAAGCTGACCGCGGGGCTGGCCGGGCTGGACGTGCCGCGGCCGTCGGAGAAGGCGCTACGGGATCTGCGGCGGCGGCTGGGCCGGCGCCGCTGAAGGCGCTGTTCGAGGTGGTGGCCGGGCCGCTGGCCTGGCCGCACACGCCCGGGGTGCGGTTCGCTGGGCTGCGCACCGTCGCGTTCGACGGCCTGAACTCTCTCAAGATCCCCGACACCAGCCGCAACCGGGCCTGGGCCGGGAAGATCCGCCACCGGCTGGGGCTGGCCGGATACCCGGCGCTGCGGGTGATGACCCTGGCCGAGACCGGCACCCGCGGCCTGCTGGGGGCCACGCTCGGCTCGAGAACCGACCGGGATGAGACCGGCCTGGCCCGGCGGCTGCTGCACTTGCTGGGCCCCGGGATGCTGGTGCTGCTGGACCGGGCTTTCGACAGCAACGCGTTCCTGGCCCAGATCGCCGCCACCGGCGCGGTGCCGCTGGCACGGGCGAAGTCCACCCGGACCCCGGTAGTCCTGCGGCACCTGCCTGACGGCTCCTACCTATCCTGCCTGGACGGGCTGGACGTGCGGATCATCGAGGCCGAAGTCGCCATGACCGGCGCCGACGGCAGCCGCATCGCCGACAGCTACCGGCTCATCACTACCCTGGCTGACCACCGCGCCTACCCAGCCGGCACTCTCATCCGGCTCTATCACGAGCGGTGGGAAATCGAGTCCGCCTACCTGGCAATGCGGCACACCCTGCTCGATGGCCAGGTGCTGCGTTCCGGCGACCGGCCCGGCGTCGAACAGGAACTGTGGGCACTGCTTACCGTCTACCAGCTGCTCCGCATGGCCATGGTCACCGCCATCGAGACCCAGCCCGGCACCAACCCCGACCGGGCCAGCTTCACCACCGCGCTGGAGACTGCCCGCGACCAGCTCACCGCCGCTCAGGGGATCTGCCCACAAGGCCCGGCTGACCTGGCCGGTGTCATCGGCCGCGCCGTCCTGGCCACCCTGCTGCCCGCCCGCCGTCCCCGCTTCAGCGCCCGCAAGGTCAAATGCGCCACCTCCCGCTACCTCAACCACGGTGACCAAAGACCCCACGCCGTCAGCGCTATCACCGCGATCACCGTCACCGTCCGCACACCACCCCTCGACAACGCCGCCACCCGCGCCAGCAAGCGCCGTCCCCATCGCAAGACCTCCGCCTTGATCGGCCCGCAACGGCCGACCCGCCGCCAGCTGATCACCGCCATCATCACCGGCCAGCCGCCGCGTGACTGGAGCGGCCACGAACTCGCCGTACTGCTCCAGGTCAAACCCCGCAACATGCTCACCCAGCTCGGCGAATGGGCACGCCTGGGATTCTTCACCCACACCGGATTCGGCACCTACCGGCTCAACACGCCGTCACCCAGCACATCCTCGACAGCCGCGTCAGACCCTTAACTACGCGGCATTGCGCAGGGCGTGTCCTACCGGCTGTGTAAGTGACGTGGCCTGACGATGAGCCGCAGGAAGGTGGCTCGCGGAAGGACACGCAATGACCGACACTTCGATGGTGGCCCGCAAGCGCGACGGCAGCCCACCGCCGCGGCCTCCGCTGGTTGATGAGGAGCTGGCGGATCAGCTGCTGGGCAAGGCGCAGGCCGAGGGCGTCGAGCTGCTCGGCCCGGACGGCCTGCTGTCCCAGGTGACCAAGGCGGTGCTGGAGCGGGCGCTGGCTGAGGAGATGACCGGCCACCTGGGCTATGACAAGCACGACCCGGCTGGGCGGGGGTCGGGTAACAGCCGCAACGGCATGACCGGCAAGACGGTGCTGACCGATGTCGGGGCGGTGGACCTGGCGGTGCCGCGGGACCGCAACGGCACCTTCGAGCCGCGGATCGTCCGCAAGGGCCAGACCCGGCTGGAGGGGTTCAACGACCGGATCATCGCGCTGTATGCGCGCGGGATGACCACCCGCGACATCCGCGCCCACCTGCGGGAGATCTACGGCGTGGAGGTGTCGCCGGACCTGATCTCCCGGGTCACCGACGCCGTGGTGGACGAGCTGCAGGAATGGCAGGGCAGGCCGCTGGACGCGATCTACCCGGTGATCTTCATCGATGCGCTGATGATCAAGATCAGGGACGGGGTGGTCACCAACCGGGCCGTGTATGTGGCGATCGGCATCGACTGCGAGGGTGCCAAGCAGGTGCTGGGCCTGTGGATCGGCCCCACCACCGGCGAGTCGGCCAAGTTCTGGCTGTCGGTGCTGAGCGAGCTGAAAGGCCGCGGCGTGGCCGATGTGTGCATCGTGTGCTGCGACGGGCTGACCGGGCTGCCCGACGCGATCGGCGTGGTCTGGCCGCAGGCGGTGGTGCAGCTGTGCGTGGTGCACCTGATCCGCGCGTCGCTGCGGTATGCCTCCCGCAAGTACTGGGCGCCGCTGAGCAAGGACCTGCGGGCGATCTACACCGCCGCCGATGAGGCCGCGGCCGCCGCGGCGCTGGAGGCCTTCGCCGGGCAGTGGGAGCAGCGGTACCCGGCGATCGTCAGGCTGTGGCGGGCGCACTGGGCCGAGTTCACCCCGTTCCTGGCCTTCCCGCCCGAAGTCCGCAAGGTCATTTACACCACCAACCTGATCGAGTCGATGAACGCCCGGCTGCGCAAGGTGACCCGCAACCGCGGCCAGTTCCCCTCCGAGCAGGCCGCCCTCAAAGTCCTCTACCTCGCCGTCCGGAACCTGGAGGAGTTCCGCGGCCCAAACACCGGAATCCGAAGCGCCGGGTGGAAACAGGCGCTCCAGGCGTTCACGATCTACTTCGACGGGCGGATCCCGACTCCATGAAAACCGCCACGATCACTTACACAGACGGTCGGACGCTCCCATTGCGCAGCGTAGCGAGGACGTACGACCCTTGACGGTGATCCTTCCGCGGCGACAAGATGCCCGGCGCGAGGGGACGGTCCGGTCAGGTCTTGCAGGTGCGCTCAGTCGGGGCGCGTTACGGCGGTCACCGCCTGGTGCGGGTACGGGGGTGCTCACCGGCGGGCAGCGGCCCCGGCCGGTGCGCTCCTGCGCTTGAGGCCAGGGGCCAGGCTGCCGCCCCCCGTGCCGAGCTTCCCCCTGACCTCTCGGCCACTGGTGGTGGTCCATCGTCGCCGGTGTAGCTCCCCACCGGCTGACCTGCGCCTGCGGCTTGAGCGCAGGAGGCAAAACGGCCTGGCGCGCTGTGGCGCGCCCTTGAAGCCGTAGAGAAAGTTGTCACAGGCGCTTGGGCATGGTGGGCTGGATCCGGCCCCGCGGCACGGGGAGCACACGAGCACACGCACGCGCCAATGTCGTAGATGTCGAGTTGGGAGGCGCTACTCGGCTATCTCTTTACGCTGCTCCAGCGCTCGTCCGAAGGACTCCAGCGTCATCTCCGTCGGGTAGGCATTGAGCCAGGCGTCGCGCCAAGCCCCGATGAAGAGTTTAGGTCCGTGTCCCGGGTAAGTGTGAATCTCAATTCCCATGAGGATGGTGTGAGCAAGAGGTTCTAGCGTCCAGTGACCTTCCTCGTCGTATTTCTTTGCCCTACGGATGTGCCAAGCAGATCGCCTGGTGCGGTGACCCAGGATCGCGGCTAGCCTTTCTACCGCGCCGTCAATGAGATCCCGCTCCCTTTCCCTGCGCTGGCTCTTTTCCCGCGCCTGCCTTTCCTCAGCTTCGCGCTCCAGCGCTTCGCCTTCTGCCGTGGCAGCGGCCAGTGCCCGTTGTTGCAGTGATCGCTCGCTTGGGCTCATGTCTGCCATGCCTCGCCACCTCCTGCTCTGCGGCGTCCGAGTCCCGCAGATCGATCCACCCCGGTACCATCACCGAACACAACCTAGCCAAACAACGACAACCTAGGGTCCGTCGCGCATCAAGCGGAGCCGATCCGTCGCACATCAAGTGAGTCTCGGAAGCTTGGGCCGGTGGGCCGGTGGGCCGGGAAGTTACCTATCCCACGCTTTCCCACTTGTAGCGACGAATCCAGCTATCGTGTTTCGAATAGCATCGAGCTGGAACATTTGAAGATCCAAAGTGCTGAATGAGTGCGACCACTTTCTGCTGGTATGGAACAGCCTTACCTTGCCGTTGGCCTTAACCCATAGCTCGGCGCGATACTCGAATGGATACCAAGTGTCTGGATTATCGCTGTAGGATTCATGCGCCGCTAGCATCCAACCGTCGAAAGACCCCTTTGATGTCTTCTCAATTCTGTTAGCTACTGCCCATTGATGAAATGTTCGGCAGAGGGCTATTACTTCTTCCGCATGTGAATTCAGCCTTTCAGCCTCAGCTTTCCGGGAGGCTTCCTGCGCGAGTCTCGCTGCCTCCCGCCTCGCTTTGGTTGTGGCTCTTGCCTCTCGGATTTTCTGGGCTCGTAGATTGATGTCATCTGGAGTTTCTTCCACGTCTGCCTCTGTAATGCTAGTACCTTTGAGCCTTTTGCACAGCCTTCGTTTGCTGCAGCGTTTATGTATTCACGATTGTTCGCTAGTCATTCCACGGCTCTCTCTTTGCCAATAGGTCGGGGAACTCAGTTTGAAGGATGCAGAACTCGTTGTCCCATGGGTCGCGCATGACCCAGAAGTCGAAGCCGCGTTCTTGCTGGTGGTCGCAGCGTGTCGCGCCCAGCGTTTCCAGGCGCTTCACCTCGGCTTCGACGTCGTCAGTCTCCAGGTCTAGGTGCATGCGTTCCTTTGGCGATAGCTTCTTGTCGTCGGTCTTCTGCAGCAGGATTCGTATATTGGAGTCCGGCAGACGCAGATGACGGTAAATGTGACCGCTGCTTTCGGGTAGCGGTTCTTCGGTTGCGCCGAGGGCTGCTGACCAGAATGAGACGCCGGTGTCAAGGTCGGATACGTCGATGACGAAGTGACAAACACGGCTGCGGTGCATTACCGGGGCTCTTTCGAGTCGATCAGGTCCTGGACGACTTTGGCGGCGTCTTCCTCGGTGCGGGCTATGGCACCCCATCCAGTGATGACTTCGCCGTCGTAGCTCATGCCGACCCATCGGCCCCATGCATGCGTACCGTGCGGGTGAAGGGCCAGGTATAGCGCCCCCTTAGAGCGGACAGCGGCGTCGGTGGAGCGATACCACCCGATGAGGGCTTCGTTATCCCAGAGCCGGAGTTCCCCGCGCCACCTGTAACTGCCTTCTAGCACAGGGAGCGCCCGGTCGGCATCGAGTTGCAGCAGTTCGCCGCGCTGGATGATTTCGAGGCTGTGCACATCGATCCGGGGGACGCCGTCCTTCCAGGTCTGCCAGGCGCACCACCAGGTACCAGCGAGATCGAGATCGTAAGTGACCTGCCCTGCGAGCAGGGCGAGTGAGATTTGTAGCGCATCGGCCAGGGCAACCGCGGCTGAGAGTACCGGTTGCTGCTCTCCCGCTTCGTAACGCGCGAGCTGCCGCAGGCTGATGCCAGCTTCCTTGGCTAGCTGTGCCTGAGAGAGGCCAAGTTCCGACCGCCGGAGCTTGATGACCTCAGAAATGTCCATGACGTCATCATGCCTGACCCATGCGTCATCAGCCAAAACGACGAATCAGGCACATGGCAAGCCTAATGTGTCTTGCGCGTATGACAGATACGGCACACACTATGTCTAGAACGGCATCAAGCCGCAGTCACGCACCGTTAGGAGACAGGGATCATGCGCCTGAGGATCGACACGAGCGAGGTCAAGTTCCGTGTAGCCGCGCTGGCTGCTCCGAAGCAGGAGTCGCGCGAGAACAAGACGCAGAGGAAGACGCCGGACGGCCGACTGGTCTGGACCGTGCGGCTCACCGCAATCGAGACCGGCGGTAACCGGAGCGAGACCATCTGGGTCGAGGTGGCCGGAGACGAGCCCAAGCTGACCCTAGATGAACTCGCACAGGTGAACTGCCTGGTCTTTTCCCCGTGGGTGAACCGCAAGGGAGAGATGGTTCGGTCGTTCCGCGCCGATTCCATCACGACGCCTGGCGAAGCCCGCCGGGCTGCTGCTGCGTGACCGCTGGTCACGCCCGTCTACCCGCATTCATGATCTCCGCTTCGTGCCAGACACCACGGCACGCAGCCACTTTCAGTACCTCATCCCTGACAGCAACAGGAGAACCGTCATGTCAGACACACCAGTCAACATCCCCGACTACGTGATCATGGTCGATCCCGAATCGAAGAACCAGCTCCGCGACCTGGCCGAGGTCCTGGTCGAAATGCTGGGCCACGTCGAGGGCCTGCCTGGCCCCAACCACGCCTGTCTGTCGGTCCACTGCCGGGAGATCAGCCTGCTGTTCCCCGGAGACAAGGACGCCTTCAAAGTCCTGGCCGGGTGGGCCGAGCAGTTCGGCGGCACCGTCACCGCATCGCCAGGCACCGATTCCGATGGAAAGTCGCTGGTCATCGGCGAAGTCCGTTTCGCCTACCTCGGGGCCAGCGTCGAGGCACACGCCTACATCAGGACACCGTTCTGAACCTCTGACACAGCAGTGCCGGGCCTGGGAGACGGCCATCTCCCGGCCCGGCCAGCCAGATCAAATCCCCATCCCTGACAAGAACAGGAGACCTTGGCATGTCCAACTCTACGCCTGCCGTGCCTGGTGGCGTAGTCCTCGACTGGACCCGCGCCCACACCGGACCCCCGGAGCTGTGCGTGTTCGGCGACGGCCCGACCGTCTGCCGGTCCCCGGTCAAGGACGTGCCCTGCCACAAGGCATGCGCCGAAACCTGGCTCACCGCCCACGCCCGCGGCACCGCCGACCGGCAGCCTCTCGTGCGTGTCTACACCCCCCGGGCTGGGGGTGCGCGGTGAGCGACTTCCGGGTCATCTACCACGAACCGATCTGCCCCGACTGCGGGTCCTTCGACATCACCGAGGACGAGGTCGAGACCGGCGACGGCCTGACCGAAACCGCTCTCACGTGCCGGAACTGCGGCTCGTGCTGGCCGGTGGCGTGTGTCACCGACTGGGACACCCAGCCCGGCACGGACGACCCGGACCGGGGTGGCGTCTATGACGCGCTGGCCGGGGTGGTCACCGACGCGGACGGAGGCCTGTGATGCCTCGCCGCAACCGCAACACAACGGCCGCGACCCAAGCGGAAGCCCTGGCCGACCAGGCCACCGCACTAGCCGCTGACCTGCACGGCATCCAGCAATCGCTGCTGTGTGCCGCGTGTGTCCGCCGTCCCGCTACCACGGGCGACTACTGCGCCCCGTGCAAGGGCGCTATCACCCGATCTGCCCGCCGCAGCGCTCTGAACAGGCGGTAACCCCTGATGTCTGCAAACACCAACCGCAATCACCGCAATCAGCGGAACAACCCTTACGTCCTCGATGACCTGGCCGTGAAGTTCAACCGCTCCGGTGCTGGGATGGCCTGGCGCTGGCGCGCTGAACTTGTCACCCTAACGGCGGTGTCCGCCGCCTACTGGCGGCTGTCGGTCTTGATGACCGTGACCCTGGCCGGGGTCATCCTTGGCGGCCTGGTCCTGGTGCTCATGCTCGTGCCACCTACCCGGCGGTTCATCACCCGCCGGTTCTGGTGCGTGCTGGCCAGGCACCGTATCCAGCGGCTGTGCTACGAAGCCCGCCTGCACACCAGGTCGGGCAGGCTGCCGCTGATCCTATGGACCCGTCCCACGAAAGTGGGGGAACGGGCTCACATCCTGTGCCGCGCCGGGATCTGCGCCGAGGACTTCGAAGCCCACATCGGCGAGCTCCGCGCCGCCTGCTACGCCCGGGACGCCCGGGTCACCCGCAACACCCGATGGGCACAGCTCGTGACCATCGACATCATCCGCCGCGACACCCTCGCGGCCAAACACACAGTGCCATCCCCGCTGATGGACACCACCACCCGGCCACTCCCGGCTGCACTCACCAACCACACGGCGGCCACCCGCCAGCAGTGAACAACCACCTGATCGGGCAGGGCAGCACTCCCCGGCCAGCCATACCGGGGGTGCTGCCCGCACCCGCCCGCATTCCTCTGGAAGGAGGCAAACCCCATGCCTACGGTCCGCGTGTTCCCGTTCTCGATCTTTGACCCGATCCACCTGGGCATTGACGAACACGGCGAGAATGTCTATGTCAACCTGGCCGAGCGGAACATGCTGCTCGGCGGCGAGCCCGGCGCGGGCAAGTCATCCGGGCTGAACCTGATCACCGCCCACGGCGCGCTGTCGCACGACTGCAAGCTCATCCTCGTGGACGGCAAGCAAGTCGAACTCGGCCTCTGGCGGGCCTGCGCCGACATCTTCATCGGCCCGTCCCTCAAAGACGCCATCGACGCGTTCGAGCAGTTCCAGGGCACCATGAACGACCGGTACAAGACGCTGCTCGCCACCGGCCGCCGCAAGATCACCCGCGAGTCCGGCGACGACGTCTACCTCATCCCCATCGACGAATACGCCTACTTCTCCGCCACCGTCGGCAGCAAGCAAGACCGGGAGAAGTTCGCCGCGCTCACCCGTGACCTGGTGGCCCGGGGCCGCGCGGCAGGCATCATCATCATCCTGGCCACCCAGCGGCCCTCCCATCAGGTCATCGACCCGTCCATGCGCGACCTGTTCTCCTACCGGTGGGCCTTCCGGTGCACCACCGACTCCTCCAGTGATGTGGTCCTCGGCCAGGGCTGGGCCTCCGAAGGCTACACCGCGGCCGACATCGACCCCCTGGCCCGGGGAGTCGGCTGGCTGCTATCAGAATCCGGTGTCCCCCGCCGGATCAAGGCCGCTTACCTCACCGACGACGACATCAAGTACCTGGCTGCCTACGCGGCCAGCCTGCGCGGCGTCGGGCAGGCCGCATGACGATCACGGCTGCCGCCGGGGTCCTGTCCGCCCCCGAACCGATCACTGGTCCGGGGCCGGGCGGAATCAGCGACGACACCGCAGGCACGGTCACCTGGGCCGACTTCACCACCGGCATCCGCCAGCTCGAGCGCACCGGCCTGTGCACCCACCCGGTCCGGCTCCGGGGCCGCATCGACGCCATCGACCTGGCCACCGGCGAACTCGCCCCCATCTACGACACCGCTGCCGAACCCGGCGGGGTGCTGCTCACCGCGTGCGGCAACCGCCGCGAGACCGTCTGCCCCGCCTGCTCCGCTGTCTACAAACGCGACGCCCGGCAGCTCGTCCGCGCCGGGCTATCCGGCGGCAAAGGCATCCCCGAGACGATCACCGCGCACCCGTGCGTGTTCGCCACCCTCACCGCCCCGTCGTTCGGCCCGGTCCACGCCCGCCGGATGCGCGGCAAGACCGTCCTGCCCTGCCGCCCGCGACGCGACGCCCACGCCCGGCGCTGCCCGCACGGGCGGGACATCTCCTGCGCCCGCCGCCACGGCGAGGCCGATCCCCGGCTCGGCCGGGCGCTGTGCGGCGACTGCTACGACTACGACGCCGCCGTGATGTTCAACGCCTACGCCGGGGCGCTGTGGCGCCGGTTCACCACCTACCTGCCCCGCTGCCTCGCCCGCCACCTCGGCGTCACCCAGAAAACCCTGCGGGACCTGGTGCGGATCCGCTACGTCAAGGTCGCCGAATACCAGGCCCGGGGCGTGGTCCACTTCCACGCCATCATCCGCCTCGACGCGCCCGGCGACGACTACCAGCCCCCCGGCCCGCGGTTCACCGCCGACCTTCTCTGCGAGGCCATCCGCCAGGCCGCCAGCACCGCCACGTTCGCCCCTGACCCGCCGCGTGGCCAGCCTGCCCGGGTCCTGCGGTTCGGCCAGCCGCAAGGCACCGACGCCCGGCCCATCCGCCACGCCGACGGGCTGCCCGGCACCGGCCAGGCCCTCACCGCCCGCGCGGTCGGCAACTACATCGCCAAATACGCCACCAAAGCCCTCGACGCGCCCGGCCTGCCCGACCGGCCCCTCCGGTCCCGCTTCGACCTCGACGCGCTGCGCTGCTCCCGCCACCACAAGCAGATGATGACCGCCGCGTGGCGGCTCGGCGCACCCCGCGACGGCTACTCCCGGCTCCGCAAATGGGCACACATGCTCGGCTACGGCGGGCACTTCCTCACCAAATCCCGCCGCTACTCCGTCACCTTCGGCCAGCTCCGCCACGCCCGCACCGAACACCGCCGCCACCAGCGCCACCCGCACGGCGAACACGACCCGTGGGGCCGCCCGCTCGATGAGCGGATCGTGCTCGTCGTCAAAACCTGGGCCTACGACGGCACCGGCTACACCGGCACCGCCGACCAGCAGCTAGCCCTCGCTTCCGCCGCCCGTGCCCGCGACCACGACCAGGCCGCCGACGCCGCGTGACCCAGCCGACCGATTCAAGGAGAAGCGATGCCTGCATGAAGCTCGTTCACGACCGGCTGCTGACCTACGACGAAGCAGCCCTGTTGCTCAACACGAAGCCGCGGTTCGCCCGGCGGCTCGTAGCAGAGCGGCGGATCACATTCGTCCGGGTCGGTCGTCATATCCGCATCCCGGAATCAGCACTACGCGAGTTCATCGACGCCGGGACCGTCGATCCGGTCGTTGTGCGGTGGCGGGCTGGGAAGGCGGTGGCGTGATGAGCGGCAAGCGTCGCCGATTCGGCATGGTCCGCAAGCTCCCATCCGGCCGCTACCAGGCATCATTCATCGGCCCATCCGGGCGGCGGCAGACCGCCCCGCATACTTTCCGCACCAAGACCGACGCTGATCGTTGGCTGTCCAGTGTGGAAGCCGACTTGTCCCGGGGGACCTGGCTGGATGAGAACCTTGCCCGCGAACTGTTCGGTACCTATGCCCGCGCCTGGCTACGCGATCACCCCAAGATGGGGCCTCGCTACCGGGAGACCTGCGAACGGAACCTCCGGCTCCACCTGGCCCCGCTGCTAGGCATACCGCTGCAGGCCATCACGCCCGCCGTCGTCCGCGAGTGGTACGCCGCTGCTCGGCGGGGGAGCGGCGGCCGGACTTCGATCATGCAGTCTTACCGGCTGCTCCGGGCCGTGATGAACACTGCGGCCCGGGATGGCGCGATTGTGAAGAATCCTTGCCAGATCACAGGCGCGGGCTCCGACCGGGCCAAAGAACGGCCTATCGCCACGCCCGCCCAGGTCGCCGCGCTCATCGAGGCCATCACCCCCCGCTACCGCGCCGCCGTGCTGCTGGCCGCCTGGTGCGGTCTGCGCCGAGGCGAGGTCCTGGGCCTGCATCCCGCCGACGTGGATCTGGTTGCCGGGACGGTGACTGTGCGCCGCAACCGAGTCGAACTGCTTGCCACTCCTGCCGCGTTCGATGCTGACCCCAAGACTGACGCAGGCAAACGCACCGTTACCATCCCCCCGCATGTCCTGCCCGTGCTGGCTGAGCACATGATCACCTGGGCCGGGCCGGACCGGGCATTCGTTGGCCGGGATGGCCGCCCGATGCGCGGTGACGCGATTCGCCAGGCATTCCACCGAGCGCGCCACCAGGCCGGGATGCCCGGCTTCCGATTTCACGACCTGAGGCATACAGGACAGACCCTCGCCGCCTCGACGGGTGCAACGATCAAAGACCTGATGCGCCGCCTGGGCCATGCATCCCCCGCCGCCTCGTACCGATACCTGCACGCTGTCGATGGGCGAGACGCCGAGATCGCCGCCGCGCTGTCCGATCTGGCAGCCCATGGCGACGCCTCACGGCTCCCCAAGTCCATAGTGATCAAGCACTGATGTTGCACGCAGACTGCACGCCACCCGGAGATACGGGGTCTGACCTGTGAGAACGCTACTTCCTGAAAAGCGGAAGGTCGGCGGTTCGACCCCGCCCCTGACCACCACATCTGACCATAGCCTCAGCGAGGTCCTCCGCCTCGAAAGCGCTAGTCACGTCGTTGACCCTACCTATGCCATCCAGACGTAGCGACGCCCGCCCGGACGCCGGAAACGGACAAAACGGACACCGCCCTGCCGGTGAGAACTTTCTCTACGTCTTCAAGGGCGCGCGGAGCGCGCCGGGCCGGAGGGCCTGGCCGTTGTCGTGAACAGCTCTGCGCGGAGAATGCCCTGATTGGCCGTGACAGCGTTATTGGGCCCCGCCGTGACGGAGGTGACTGGCTCCACCTTTCGACACGCCGGGCGGTTGACAGAGCTATTTGGCCCCACCCGGTGACTGTGGCCCCTGATGGTCAAGGCGACCGGAAGGGGCGGGATGGTGAGGTCGAGGGTGGAGGTCTTGGAGGTGATCCGACGTGATCACCGCAGAGAGAAGCTGTCGGTCCGGGCGTTGGCGGGCCGGCATCGGGTGCATCGGCGCACGGTGCGGCAGGCGTTGGAGTCGGCGGTGCCGCCGCCGCGCAAGAAGCGGGTCTTCCCGGCGCCGGTGCTGGACCCGGTCAAGCCGTTGATCGACGCGATGCTGCGCAGTGATCTGGAGGCGCCGAAGAAGCAGCGCCATACCGCGAGGCGGGTGCTGGCCCGGCTGGTGGACGAGCACGGGGTCACGGCGATCTCGTACTCGACGGTGCGTGACTATGTGGCCAAGCGGCGACCGGAGATTCTTGCGGAGGCCGGCAAGCCGCTGGAGGACGGCTGCGTGGCGCAGACGCATCCGCCGGCCGCTGAAGCCGAGGTGGACTTCCACGATCTGTGGGTGATCCTGCGCGGGGTCAAGACCAAGACCGCGCTGTTCACGATGCGGCTGTCGTTTAGCGGCCGCGCGGCGCACCGGGCATCGCTGTCCCAGGGCCAGGAGGCGTTTATGGAGGGCCACGTCTACGCGTTCGACCGGCTGGGCGGTGTTCCGTTGGACAAGATCCGCTACGACAACCTCAAGCCCGCCGTGTCGCGGGTGCTGTTCGGCCGGGCCCGGGTCGAGTCGCAGCGCTGGGTGGCGTTCCGGTCGCACTATCAGTTCGACCCGTTCTACTGCCGCCCCGGACACGAGGGCAGCCACGAGAAGGGTGGCGTGGAGGGCGAGGGCGGCCGGTTCCGCCGCAACCACTGCGTCCCGATGCCGGTGGTCAACTCGATCGAGGAACTCAACAGGCTGCTGGAGTGCTGGGACGACGCCGGCGACGCCCGGCGCATCAGCAACCGGATCATGACCGTCGGGCACGACTGGGCCTTCGAGCGGGAGCTGCTGCGGCCGCTGCCGGACGAGCCGTTCGACACCGCGCTCACGCTGACGCCGCGGGTCAACCGCTACGCGCAGGTCGCGGTGCGGACGTGTCAGTACAGCGTGCCGGCACGGTTCATCGGACACCGGCTGAGGGTCAAGCTATCGGCTTCGGCAGTGACCGTGTCCGACCGGGACGTGATGGTCGCGCGGCATGCGCGGGCGGTCGGTAAGGGCGTGAAGGTGCTCACCCTGGATCACTATCTGGAGGTCTTGTTACGCAAGCCCGGGGCGCTGCCCGGCGCGACCGCACTGGCCCAGGCCCGCGCTGCCGGCGTGTTCACCGCTGAACACGAGGCGTTCTGGGCCGCCGCCCGCAAGCAGCACGGAGACGCGGCCGGGACCCGGGCGCTGATCGAGGTATTGCTGCTGCACCGCCACCTCGACCGGGACGAGGTGCTGACCGGCATCACCGCGGCGCTGCGGGTCGGGTCGACCAGCCCGGACGTGGTCGCCCTGGAAGCCCGCAAGGATGCCGAACAACGCAACCCCGCGGCGAGTCCGCCGAGAAGCGCGAGGCACGAGCGGGTGGTCAGCCTGACCGAGCGGCGCCTCGCGGAACTGCCCGGCGATGACCGCCCGTTGCCGAGCGTGGATCAGTACGACCAGCTGCTGCGCCGGGAGAGCTCGTGACCGGCCGGCGCCGCGGGGTGACCGAGCAGGCCGCGACCGCGGCGATCGAGCAGGGATGCCGGATGCTGCGGCTACCCACCGTCCGCGACCGGTTCGGCGAGATTGCCGCCGCCGCGGAACGCGAACAGCTGACCTACCTGGGTTTTCTCGCCGAGCTGGTCATGGCCGAGTGCGACGATCGAGACCGGCGCCGCGCCGCCCGCCGTGTCCGGGAGGCCGGCTTCCCGCGGCCAAAACGGCTCGACGAGTTCTCCTTCGACGCCAACCCGTCGATCAACCCGGCGGTGATCGGGCAGCTGGCTACCTGCGCCTGGGTCAAAGCCGGACATCCGCTGTGCTTGATCGGCGACTCCGGAACGGGCAAGACACATCTGTTGATCTCGCTGGGCACGCTGGCCGCCGAAGCCGGCTACCGGGTCCGCTATACCCTCGCCAGCAAGCTAGTGAACGAGCTGGCCGAGGCCGCCGACGACCGGCAACTGTCCAAGCTGATCGCCCGCTACGGCCGCGTCGATCTGATTTTGGTCGATGAGCTTGGTTATCTCGAACTGGATCGGCGCGGCGCCGAGCTGCTGTTCCAGGTGCTGACCGAGCGGGAAGAGCGCTCGGCGATCGCGATCGCCTCGAACGAACCGTTCTCCTCGTGGACCAAGACCTTCACCGACCCCAGGCTTTGCGCCGCTGTTGTCGATCGTTTGACTTTCGCCGGGCAGATCATCGAGACCGGCACCGTCTCCTACCGGCTCGCCCACGCCCGCCAGCAGCAGAATGCCAAGAAAGCTGCCGCGGCCTTGGCCGCCCGCTGACGCCAACGCGTTGATCGTCGAGAAGGACGCGATGCCGGCTTCCCAGGTGCAGCTCGATCTCGCCGACGCTGCTGAACTGGCCGAGATGCTCACCTTCATCAGTCAATGGCTCGCCGGCCCCGGCCAGGCGCAGCCTGCAGCTCCCTTCCACTGCTTCATGGGCGCCGGCGGCGATCACCTCGCCGAGCTTCGCACCGATCTCGCCCGCTTCACCTTCCTGCCCGGCCATGACGGCGAAGGCCTGGCCGGCACGGACACGTTGTCATAACCCGCAGTTAGCGTGGTGGCGCCGGGCAGCCTGCGCCGCAACCGCATGGTGGAACATCGGCGGCTGCTCGGGCTTGGGCCCGCTCGTCGGAGGAGTCGCCATCATGAAGATCGCGCTGCTAGGAACCGGGTTCGGTCAGGCGCACGCCGCCGTCTACGCCCACCGCCCGGACGTGCACGAGGTGATCGTCTTCGGGCGGACACCGGAGAAGCTGGCGACCATCCGCGACCAGTTCGGCTTCGCCACCACCGCCGACCTCGACGGCCTGCTGTCCGACGACGACGTCAACCTGGTCAACATCTGCCTGCCAACCCGGATGCACGCCGACATCGCGGTGCACGCCATGCGGGCCGGCCGCGACGTGCTCATCGAACTACCGGTGGCCAGCACCCTCGAAGACGCGCGCCAAGTCGTCGCCGTCCAAGCCGAGACCGGCCGGCGCGCGTTCGTGGACATGTTCTCCCGGTTCAGCCCCGCCAACCAGCAGCTACGCGCGGCGGTGGCCGAACAACGCTACGGGCCCCTGAAAACCCTCGAAATCGAGAACCGCACCGCGCTGCTCTGGCCCGGCTACCACCTCACCCTGGCCACCCTGGCGCTGGACATGATGCACGCCGACTTCGACCTCGTCACCAGCCTGCTCGGCCAACCCAACGCCGTGCATCTCGCCGGCGTTGACGGACCAGACGGGCACGGCTCGGCCGCCACCGTGCTGCTCGCCTACCCCGACGCGTTCGCCCGGCTCAGCGGCTCCGCACTCATGCCGCAGCCCTACGCGATGCGCGGCGGCTGGCGCGCCACCTTCACCGACGGGCTGCTCGAGTACGCGATCAGCGCCGGGTTCACCGGACAGGGACCGGCCACCCTAACCGAGCACACCAGCGACGGGGAACGCCCGATCGAACTGCCAGGCACGAGTCCCTACAACGCCATGATCAACCACGTGCTCGCCTGCCTGGCCAGCAAGGCCGAGAACCTCATCGAACCCACCAGCGCGCTACCGGCACTCGAACTCACGCTCCAAGTGCACGAGCGCCTCAACCAACCGCAGCACTAAAGCCACCCACCACCGACCCGGCGGTGGAGCCAACTACCTCCGCCACGGTGGGGCCACCCAACCTTGACATAGCCACCCTGATAGTGGGCGCGACGCAACATCCGCCGGCGGCAGGTCGGCCCTACACAGGGAACCTTGTGCGGTGGGCACCGCCTGCCGCTCTTAGGCCCTTCGGGCCACGGCGGCGTCGGCGCACTGCAAGTCCCCCGGGCAACCCGACGCGCCAGCTGCGCGCCGCAACGAACCAGCACCGGCGCGCGATGTATAAAGGGCTGCCATCCCCCCGGCGCTCCAGTCTTGAACCGCGCAAGATCACGGTCAAGGGCGCTTCGCGTCACACGTGATGCCCTCCGGGCCCCCTTGACCGTGATCTTGCGCGGCTCGTGCGGCGCCTATCGGGAGGATGGCCAGGTCTGGACGATCAGCGCCGCAACCCTGCGTATGGGGCTACTACGCGCTCGCCCCGTCCCGTCATGGACGCACCAGCGGCCGTGCTCAGTCCTGCGCGGCCAGGTCTTGGCCTCGTCTGGTGCGCCGCTCAGCGAGTAGAGGCGCAAGCATCCAGCCTGCTATTACGCCAAAGAAAGCGGAACTAACGGCAAGTGTTATCTGTGCATATATCTGTGACGTATTGGTATGGGACTCAAGGTAGTTCGCTTCGGCGTCTTCCGCTTCCGATAGCTTGAAATAGCCATTGCCCATCCGTTCAGAATAATTGACAGACACGTGGTCAATCGGGCGGTGTGCGTTAGTTATTATTGCATTTAGGTACAGCTCGCCTGCCTGAATGCTCGCGCTCTGAGCATCCTCGTGAAGCTCTATGGCCCGGTCTTCCGCCGACGAAGTATTGACGATAAGGAGGGCTGACGTAATGATGCCGGAAAGACTGAGCGCCAACAGTAGTAACCCAGATCTCCACGCACGCCGGGGCGGCGCGGCTTCCACTCGCGATTCAAGGTCGCCGCGCAATTCCTCCTGTGACGAACGGAGAGCATCCAGTCTTCTCGTTACATCGTCTTGCCAGGCAAGATCGTGCGCGTAGCGCCTACGGTCACGATCCAAATAAGACCGCATCATTCGATCAGCAATGCGAAGCACTCTCCAGGAAACCATGGCTCAGTTTGGCATGAGACGTCCAGGCATCGTCCCCGGCCCGCCAAGTGCGTCGGGCGGGAGCCTGTCCGGCCGTCGAGGACGCGCCTCGTGTCCCATCGAACGTTTCGGCCCCACAGAGGAGTATGCACGGATCGAGCAGCTGGCGCAAAGCCGTGTTCTCGCTCCCGATTTTCCAGCTCGCGGCCACCACGTCAAGGGCGCCCCGATCCGCCTGCCAGGCTGCGGCCGATGGCGACGAAGAGGAAGAGAACGAAGCGGGAGATCGTCGGCTTCTTGGAAAAGCTCCCGCCAACCTTGGTTTTGAGGAGGTCTTCACCGTAAAGTGCAATGGCTTCGTTAATAGCAGGTGCGGCACGTATAATGCTGGTGCGGGCGTCCATAAGCTTCCATTGCTGCAGCTGGATGATGCTCAAATCCATCAGGGCTATGACGACATCGAGGTGGTTGGGACCGTAGGCTGCCTCGTAGATGGCCAAGCCACGTTCGGTGCTGGTGCGGGCGTCATCCAGTTCCCCCAGCTGCGCCTCGACGCTACCCAGATGGATCAGTATCCTGCCGACACTGGGGTGGTCGGGACTTGAGCCCGCCTCCATCATGGCTAGGCCACGTTCGAGCTTCTTACGGGCGTCATCCAGCTCCCCCAGCTGCGCCTCGACGATGCCCAGATTGGTGAGGGTTACACCGACATCGGGATCGCCGGGGCCGAGGGCCGCTTCCTTAAGAGCCAGGGTACGTTCGAAGGTTGTACGAGCGTCGCCAAGCTCTCCCAGCTGGGTCTGGACGATGCCCAGATTATTGAGAGCTCTAGCGACCTCAAGATGCTCGGGGCCATAGACCGCCTCGTTGATGGCCAAGACGCGTTCAAAGGTGGTGCGAGCTGCTCTCAGCTGACCCGATGCTGAAAGGTAAATCCCGAGGTTCCAAAGAAGGCTGCTGATGTCGCGTCCTAGATCGGGATAGCTGCTTGCATGCTCCGCGACCGCCTCGATATGGGGCGCCAGACTGGCGTATACAGGCCAGGACCGATAATCAGCCGGTTCCGGGGGCTGGATAGCCTCGGCTAGATTTAGTGTCCGCTTAACCCACTCAACGGCCTGGCCGTCATCGAGTTGGTCACGGGTCACTGCCTGCACCAGACGGTGCACCCGCAAGTGGCCTTCGACCGGGACGGTAGCAAGGCTCGATGACGCCAGGGCGCCTACCGCCTCGATGCGCCCGAGCCGATCACCGAGCACCCAGCAAAGAACTTCGCCGGTTTCCTCCCTGCCTGCACTCAGAAGCTCCAGGTCGATATCATCCGGATCGAGGAAGGCGCACAGCCGAAGCAACTCCACCGCAGCCGGGTGCTCACCGGACAGCTGCGTGAAACTCAACAGCCACGTCCGGGCCACGCTCGCCGGGTATTCCGCAGAATCCAGGCCAGAATCCCGCAACCTTTGCGCAAGCACCGGATCGCGGTACAACTCCAGATACTCGCGGATCGTCATCGACCGCGCGTCGATATAGGCGGCAGCCTGGGCCAGCGCCAGCGGAAGATCACCCAATTCCTCGGCCAACGTCATAGCAGCTTCCAGCTCATCAGATCCAGATCGTTTACAGAGAAACCTCACGGACTCGGCTGGGCGGAACTCGCTCAAATCCAGCTGTGTCGCGGTCCCACTCCATTCCCGGCTCCGGCTGGTGATCAGCACATGACCGCCTCCACTGGGCAGCATCCCCTTAAGATCACCCGGCCTTGAGGCATTGTCAAACACCAGCAGCCAATCCTGCCGTGACCTAAGGGCACTGACCACCTTCGCAGCCGTATCACCGACTATCGTCTGCTCGGACAGCCCCAGAAGTGGGGCCAGCGACGCCAGATCTTCAGCTATGGTCACCGTCGAATCCGCCCGGATCCACCCCGCCAGCTGATACCGCCCCGACTGGCGCTTCTGGTGTGCATACTCCAACACCAGTTGTGACTTGCCCACACCTCCCAGCCCGCGCAAAGCCACTACCGCCACCGGCCCGGCCGCCAACCGCTGCTCCAGGATCTCCAGCACCTCCGTGCGCCCGGTGAACATCGGATTGCGCAATGGCAAAGTGTCTCCCGAGTGGCCAGCGACGCCCGACTCAGGCACACCAGATGGCTTCGCGGCCCGAGTGATCCTGTCCCAAAACATCAAGATAAGGCCACCCGCGGCGAGTGGCACAGCCGCAACAGTGGCCAAACCAACCCACCGGTCAAATTCCGCCATACCATGTGCCCGCAGCGCACCCGCTGGCACTATGACCGCTACCGCCAGGACCGCCAGGGCAAGCAATGTCCACGCTGCGACCCTCAACCCCCGTCGCACCCAGCCTCCCTGGTGATCCGCCGTGCAGTCCGCATGCGACAAGAGGCAGCGCCCAAGAGTCAGAAACGGGCAGTGCTGGCCACCTAAGGGGGCGTGTCCTACCGGCTGTGTAAGTGACGTGGCCTGACGATGAGCCGCAGGAAGGTGGCTCGCGGAAGGACACGCAATGACCGACACTTCGATGGTGGCCCGCAAGCGCGACGGCAGCCCACCGCCGCGGCCTCCGCTGGTTGATGAGGAGCTGGCGGATCAGCTGCTGGGCAAGGCGCAGGCCGAGGGCGTCGAGCTGCTCGGCCCGGACGGCCTGCTGTCCCAGGTGACCAAGGCGGTGCTGGAGCGGGCGCTGGCTGAGGAGATGACCGGCCACCTGGGCTATGACAAGCACGACCCGGCTGGGCGGGGGTCGGGTAACAGCCGCAACGGCATGACCGGCAAGACGGTGCTGACCGATGTCGGGGCGGTGGACCTGGCGGTGCCGCGGGACCGCAACGGCACCTTCGAGCCGCGGATCGTCCGCAAGGGCCAGACCCGGCTGGAGGGGTTCAACGACCGGATCATCGCGCTGTATGCGCGCGGGATGACCACCCGCGACATCCGCGCCCACCTGCGGGAGATCTACGGCGTGGAGGTGTCGCCGGACCTGATCTCCCGGGTCACCGACGCCGTGGTGGACGAGCTGCAGGAATGGCAGGGCAGGCCGCTGGACGCGATCTACCCGGTGATCTTCATCGATGCGCTGATGATCAAGATCAGGGACGGGGTGGTCACCAACCGGGCCGTGTATGTGGCGATCGGCATCGACTGCGAGGGTGCCAAGCAGGTGCTGGGCCTGTGGATCGGCCCCACCACCGGCGAGTCGGCCAAGTTCTGGCTGTCGGTGCTGAGCGAGCTGAAAGGCCGCGGCGTGGCCGATGTGTGCATCGTGTGCTGCGACGGGCTGACCGGGCTGCCCGACGCGATCGGCGTGGTCTGGCCGCAGGCGGTGGTGCAGCTGTGCGTGGTGCACCTGATCCGCGCGTCGCTGCGGTATGCCTCCCGCAAGTACTGGGCGCCGCTGAGCAAGGACCTGCGGGCGATCTACACCGCCGCCGATGAGGCCGCGGCCGCCGCGGCGCTGGAGGCCTTCGCCGGGCAGTGGGAGCAGCGGTACCCGGCGATCGTCAGGCTGTGGCGGGCGCACTGGGCCGAGTTCACCCCGTTCCTGGCCTTCCCGCCCGAAGTCCGCAAGGTCATTTACACCACCAACCTGATCGAGTCGATGAACGCCCGGCTGCGCAAGGTGACCCGCAACCGCGGCCAGTTCCCCTCCGAGCAGGCCGCCCTCAAAGTCCTCTACCTCGCCGTCCGGAACCTGGAGGAGTTCCGCGGCCCAAACACCGGAATCCGAAGCGCCGGGTGGAAACAGGCGCTCCAGGCGTTCACGATCTACTTCGACGGGCGGATCCCGACTCCATGAAAACCGCCACGATCACTTACACAGACGGTCGGACGCTCCCACCTAAGGCCACCGTCTGCGGACGGTTACGCATTACGTTTGGGGAGGTCAGCGAAGTAAGGAACTGGTGGTCAGGGGCGGGGTCGAACCACCGACCTTACCGCTTTCAAGGATGACGTACGCAGCGACACCACCTCTAACCGAGCGTGATCCTAGCGCACGTTCCTCCTGCGTGGACCACATATGGACCAACCAGTACGAGGTACCGAAGTCTGCACAGCTAGTGGCACCGTGCATCTGCGGCCTCCGGAGCCGTTGGTCCGGCGCGGGGCTTGTTCAATCGGGCCACGTACGGGCCACATGCCAGGGAGACGGTGGCGTCCCAGGAGCGGTGTAAATGACGTGGGCTCGGCTCCTTCGCTGGGATGTTAGGCGACGGCGCTGACAGTTTCTTCGGGTTCTGCGGCGGGGTGGCTGGTTCGGCGGATTGGGGTGGGCGGGTCGAGGAGCTGGCGGCGCAGGTCGTGTAGCAGGCGCAGGCCGGTGTTGGTGGTGTTGACGCCGCGCCATCCTCGGCTGGCGCGGTCCAGGACGGCCCAGACGAGGTTGAGGCAGCTGGTCTCGCTGGGGAGGCGGCCGATGACCTTGACCCGGCGGCGGGTCTCGCCGAAGGTGCGCTCGATGAAGTTGGAGTGCCGGATCCGCTTGTGGTGCTCGGTCGGGAACCGCAGGTAGCTGGTGAGTTGCCCGCGGTCGGTGAGCAGGCACTTGACGGCCGATGGGTAGAGCTTGCCGTATCGCTCGGCGAAGGCGTCGATGCGGGCCTGCACTGCGGTGACGAGCTTGTGCCCGGGTCCGGTGCCAGCGGCGGTGAGGGCATCGGTGTCGAAGATCGCCCAGTAGGCGTCCCGGACCTGGTCCTGGGCGGCGGCGGGGACCTTCGCGAGGACGTTGCGGGCCCGGTGGATCAGGCATTTCTGGCGCAGAGACCGGGCCAGCACGCTCTCGGCGGCGTTGATCAGCCCGGCGGCGCCGTCGGAGATGACCAGCAGCGGCGGGCGCAGCCCCCGGCCGCGCAGCTCATCCAGGAAGCCGGCCCAGGCGTCGGTGGACTCGCTGCCGCCGGCGGCGAGCGCGACGAACACCGGCTTGCCGTCGGTGGTGATGCCCCACGCCGCCAGCACCGGCTCGGCCCGGGCACCGGGATGCATCCGGAACATGGAGGCGTCCAGGAACAGGTAGTCCAGTTGCAGGCCGTCCAGGCGCCTGCCCGACCAGGCGGTGAATTCATCGCCGATTGCCTGGCAGATACGCGAGACCGTCAACTTGCTCAGCGCCGCCTCGGCGCCCAGGGCGTCGGCGAGGGTGTTCTCCACGTCACGGACCGATAGCCCCCGCACGAACCCCGCGATCACCAGCGACTCCAGGGCATTCGACCTGGTGACCGACCTGCCGAACAGCGCTGACGCGAACCGCTCGGTAGTGCCGCGCAGCTTCGGCCGGGCCACGGTCACCGGCCCGGCGGTGGTCTTGACCGTCGCAGGGCAGTAACCGTTGCGCATCCCCGGCCGGGCATCCTCCGCGGCAGCCGAGCGCTGGTAGCGGGCCCGGCCCAGGAACACCTCCACCTCGGCTTCCACCGCGGTCTGGATGATCAGCCGGGCACCCAGCCGGGCAACATCCTCGATCACCTCACCAAGCTCACGCGATCCGTCGAACAAGGCGTCGATCTCGGCACGGATCCGGTCAGTAGGAGATACTCGATTCGGCACGGGCGTAGTCCTTCCTTCGCTGAGTTGGTAGCTCTTGAAGGAACCTACGCCCGTCGTCATTTACACCGGGGTTGGGACGCGACCAGGGAGACTAAGTGGCAGACACGGTCACTCACGGCCGGCCGAGCCCGCAAGCGCCCCGGTGAATGCTCACCTGGTCAGCTAGAAGGTAATGTCACCGATCTTCCAAGCTGGTGATCCCCCCTTCGCTGGGGAGCGTCCTCGTTGCGTCCGCTGGGAGGGATGGCTGCTCGCTGGACAGCGGCGCAGCCAGTGGAGGGCCAGGAGATCGAGTGTGCGCCCAGTTAGACGTTCATGCGCTTCTTTCTGCACAACTTGGTACATAATATACGTTAGGAGAACCAGGGGAGGAATGATGGCAAAGTCTGTCTGGGACAAGACAACCGAAGCCTTCGCCGAGGGTTCGGCCGCTGCGTTCGGGACTGATTATCTCACGGCATTGAGAAGCAACTGGTGCGACAATGAGAATGGGATAACCCGGACTAGCGTTCTCATTGTTGGACTTGCAGCGCTTTTTGAACTTGTCATCTCAAACAACGCTAGAGGCGCTACGCTTTGGGGCCTGCCCGTATCTCGTTCGGAAGTCATTAAAACTGGACTACCAGTCATTGTGGCCTATCTGTATTATTACGTGACTTATTCGTTTGTTGAGTCTGCGATATTTCAACAGGCCCATGATGCAGTTATAAACAAACTGCACCCAAGCATCTACAAAAGCGACAATGAACGCGAATTGCATCCCGCCAACTCGCTCATAAATAGCGGGGAGAGAGTGAGGTTTTCACTAGGGCGTGGGGGTTGGAAGTCGAATGTAGGTACGTGGACAGGTAGAGCGCGTCCGGCATTTATTGCTGGCGCACCTCTAGCATTCCTGGTGATAGCGTACTATCAGCTTTGGGTAAGGTACCGTGGTACCCATGCTCTTCCATGGAGTCTGCCCGTACTCCTCAGGTTCAGCATTGTAATTACGCTCATTCTCACAGTAGCAAGTGCTATAAATCTGTTTATTTTCGGTTCCATGTTGAATAAGCGCCGCGCGAAGCACCAGCGCGAGGACAAGGATCCCGAGCCTAATGGCAGCGAGAAAACCCCACCGGAGGCCAATGAAGTGCCGAGCTAACTGCGATCGTGACGGCGGGTCCCAAGGAGTGATCGCGTAGGCCATGATGGGTCCACTGGTTCTGAGCGCCCGCGTATACCAGCCTGCGCTTGGGAATAGGGAGCCGTGCCCGCTGCGTGCCCGATGGACCGGTCGGCCCTGGGGACTCTCGGTCACTAGCGGTCGGACTGAGACATGCGCTGAGCTGCAGTTGGGCTGGTCCGGTGCGCCCGCTGCGCTTATTCCCAAGCTGATACCTGGGTTCCGCAGTTGATGTCGCGGTCTAGTCGGTGGATCTGGAGGTTGACGTGCGGAAACGCGGCGTCGGTGGTCAGAGGGCGTGTATCTAGGCGTGCGGGTCCCGGCTGGTCAGGGCTCCGCGGCGGGTTTCAGCTGGTAGATCCGGGGCGGCAGGTCTATTTTCAGGGCACGGAAGATGTCGCGCTGGGCCTTGGTGATCTCAGTGCGCTGCCGGAACGTGCCGGTCGGCCCGGCGAAGGTCCCGACGTGGATTTTGTCCAGTTCGCGGCGCAGTTCCGGCCACGTTCCGCCGCAGGCGTTCTCCGTGATCCGGGCGAGGAGCAGCGCGAGCCAGCACAGGAGGACGTGGGCGCGGATGCGTTCTTCCTTGCGGTGGTAGACCGGGCGCAGGTCGATGACCTGCTTCATGTCGCGCCAGCCGCGCTCGACTTCCAGCAATTGCTTGTAGCCGACGGCGATGTCTTCCGCGGAGAGCTTCGGGTCAGCGGTCCTGAGCAGGTACTTCCCGTCGAGGTTCTCCTCGGCTTTCGCCTTCGCGGCGTCGGTGCGCAGCAGCCCGCTGGGGGTGACCCGCAGGTAGCGGTTCAGGCCGGGCTTCGTGGAGATGACGCCGCGCAGCTCGGCGCGCTTGTCCTTACTGAGCTGGTCAGAGTCCTTGATGGCCTCTTCGAGCTGGGCGATCATGCGAGTGCGGACGGCGGCGTCACGTTCTGCGGCCTCGGGGCTGAAGCAGATGACGAACCGCTCGTCGCCGGCGATCTTTACTTCCTTGACCTTGAGGTTCCCGGCGACGTCCTTGTAGCGGCCCTGCCGGGACAGGGCGGCTCCGGCCTCGGCGGAGCCGGACCGGAGCTTCTCCCCGATGATGTAGGAGCCGCCGCCCTTGCGCAGGTAGCGGCGGTTCTCCGCGGAGGTGAAGCCGCGGTCGGCGACCCAGATCACTTTCGGCAGGCTCCAGTCGCGCATGTCGTCCTTGACCTGCCGGATCAGCGCGGAGTCGGCCGTGTTCCCGGGCCAGCACCACACGCGGACCGGGATCCCGTTCCTGGTCACGGCCATCCCGATCACGACCTGGGGCAGGTCGTCGCGGTGGTCCTTGGACTTGCCCCAGGTGCGGAACCCGGCCTCCTTGCCGTCTTCCGCGTCATCCCCGCTGGTGACGGGGCTGCCGTTCTTGTCGCGGGCGACGGGCTCGTCGGCCTCTTCCGTCTCGAAGTAGGTGGAGGTCGTGTCGAAGAACAGCAGGTCAACTTCAAGGTTCAGCAGGTCCGCGACCTGGTCGAAGACCTTCCTCTCCAGCTGGTCCCTGATCTCCAGCAGCCAGTCCATCGCCCGGTAGCACGCATCATCCGTCGTGGCGGGCAGCCCGGTAACCAGGACGTCCTCGCTGATCCAGCGGGCGGCGGCCAGCTTGGACGACGGTGCGAGCGCCCGGTTCGCGACTAGGCCGAACAGCACCCGCTCGGCTGTGTCGTCCAGGCGGCGGCCCTTCAGCAGCTTCCGCATCGCCGGGCCGATGCCCAGCTGTGACCACAGCGCGTCCAGCGCCCAGGTGCCTCCGAGCGGTCTGGACTCGGTGAACTCCAGGCCGTCCGCCGCCGCTGCCAGCGCCGCGCCGGGGTCCAGGAACCTCGTGACGGACGCGACCAGCCGCTGGAGCGCCTCGCGGTTCGCGTGGTCCTCGCGGCCGAAGTTGTACACGACCTGCACCTTCGACCGGCGCAGCTGCGGATCCCACACGTTATGGGCGAGCTGCAGGTAGCGGACCTCGGAGCCATCCTTGTTCCGCCGTGGCGTTGACCGCAGGTACATGGACTAGAAGATACCGCCACACAGCCACTCTCATCAGTGGAATCACCATCAGGCGTGTATCTAGGCGTTCTCACGATTCTGGGCAGGTCCCATGTCCCTGACCTGCGTGTTCAGCCCGGAACATGGACCAGGAACCCGATTAGCTGCGGAACCCAGGTGATAGTGCGAGTTCGATTCTCGTTATCCGCTCTACGCACGAACCCGTAGACTAGGAGCCTGCGGCACATCCAGTCTTCACCGGGTCGAAGCTCCTCAGCGCCGAACGTGCCATCAACGTGCCATTGGCCGACCGGTACCAGGCCGCCAGCAGAGCCGCTGTCACCGTCATCCCGATGCAGCTCGGCGTCGGCGTGAGCGTCGATCGCCCTTGTGATCATAGTGTCCGCGCCCCGGGCTCTGATGCTGGTAATTGATCGCAGCACGCTCACTGTCGTGACCTATCCGGGCCATCAGATCACGCAGCCCAGCTCCGCTGGTAGCCGTCCAGGCGCTCCCCGATTTTCTGAGGCCACCTCGTCGCGCAAAGAGGATTTTCTGAGGCCACCTCGTCGCGCAAAGAGGAGGTACCCGATCCTGCTGGCTCAAAGAGGCTCCTGCCTAGCCCAGATCATTCCATGCCAGGAATTGCGTACCATCCACCTAGCTCTGAGACATAGCCAAACGGATTAAGTGTAATGACAAACTCGGTGTAAGTACCGGCCAGCGCGGTTGTATTGCCATCGCCGTCCAAAATCGGGCAGCCTGTGTAGTGGCTCACGAAAAGGTTGCCATCGCCACGGCCGTCGAGACCTCCGGCGCGGAATGTAAGGGTGCTGGTTGCCTCGTCATAAGTGCCCACAATCGGGTACTGGTTGCCGCCCAAATTGCTGTCGCGAAGATTGCCGTCAGCGTCGACTGCGTCGATAAGCAGTCCTTCGGTACTGGCATTCCGGTAAAGGTTGTAACTGCCGATCACTCCGGCCATCTCGCTTCCTCCATTGGACGCGTAGGCTTTCCAGCCGCCACTAGCCGCGTGGCATTTTGACTGTGACACAGCGATCAGTCGCCCGTCAAGAGATAGTAAAGATGCCGTAGCGACGAGAGCTGACCACCAAGGCTGACCACAACAGGAGCCGACACGTGCCGATCCCGCCAGATGCGCGTAAAGCTCAGCCCCGGTGGGCGATGCTGCCCGACAGTCCGTGGGACATACGTGGGATACAACCTCACCGTCGATCGACCCCGCGAGAGTCACCGCAGGCCACAGACTATGGACTGACTTGAGCTGTGGCGGTCTGTAAAACCGTCGGCTCTGCCGCCAGGCGGGGGGTGGCCAAGACCGCCGGGCGAGCTGACACCTTTGACCGACACCAACGGGCTTAGCTCACAGTGGTCCCCTGCGGCCGGAGCTAGAGACGCCAGGCAAGGTCAGCGCCAACGGTGGACAAGCTGGATGGATATGGCATACAAGCGGTCCTGGGCGTCGCCGTTTAGGCCGACCTGACCACTATGTCTGACCACGACAACGCAGGACTAACCTGCGGCCGACCGGCTGGCCGCCAGACGAAGCCGGATCGCGGCGGACGGGGCCGGTGGGGGTCGCCCAGCTCACGGATGATCTCCGATGGCCAGGGCGCACCTCACAAGCGAGGGTTCACAGGTTCGAACCCAGTCGCGCCCACCAAGCCAAACGTTGCCGGGGCGGGACTTTGAGGTCTTTGAGCAGCGGCACCGTGGTGTGCCGGAGCGCGTGCACACGGATCCGGCGGATCCCGCTCCGCTGCGGCCGCTCCGCCTTGACGCTGATCTTCCCCGGCAAAGACCCCGGCACATATCGGGGAAGACGGAGAGACGAGCTGCATTCCTGGCGAACGAGAGCACTCCGGCCCAGCTAAACTGGCGGTATACGGCAGCGTCTCGAGTTGGGCTTCAGCGGTGGGCGATGCTGTGGAGAGGAAGGCCGACGTGTTCGAGGCGGCCGATATCCGGGAGTGGCGCGGCCACGACGTCGTTGACCCCGATGGTCACAAGATCGGGGAACTGGAAGCTATCTACGTCGACACGAGCACGGACCAGCCAGCGTTCGGCACCGTCAAAGTCGGGTTGCCAACCCGGCACCGGCTCGCGTTCGTTCCCTTGGCCGGGGCGATCGTAGGTCCCGGATACATCCAGGTCGCCCACGATAGGAAACAAGTCAAGGATTCCCCTTCGATCACCACCGACGGTGAACTGCCTGCAGCCGACGAAGAGGCCATCTTCAAGCACTACGGCCTGCCCTACCAGGCAGGAACCAGCGGTGAACGGCAGCTCGCCCGCCGCTGAGCAGTACAACTGAGCGGAGAACCCAATGATTGCTCTCTTCCTACTCCTCGTGATCGTGGCGATCGCGCTCGGCCTCGTGGGTGTCGTCGTCAAGGGTCTGCTGTGGTTGCTGTTCATCGGCATTGTCGTGCTCCTCGGCGCCCTTCTGTTGGCCGCTCTGCGGATACGGCGGCGCCCCGGAAGGTCCCCAGCGCGTTAACCCCTCACCACACTCCGGACGCCACGGCGAACTGACCACCAACCCTGACCACAACGGGAACCGATACGAGCCGATCCCGCTGGACACGACGTAGCTACGAGCGCAGGTGAGCGACGGTGGCCGACATCCTGGGCGTGTCTTACAAGCGGACGGTCGCCCTGACACCCGTAGCCGACACCAACAAGCCGGGGCAACATTGGGCGAAGACGGACCCTTGTGACCAGTCTGCGCAGGCCTGACTTTTATCAGGTTAGTGCGCACCACCTGGCTGCTTGATGAGCCCGAGGGCTTCGCGCAGGTCGGGCGGCGACGGGTCCCGGCGGTGAGGGTGTGCCGTCCGATGGGGACCTGGATTGTGCGGCTTTGGCGGCTGGTCCCGCCGAGACACGCCGGGGCAGAGCGTTCCGCGCGTGTCTGACTTAGTCCGGCGCAGGCTGGCACGCCCGCTTAGAGTTGGTCGCCGTGGCTGACATTTCAGAGACGGAAGCACGGTCAGAGCGCCGTGCGGCGATGCTGCTGATCGTGACCGACGGCGGGCTGCTCATGCATCACCGTGACGACAAGCCCGAAATCGCGAACCCGGGCTGCTGGGCGGGTTTCGGGGGTGCTGTCGAGGACGGCGAGACCGTGGAAGAGGCGCTGCTGCGGGAAGTGCGGGAAGAAACCGGCCTTATTCTCAAGGATCCGGTATTTCTCACCGATGCCGTGGACCGCGAAGGAGACGGAAGGCTTGTCTCCCTGTTCTACGTTGTGGGTGACTACCGGCCAGAGGACATCGACCTCCACGAAGGGGCCGGTGTCGCGATCCAGGGCATAGCGGATCTGCCCGGCCTGAAGGTCACGCCGTTCGTCCGGCGCGCCATAGAGTCCCATCTGCTGCCGGTACTCGCGGATCGTCTCTAGCCGAAGGCGTGCTGTCGCCAGCATGGCCTTATGCATTGCCCTGATCCTTACCGACCTGGTGTGTAGGTGTTTTGGCTACTTGATGAGCGTGAGGGCTTCGCGGAGGTCGGGTGGGAGCGGGTCTTCGGCGGTGAGGGTGTGGTGGCCGAAGCGGATCTGGATGGTGCGGTAGCGGCGGGCGGTGCGGACGAATTTCTTGATGGACCAGCCGGTGCGGGCCTCGATGAACCTGGTGACGGCGAGGGCGGCGAAGACGACGCTCAGGTGGGCGTCAATGGACTCGCGCTTGCGGTGGTAGATGGGCCGGGCCTTCAGGTCGTGCTTTGACATGCGGAAGCTCTTCTCGATCCGCCAGAGCTCGTGGTAGGAGCCGATCACGAAGTCCGCGGTGACCGGCTCTCCGTCCGGGGTGGCGGCGAGGTTCGTCTTGTAGCCCTTGATCCCGGCCAGGGTGCGGGCTTTCTCCTCCAGTTCCCGGTTGACGCTCTTGACGGCGCCGTCAAGCTGGATGAACCTGTTGCGCTTGACCGGCGCGAGGCCTGCGACGGCCTTGGCCGCCTTGGCGACCTGCTCGTCGATCCCGTGCAGGGTCCTCCGGGCGCGGTCGGCGCGGTACTGGTAGTAGATGACCTGGTCCCGGCGCTTGTCCTTCGGGCCGGCGGGCCAGGGCTGGGTGAAGACGTGCCCGTCGGGGATCTCCTCGCCCGGGTGCTCCCGCCGCCATTCGTCCACGACGTAGGGGACGTCGGGGACTTTCATGCCGAGGATGAATGACAGGCCAGCCGCCTCGATGGCCTTCATGTTCGCGTCGGAGATCATCCCGGCGTCCGCGACCACGGTCACATCCGGGAGCTGGTGGGCGGCCATGAACTTGTCGATGACCGGCAGCATGGTCTTCGTCTCGGCCCGGTTGCCCTCGAACGCGGAGACCATGAGCGGGAACCCGTCCTGCCCGGTCAGCAGGCCGATGGTGATCTGCGGTTCCAGGCGCCGCTCCTTGGAGAACCCGGGCTCGCGGAACCCGTCGCCCTTGTCGGCCTCGAAGTAGAGCGTGGACACGTCGTAGAGCACGAGGCTGGCCGGGCCGAGCCGGGCGTGCGCGGCACAGGCAGCTGACAGCCGCTGCCGCCACTCTTCCCGCGCGTAAATGGGCAGCCGCCGGTTGAGCGTGGGATACGACACCGTGCCGACGCCTGCTTCCTCAAGTACCCGCGGGCTGTCCTGCTTGCTCGTCGGCTCGATGATGCGGGCCAGCACCAGGTGGCGGAAGACCTCGTCCCCGCCCGCGGCGTCGTCCAGGCCCAGGACCTGATACGCGCGCTCGATCGCATCGACCAGATGCCCCATCCGGGAAGAGGTGATCGGCAGCGGCCCTCCTGGCCTCGGGCTCTCCAGGCCCAGGTCGAGCTCGGCCTGCCCGGCCGCCAGCCGCTTCCGGGCTGCAGCCTTTAGCGCCTCCAGCTCGGCCTCGTCATGCGCCGAGCCGATGTGCTCCATGTTCCGCGACCCGCGCCGTGACGACCACACGATCTGGACCGCCGTCGCCCCCGAGGCAGTCTTCACCGTGCGAAGGTAAGCCACCCGACGAGACTAAGAGCCACAGCCGCGCCTTAGTGCGCAAATCCGCCGCTCCCGAGCCGCGAACCTGCAGCTCACAGCGCCATCGCTAAGCCAACCCCGCTCCAGTGATTGAGGTGCCCCGAGCCTTCCGGACAGTCCATCCCTTAGGATGGGCTATCTGGAAAGGTGATTTTCTTGCCCCGACCGAAGAAGAGCTTCTCACCGGAATTCAAAGATGAAGCCGTGAAGATGGTGATCGAGACGTCGCGTCCGATCGTCCGCGTGGCTAAGGAGCTCGGAATCAACGATGGCACACTTGGTAACTGGGTGAGCGCCTACCGCCGTGAGCATGCCGGCGAAGAACCGCCGCTGACCGTGAACGAACGCGCCCGGTTGCGTGAGCTCGAACGGGAAACCCGGGAACAGAAGATGGAGCTTGAGTTCCTGAAAAAAGCCGCAGCATACTTCGCCCGCGACCATCGGTAACCGACAAGTTCGAGTTCATCGACGCGGAGTATGCGGCTTACCAGGAATCAGGGGATAAGCACATGCCATCAATCGTGAAAATGTGCCGGTGGATGGAAGTGTCCCGCTCCGGCTTTTACGACTGGCGGAATGCCCCGGAATCAGCAACCGTGAAAAGGCGCGGGATACTCGCTCTGTACGTGAAGAAGTCCTTCGGCGATTCGGATGAGACGTACGGCTACAGGCGGGTCCACGCGGATCTCGCGGACTGGGGTGTGCCTGCCGGGCCGGAGCTGGTCCGGTCGCTGATGCGTGAGCTGGGCCTGGAGCCCTGCCAGCCGCGGCCCTGGCGGTTCAGCCTCACTGAGGGCGACGGCCAGGAGCATGACATTCCCGACCTCGTGCACCGGGACTTCACCGCGGAGAAGCCGGGGGACAAAATGGTCGGCGACATAACATATGTTTCGACTTGGGAAGGCTGGCTTTACCTGGCTACGGTCATCGACTGCCACACGAAAGAAATCATCGGCTGGGCGGTGGGTGATAGCTACAAGACCCCGCTCATCGAGCAAGCCATCGAGATGGCTGCCCGTAACCGCCCTCTCGCCGATAAGGCTATATTCCACTCAGACCGAGGGAGTAACTACCAATGCCGCTTAGTTAAGGTTAAGCGATAAGCGGGTGCCGGATTTCTAGTACCGGGTCGTGCGCATGACCTGTCTGGCCAGCCTGTTTTACGGGGTAAGTGCGTCCTTTGTATTTCTTGATGACGCGGGGGTAGGTCCGCTTGCGCCGGCCTTTACTGACTCTTTCGAGGATCTCCCGGATCGTCATGGCCTTGGCGGTGGTGAGTCGTCCGGGGGGAAAATGCCGCCTGGTCGGTGACCTGGCGGCGGACCACGTTGATACTTCGGATGAAGGACAGCCTGTCGGGATCAACCCCGGCTGATTCTGCGGCCTCGGCCATCAGCGCGCGTATGGCGTATTGGGCCAGCAGCAGGCCCCACAACTCCTGGCGGACGAGTTCCGGGGACTTCGAGCGGAGCCCGCTGCCGGGCTCGAGCATCTGGGTCTCGATCTCTTTCAGGGCTATCTCGTATTCCCAGCGCTGCTGGTAAGCCGCAGCCAGCTCGGCGGCGGTCAGGTCATCGGGGTCGAGGATCGTGGTGATCAGCCGGAAGACTTCTGCCTCCCTGCTGCCTGCGGCCGCGGTAACGGTGTACTCAATCACGCGTACCGGAATGTGGGTGGCGCGCCTGGAGATCCCCGGCGGCGGACAGGGGAATCTGGAACCCGCTGCTGCGAGTGCCCCTGGAACTGATAACGGATATGTATGACCCATCTGGCAGGACTTCGCTAGCCGGCAGCTTAATGCCAGAGGCAAGCCGGAACAGCAGGTCAGCGCCCGAGGCGAGGAATTCGACCCACAGCTGGAAACTGTAGAAACCCCGGTCAGCGATCACCAGCATTCCCGGCTCCAGCGACGGTGCCAGCTTTTCGGCGATCTCCCGCTCACCCACGCTGACCGTGCCGATTTCAGCGGCCACCACGGCATGCGTCCCGCATTCACCAAGGCCGACAACCTGGATCTGCGGGAACGGGCGCCTGGTCAGGCCGCCGGGGCGGCCGAACCCCTCGATATTGGCCGGGGTATCGGGCACGTCCAGTTTCACCCCGTCAATCGCCATGAGCCGGCGCGCCCCCAGCCAGGCACCCGGCGTTCCCGCCACCGCCAGCGGCTCCGCCACCCGCTCGAATAGCATCTTCAGCGGCGCCTCACCCAGCCGGTCCCGCGCCTGGGAGATAGCCCCCGTGGTCGGCACTGCCCATTCCTTCTGCCAAGCGCGCATGAACTGCAGCCCGCCAGTCAGCCGCCGCATCACCTCTTCATAGCCATCCCGGAATACCGCCATGGCCATCACGAAATACACGACGACATGAGCCGGAAGCAGGCGTGACCGCTTCTGCCTGCGGCCCGTCTCCGCCAGAACCTCCTCCACCAGGTCCCTCGGCACCAGGCGGGTCAGAACCCCGATCCCTATCCGGTCGGTAAGCCGTCCGCCTCCTGAAACCGCATCATCCACGACGCAGAAGGTAGTACGTCAAAGGCGAGAAGGAAAGAACATCCGGCAATTAGCAGATAATCCACAGAACCCGGGTGTGTCGCCCTGTGGAAATGTGGACACTAATTCCCGCCCGGCTTAACTAAGCGGCATTGGAGTAACTACACATCCGAGCAGTTTGCGAGGACGCTGGGGAGACTTAATCTCCGGCATTCCGTTGGCCGGACCGGGATATGCTACGATAATGCGATGGCCCAATGCCGTTTAATTAAGAATCTGGCGTTCAGGTGTCCACATATCCACCGAGAGACACGCCGTGTTCTGTGGATATCGGCCTGATAGTTGCCTGCATCTGCTGGTTGCCTTAGATTGATGCAATGCTGGAGAGCGAGAGTGGTAATGGCGGGGCGTCATCTTCGCTGACAGACGCGATTGGCATCGGGACGCTGACGCGGCTGATCCCCCGCGAACTGGTTGATGAGGTCGTGTGCTCGCTCGGCCGTAAGGAACTCCGGAAGAATAAGCTGCCAGCGCGGGTCATGGTCTATTTCGTGATGGCGATGGCGCTGTTCTACGGCGATGGCTATGAGGAGGTCATGCGGAAGCTGGCCTCCGGGCTGCAGTACGCGGGAACGTGGCGGCGGGAGTGGACGATGCCCAGCCCGGGCGGGTTGTGCCAGGCCAGGCAGCGGCTGGGGCCTGAGGTGATGCGGGAGCTTTACGAGCGTGCCGCCGAGCCGTGCGCGTTGCGCTCGACGCAGGGCGCGTGGCTGGGCGGCCGGAGGCTGATGGCGCTCGACGGCTTCGGGATGGAGGCGCCTGACAGCGTGGAGAACGCTGCTCATTTCGGTTACGCTGGGAAGAAGGAGCGCTGCTCATTTCCGTATGTGCAGATGGCTGCGCTGGCCGAGTGCGGGACTCATGCCATTGTCGCCGCGGCCATAGGGCAGAAGGGCGAGGGTGAGGAGACCCTGGCCAGCCGTATTCTCTCGGGTGGGGCCATCGAGGCAGGGATGATCGTCACGCTCGATGCGGGGTTGTACAGCTATCAGAATCTCCGGGCGGTCGTCGATGCCGGGGCTGATGCTCTTTTCCGGGTTGGATCGAATGTCGGCCTGCCGGTCCTGGGATGGCTTCCGGATGGCTCTTACCTGTCGTTTGTGGCCGATCCTGATGCCAAGAGGCTGAACTCCTACAGGCTCCGGAAGGGGCTGGCGAAGATCACGGACTTGCCGGGAACTCATGTGCGTGTCGTCGATTACCAGATCGCGGGCCGCGGGGACGGTGACGAGCTGATAACGCTGGTCACCAATATCACCGATCCCGGCGATGTTGCTGCGGTCGAGATGGCGGCTGCCTACCATGAGCGCTGGGAGGCTGAGCTTGTCTTCGATGAGCTTAAGACGCATCAGCGCGGATCCGGCGTGATCCTCAGGTCCCGGAAGCCCGAGCTGGTCGAGCAGGAAATCTGGGGCCTGCTGCTCACCCACTACGGTATCCGGTATCTGATGCGGGAAGCCGCGGACCAGGCCGATCTGGATCCGGACAGGATATCCTTCATTCGCACCCTCCGGGTCATCCGCCGCCAGGTTTCAGGGCAGGCGGCTTTTTCCCCCTGCGCGGCTCGCCGCAGCGACGCGTGAAGCGATCGAAGAGATCCTCGAAAGACCAAATCCCAGGCGGCGCGAGCGTTCCTGCCCGCACAAAGTCAAAAGAGCGCGGCCTAATTCACACCTCGTCAAGCAGGCAGGCGACAAGAACGTCACGCATGACTCGCCCCCGACCATCCAGTTGCTGCATCCAGCCGCTTAATTAAACGGCATTGTGCGATGGCCGAATCGTTCTTCGCCGCGCTGAAGAATGAGCGTGTTCACCGTACCCAGTATCCTACGCGTGAGCACGCACGGCGGGACATTGTGAGGTACATCGAATTCTGGTACAATTCAAGGCGCCGGCACTCCGGACTTCAGTACCGGACTCCGCAGCAAGTCCGCAATGAGTACCTGGAACGACAGTCCGCAGCGTGAATTAACCACGAATCTGCTGTCCGGAAAGCTCGGGGCAGACCAGATAAAAGTCAGGTTACAAGCGGACGGTCGCCCTGACACCCGTAGCCGACACCAACAAGCCGGGGCAACATTGGGCGAAGACGGACCCTTGTGACCAGTCTGCGCAGGCCAGCGACTCCTCCGGACACCTGTGCGGCACCTTCTAAGCAGCAGATCACCCCTGGCTCGGCGCCACATGATCGGCCACTGGCATGGTGGTCTGTGCGGGTCATCGTTAAGAGGTCCAAGAAGCTCGTGCGGTAAGTGCGTGGCTCCGCACATAGCTCTGCCGTGGCCTGAGCTCAGCATGCAGGAGCACAGGCTGTCCGTTGAGTGCGGCAAGATCCGGGTATTGCATGAGCCCTGGGGCAATCTGGATGGTCCAGTTGTCTGGATCGATCGCGACGAGCCATCGGTCGAAGAGAGCGTGCAGGTCGCAGCGTAGAAGCAGCCCGCCTTTCAGGTCATGCTCGGGCGTTGCGCTGTAGAGGTAGAGGTGCGCGGCTTCGAGCGCTCCAGGTGGCTGTGGACCAGTGAACGCGCAGGATTCGCCGAAGCGATCGAGCATGGCTTCCCGGAATCGCTGCTGGCCAAGTCTGGTCTTGCTGAGGCTCAGCCCGTGGCCGCCGGGGATTCGCTCATCCTTTTGGGCATATGTGACCCACCAGGGATCGCCGGTAACCAGGTGGGCGTCCAGAATTGGCCGGAGCTGGGCCACGTCCAAGCGGCGGATCGCGTTCTGCTGCGACCTGGAGACGTAGGCCGTATCGAGAGCGCTCTCGGGAAAGGGCCGGTCCGCTGGCCGCCACGTTCGGGAGTAGTTGGCAGTAAATACCTGGACAGGGAGCTCTTCCTCATCTGGTACGTCGAACTCTGCCGTGCAGCTGGCACACCGGAAGCTTGGCTGCCTGCGCGTCCGGTGCTTGAAATCCGTGCTGCCGCAGTCTGGGCATCTGTATCTGATCTTGTGGCCGGGTGTTGTCTGGATGCTGTCGATCCACCCAGCGCCGAAGACGATGCGGTTGTCACGAATCACCGCAAGGTCCCCCGAGGAGAAGTAGCGGCCATTCGGTACGGTCGTATCCCAGACGTAGCGGACGCCCAGCTCGTCGGGATACGTCGGTGCGCCATGCGCCGTGGCGGACAGGCTCAGTAAGCTCCAAGCGCTGAATGCCGACATGTCCGCGGAAGGCACACTGCTCAGACGGAGATTCCCAGGGCTGGCCGATCCACTCTCTACCACGCGTATGTGACGCTTGATCGCGACAGACGGAGTACCGGCTCAACCGGCGAGCACCGCCGAGCCAGTGGACGAAGAGCGTGACCATCATCTCTCACCACAACGGCACCGGAAAAGAACATACTTCGACGGACACAGTGAAGGGCAGACGCCCAGACCAGCGATGGTTTGCGACAGCAAGGCCGTATCTTACAAGCGAGGGGTAGCACCCTGCCGGGACGATCAGTACGGCAAGCCAGGTCCTTGACTTCAATCACCGGGGCTTCCAGGCTTCTGGTATGCGTTTGCCAGGCCAGGCCCGGGAGTACGTAAGGACCTGCAGCGAGTGTGGTTACGCATGGCGGGTTCCTAGATCGGCAGCACGGCGGCGGATCCGGTCGATCTCCATGTTCTCGGTAGCGCCGCGTGGACGGACCGTCGACCGCGCGGAACTGGGGAGGGAGGTCGGGGCGATCTCGGCCGAGGGCCGAGCGGCCGAGACGTTCCGGCACTGTCCCAAATGCGGCGCCGAGGATTTCACGCAGTCCCGATCGCGCGGAACCCCCTGGCCGCCCTAGCCGGCATGGGTTGACACCTACGGCCGACACCAACGGGGACGGCCGTCGGCGAGCTCCTGCGGACAGCCCAGAGAGACCTTGCGAAGTCAGCCACTGTCCTGGACAGGTTGGTTGGATATGGCATACAAGAGGTCCCATTCACCCAGCTAAGGCAGTTCCGGCGGGGGATCTATCGCACCACGCAGCATCAAGAATTCGTCAGCATCATCCTCACTGGGCAGCTCGGCGCGAAAAGCGGCAGGCAAATGAACATCCGCACCTATCGCGTCGATCAGATCAAACCCAATCGCATCACGGACCTTCAACAACCCCGTGATCTGAGCTTCGGTCCGCTTCCAACGCAGATCAAATACGCGCTTCTCTCGGGCCAAGTCCCGCAGCATGGTCGTCGCTATAGTGGCGAGCTGATCGACTCTGGCCCCGAACCCTCCAGTTATGACGTAGTTGTAGACTTTCTCCGCATTGCCAGCTCGGTTACTCGCCGCGACTTCATACCGGTGAGTGGTAATGACCAGTTCGCGCAGCATTAGAGCTAGATCCAAAGCAGAGGCGAAAAGTGCCACCCAGATATCACCGTGCTGACCCAAGGTGTCGATGCCATCAGGCAGTCTGTCTGAGACAATAACCCCGAATGTGGCACCGGCTTCCTCTTGATCCTTACTAAGCTTGGATGGCCACGCTGTTCCCCATCTGGTTGCCGTCTTGACTTCCCACAAGATTGTTCCGAATTCCGTACCGCCTTGGCGCACGTACTGCATGATGTCGGCCCCGCGCTTACCGCGCTTAACCGGGATGATGTCATCTCCTGGAAACCGCCTCTGAAGTAGGGCACAACCCGGTCCTGCCTTGCATAGCCCTCTTCTGTCGGAGAGCCAGTCCGGGTCCGGCGCTCGGCCTGAGTGAGATCATTGCTCAGGCGAACGAGCTGCGCTTTGAGCTTCGTGTTCTCATCTTCCAGTTGGAGGATCTTCCCGCTACCCGATGCTTCAACAGCAGCGACCAATCGATCAGCAATCGTTTCATCGATTACGATTTCCTCGCCACAGTGAGGGCAGCGGATCGTGCTCTCTGTCTCGTCCGGCACCATGCGCCCTCCCAGGGTCGAAGCCAGCTCAGACGATCCTGCCACGGCGCTCCGACGCTCCACACTGTGTCGTGCGCGTTGCTATCCGAATCGAGCCGTTGAACCGGGGTCAACCAGGACTACTGTCAGGCCGCGCAACCCCGCCTTGATCTCGTAGCCAGGAACTCGTATCGAGGCCACCGTGACACCCACGATCGACACCAACCAGGTCGGATGCCATGACCCCTCTCTCAGAGGTGCAACCACTATCTCCGCAGGTAGACGACCACATGAGACAACTGTGCGGCACCTTCTAACAGCGGGTCAGGGGTTGGATCCTGTCAGACGGGCCGGAAACTTCCCCTCCAAGATGGCAGACGAGCCATCCGGCCGCTCAACAACTGTTCCCGGCACTGGCCGATCCCACGCGACCAGTTTGACTACGCCATAAGCTCTCCGACGGAGCAGGAAGTCGATCTAGGCGCGGACGCGATCCACGGCGGCCGTCAGGTGCCTACCACAGCTCATAGTCCGTCCCTTTCTTCACGCCAGCGCTCATAAGCGACGTCTCCGTCGTCCCTGGGCTCCTCACGGTCGCGGCCACCTACGTCCTCAACCTCCCAAGCCGTTTCTATGCCCGCTGCATCAATCTCCGCTGCTGAATCCAGCCGCAAGTCGCACACCGAGCAGTGGAAGGTCTGTGCAGTAAACCAGTCTTCAGCATCCACCATGGGTATTCCGGTGGGCTCGCCAAGTGGCGGTCCCCAGATGTTATGCGATCCTGTCGCAATACCGTCTGAGCCGCATACTGGGCAATTGTAAAACGCTTGCTCATCTGTGCGGAGCCCGGATTTGCTGACCGCACGGAGCGCGCTGATGACAGCTTCACCTTCTGTCTGGTAGCGGCGTTCGATCATCGCTTCTGCGGCTGCGAGTTTCACCTGGACACGGTGTTGCAGCTTGTTGCTAGCGTCCGCGAGCAGTGCGTTGACCACGAGCAGTTGGCCGCCCCAGAAGTTTTCACACGCACGGTTAAGGTCTTCAAGGAGGCTGTCCGCCTACTGCACGAACGCTGTAAGGATCCGCTCCTCGACCTCGGCGTTCTCGGCAGCATGCACAACGCCGTTGCGAATGTCGATGAGGGTGCACAGGTCATCCTGGGATGCCTTTGATCTGACGAATCGCCTCACCCGCTTGAGCGCTTCGCTCAAGCCAACAGTCCGGATGTCTGCAGGAATTCCTGCGCCTTCGACACTGAGAAGCGTGGCCAGCCAGTCGAAACTGGAACCGTTTCTCAGCTCGAGCAGCAAAGCGGGCGACCGCTGAGCCAAGCAGGCTTTGCCAGGTGCTCCACAGCCGTTCCGGCGAAGAGAGGTACACGACGGTGATTGCCGGAGTGGTGGGCTTCGAGGGCGCAGAGGGCGAACTCCTGAGCGCTCGCGTAGAACGTGCTGGGACTGAACGGATCGGCCATGGCGATGACCTTAGCGCCCGCAGCAAGCCGACAGCAGCGCTGAGCTGCTCATGGGCCCAAAGCGCTGGTCGTAGGACTGTTGGGTTGCAATCTGGGTTGCGGTTCACGGCTGTCCAGCCTCGTTCACGGCAGTACGCCCGTATGGTCTGACCTGCGGCATGAACTCTGCCGAACCCTGACGGACTCCGCCCGCTCAAGCTTTTAATCCGCAGATTCAGAGTTCGCGGCCTCGGTGACGCGGCAGCGGAGAGGGACTGTTCAGGGCTGGTCCTTGATGCCGACTCCGCACAGGTGCCATCCGACCCCGCGATCGTCGGCGGGCGGCTCGGGGGAGGGGTCAGCACAGGTTCGCTGTCGTCATCGGGATCCCGGTTGTTGCGGAGAGGGTTGTCCAGGTCGGGTCGCCACTGTGCGGGGGCTACCAAGCCCGGCTCAACCAGCGTGAACCCGTCGAAGAATCGTGTAATGGCGGTGCGATCACGCGAGATGAGCGGCGTGTCCCAGTGCAATTCCTGGGAAGTGTGGAAAAGCCCGGCGGCCGCTTCGGGGTGGGCTTCGCCGGTCATGTGGCTCAGGGCCAGGTAGCTGCCTGGCGCCACCGCGTCCCGGAACTGCCCGACGACCCCCCATGGGTCTTCCTGGTCCCACAGGCAGTGCAGGACACACATGAACATGATCGCGACCGGCTGGCGGAAGTCGAACAGGTCCCGTACCTGCGTGTCGCTGAGCACCTGTTTCGGTTCGCGCAGATCCGCTCTGAGCGTGACGACGTTGGGGCCAGCCATCAGCGCGGCGGCATGGGTCGAGACCAGCGGATCCTTATCCACATAGACGATGCGCGCCTCGGGCGCCACCCGGTGGGCGATCTGGTGGGTGTTGGCCATATTCGGCAGGCCCGAGCCAAGGTCGAGGAACTGGCGGACGCCCTGACCGAGCATGTGGTCAACCATCCGCTGCAGCAGATGGCGGCTCTCAACGGCAGTCTCAGCACCGGCTGGAACACCCAGCTCCCGCACCATCGCATTGGCCGCTTCGGACGCTTCCCGATCAACCGCGAAGTTGTCTTTGCCGCCGAGCTGATAGTTCCAGATGCGAGCGGTGTTGGGGTAACGAGCCCCGATCGGATCTTCGGGGTCCGGTCCGGAGGCCGCCGGAGGTTCGGCAGACATCAGGCATCTTCCTCCGTGCGTCAAAGGGGGGCACCTTCGATGATAGGGGGAATCGGGGAGCTGGGGGCCGGGACCAGGAGGACACCCTGACACCGTCTCGATCTTGCTAACGCCGTGCTAATGGCAGCTGTGGAAACGTGGGGTTGATGCTGGACACCAGAGGAGATCGGGACGCCGTCTGATCCGGTCAGGCGGCTTGTGGTGGACTTATCTGGACCCGCCAAGCCTCCTGAAAAGCGGAAGATCAGCGGTTGGGGCGCGTCGATGCCGTGCGTCGCTGCTGCTTTGCATGACCCGGCATCCGGGGGCGGGTGTACATCCGCCCAAAGAGATAGCCAAGAATGAGTAAGGTACTGATAAAGTAAGCTGCCCGAAGAACAGCGTGAACGGAAGTGCGGCACCGCGCCTACGTGGGACCCGCGTGTACTGCACGCGGGAACGGGGGAACCGGTATGACATCAAACGGCCCGACGATTCCCGAACCGCTTGGTGAGCCGAGCGGTGGAACGTCACCGACCTGGGAGGAGTTCGCCGCCGAAGCGGATAACGCTCGCCAGGCCGCACTTGCGTTGGGGCGTTTGCATGGTGAGCGGCTTCGCGAGTTGAACGCTTTCGGTGATGCTAACGGCGGCGGCCTGCTCGGCTTGGGCCGCGGAGTGCTCAGGCTACGCGCACAGCAGCAGCTGATCACGGAGACCGACCGAGACCGGCTGATCGCCATGATGGAGTACGTACTGGGCGTTGAACCGGACGCCAACCCGGGTGCCGTCGTCTCCCAGGTCCAGGCCATGCATCAGCAGATCGCCGATGATCCAGCGTCTACTCTGCCCGCCCTTGCCGTTTCTGCGATTGCGCTCGACAGCGTGATGCAAAACGCTGCTACCCACTCGGACACGTTTGCATCTGTGGCTGCCACGGCCGTGGCCGACTTGGTGGGTTCGGGGTTCGGAATAGTCGGTGGTCCGATCGGGGCCTTGGGGCTCGCTTATACAGTGTCAGGCATCACAATGACTCTCACCTAAGTGGTCCCGGCCGCAAGCCCAGGAACACGCTGGGCCGCCTGCGCGATCGGCTTGCCAGTCTCCCGCACCAGCCGCACCGCGCCCTCCTTGAAGTCCTGATCGAACTTCCTGCACGTCTCTGCCATCGCCGTCCTCCTTAAGGCGAATGTGTCCACCCTACGAGGGGAAGCCCAAAGAGATTCAATCGAAGAGCCCGCACCTGCGCCTCCAGGGAATCGATGTCATGCCGAGGGCGCTGATTTCATTCCTGAGGGTTTGCGCAAGGGCGCTATTGCCCTGACCCTGCCTTGTCATGCGCATCATGAGTGGCGGGACCACCTGCGGGCGTAGGCGTACACGCCCGTAGATATAGACGATCTGCTCCCGTACCCAGCCTGCCGCTTGTTACCCGGCCCGCTGTGGACCGCCCGGGCTTCCATCCGGTGTCAGGTGCCGGTTTCGGCCATCTTCTGCTGCGCGTCGGCGATCGCGCCCTTGAGGGCCTGTACGTGGTGGCCACGCACATCCTGTCTGACCTGTGGCGCGAACGCCCATGAACCCCCATGAACTCGCTCCGCTCAAGCTCTTAATCCGCGGCTTCCGGCCAGACCCATCACGCCGGGGCAAACGTCGTACAGCACACGTGTACAGCAACGTCACCGGCTGCGAGCGACTTCGCCCGACTGCGACCGGTCGATGACCTGCCCCAACGACCGCGAGCGACCACGCTGCCTGGAGTTCGCATCGAGGGGGTCAGAATTCGGCATTCTCCAGACCGAACCCTCTATAGAGCGTGTTGAGGGTGAATCGATTGCGCAGCTTGCAGGCGCTGTTCTGATTGGCGAACAGGCCCTTCTCATGTACGGCGAGCTCTCTCGTCCTGGTGGTGATCCACTCGACAGGCACCACGTATTCGGCGGTGTCCTCGTCGCCGACTGGCGGATGGTGGTAGTTGCCGATCAGCGGCTGGTCGGACAGCTTCTGCTGCTCTCCGTCGATGATGACTAGCGCATCGTCGAACGGCGATGCTTCACCGGTCGTGGTCCCGACGCCTACATACCCCGCCTGCGGGATGTAGGTGAAGATGCGGGCGCCGACCGGGAGGCTGCGAAGAGTCTTGGAATACCAGGGACGACCGCCAGCGGAAACGAAACCGAATTTCCGCGCATCATCCCAGTTACGCCCCCCGTCGTACTCGCCGAACGAGACGTACCAATCGCGCCCATTCCATGGCTCGCGGGTTCCGCCCCGCCTGGTTCCAGCCCCACCGGGCGTAACAGTCGTCTCGTCGAGTAGCCAGCTGCGGGCGAGGTATTCCCGGTCGCCGTCGCGGAAGTACCGGAAGAACACCACGTTGACCGGCACGTCGAACCCGGCCAGGTAGGTAACGATCCGCTCCGTCGCCGCATCGATGTCGGCGGCGATCACAGTCAGCGTGCTTCCGCCGTTCAGTTCGTCCGGCGGCTTGGTGCCGAACTGTTCCTCGAACGCTACCTCGAAAGCAGCCTCATGCTGGCTATGGAAGATGCCGAGCACCTCGGAGTGGGAAAGGCCTTGGACCCACGAGCCGTAGTCCAGAACCTGGGCAACCACCTCCCGCGGTGTGCGATCACGCTTCAGCTCCAGGACATGCAGCGTGCCGTCGGCACCAACGGCTAGCAGGTCGATGAACTTGCCGAAGGCCGTGGGAACCTGACGGCCGACCACCAGCAACGGTTCGCCGAGAATCATCGGATCGGACTGGATCAGCTCTTCCAGCCGGGCCTCCAGTGGGAAAGCCGACGCCCCGACACGCATGGGCGCCCCGGAGTCCACGCGCCACAGCCCGATCTCCAGTGCCATGCCTGCACCTCACTTCACCAGATCACGCAATTATGATGCTCAGGCCGCCGGGCGGCGACAGTAGCGCGGATGACCTGCCCAAGATGACGGCAACGTTGACGGCAACGACGGCAACCAGCCCCGGCCATAGGCGTACAGCGGCAGCCGTGCACGCTCTGGTGACACGGCTCTACCTGGACGTCTGTCACACCTGAAAAGCGGAAGGTCGGCGGTTCGACCCCGCCCCTGACCACCAGCTCAGAGGCATATTGGGATCTTGAAAATTGCCATTGGGGCACTAGCTGGGGCACTACCTCTCATCCTGGAGGCAAGTCAGGCGCCAGCTCCCTGCGGCGGAAGCCTCCTGTCGGCGGCACGTGAAAACTGACCCACCTCCTTCGAGCCCGGCTCTAGCCGAGCCAGGGAGGGAAGCGAGGTGTTGTCGGTGGATGGCTGGGCGGAGATCCGTAGGTTGCACCGGGCGGGGGGGGGGGTGTCGATCTGGGCGATCGCCCAGCTGCGCGGGGTATCGCGGAACACGGTGCGCAATGCGCTGCAGGCTGATGGGCCGCCGCGGTATCAGCGCCGCCCGGCCGGGTCGATCGTGGATGTGGCCGAGCCGCGGATCCGGGAACTGCTGCAGACGTATCCAAGGATGCCGGCGACGGTGATCGCGCAGCGGATCGGCTGGCAGAACTCGGTCCGGGTGCTGTCGGGGCGAGTGGCCGAGCTGCGGGCCGCCCGGCCGAACAGGCCACCCAGCAGTGGAAGAACCGGTACGCCATCCGCGCGGGCGCCGAGGGCACCATCCGCCAGGCCACCGCCGTCACCGGCATCCGTACCGCCCGCTACCTCGGCCTGGACAAGACGACCCTCGAACACGCCGCTGCCGCTGCAGCGATCAACTTGACCCGGCTGGACACCTGGTGGACCAGCGAGCCAGCCGACCGGACCCGGACCCCCCACCTTCAGCGGCTAAACCTCACCACCGCCGCCTGAGACCCAATAAGCCAACAGAGTCCCAAGTGAGGCGAAACTGATTAGTGCGGCGAAGGAACCTAAGATGGTCTGATGCGCCGTGCTGCCAGTGGCCGTGCCGACGGGGGACTGTAATTTCAACGGTGTAACTCCCGAGACGGAGGAGACACCAGTGACAGACGTGACGATCAGCCATGCCGGGGACGGAGCGGAGCTCTCGGCGGCCGATGAGCAGCTGCTGCGCGAGCTTACCGAGCGGGCCCGCACCGGCGGGCTGAAGCTGACCGGCGAGGGCGGGCTGCTGGGCAAGCTGACCAAGATGGTGGTCGAGGGTGCCCTGGAAGGCGAACTGGATGACCACCTCGGCTACGGCAAGCACGACCCGGCGGGCCGCAATGGCAGCAATTCCCGCAATGGGCACCGGGCCAAGACCGTGCTCACCGAGGCCGGGCCGGTGGAGCTTTCGGTGCCGCGGGACCGGGATTCGAGTTTCGAGCCGAAAATCGTCGCCAAAAGGCAGCGGCGGCTGACCGGGGTGGAGGAGATGGTGATTTCCCTGTCGGCGAAAGGGCTGACCCACGGGGAGATCAGCGCGCACCTGGCCGAGGTCTACGGCGCCGAGGTGTCGAAGCAGACTATTACCACGATCACCGACCGGGTGATGGAGGGCATGGCGGAATGGCAGAGCCGGCCCCTTGACCCGGTTTATGCCGTCCTGTTCATCGATGCTATTAACGTGAAGATCCGCGAAGGCCAGGTCGCCAACCGGCCCATCTACCTCGCCCTGGGCGTCACCGTGGACGGCGAGCGTGACGTGCTGGGACTGTGGGCCGGCGAGCACGGCGACGGGGAAGGAGCCAAGTTCTGGCTGCGGATCTTGTCTGAAATCAAGAACCGCGGCGTGCGGGACGTGTGCATGCTGGTCTGCGACGGCCTGAAAGGCCTGCCCGATGCGGTAAGCGCGGTCTGGGAGAAGACGGTCGTGCAAACCTGCATTGTTCATCTCCTGCGGAATTCCTTCAAGTACGCCTCGAAGAAAGACTGGGGCGTCATCGCGAAAGACCTCAAGCCCGTTTACACGGCAGCGTCCGAGGCGGAGGCGCTCGACCGGTTCGCCGAGTTCTCCGGCAAGTGGGAGAAACGCTACCCGGCTATTATACGGCTGTGGGAGAACGCGTGGGCGGAATTCGTGCCATTCCTTCAGTTCGACCGGGAAATAAGAACCGTCATCTGCACGACCAACGCCATCGAATCGATCAACGCCCGGCTGCGGCGCGCCGTGAACGCCCGCGGCCACTTCCCCACCGAGCAAGCCGCCCTCAAGTGCCTGTACATGGCGATCATGAGCCTGGACCCGACCGGCCAGGGCCGCAAGCGGTGGACCAACCGGTGGAAGGCAGCCCTCAACGCCTTCGACATCACCTTCGACGGCCGCCTCAGCGCGGGGCGGAAGTAACAACAGAGACAGAAGTTACACCGTTATCTTGACAGACCCGCCGACGGCGGCGCGCCGCTGGCCATCGCAGCAGTCGTCTCGAGGTGAGGGTCCGGTGGCACGATCACGAGTCGGGGACGGCCGTCATGGGCCGGGGCGTGGACTGTCGCTGGACCGGATAGTTATGAGCACCCTGGAGCTAGTGGATGAGCAGGGCATCGGGGCGGCAACGATGCGGGCGGTGGCGGCGCGGCTGGGGGTCCGGTCGATGTCGCTGTACCGGTATGTGCGGGACCGCGACGAGCTGTTCGACGAGGTCGTGGAGCGGATCGTCAACGAGCTGGCCGATGACCCGGAGGTCCAGCTGCGGCCGGTGGACGGGTGGCGGCCGTACCTCACCGGCATGGCGCATGGCGTGCGCCGCTACGCGCGTGCTCATCCGCATGCCTTCCCGCTGGCCGCCACCCGGCCGCCCGACGCTCCGTGGGTGAACCCGCCGCTGCGCTCGCTGCGCTGGGTCGAGGCGATGCTGGCCGGGCTGGCCGAGGAGGGGTTCAGCGATGAGGAAGTGCTGTTCACCTACCGCACGTTCAACAGCTTCCTGCTCGGTTACCTGCTGCTGGAGACGAGCGCCATGGCGCTGCGGGACCCAAAGCGGGGTGACGGATCCTTCACGGGTACCGACACGGTCCCAGATGATGGCCAGGCAGCTGCCAGCCCGGTCATCGGTGGCCTGAGCCCGGCCCGCTCCCCCGAGCAGCGGGAGGCGATCGAGGACGTGGACAGCCAGCGCGACCTGCTCGACCCGGCGGATGAGATTGATGTCAGACATTTCCCGACGGTGCGCCGGCTGGCAGTGGGGCTCGCCGAGGACCGCTGGGAAGGGGAGTTCGAGACAGGCCTGGAGGACATGCTTGACCGGGTGGCGGATTTCGTGACCGACGGTCCGGACCCCGGGCGAGATTGATGCTAGGCCGCAACTGCTACGGCGGGCTGGCACCGTCTGTGCTGCGCCGGGCTTGCACCGTCTGCGGAGTCCCACGCGGTCCCGCGCGCTGCCGGGCCAGCAGACGGCCGTGATCGTGGCCTGGCCGCGATTGGGTCCGTGGCCAAAGACGCGGGTTGACCGGGTCGGCCGACGGTACCACTTCACCCTGCGGATGACCTTGGGTTTCCGAGAAGCCAGGGGCCGGTGCCGGAGACGTTAAGTGGACGCCGTAAGCTTCTGAGGTAAGTTTACTGCGTAAGCCGTCCGGTCGGCTGCTGTCGGGAGCCCAGCCGGACAAAGCATGCAGGAACAGCCACGGCTCCCAGGTCGGTGGCAAGACCACGTCCGCTCGTAGAAGTGAGGATGATTCGATGACCACCCAGCAGGACGCTCAGGACTTCATTGGCCGCACCGCGGTCGATAGCGAAGGTAACAAGGTCGGCAAGGTTGGCCAGGTCTACATCGACGAGCAGAGCGGTGTGCCGGCCTGGATTACTGTTGCCACCGGCATGTTCGGCACTCGGCAGAGCTTCGCGCCGATCTACGGATCTCAGGTCCGCGGGGACCAGGTCATCCTGGCCGTATCCAAGGAGCTCATCAAGGACGCCCCGAATATCGACGACGACGGTCACATCGGCTCGAGTGAGCAGGATGCCCTCTACCGGCATTACGCCGATTACCTTGGCGCTGGACAGTACTCAGGGGGCCACGCTGGCTACGAAGCTAGCGGCCAGGCCGGGCACCGCGGCGAGGATGTGCGGGGCCGGGACACCTCCGGACCGACCACCGACAATGCCATGACCCGGTCAGAGGAGCAGTTGCGGGTCGGCACCGAGACCGTCGAGGGCGGACGGGCACGGCTGCGCAAGTACATCGTTACCGAGAACGTCTCGACTACGGTCCCGGTCAGCCATGAGGAAGTACGAGTGGAGCGGGAGCCGATCACCGACGCCAACCGGGACGCCGCGCTGTCTGGCGAGCCGATCAGCGAAGAAGAGCATGAGGTCACCCTGCGGGCCGAGCGCCCAGTGGTGGCGAAGGAAGCCGTGCCGGTAGAGCGCGTCCGCCTGGCCACCGAGACGGTCACCGAGGACGCAGCGGTTAACGAGACGGTCCGCAAGGAGCGCATCGAAGAGCCAGACGTCAACGTCAATCCCCGCGACACGGGCCGCTGAGCCCTGCGGGCCCTCAATATCGGGATAGGGGCGCCGCGGCCCCAGATCCGGGGCTTGCGTCATGCCTCTTGTGTTCGTGGGCCGTGTTAGGTCGGTGGCTGCCTGGGTAAGGCACGGGGCCATCAGGATGGAGGTGGGTGGTATGAATCACAGTGCAGACGGTGCGCAGCCGTCCCCCACCCAAGAACGCCCGACGGCCGAGCTGGTCAAGCAGCTGTCGGAGCAGATCTCGGTGCTGGTGCGCGATGAGCTGAAGCTGGCCCAGCTGGAGATGACCCGCAAGGGCAAGCGGGCCGGGATCGGTATCGGGATGCTCGGGGGTGGCGGCCTGGTCGCCTTGTATGGCCTGGGCTGCCTGATCGCCTGTGTGGTCATCGCTCTCAGTGGGGTGGTGGCGGCCTGGCTGGCAGCCCTGATCGTGGGCGCCGTGTTGCTGGCGGTGGCCGGGGTGGCGGCCCTGATGGGGAAGGGGCGCTTGCAGCAGGCCACGCCGCCAGTGCCGGAGGAGGCCGTGAGCAGCGTCAAGACCGATGTTGAAGAGATCAAGGAAAGGGCGCGGCGATGAGCAGCAGCGGGCGGGCGAGGAAGCCCGCGCAGCCTGCGGCCGAGGCAGACCGGGCCTCCGGTCGCGGCGAGCCAGCCGACCCGGCAGCTATGGGGGACGCCGAGGAGACTTACCCGCATGCCAGCGGGGCGGCGGGCACTTCACCAGGTGGCGGCGCGGCCTCTGATGCCCTCACGGAACAGGGCGCGGTGGAAGCTGATTCGCAGCCCGCAACGGAGGAAAGGCCTGCGGGTGAGGCTGAGTTGAGGCAGGAGATCGAGCAGACGCGTGAGCAGCTCGGCGAGACAGTGGAACAGCTGGCCGCCAAGACCGATGTCAAGGGCCGGGCGCGGGCCAAGGCCGCTGAGCTGGCCGGGCGGGCGAAGAGCACCACAGCCCAGGCGCGGATGCAGGCCGCCACCCAAGTCAGCACGGTGCGGGGGCAGCTCGCTGGCAAGACTGCGGGGGCACGCCAGAAAGCCACGGCAGTGGGGGGCACGGCCAAGACCCAGTTGCAGGCTAAAGCCGCACCGGTGCGGGAAGCTACGCCGGAGCCCGTGCGGCGTGCCGTGGCCAAGGGTGCTGGCACCGTTCAGCAGCGGCGCGTGCCGCTGGCGATGGCGGCCGTCACGCTGATCGCCGGGTACGTGATGTTCCGGTGGTGGAGGAAACGATGATCAAGCTGTTCTACAAGCCGGTCAGCGTCCTCGTCAGCGTGCTGGGCGGGATGCTGGCCGGGGCGATCTTCAAGCAGGTGTGGAAGCTCGCCGCCCGCGAAGACGATGCACCCAAGGCCACCGATGCGCGGCGCGGCTGGCGGGAGATCTTGCTGGCCGCCGTCTTGCAGGGTGCGATCTACGCGCTGGTCAAGGCGGTGATCGGCCGGGGCACCGCCGAGGGCACCCGCAAGCTCACCGGTGTCTGGCCGGGCAAGGACGACCAGCAGCCGCAGAAGGCGGCATAACCCATGGCCAGAGACAACCAGCCAGGCGGCAGTGAGCAGGAGGTACCGCCCCCGGATAAGATCCCGGGCGCCCCAGACACGCCGCTGGAGCTGGGCAAGACCGGCTGGCGCGATCTTTTGAAGCGCAGCGTCAAGGAGTTCAAGAACGACCGGTGCACGATGACCGCCGGGAGCCTGGCCTACTACTGGTTCTTGTCCTTGTTCCCGGCGCTGATCGCGCTGCTGGGGGTGGCCAGCCTGATCCAGATCGGCCAATCGACGGTGAACCAGCTGGTCAAGGGCCTGTCCCATGCCCTGCCCCCGGGCGCCTCGGGGGTGTTCAGCGATGCGGTCACCGCGGCCACCCACCGCTCGGCCGGGGGATCGCTCACCGCGGTGATCATCGGCGTGGTGATCGCGATCTGGAGCGCCTCGGCGGGCATGGCCGCGCTGCAGACCGGCCTGGACATCGCTTACGACGTGCCGGTGGACCGCAAGTTCCTGGCCAAGCGGCTGTGGGCGGGTCCGCTCATGCTGGCCACGGTGATCTTGGGCGGGATCGCCGCCGCCCTGATCGTGTTCGGCGCTCCGCTGGGTTCCGCCATCCAAGGTCATGTGGGCGTGGTGGGCACGGCGTTTATCGTGGTGTGGACGGTGGTGCGGTGGGTGCTGACGGTCATCGCCATCTCGCTGCTGTTCTCGGTCTTCTACTACTTCGGGCCGAACCGGGAATCGCCGAAGTGGCAGTGGGTCAGCCCGGGCGGGCTGGTCGGCAGCGCGATCTTCGTGCTCGCCTCCCTGGGCTTTTCCTTCTACGTGGCCAAGTTCGGCAGCTACGGCAAGACCTACGGCGCTTTCGCCGGGGTGGCCATCCTCATCTTCTGGCTCTACCTCACCGGCATCGCCATTCTGCTGGGCGCCGAGATCAACGCCGAAGCCGAACGCCAGGCCGCCGCCCAGGCAGGCCACCCCCAAGCCCAAGCCAGCGCCCAGAAAGTACAACGGGGCGCCTAGCTCGGCTCCCCGGCGTCTGATCGCCCGCCCCGACAAGGCCATGCCGTGCTGCTCACCACCGCGATCTGCTGGACCCGCTCACCGCCGGGCTGACCATGCGACCAGGCCCCGCCCAATCGCCAGGCGTCCCCCACAGGGATGGCTCACCGTTGAGAAGGAACCAGGCCTGGGCGCTTTGAGTTAGCCGTCGTTCCCTCGGGTGAAAGGAAAGTCATGCGCAACTTGGTAGCAGAATTCCGCCAGTTCATCTTGCGCGGCAATGTGGTTGACCTAGCCGTGGGCATCGTCATTGGCATCGCGTTCACTGGTGTGGTCCAGGGCCTGGTCCGGGACTTTATTAACCCGCTGATCGCCGCCCTGTTCGGAAAGCCCGACTTCAGCAGGTTCCACTTCATAGTCCATCACGCGGTCTTTTCCTACGGGGATTTTATCAACCGGGTGCTCACCCTGCTCATCATCGGCGCCGCCGTGTTTTTCCTGGTCGTCAAGCCGGTTAACATGATGATCGACCACTTCAACCTGTCACCCGCCTCGCACTCGCCAGCCACCAAGACGTGCCCCGCATGCTTCACCGATATCTCGCTGAAGGCAACCCGCTGCCCGAATTGCACCAGTGAGCTGTCCCCCTCCGGGCGTGAAGAAGCACCTGCACCGGCGTAGATGACCATACGGCCCTGGATCCCCGGCTAGCTCCAAGACCAGCGGCGAACAAGCATCATCGGCCACCTTGCAAGTAGTTCGCATCGAAGGGGATCACCGGCGACCAGCACCCGGGAGCCAGGGTTGCAATCCAGGTAGCAGTTCACCGCCGTCCGGCCCAGTTCACTTGGGTACGCGCGTGCCATCCGACCTGCGGCGCGAACGCCCGTGAACCGCGGCGAACCCGCTCCGCTCAAACTTTTAATCCGCGGATCTCTGGTTCACGGCTTCCTTGCCCTGAGGGCAAGCACGGCGGGGGTGGGCTGGCCGCCCTCGGCAAAGCGTTCGATCACCAGGCCTGCATCAAGAAAGGTGTGCATGAGCTTCGGCAGTGGCCAGTGGGTGGCGCCGACCTTGTGGCGTACTCCCTGATCCGTCCAAGCGGCCTTCGTCCAGTGGCTATCGAGGTAGCCCGGCCGGATCACAACAGCGCTGGGGTCGGCGCGGTCGGCGAATCCGCCGCAGAAGCACGGGTGGACGCCAACGTGCACGAGTGCGCCGCCGGTGCGCAAGGCCCTTGTGACCTCCCGCAGGACCGATGGGTACCTGGGCATGTCCGTATGGATCATCACGCAGATGGCGGCAGGGACGGAGCCGTCCTGGACTGGCATGCGCTCAGCGTCCGCCTGCGCCGTGGGCAGGCGTCCCCGGGCATGACGGAGCATCCGGGCAGAAAGGTCGATGCCGACTGGAGTCCAGCCCAACTCGCGCACACGTGCAGCGTGGACGCCGGTGCCGCAGCCTATGTCCAGGCAAATGCCGCTGCCAGCAGCCAGAAGATCAGCCAGCGCCCGATCGATGCCGAGGGGATCGCCTTCGTCGTGTAGCCCGCCTCTGGCTTGGACGCCGAGGAACTCGTGCTCGTACCAGTCAGGGATCTGGTCATAGGGAGCCGTCGGCATACCGCTCCTTCCGCCCGATCGCCGGCGTACCGGGTGTGCGCTGCGGTCCAGTCTCATTCGTAGTCTCATACATCTTCGTATGTCAGCGTCGATCGACGTTTGCCGCACGCCGCTGAGCAGGCCAGGAGACCCCCAATGCCAGTCCTGCACGGTGATCCTTAATACTGAAAAGCGGAAGGTCGGCGGTTCGACCCCGCCCCTGACCACCAGCTCAGAGGCAAGTTGTGATCTTTGGCAAAGCTTTCTGGGTCACTACTTGGGTCACTAATATGCAGTTACAGGGCTGCGCCTGGCTGTGCCCTCAGCGGTGCCTAGCGTCACTTGATGTGCGACGGATCGGCCTCGGTTGATGTGCGACACACCCTAGAGATCTGCCTGCCAGGTGCTGGCTGCGGTAGCGGGAGGGCCCGGGCATAGTCGTGTGATGTCCGTTTTGGGCATGGCGGGCTGAGTCCGAGTGTGGCCAGGACGTGGGTGGCGTCCAGGGCGCGCCTACCGCTGGTCATCCAGCCCTTCCAGCCGGTCCCGGACGACGCGGCATAAGCGGGCACTAGGCGTCAGGACGCGCGTCAGCGAAATTGACGTCCTTGGTTTCGACCGTCCCGGCCGTCCGCCCCGGCGCCGTCTCGTAGGTCCAGTACAGGTTCGTGTGCGCGATAACCTGGTCTGGCGGGGGCGCGCCCCACTTGGTCTGGTCCTCCGTGGTGTGCGCGTCGCTGACCAGTGTCGCGTCATAGCCTCTGGCGAAGGCGCCGTGCAGGGTCGAGCGGATGCAGGCGTCGGTTTGCGCGCCGACGACCACCAGCCGCCCGACGCGGAGCCCGGACAGCACGTTCTCCAGGGTGGTGTCCTCGAAGGAGTCGCCGTAGTGCTTCTCGACCAGCGGCTCTGAGCCATCCGGATTCAGCTCGGGGACGATCTGCCAGTCGCCGCTTCCTTTCTCGAGCTCTTCGTCGGAATGCTGGACCCAGATAACCGGGACATGTTCCCGCCGCGCCTTCTCGACAAGGCGGCCGATGTTCGCCACGACCGCATCACGCTGGTAACTCCCGTCCACGGCGGCGTTCTGGACATCGACGACGAGCAGCGCGGTGGCTGGCCGGTTGCCGAGAGTTGTCATGGCCTGCCCTTTCTCGCGGCGGTGCGTTAGCTACGTCGGCCCAGCCTAGACCTGACTTCTGACAGCGTGTGCTCGTGCTTCGGTACGAAGAGGGCACCGCGCCTGCTATGTCCGATGGATGGGGCAAGGGGCATTCACGGTCACTTGCCAGCACTTCGTGATCGGCACCATCGAGATCCCCGGGATGAAGCGTGATCATGTTGGGCTCGGCTCCCGCCAGCGCAAACGCTGCCATGACGATCAGCGCGCACATCCCCTAGTCCGCCCGGGCGCCGGCTGGCGGCGCTGCCTCAGCGTGGCCTGCTGTCGTAGTTGGAGGCCTTGTGCCGTTTGATGTCACGGCTGGTCTTGCGGAGCGCGGTGACGGTGATGCTGTCCTCCACCGTGATCTGGTAGGTGTCGGCCTCGATGGTGACCTGCGCGGTCTTGCCCGCGTGCGGCAGGCCGACCTGGATCCGCTGGCCGCCGATCATGATCGCGCCGCGGACCGATACCCGCCGCTTGACCCGCAGGGCTTCGGGCAGCTGCGGCGGGCCGGGAGTTCCGGCGCGGGCTCCGCGCAGCCAGGCACGAGCCTGGGCGGGGACCGGGCAGGCGACGGTGCGGACCACGGTGCCGCCGGACAGGATGTGGACGACCGGGCCGTCCAGCCGCAGCGTGACCCGCTGCCCGGCAACGGCCAGGCGAACCTGACCACTATTTCTGACCACGACGAGACCTGACACAGCCCGATTGCAGTAGACGTGGCCGGCCCGAAGAGTTCCCAGACCATATCCGACAGGCTGGACGTACCTTACAAGCGAAGGATCCCTGGTCCACTGCTATGCCGTGCACGCGCCCGGGTCCGCGTTAAGAGCCGCCATCTGCGCATTGCCGCGCTTCTTTGCCGCGCTAGAACCGCGGACGTTGTCAGCGGCTTGATCGGCGCCAGACCTTGCATAGTCGTTCATCGCAGCCCGGTAAGGCGCGGCGTCGGTCGGCGGCGGATTGAGTGCGGCAGCCCTGGCATCGTTCATCAGCGTGGTTCCCTCGCTCTCCCACACGCCTCCACCGGGGGTAACGGTCTGCGCCAGGTCCGTTCGCACCGCAGCCAGGTCTTTCCCGCCTGCTGCCTGCCTCCACGCGGCGCATGAGCCAGCCGCTGGATGGTGCGCAGCGCTACTGCCGCACCCGGACAGAACCGCCGCTACTGTGACCGCACAGGTACTGGCGCCGCTGACCAAGGCCGCCCTCGTGATCATGCTCCCCCCAATCTCGTGCCGCCAGATTACTCTTGCCCGAGGTAGACACGGCGTACGGGCGGTCAGCTGGTCGCGGCCATGCTGAGGACCACTTGGGGACCACACGGTCATGCGTGCGGCTGGACAGCTTCCATGTCGGCACACAGACCGCTCTCCCGGCACAGCCGGGCTGATTAGCGAGAACGCCTAGTCCCCCGTCCTGGGGGCCAAGTGGTGGCCCGATGGCCGCTGACTCCCACGGCTGACACCAACAAGGCCGGACGTCGTAGTCCCGTGTGGGACTGGGCCAGCCTGTCCGCGCAGGTGAGGGACTGCCTCGGCAGCTGTGCGGCACCTTCTAAGCATCGGGTCCTGGCGGTCGACAGCCGGGCCACCGCCGCCCTGCTCAAACCCGGCACCGATGCCCAGCCACCACCCCCCGTCCGGCCAGGCCAGCCGCCACCAGCTGACCCCGGCATGATCCCGCTGACCGTCGCGGAGATCGCCCGCCTGCTCTCCCATCCCGGCCCACCCGGCCACGCCGGATACTGGCTGGACTGGAGACGCCGCCACCAAGCCCTCGCCCGCTGGTACCACCAGCGCGCCCGGCTCGCCCGGGACACAGAGATTTCCCTGGTCAGATAACGAATGGCTGCTGCCCTACTAGGCACTCGACGGTCCGATGCTGCTGTGGTGGGGAATGAGAGGACTATGTCGCGGTGGATCGTGCAGAGCGTCCCGGCTTGGTGGCTGGTGGTTCTTGCTGTGGTTGTGCTGCCCGTCTTGGCGGTGTTGATCCAGTGGCTGATCCGGCGGGCGCCCAGCTTGGCCAGTGGGGAAAATAATGACGCGGTGGGTTTCTTGGGCGCGACAGCGGCTGTCGTTTATGCGATCATTGTTGGGTTCATGGTTATCACTTTGTGGGAAAATTACGTCGCAGCCGGTGATGCCATCGAGAATGAGACGTCAAGCCTCCATGATCTCGTGCAGTTTAGCGGCGCGTTCGGCCCGGCCGCGCAGAACGAGATCCGCCACCTGGTGGTTCAGTATGCGAAGTCCGTTACCACCAAGGAGTGGCAGGCGATGGCCCAGGGGGAGGATAACCCAGAGGCGCAGATGGATTTCGACCGACTGATAACCGCCGTTCAGGGTCTGCGCGTACGCGGCCCAGCACAACAGGAAGTCCTCGGCAACATGCTGGCCCAGGTGGATGCAGCCGGAAGGGAGCGACAGAGGCGTCTGGAGCTCAGCGGCCCGCAGATACCGGCGCCCATGTGGCTTGCTGTCATCCTGACTAGCGTTGTAACGATCGGGTTCTGCCTGTTGTTCGAGATTAAGAGCGCCCGGCTGCGCTATTTCATGGTTGCAGCAGTGGTCGCCGTGATTAGCGCAATTTTGTTGCTGAGCCTTTTGCTGGAATATCCCTTCAGCGGAAGCATTGAGGTCAAGCCGACGCCGTTCCAGCATGTGGCCGGGGAACTGCGTTAGCAAGCGGATTTGCAGTGTCCATTCACGGGTCCGCGTGATTCGCGGTTCAGGCGGTGGGCAGCGGCCAGCGGCTCCGAAGGACTTCTAGCGGCCCGCTGACTTGCTTCAATGACCGCGAACGACCTCGCCGCCGGGAGTTCGCATCGAGGGGGTCAGGGGTCGATTCCCCTCAGATTCACCCGGCCTGAGGCCGGTGCTGCGAGTGTCTGCGCGCTCCTGAGTGATCCAGACCCGTGCTGTCTATGACCACTCGCTCCTGGGTGTAGATCGCGGCTGCTTCTGTCCGGGTGCGGACTTCGAGCTTGTCGTAGATGTGTTCAAGGTGCTTGCGGATGGTCCCGGGGCTGACGAAGAGCGCCTGTGCGATCACGGTGTTTGTCTCGCCTGCCGCAGCCCTGGCGAGGACGACCCGTTCGCGTGGCGTGAGGCGCAGGAGCCTGATCCTGGCAGCTGCGGTGGAGTCGATGAGCGCCGGATAGGTCCTCCGCGCGTGCGCGTTGCGCCGCAGTTGTCCCAGGTGCGGGACGACGCGCTGGAGAGTGAGGCGGTCGGTCTCGGTGAACCTGCTCCGGATGGTGTCGAAGACAAACGACGCGCCGGTCGCCCCGCGGTGGGCAGAAACACCTTCATCACCGCCCGCACGCCCAGCGGCTTGCAGACCTCAGCGTAGAGCCCCCGGCGGCGAAACTCGCGATCGCTGATGAAGTCGGAGTTCGCAAGAGCCCGCCCCAGCCACTCGCGGTCCGGCAACGGGCTCCCATGCGATGCCCCACCGGCGAGTGGATCATCCTGCCGCACCTGCGGATATACCCACCAGACCGCCAAGATCGACTCCGGGTCATCGGCAGCCAGCGAGAGCTCCAGCAGCTCCTGCGGACTCCACTCATAGTAGGAGACCGCCTCGCACCAAAGCACTTTGCGCAGGCCAGCGAGGACGTCCGTCGCAAACGGTGTAGTGCCCTCGTCCGCGACCGCCATCAGCAGGAAGTCCAACAGCGCGTCGCGGCGGTCTGCGCGCATCCTCACCACCCTCTTCCAGAAAATACGCCGATCGACCCATTCCCACCAGCCCGGAGGGGGGCTTCGATTTCCCCTAAGCACCCAAAGGGCAGAAGGGAGGCCATCGATGAACCGGAGCAGGCCCCACGGCCTCGCGGCGCTCGCAGCTCTCTCCGGCCTGATGGTGATCTTGCTCGTCGCGGGCTGCGGCGCCATCGGGTCGAGCGGCTCATCCGTCCGTGACGCGGGCAGATCATCGGACACCGCGAGCACTATCCAGCGCGTCGAGGCAGCCGACGACGGCATCGCCGGATGCACAGCGCTGCTGGGTGGCCACCAGCCCGCTGCCAGTGACTACCCGAGGATCCGTGCCCAGTTCGCGGGCTCACAATGGCCGGATCTCCGCATCGCCGGCACGTCTTATGTCGATCTTGTCGTCAAGCTGCGGACTGCGCGGTCTGACGGATATGAGACCGTCTGGTTCTACCAGCGGCTATCTGCCGCCTGTATCAGGCACGGCTGGAAATAGCCACCGGCAAGCGGCAAATGAATAAGCACCGCTGGTTGTCCAGATGAAACCGCCCGGCACGCGGCCAACGGAGGCTAGCCGACAGTTAAGCCCGACTTAAACACTCCCGCCTGACCGCAGCCTGCAGGCCAGCTGCGCCGGGTGAACGGCCCGGCGATCCGCCGCGGTCATTACTAGGGGGGCCTGTTACCAGTATATGAGAATCAGTTCGTGTAGGAGGAAGGTATCTGGTCAATACGGCTCGGGTCACCGAGCCGGGAAGGGTTTTGGAGGTCATGATGATGTTGTCTCGCCGGTTCCGGAGGGTTGTTGCGGGCCCTGCCACAGCCGCGCTGCTCACCCTGGGTCTCCTTGCCGTGGCCCCTCAGTTCAGCGCAGCCGCTAGCGCCCAGGGTAGTTCTCGGACTTGCGCCACCCCCGTCACCAGCGCCCCGACCGGCCCTGCGACCGTGGCGACGGCATCGACATCCTTTGGCAGGGTGCTGGTCGTCGGTTCGGGTACCAACGCCGGTTGCTCGCTGTACCTGCTCACGTCAGACCAGCTCCATTCGCTGACCTTTGGTCTGGCTTCCTTTGCGTGTAGCGACGGCCCAAACGCGATAGGGCACCCGTGCGACACCGTCCTGTGGCCAGCGCTGCTGACCAAGGGCGCCCCCATCGCCGGGCCGGGGGTCAACCGCGCCCTCCTCGGGACGGTGACCCGCACCGACGTGCTCTCTGGTAAGAGCGTGCAGCAGGTGACCTACGCCGCCTGCCGCTGTACCGATTCTTCCTGGACGAGACGCCGGGGCAAACGGACGGGGCTAACCTGTTCGACCCAGTGCCCAGTCCCCCGGGCACCTGGTACCTGGTCGAACCAGGTCGAGGGCATCCCGCGCCTCGCCGGCTGCATATGCGGGCTGAGACGGTCAACGGCGCCAAGGTGCTGGCAGCGTCGATGGACAATGACTTCTCCCTCCTGCCCCATGGAAGCTTCCCCGTCTACACCTTGAGCAACGAAAGCGCTCGGGCCTGCCAGCGCTTCTGTGCCCTGATCTGGCCACCGGTGCTCACCTCCGGGCGACCTGAAGCCGGGCCGGGTGTCGAACAGCACGCGCTCGGAGTCGTCGTGAGGCCGGACGGCACCCGCCAGGTGACCTACAAGGGCAAGCCGCTGTACCTATTCATCAAGGACGCCTACATACCGGGCATTATCGGGAAGCAGAGCATCAACGGGGCGGGTGCGGTCACCCCATGGGGTGTGTTCAACACGATCCCGTTGCCCTAACAGGGCAGACCCAACCAGTCGTCTGTGCCGGTAATCAGCCGCGCGATGATGGTAAACGACTCCCATTTCCCCCGAGCACACCGAAAGCCCCGGCCGATGAGTCGGCCGGGGCTTTCTCCTGTCCCAGCGATGACCAGGGTTACGGCCCCCCACCACGCCTCCGAAGAATGAATCAGGCCATGGGGCAGTGGTCAAGTTCCCTCAGGCTTACATATGACGACGATTTTGTCGATGTTCGAGGTAAGAGAAAACATCGTTGGAAAGGTTGAGGCGGCACGACCTTCAACGACCCCGCTGCCACGAGCTACGGATTTCTGTGAGTGTGGTTTCCAGGCGGTCTGGGTGGATTGCCGCCAGGATCGGTTGATGGGCGATACTGGGTGACTCGCTATGGATCTGGCCGCGTTGGGCGTGCCTTTCATCTGACCTGTCCCCGGGTTCGCCGGCACCGGCCTGGCCCACCGTGTTGGCCTGATCAGAAGCCTGTCCGCCCGGTGGCGTGACCCGTCACAGAGGTGCGCCCGGTGACTCCACCCAGGCCGGTGCCGAACTCAGGCCCGCACCTTGGAAGGAGACACGAGGCCTTATGACCATGCTGGCAGAGGTAGTAGATGCCGTCGTCGGGATCGACACCCACCGCGACAGCCACGAGGTGGAGATCGCGGATGCGGCCGGGAAACCGGTCGCGACGATGCGGATCAGCAATGACAGCGCCGGGTTCGCCCAGCTGCTGGCCGCCATCGCGAAGGCAGCGCCTGGCCGCGGGTGGCGGTCTGCGATCGAGGGCAGCCGCAGCTACGGGATCGGGCTGGCGCGGGCGCTGGCCGCCGCGGGCCTGCTGGTGATCGAATGCGAGCAGCCCAGCCGCAAGCAGCGCCGCGGGAAGGGCAAGTCCGACCCCATCGACGCCCACCTGGCGGTGCTGGCCGCGCTGCGCCTGGACACGGGCCGGCTGCCGGTGCCGCGCGCCGACGGCGACCGGGAGGCGCTGCGTATCTTGCTCGTCGCCCGCCAGGAGATCACCGAGGCCCGCACCGCGCAGATCGGCCGGCTGCGCGCCCTGCTGCTGGCCGGGGACGACACCGGCCGCCGGGCCGCCCGCAGGCCCCTGAGCCAGACGGCCCTAGCCGCGCTGGCCGGCGCGCGAACTGCCTGCTGATGCCAGCCGCGAGCAGGCTGTCCGCCACGCCGAGATCCGCCGCCTCGCGCTCGCGCTGACTCAGGCCCGGCAGCAGCTCCGGGACAACCGCGCACCGGCTGCTGGCCATCGTCGAGGACATCGCCCCCGGTCTGACCAGCCGCTACGGGGTCGGGCCGGTCAGCGCCGCCCAGGCCATCGTGAGCTTCTCCCACCCCGGCCGCTGCCGCAGCGAGGCCGCGTTCGCCGCCCTGGGCGGCACCAGCCCGCATCCCGGCCAGCAGCGGCAAGACCGTCCGGCACCGGCTCAACCGCGGCGGCGACCGGGCCCTGAACCGAGCCGTCCACGCCATCGCCCTGACCCGGATGCGCAGCTGCCCCCGCACCCGCGCCTACGTCGCCCGGCGCACCGCGGAAGGAAAGACCAGCGAGAAATCCGCCGCTGCCTCAAGCGATACATCGCCCGCGAGCTATACCGGCAACTCACCCGGTCGATGACCTTCCAGCAGGTCCTTGACAAACATAGAAGCGTCAGAAGGTCAGGCGAGAGATCCAGGAGCCTGGCGGTCGCCGGTGTGCTGGTGCCGGTGACGGCTAGGGGGACAGGACGGGGGCGGGAAAATCGCGGGAGTGATGGGCCTGGGTCGCATCGCTCAGGCTCGGCCCCTGGCCGCTGGCGACAAGGCGCCCGTGGCCATCCAGCCAGTCCGGCAGATCCGCGCCCGCTTGCTCCCACTCCACGAAGGTCGCCTCATCGCACCAGTCATCGATGCGGCTCATCGTGTGCAGATGCGGTTCGCTGCTGACGAACGCGTTCATCAGGTCGCGCCCTTGCCAGACCGTGCGGGTCCAGTACGTATTGTTCACCTCGGCCAGCACATCCGCGCCGAGGTTGCCCGCGGAGTTCTGCGCCTGCTCCACCACGGCCACGGCGCTGGCGAAGAACTCATCGAACAACGCCGGGTCCTTGAGCCGAAGCCTGGTTACCACGGTGACCGGCATCGCTACCTCCCTGCCCGGCGCCGCATAGGCCAGCCGGTGCCGACGGTGTAACCGGGTTCGTCAGCGTCAGTATGCCCATAGCCGCCACGCGGGACATATGCGGGATGCGTCCGGGAATGCGGTTAGCGCCCGCTGGCGTCGGTGCAGGTCATAGCCCATGACGAGGCCGGAAGGGTGACGGCCTGTAAACTGTCGGCTTTATCGCGGGGCGCTCGCCGCTGGCTGGGCGAGGCGTCGGCCGGGTCGTCGAGCTCGTGCCCCCCGATGCTGCTGGTGTCAGCCAGGACGATCTGGTCTTCCGCAGCGGCACAATGCACGTGGTCAGCACGCTCGGGGCCCCGTTGTCATCCTCGGTCAACCCGCACAGCTGCCTGTTCACCGGGACGTCGCAGCTTACCTGGGACGTGACCGGCGGCACCGGGCAGTTCGGCGGCGCGACCGGCAGCTTCCCCGGGACAGTCAGCGCCGTGGCGCTTTTGGCCCGCAACCCCGACGGCAGCTGCTCGCTCACCCAAGTCCCGCGCCACGAGGTGGACAAGTTCGCGGAGAGCGGGACGCTGTCGTTCTGAAACGAGTGTCGCTGCCCGAGGACTTGCGCCCGGCACGGTCATCCGGCTGGGCGAGGCGAGGGCGAGCGGGAGTCTCTCACAGCTTTCTCACGGACTGACCGGACGGTGCCGGGCCATGGCGCCTATTACGGCACCCGGCAGGACGCTGACCGGCGGATACGGATTCCGATGCACTGACCGGACATGCTCCATTGATCTACGGACCTGAGGCTCCAGAGCCGCGGCCCTCAGTCGGCCCGCCTGACACCCACGGTTGACACCAACGGGCCTGGACCTCACTGGACTTCACAGGACAAGCAAACCGTAGATCCGCAGGCCAGCGACCATGTCGGACAACCTGTGCGGATTTTGCAAGCAGTGGCTCAGGCGAGGCAAGTAACCGTAGTACTGCCGAATTTAGCCGTAAGTGTTATCAAGGCGGCGCCGCTGTGCGGCGCCGGGTCCGGCGCTCCCCGCGCCGGGCTCTGCGTTGGGACGCCCGCCCGGCACGCCCGCGCCGTCCCAGCCATAGCAGTACCACCAATCTAGGCGGGTCAATCGGCAGCCCGGTGATGAGTGCGGCGCAAGGCCGTCATCCTCGGCTTCGATTGTCCCGCTCACGGCAGCCGCATCAAGGCCGCCTGCGGCGCCCTCCGGGTCGGCTCCGCCGAGCCTTGACCCGGCCGCCGCTCCCCAGGGATTTGCGATTGCGAGGACGACGGGCAGGACCAGGTGCTCAGTGAGTACATCCTCTTGCCGACCGCGAAATTAGTAGCTCCGAGGTCCGTCCGCGCAGGCGATTCGTTCGTACGTGTCAGCGCCTAAAGGCCGACGAGGCGGCGCCAGGCCGGTCAACACGGTAGATGTAACGCAGCGCATCATCAATCGGGTTGTCGGGCGACATCGGGCCTTCAGCGACCCGCTTCAAGCCAGCCTTCTCCAGCGCACGCCAGGAGGCCACATTGGCGGCCACCACGGCGACAAGCACCGCGGGCGCATCAGAATACGAGTTCCAGGTGTCCTCAACGGCCGCAGCGATCATGCGGGATCCGAGACCGCGACCGCGCAGCGCTGGGTCCGCGATGAGGTAGTCAAGCTCGACGGCGCCGACTGGCACCTCGATAACTGCCGAGAATTCCGTGAGATCCTGGGGGTAGTCGCAAATCGCCGAGCGCTGCAGCAGGCCGATTGGCCGGCCGTCGAGGAGAACGAGGAGGTCTTCCCCCGGCTCCTCGCCTCGCGTACTCGCGCCGAAGTCGCGCTCGACCGCCTCAAGGGTTGTCTCATGATTCCACCACCGGGCGACCTGGGGCTCTCGCAACCACTCGGCCAGCATGGGAAGGTCCCCGGCAATCAACGGCCGCCACGACAAGAAACCATCGCTAATCCTCTCCACCGTCACAGCGTAGATCCCGGAAGGGAATCGTCCTACGCGATGGTCTGACACTAGCCCAGCCCGGACAAATGGTGATCCGGAACATCCGCGGAACGACCTCCGCTGCCGCCGCCACCATTCGTGCAGTCGGCGCAGGTCAGCGCCAAGGTTCGTGCGATCACGCGGGAGGCCTCCGGAGCCGTGACCCACGGGGCAACAATGGACTATGCAACTCTCGGAACGGGCAGGCTACGCAATGCGGGCGTTGATCGAGCTTGCGGCCTCGAACGGGGCTCTGGTCCCGGCCCAGCAGCTGGCCACAGAGCAGGCCATGCCCGGCAAGTCACTCGAAGCAGTGATGACCGCGCTACGACGCGCCGGGCTTGTGCTTAGCCACCGTGGGCCGGGCGGCGGCTTCAGCCTGGCTAAGCCAGCTGACGAGATATCGCTGGCGGAGATCGTCGGTGTGCTCAGCGAGTTCTAGCGAAGCGTAGGTACGCGTACTGGCGGGCCACAGACGGGCCACAAGCTACGGCCCAAGACGGCGACTAGCGGTCACTTACGGGCGCCCACTGCAATATGGGCTGGACGTAAACGACCTGGCCAGCCTTGGTAACGGCATCACCGATCTTCCAAGCCTCTGATATCCCTGCGGGACGCCCGTTCCGGGCGAAATCGGGGGTGACCGCTGCCCGCTGACGCCGCCACCAGCCTGATCGTCGAGGTCGTTTCCAAGCCGGGCGCTGGGAGCCAGTTCACGGGCCGTTCAGTGTTGTTTCGAGCACGAGGATTAGATTTCTCCAGCTGTGCCCATGGCTCCTGCGGGCGGCGGTCTTCCCCTACGGCGCGAGGAGGCCAGGTGCTCACCCCAACCCAGGACAACGAGGAGATCTGCGCTTCCCGAGCTGATAATGCAGGCTCGATCCCGTCACTCGCTCGAGGGTGACATATCCCTAGTGGCTAACCCCGGCTGTAGGTAGGTCAGGGCGGGCCAGGCCGGTGGCCGGGGCCGGGCCCGGGCACCGAGCACGATCAGCGTTATCGCTATCAGGATGAGCACAATGCCGCCGATGAGCAGGCCGATACCGATCGCGAACAGGTGCGGGATGGTCAGGCTCAGCCCCCCGGCGAAGGCCACCGGTGCGGCAGCGTTGGTGTTCATCACGACCACCCGGTAGGAGCCGGAGGTGACAGTCCACGTCAGGGTGGGATGGTTTCCACTCGCCTTGGCCACCCAGAACGACTGAGATCCCGGCGAGGGTGGTGTGGCGGTGCCTGTGTGGCGGGCCAGCGTCAGGTGAAACGGCGTGACAGACACGTCGGTGGCCACGTCGTAGCTGACCCCGCTCAGGAAGCGGTCTACCGCGCTCGCCGGGCCGATGCCCAGGAAAAGATGCTGCCCGGCGCCGGTCGGTGTGGCCGTGATACGCAGCCGGACGTTGCCGAAGGTGGTCTGCGCGCCGGATGCGCCCTGAATCGAGTCAGCCGGTGACACCAGGGCGCGGGTCGGCGTTCACACGTGCTGCACGCCCGAACTCAAGGTGTTATTTGACCCTAACAACGCCATCAGCGCTCCGCCAGCGATCGCGGCCAGCGCGCCGATGACCAGCAGCACGCCGCCGAGCACGAACAGCACAACTCGTTTGGCCATGGCACCTCCCCCGGGTGCAGCTCAAACAACAACACACAGTAGCGAAGCGGA